>JAVBMA010000016.1:0-29271 GCA_031553005.1 Paludibacteraceae bacterium | reverse complement strand
TAAAGAAACGCAGGAGGGGGAAGCGGCGGCTTTGCCGCTTCCCCCTCCTATATCCCAACCGTTAGTTGCCAGTCATTCCGAACGCAACAAAGTGGAGTGAGGAATCCCTCTAGATATTACTATCAAAAACAAAAAATATATTTTTCCGCATTTACTGAATTTCCCTGAAATAAAGAACCTTCTGAGAAATAAAAAACGCCACCGGATTTTATAAAATCCGGTGGCGTTTTTTATTGGTTCAATCTTCTCTTTTTCTCTCCAAAAAAACAGCTAATAGAGTCGTAAAAAACTCGTCTTTATTCTAAAATTGCCCTTTGAATATTTTTCCGGTGGAAACGGATTTGCCTTCTTGCATAAACAAGGCGGGCTCTAATAATCACATCAATATTCAAACTCTTTCCAACCAATACTTTCAGTCCGGCAGGAACTACTTTTATATGTATCTCTTTTCCTTTTTCCAACGGGTCTCCATCAATATGAAATGATCCTGCTTTTCGTCTTATAAGCGTTATTTCCTTCGTTCTTACAATAGAGATATGTTTACTTTTGTCTATTTCCTTTTGGAACAGGAGAAGAGCCAGCCAAGGAATTGCGAAAAAGGAAAAAGGTTTCAGGATACAGACATCCAGCATACCGTCGGATGTGCTTGCACGGGGAGCGATAAAAGCATTATTCCCGTACTGTGATGCATTGGCAAACGTAATCAGAAAAGCGCGTTGCTTGATCTCAAATTCATTATTTTTCAATATATACATATAGGGTTTATAGTGAATATATTCCCTGAAAATAGTTTTGAGATAAGTCAAAAAACCTCGTCTTCCCTGTACGGCAAACTTATGGCTGATGTGAGCATCAAAGCCGGTTCCGCAGGTACAAAAGAACTTCGTTTCATCTGCAATTCCGTAGTCTATAACTCTGATTGAATGATCATTAATTTGTTTCAATGCTCTACGCGGAGACATTGAGATTCTAAGGTGGCGAGCCAATCCATTGCCGGAACCATAAGGAATAATACCAAAAACCACATCGGTATGCACCAATTCCGAGGCTACTTCATTCATCGTTCCGTCACCCCCGCACGCAATTATATATTTATATTTTTCTTCTATAAAACGGGCGGTCAATTCCCTTCCATGCCCTGCGTATTGCGTAAAAATAACTGTCGGTTCAAATCGTTCCTTATCCAATACCTTATCAATCAAAGCCGGCAAGTCTTCTTTCTTGCTGGTTCCTGAATTGGGATTGATAATAAAAGCGATCTTTGATTTCTCCATTATTCACTTTGTTTTTCGGGACAAAAGTAAAAAATATTACCGATATTTGTGCATATAATCTATTTGGGAAGTTAATTAAGAAAAACATGAAAGAAGACTTGTTGCACTACGTTTGGCAGTATGGGCTATTTGCATCAAAACCATTAAAAACTACGAGTGGGGAAAATATTGAAATTATTGATTGCGGTAAAAAAAATGAAGATGCAGGCCCCGACTTTTTCAATGCAAAAATAAGAATAGGAAAAACGCTCTGGGCGGGAAATGTGGAGATACATATTTCGTCTACGGATTGGAATCATCATAACCATCACAAGGATAACGCTTATAATTCCGTGATCTTGCATGTGGTAGGAAAAGCGAATGGAAACGTTTACAGGCAAAGCGGAGAAGAAATTCCGCAACTGGAATTAACAATCCGTGAGGATATAAAAGAACGGCATGAGTTGCTGTTAGCATCAAAAGAGTGGATCCGGTGCGAATCATTGTGGAATCAACTTCCAACTGATTTTTTCAAACTACATCTTAATAAGCTCCTCAATGAACGTTCTATCAGGAAAACAGATGCGATATTGAAGCATTTGGCTCAAAATAATAATAACTGGGAAGAGACTTTTTATATTTTTCTTGCAAAAAATTTCGGGATGAATACAAACAGCCTTCCATTTGAAATGTTGGCTAAATCCCTTCCGCTCTCTTTTTTAGGCAAGCATAAAAATGATCCGGCACAAATCGAGGCGTTGCTTTTCGGACAAGCAGGATTACTTAAAGGAACGCCGTCCGACGAATATCTCCAATTATTATTGAAAGAATATGCCTTTTTACGCCAAAAATTTTCGTTATCTCCGATTGATCCGTCCCTATGGAAACTTTCCAAGATGCATCCGGCAAACTTTCCTCAGATTAGGATTGCCCAATTTGCAGCATTGATTCACTACTCCAATAAGTTATTCTCCCAATTGCTGGAAACGGATGATATCAGCAAGCTCCGCAGTTATTTTTCATACGAACCGTCTGCTTATTGGGAGACTCATTATTCTTTTGAAGAAGTTTCGCCTAAGCGGAAAAAAGTGATGGGTACGGAAAGTATAGATATTTTGTTGATTAATACGGTAATTCCATTCTTATTTGCTTTTTCCATAAAGAAAGATATGCCTGAGATATTGGAAAGAGCCTACGGACTATTAGAAAAGATTGCCCCGGAGCAAAATAGTATAATTAAAAGATGGAAAGATCTGGGAGTAAACGCTGAAAGCGCTTATGAAACACAAGCCCTTTTGGAACTTAAAAAACAGTATTGCGAAGAGAAAAAATGCCTGCAATGTGGTATTGGATTCCGCCTGTTGAGTAAGAGTGTAAAATGAATTTATTATCATACTTTTAGTAAACGAGTTGACGAGTAAACAGGTTATTCTTGTTTACTCGTTTAAGTTGTCTACTCGATATATATCTTAAATCTTATCAACTACTTAAAATCGAACTTACATTAAATAAGATGTCCCGGTTTTGCCCCGATGTGACAAGCAAAGGAAATAAACAGAGGAAGTCTTCTAAAAACTCCGATGCATACAGTCACACTAAGATAAAACCAAGACATCTATTTATAAATAATAAAAAAGATGGGCTAAGAAACTGCTTTGAATTTTTATAAATAATCAACAACTAAAAACTTTCACCTTTCCGCTCGGCTTTGCCGCTTGGTTCTACCAAGAATTCTCCCCTTTCAACTAATTAACTATTTTCCAAAGCGAACCGACAGCAATATTTCGTGCGTATTAGACGGCAAATGGTTATAGCTTCCGAGATTCAGATCATATGAGTATCCGAAACGGAATTTCTCCCATTCAAGCCCCAGGGTAAATACCATCATAGAGGGATTGCCGGAATGATATAAATCGGGACGCCACGTAACACCACCCCATATCATGCGGTTATAAAATGCCATTGTGCTTAACTCCAATAGATTCGTCTGGCTCTTGTGCATATAAACAATAGCTGGCGCTATGTCCCAATGTTGAGCCAAAGGGAAGAATCCGCGCGCGTAAGCATAATAATGCCTTCCCGACTCATAGGTGGTAGAAGTATTATTTGCTATATGTGTGGATGAAATACCAAATAACCAATGTAATGAAGTCAACTCAAATCCCAAGTCAAAATCAGGAGTAACTTTCGTTTCTTTATCTTCCGGGAAGGTTTCCGCTCCATATTCATCCTCATCTCTCAATTCATTTACCCATGGATTAAAGTAACCGAAATTAGCTCCCGCAGAAACACCCATCGAGAGAATATAATTTTCATTCAGGTCAATATGGTAAGCATAGACTGCTTTCGCGTTTGTAGTACTGTGCCCTACTCCGATCTGATCGTAGGATACCGAGAGTCCTACTCCCGATTTGAACTTTTCAAAATAGGTAGTTGCATTCAATAAGCAGGTACGGGGAGCATTGTCGACTCCGATCCATTGCATTCTTCCTAACAGAAAAATGTCTATTTCCTCATTATTTCCTGTACCGGCAGGATTTTTATTAATACGGGAGAAAAACTGCTGGGAAAGTAGTAAATCCTGCTGGGCAAAATTCATTAGGCAATATGCTAAAGAAAAGAATAATATGATAATTTTCTTTTTCATCTGTTTATAATTTATTTTTTACATTAATGTCAGATGAAACACCCATATAATCATTAGCTTGTGTGTCATTTTCCTGACGTGGGTGTTTCATTTTATGTATCTTAATTCATATTTTGTATTTCCACACGACGGTTTTCCTGATGTTCTTCTTCCGTTTGTGCATTTTTAACAACCGGATTCGATTTGCCTTTTCCTACATATTGCAGTATATTTTTTGGAACTCCTCTTTTTATAAGAAGCTGGTAAATCTTTTTCGCCCGTTTTTCCGAGAGTGTCATATTGTATCTATCGCCACCTCTTTCGTCCGTATAGCCAACTATAAGAAATTTACCATCTTCGTAACGGTTGATAAATTCGAGAAGGAGATCAATCTCTTCGTCACCGGCATTTATCAGATTATCATTATCAAAGTCGAAAAGGAAAACGCATGTTTTCGGATCTTTGAGATAGATTTTTGAAGAGGCCTCTTCTACTTCCGCCAAAGCGGGCATTGGCTCAATTTCTTCTTCCGGCATTACTCCTGTTTTTTTCCGGGAAGCTAACATCGTTACAACAGGAAAAGGCTTTTGATCGCCATTAAGAGGAACAAGCCGCATATCCTGTTTATTTGAAAAGCGTTTTTCGTCAGAATCGGATTGTACGCCGGAATCTGATACCTTTTGGGGCTGCGGTGCAACAGAGGCAAAGAAAAGGGAAGTATCGCCTTGTAAAACAGGGATATTCTCATCCGAAGCCGAATTGACATTCTCTCCGAGATTAATAGGTTCAGACCATGTTCCATCTTCATTTTGGGTAGAATACCAAATATCCAATCCACCATACGTTCCAGGAAGGTCTGCTGCATAATAAAGCTTCTTTCCGTCTGCCGATAGTGCCGGATTATATACTCCCTGTACCTTTACGTCATCCGGCTTATACCTCCATCCGCTGTATGCGATCATAGAGCCGGACAGGGTTTTTCTATCCATTTTTATCCGGGCAAATTTAATAGGTTGAGGAGTACTCCATTGCCCATCCTTCCATGTCGATTCATAGAGTATCCCTTCTTTGGTGAAATATATTTTATCTAACGAAGCATCGTAAGTGAAATGCCCTTCTATTCCAAGTCCATCCAATTCGGGGGCAGCTTTGAAATATATCTTCTCATAATCCTCATCCAACAGAGCCGTATATGCCATCCCTTTTTCAAAGAAAGCAACTTTCCCTTCCCTGTAGGGAGAATAATCTCCGCTATTCAGGGAATAGTAATATTGCGCAAATTCGATATCAGCTTCTGTAAAAACATTTTCCTCTGCCTGAATCAGGGAAAAGGGAAATAATATACATATCCATATTAATTTTTTCATATCTTTTACCCTTTATTTTTTTAATCTGATAATTTCAATTGTTCCTTTTTCTACTCTGTCGTCTTTCATTGTTACAACATATATATAAACTCCGGCATCGGCTGTTTTTCCGCGATATGTTCCATCCCAGCCATTTTCGGAATGGCAAATCAAGTCGCCATACCGGTCATAAATGAATACTTTATATCCGGGCATGAAATCATCATTCATCCCATCCCTGTCATAAGGAGTGAATACAGTAGGAATTTTTGTCCGGTCGACCATTTTCACTTCTGCCTGAACACTTGCATTAAGCGGGCATATTCCATTTTCCGCTTTTACCATGTAAGACATTGCTTTGGAAAGGAAATGCTCGAATACCGGAGTATCAGTCTCACCCAACAATATCTCATTGCCATTTTCAACGCCATACCAATGATATGGGCCTGTTACCGGTTTGTCGACAATAGCTTCCAATCTAACCGGTTCTCCGAAATTGACAACCGGAGTTTCCACCGACAAAGAGACAGGTGTATGTACTGCAACTTTCACTTCGTCCGAATAAACAACCGTTGAGAGAGGGCACGCCGCACCTTTTGCCTGAGCGGAGTAAACCATATTCTCAACCGGAATGACATCTCTCACTGGTTCGGAAGTTACTGTTCCATCCCACCAGATATATTCAGCCGGAGTCCCACTTTGTGTAGTTGCGGTTAAAGTGATGGATTGTGTATCGTCCTGGCATATACTATAATTACTGGCAGAAAGGCTCAATTCGATTGCAGGTTCGACAACAATTGTTACCGAATCCACAGCAGCAGGACATTTGTCTAAAACAGTCCTGACAGTCACTTTATATTCGGTTGTTTGACCGGGAAAGACAGAAACAGAAGGGGTATTGTCCGAACTGTTCGGCGACCAAACGTACATTCCCGGCATGCCTTGATTAACCTGTACCTGAAGTTCAACCGGATCTGTTTCCGTACTGCAAATCAAATCTCTATCGGCAATCAAACTGATTTTTATGGAATCATCTATTGTAAGCAAAATTTTTGCAGTATCCAGAGGACATGCTTTAAGGACAGCCCAATACCCTTCTTTTCCCGCTAAAACAGTATTTGTCGGTTGCCCGCTTCCGTCAAACCATTTGTATGAATTTGCAGGGATACTGTTATCTATCGAAAGTTCTACGGAAGCGCCTTCACAAACAACGTCCTGACTGGCATATATCTTAAAATCCGGTGCAGAAAGGTAATCTATTTTCTGCTCAAATTCAGCATCGAATTTTTCGGATGTATTTATCACTTTCACTTTAAATACGGCGCTCTCAGTAAGTGTAAATGTCGGATTCAGCCATTTTTCCTGAGGGACATTCATCTTTACAAAACCAGTACTTTCGTCTACTTTCCGGTACCATTCCACCACTGTTCCTGCTTGTTCAATTATCGCCAAAGATTCGCTTGACAAGTTAAGAGTTACTTCTGCATCGCTTGAACATACGTTGTCCGGCCAATTTTGAAAAATGCCGACAACTTTACATTTTACCGGAGTTGAAATACCATAAGAGAGACAAGCTCCGCTCAGGTCTCCTCCCGAAACTTTCCGGGCAATTTCTGCGGTTTCTGCGGCAATAGCACGGAAATAAACAGTTTCATCAAGGTCATAGTCTTTTGAATCTAACACAAAAGAGGATTCCTGAACCGGATTGGCATTTATGTTATGCCAGGCAATACTATCAGTTGAATATTGGTAAACATACCAACCAACCGGATTTTCTACTTTATCTCCTACTGCATCCAATATCAAAGAGAGGGTTCCTCCCGAGATTGTTGTGTCTGTTACCCCAACTTTTCCAATGGAGAAACCTATTTTATAGTCTTCACAGCTTTTCAAAATCTTTATTTCCTTTGTAACAGGAGGAATATCAGAACCGTCTTTTGCAGTAGCGGTAATAATTACCGTACCTTCGAGTCCGACTTCATTTGCGGTTAATATACCATTAGACGAAATATTTGCATAAAGCTGATTGTCAATACTCCATTTCACATCGGAGTAGGTCGCATCCGAAGGGGTTATTTCGGAGAATAATTGAATAGATTCTCCGGGTTGCAAGCATTTACATCCTTTTATGTCGATCGACTCGGCATAAACCAACTCGGGAACTATGATATAAATAGTAGTGTCCGACTTGTATATATGGTAGGTACTGTCTCTGACATCGCCATAATGGAGATAATAAGTGTAAGTACCGGATTCATTCATTATCTCCATTTCCCCATTTTCATCGGTCAGATTCGATCCGTAAAAATCTCCTTCTTTCTTTATTTCCAAAAAAGTATTCTTGACAGGATTTCCTTTTGTGTCTTTGACAATAAATGTGGTGGTGAAATAATCAACTCCCGCCATTACTTCGAATTTTATGTCATACTCGCCTACGACAAAATCACGTTGTACTATACCGTCAATGACAAACCGGTACTTTCCGGGCATTAGCCGATCCCAAATAGTTCCGGCATCATCCGTTTTCAACTCATCATGCGAAAAATCGTCATAGAGAGGATCCGGATCTAATGATCCATCGGAGTTATACCGGTATATTGCTCCATATACATTTTGTATCGGTTTCCGCTCTTTATCAACTACGATTATCTCTACTTTCGGTTTCACAGGGAGAACAATGAAAACGATCGTATCCTGCTTCGCGCTTATAAATGCTTCAAAAGAGTCGCTTTTCCTTCCATTGAATCCCATATCCCTCAATTCAAAGCTATATATGTATTTCCCCGCGAAACATTTTGCAGGTTTATCAAAAAACCTGTAATCATTTCCGTCTTCATCTTTTTCAATAGTGGAAACAATATATACATAATCGGAGCTATCCGGATAAAACAGGTCGATACGCATCACTTGAGGAAAAACTTCTTTCCCGTCAAGCAAGAATTTAAAATAAACATTTTTCTTTTCTTTGATGCTTTGTAAGATAATCGTGGTGTCGGATTCGATTGAGAAATCGAATATCGTATCCATTACAGCAATCCTATAATCTCCGTCTAACAGATAATCGGTAAAAGTTCCGAGACTATCCGTTTCCAGTTCGGAATGCGAAGAGTAATCAAATGAGCTTCCGGAAGATAAAACGCCGCCATCATATTTAAATATCCCGGCAGGAATATATGGAAAAGGATCTCCATCGTCATCCAATACAATGAATTTCACTTCATTCTTTTTAACCAGATCAAAATAAATTGTTGTGTCTTTTCCCCTTGACTCCTTTGGTACTACCGGAATATCAAAAGTGCTTGACATCAAAGCGTCATAATGAAAATCTTTTATTGAGAAAGAGTACGTATAATCTCCCGGTAAGGTAAGGATAGGACAATATTGTTTAGGTTTGCACGCAAAAGAACGTTGGGTGCACATATTCATACTAATGGACTGAGCGCAAATAACAGATATCGAAGGAGTAGATACTTCCTCTCCGGAAAGACGGAATATGAAATTCGTCCTGTAAAAATCATCCAAGTATAAAATTATGGTTGTATCCTGAGTAATAAAATGCGTTTCGGACAGGTTCAATACCTCAATCCTCTGGCTTGATTTTTTGTTAATCTCGAAAGTCCGGGATCCTAATATATCAGTTGCCCACTGCCCGTTATTCACTAAGAAAGGAACATCGGGAATCGGTTCTTCATCATCTTTCCAAACGGTTTTAACAGTTAGTTTGCACTTTTCGGGTACGCCGCCTTCTCCGCCTTGATTTCCGCCTCCACCACCTTGACCGCCGCCTTCTCCTTCATCTTCTACCGGAATAATAAAATAAATGGTATCTTTCATTTCCGAATTTAAATAAGCTGTGAATTCGACACTCAGACTCCCATATTCGGAAGTCGAGACTTCTGCTTTGTATTGACCTCCGGGCAAACACGAAACAGGGCTTTCAAAAATACTGTAACCAGCTTCTCCGGGTGCATCGTTCGAAGGGGATGCTCCATAGATGGAGTAATTACCATTGGTATTCTTTTTATAAACTTTGATATCTTCCGCAGAAACATTTATTATTTCGGTTCCTTTCTTGAATCCGAAATAAATCGGCATCAGGGTATAACCACTAAGGGCGCTGACACTTTTATTGAGACTTCCATCCATAATAAATGTCTCTTGCTGATCCAATGCGATATATTTATATTTTCCTTTGTCAGGAAGGACAAAACTGACAACTCCGTTTTCATCTGTTTTTTTTACGGAACATGGCATCTCCGTTCCATCATCGTTTATTTTGTACATTTGTACACTTTCATCCGACATAGGATCACCGTTTGCATCAAGCAAAGAGATCGTAGCCTGACGATAATCCAACTTTATCCACAAAAAAGTCGTCACATCTTTTGTAGAAAAACTACCCGAAGACCAATCTCCATAACTTACTTTATACTCATAATCATTATCCTGAGGTAAACTCTCAACAATCCGTCCTAAATCGTCGGTCTGAAAGAGTAACTGTTGATCCGGAACTCCATTTTGTGTTATTTCTACTTCTACAAAAGGAAGAGGGGAATCATTCGGATCTGTTAATTCAAAGATAAAAATGACATTGTCCCCAAACGAGGGAATAGCACGAAATAGCAGTATTATTAAAAATAATACCAAACTTCTACAAAACTTTTTCATGATTTGTTTCTCTTAAGTTGTAAGATCCCTATTTAAACGTGGGGACTTTGTTAAAATATATATACTAATCCGCTCCAAATATAATTAATTTTTTAAAACAACAAGGATATAATTAAAATTAGTTTTCGTTAAATAATAAAATTAACTTTCTGATTTTCTTGTACATTCACTAATAGTAAAAATTCATATTCAAGATACAATTCGGAATAAATCCTTATTTTCCAGCACTTCCAAACGGTTTTGATATATTTCAAAACTGCTAACTTACCTGGTTTTCATTTAAAAATTACTGCTCTTTCACTGAATCCGGAGAACTGTGTTTTGAAATTAATTTACCTACAATAAATAAAAAGCCTAAACTGTAAAAAATAAAATCCGCTTAAAATATGCAGCACTTTCAGCATTGATAATAAGTTTTTTCATCTCACATTCTCGTTAATATTGGATTCATATAATAATCAACATATTGAATATCAATATTTTACATAAAAAATCACAAAGAATCAAAAAGGAAGAAATTCAAACATAAACAGATCGCTCCGAAAAATCAGAAGGCTACAAGACGCTCAAATAAATCAAAAAGAGTTATCCTGTTTCAGGAAATTAACAAAACTTTTAATGGTTAAATTTTAAATCTTCAAGGGATACATTAGGAGGCAGAAAGCATTTTACATCTTTATCATAACGGAGTATATCCCTTACTACAGTCGAACTAATAAAAGAGTGTT
Organism: Paludibacteraceae bacterium; assembly: GCA_031553005.1. Taxonomy (GTDB): domain Bacteria; phylum Bacteroidota; class Bacteroidia; order Bacteroidales; family Paludibacteraceae; genus RGIG9379. The sequence goes on along the minus strand of JAVBMA010000016.1, from coordinate 18,650 downwards.
GAGGTTCCGTAAATAACAGGATAGTATCTATTCCAGAGAGCCGTCGGTTGGCATCAGCAACCGTTTTTTCGTATTCAAAATCGGCAATAGAGCGGATACCGCGTAAAATTATATTTGCATTTACTTGCTTTGCAAAATCTACGGTCAGGCAATCATAACATTCCACCCTGACTCTGGGCTCATGAAGAAATGCTTTATTTATAATTTCCATTCGTTTTTTCAGAGGAAAAAATGTTTTTTTAGCCTCATTTACCCCAATCGCAATAACCACCTCATCAACAAAAGTAAGTGCACGCGTAACGATTGAATAATGTCCAATTGTAAAGGGATCAAAGCTTCCCGGAAAAATTGCAATCTTCATATAACGGATATTTTTCTTAAAAAATATTTCAGTTAAAGAGCACCAAAGGTAAAGATTATTATGATTATCTGCAATTTTACATCAAAGAAGAAATACAAATTAGCAAATGAGATAATTACCATATTTTAAATCTTAAAACATCCGAATGGAAATTTGCTAATTATCTCATTTGCTCATTTGCTAATTCCCTCAATCAACCCATAAAAGTTCGGACATAATACCATCCGAAATAAAAATTGCCTCCTCTGTCAAACGCAATTTATCATTTTTCAGTTCCAATAAACCACGATTTATAAAAGCAGCTGCATGCTGTAAGCAATAGGCGGATAACTCTTCACCGAATTTTGCTTTCATTAAAGATATATCCATTCCTTTTGCTGTCCGCAAAGAGGTTATTACAAAATCGTTGTAACGAATATTATTATCCAATTTTTCCTTCTCATAAAAAATCTCTCCTTTATCCAACAATTTCAGGTAAGTATTTATATCCGAAACATTCCATTGCCGGGAATCCCGGTCATAAGAGTGCGCCGATGGACCCAAACCGATATAAGGGACATCGTTCCAATAGGAAGAATTATGCTTGGATTCCATCCCGGATCTTGCAAAATTGGAAATTTCGTACTGTTCAAATCCATTTTCTTTCAGTGTACTCCTTAACATTTGAAACATCATTTCGCTAAGGGTTTCTTCCGCCGGAGCAATTTTACCCTGTTTCCATTGCCTGAAAAATTCGGTTCCCTTCTCGTATGTGAGATGATAAGCAGAAATGTGCATTACTTGCAAATCAACAGCCATCTGCAAATTTTCTTCCCACTGCCTCAACGTCTGACCTGGCAGTCCGTAAATAAGATCAATGCTGATATTATCGAGTCCCGCATTTTGACACTCCTTTACGGCATTGATTGCCTGTGACGAAGTATGCCGGCGATTCATCCGTTTTAAATCCGCATCACAAAAACTTTGTGTGCCAATACTAATGCGGTTTATGGGCAATCTTCTCAATAACCGGATATAACCAGATGAAAGATCGTCGGGATTTGCTTCCAGTGTAATCTCTTCCGGACAGCAATTAAAAGAGTTGAATACTGTTTCCAACAATTTTTCAATTTCATCGACCGAAAGGATTGAGGGCGTTCCTCCTCCAAAATAAATTGTCCGGACGGCATCTCCCTTCAAGTACTCTTTCCGGAGATCTATCTCTTTACAAATTCCATTCAACAACAACTCTCTCCTGCCTAAATCGGTAGTCGAATAAAAATCGCAATAAAAGCACCGGCTCGAACAGAGTGGAATATGTATATATAATGCTGACATAATTGAATTGATAAAACAAAAAACGGTGTAAACTTATACTAAAAGCCAATTAAAACCTTTTTCCTTAACAATATATAAGAGAAACGCGACCCAAAAAAGTAATAGGAGATATGAGATAAGATAATATGAAACTTTCCTGTTTTTATGATGAAAAAGATACATACAAAAAATAATCCCGAAAATACCTCCACAAAACTCCAATCCGTGTAAAGTCCTTTCGCTTATCCTCCGCTTATTCTTCCGGGCTTTTTGTTTATCCAAAACAAATATTCCGGCAGCAAAAGAATTTATCACAATTAAATAAATAAGGAAAATTAAAAGCATTTTTAAAATACGAAATAATAAAAAACCTCTTTAAAAAATTCACACTGCCCTGTCTCCATTGGGCGAATTGAGAGATAAAGCGGCACAAAAGTAGAAAAATTACAAACATTAAGATGAGCCTGATTAAATAAATTAAAAAGAGTAGTATAATCCATAACTCTTTTCTGCCATATTAAAGGAATTTCTGTTCAGGATAAGCGGAAAATCCTTACTTCACTATTGAGAACCAATAAAATAAAATAAATCTCATCCTGATTTAGAACTAAAATAAGTTAAAGGAATAATATCAACAAAACTTATTAAAAAAAATATTGTTTAAGAAGTATATTACATATACATATATGATTATTTAAAATATACAAATAGACACTATTGGAAATAAAACGACTCAACACCAATATCGAATCATCTTGAGTCTAATAATCGGAAAGTTACAATTCAACACAAGTAAATTACAAATCAAAAAAATTATATTCCCATATATAAATTACATATTATAAATAATACAATCATCTAAATTCTAATTAAAATTTTGTTAAACTTAATTATTTTAATCATGAAACATTTTACAAAATTATCAATGTTGCTGATTGGTATGTTGATAACATCCACAATCAGCTTAAAAGCACAAGTATCAAACCCGACTTTTGGTAAATCTACTAATGTGCTAAATTTTACAGCAAATGTAAACGATACAGTTGAAATGAATGTTACCGTAACAGGATCTCAGGTCCTTTTAGGATCAAGTCTAAGTTATTTTAACGTTAGCATTATGGGTGGAGATTCCACTCAATTTTCCGTAGCCAATGGTCCGATCAATTTGGTTCAAATACTTACTGAATTATTGGGAGGCGGCCATAAAATAAACGTATCTTACCACCCTGATTCCGCAGGCACACATACTTCAAAATTGAAAATTGAAGCCCGTCTCCTCGGACTCATTCCCATAATAGATACTTCCATTATCTTAAATGGAATTGCTGTAAATCCGCCTCAAATAATAAATACATCACCGACAAACGGAGCTACCGGAGTTGCAACTAACTCTGCTATCTCTATCACATATGGTGAAAATGTATCTGTAATTGATGCTTCCAAAATCAAAATCAATAATACTCCGGTTCTTAGTGCAAGTACAAATGGAGCGATTGTTAGTCTGACCCCGGCAAGTCCGCTTTCCGAAAATACCCTTTACACTGTGACCGTAGGCGCCGGCGCGATAGAAGGAGCGCATTCAAATGTTACAAAACAGGATTCCTCCTTCTCTTTTACCACAATTGACAATACTGCTCCTCAGATAATCAGCTATAACCCTCAACCCCGTTCTACAATCGTATTAGATTCTTTGGAACAGCTTATAGACGTTGATGTAATATTCAACGAGGAAATTATTATTCCTAACCTTCAGGGAATCATTATCAGTCGAGGATTTACCATGCGTGCCGCCTATGCATCCGGTGATACACTAAAATTCAGTTTTACTGCAGACTCAACTGCAAGTACATTCCTTACTATTGATATATCAGAAAATGCCATCTCCGATTTGTCCGGGAACTACTATGGTGGAATAAAATTTTCATATAATATACAAATACTCCAATTGGATACTCTCATTTTATCAGAAATGAATCCAAATCCGGAAGCCCCCCTATATGTTGCATCCGGTATAGAAACAACCAGGGCATTTCGTTTTATATTTAACAATGAACTCGAATCCGTAGAAGATGGGGTTTTAGGTGTTTCTTTTGGAGCTAATAGCAGAATTGCAGGTTTTGGCGAAATGCCTTATGTAGAAAACAACGAACTTGTTTTTGAAGTTATATTTTCCAGTACAGACACTTCATCAGTTACTTTATATATGGATGCAGGTGCGGTCACAGATATCTATGGAAATACGAATGAAGCCTATAGTGTTACTTATCAAATAATTCCGCTTGAGGTACAGTCCGCAAGTCCTGCGACGGAGATTTCCGGAAACTATGATTCCATCGATAAAACTGTAAAATCAGAAAATACCTATGCAATCACAGATAAAATCTATGTCAAAAAAATTATTTATAACGATGGCTCTGTAGAAGATGTTAAGTTTATGCAACCTCACAAATAATTTTTTTATTTCAGAAGGATAAAGAGGTTGTCCTAAAATAAAGTGAACCCTAAAAGTCAGACAAAAAACTTTTAGGGTTTATTTTTTTATGAGAAGAACATTTGAAGAACAGCTTAATATAGGAAAAAAACTTAGTGGAAAAAACTTATCAAGCAACTCCAAGAAGATTATCTATTCCGCTTAGAAAAGTATGAAAACCAATCAGACAAATTTCAAGATTGAAACCTTTACAATAAAGCAGCTAAGTACGCAAAACTTTTCAATACGGATGACACAAAAGCACAAATAAACACATATCTCATTTAATCTGATAATCGGTTCATCTGAATATCTATTTATCTGTTATCATGGACTAAATTTAAAACCCAATACTCGTACTCAACTTAAATATCGGCAAATACATCGCAATCAATATCACGCCGACAAATAGTCCTATCAATATAATCATCAAAGGTTCAAGGATACTGCCCATCATTCCTGTCCTGTAATCAACATCATCCATATATTGTGTTTTAAGCCTGTTGAAAACGGTATCCAACTGATTTACCTCTTCGCCCACTTTGACTAACGAGAGCATTCTCCTGTCGTAAATCGAAAATTTCGACATACTTTCGTGCAGGGTTTTTCCGTGCATAATATCGTGTTCTATTGTATCAATGGATTTTTGCAACGGATAAAAAGTAATCATTTTTTTTACTAAACCAAGGGCATGCAGCAGAGGTGTGTGTGCCCCTGTCAGCAAAGCCATTGCCAAGCAAAAACGGGCGAGGTACATTTTTCTGCTCAATTCGCCGAAAAATGGAATATGCAACAGCCACAAGGATTGCATCTGCCTGAATTTTTCGTTTTTCCTTAAATAGTAGATTCCAAATGCTATTAATAGTAATATCAGGACAAGCAATACCATATTACCGGAAATAAAATTTGAAATATTGATAACCATTTTCGTGAGGTATGGCAAATCATTGCCGAACCGGGCAAAAATATCTTCAAACATCGGAACCACAAATGTCAACATAAACATAACAGCTAAAACGGCAGCCGACAAAACGAAAACCGGATAGGCAAATGCGCTTGTCATTTTCCGTTTCTGTTCTATTTTTTTGGTGAAATAGATTCCGATATCTTTCAATACGTCAATCAGGCATCCGGTTTCTTCTCCTATTCTGATGCTGTAAAATTCATATGCCGAAAATTTTCCGGTTTGTTCTAATGCTTCGGACAAGCCCGAACCGCTTAACACCTTATTTTTAATGTTTTCGTATATCTCTTTTTCTTCTTTTTTTGTTACTTCCTCGCACATCAGTTCCAAAGTCGAACGCAAGTCTATGCCCGATGATAACAGAATATGAAGGTCATTGTAGAAGTTTGATTTCTTCTTGTCGTTCAACTTTTTACTTCCAAATGAAATATCTTTGTTAAGCAATGTCATCAAGCTGTCTGCCCAAGAAGTTTTTTCCTCTTTTTGTTGCTTTTTTTTAATCTGTTTTATCTCTATGCCCGGCATCTGCTTTTTTATTTATTATTTTCATCCAGTTCTATTCGGATTTCTGCCGAATATTCCTTTACAAATTTGTACGGCAATGTAATTCCTTTTAGACTTACGTCAAAATCTATTTCATCAATCATACCCGAAATTTGTTCTTCATTGTCGAATTTGACAACGATATTTTCTGTGTTTATGCGGAATGTATCGCTGCTTATGTCTGTTTTCCGGATAACCATATCATTGGACAATGTATAAAAATATTCTTTATACCCTTCCTGCATAAGCATTTGCAATTCATTCCGATGGTAATTGCATTCGGAGGAGCATTGAAAATCTTCCTGCATTACATTGTATAATTGAAACAGTTCTTTGTAATCGTCATTTGCCTTTTGGTAACGGTTTATTTGGTCGTATGCAAAACGGAATACGCTGAATGCGATGCCCATTACCAGCATACTTATTATCATCGTAACAATGACATCGGTGAGTGTAAATGCGGGTAATCTTTTCATTTGGATAGAATTATTTGCTTGTGCGACGATAATTTTTTACCCTTTTCGTTGAATGTTTCAATGGTTAGTATTTTTAGCACCGGGTCGTTTTGATATACTTCGATTCTCTTTTTCAGGCGTAAACTATCGGACATTATCTCTTCATCGAAATAACGCTTTTCCGTATTTGTTTGAATAGCGCTTTGCTTTGTTACCATAAATGCTTTTGAACGTTCGGAGCGATTATCCGCCCGGATAATATTGATGTATATCATCGTCGAAAGCCCGAAACAGACCATAATAATGACAACGGCAATAATCGCTTCGGCAAGGGTAAACGCTGCCGCCCGTGCTTTTGCATCTTCAATTTTTCGTGCTGTTTTTTTTAATATACCCATTTGATAAGGTTCCCTACCGTTTTTTCGTTAATTAAATCTGCTCCGACATAATACCGGGATAGTTTGAACATATCAATATCCGCATCCATCAGCGTATTTTCGTAGATAGCAGAAGGGGTTGAAAGAAAAAAACGACTGGTGTATAACGCGCCGTAAATGTTTCCTTTGATTTCGGTATATCCGTTACTATATACCTGTCCTTTTACTATGGATTCTTTTTCCAACTGTAAAAGCGGTTGCTTGTTCGAACCTGATGTTTTAAGATAGAGAAATGTCAATCCGTTCAATATGGTTTTCTCTCCGATGGAAATTTTCATGGGCTGAGTTCCCAAACTTGGTACGGTAATTCCCACTACGGAAGGATATTTTAACCGGCAGTTATCACCGATGTGTATGGAGTCGCCTGCAAAGAGTTGTAACTTCCCGGTAAAATTTTTCTCTACCGAAATAAAAGGAGCCACGCATATAATGTCGCTTAAATCCGTGTAATTGCTTATTTGAATTTTCTGTTCGGACAAAACAATAATTTTTCCCCGGAGAAAAAGCCTGTTCAGATGAATTGTTTGAGGTGAATACAGCACAACGATAGAGTCCAAAAAAGAGGCTACCAACGTGTCCTTCTGCAATTTTTCAAAAAGAATAACCTTGTGTGATTCGTTGAGGTATTTGTCAAGGAAATAGCGCACTTCCAACCGGGCAATACGTTCATTTAGTTCGGGCAGAGAACGGTTGCTCTTTTTTATTTCACCTGCTATCCGGTTACCTGTGAAGGTTTTGCCTTCGATATGTGCTTGTTTTAAACCCGATTCTGGCAACAGGCAATTTCCCTTAATATTTACATTTCCGGTAACCGATAAGGGTTTTCCCTGGTCGGGAACGAACAGCGCAATGTTTTCGGGGTCATATTTGTAGTCGCCGGCCATCACAGAGCGTTTTACCTGCAACTCTTTGTTAAATGCGGTTACGGTAAAGAGGTCGAATACACCCCATTGTTCCTTTTCCAATTTTACGGAATCGCCGTATTCGCCATACAAAGACAAGTATTTGGATTCCGAATAACCGACCGTTTCGGGATGGACGAGAAGTATATTGATAGCCGAAGATGCATTCGTACTTAATCTGTCAATAAAGACGATACGATTAAAAAAATGGTTATTATAATAGGCAGAAAGAATCAACGTACTGCTTAAAATAATAATCAATACAAAAATAAATATGGCAAAAAACAGAGCGTAACCTTCCAGCTTTTTGTTGAATAGTTTTTTTATCCGCATCATTGCCTCATTGTTTCAATAAATTGACCTATTTTTTCCCCTGAGCGATTTCCTCTTGGGCTTTCTCTTCTTTTGGTTTCTTTTTAAAGATATTTTTCAGAAAAGAACTTTTTTCTTTTGTTTCTTTTTCCTTTGTATTCGTTTCTTTGGGTTTCACCTCTTTGGGTTGTTTTGCTTTCTTCTCTTTCGTTTCTTCTTTTGGTTGAACAGCCCCGGTATCTTTTGGTTTTTTCTTTAAAAAGCCGAAAAGCGTCTTTTTCTCTTTAACAATTCCGTTTTTATATTTTACAGTTTTTTGTTCCACTCCATTAACGTATGAATAACTTTTTCCGTGCTTTTTATCATCTTTAAAACTGCATTTTTCAATTATGTTGCCCGATGAATCGTAAAATATAGCTTTCCCTTTTTTAAGCCCTTTCTTGTATGTTACATTCGACAAGAATGTCCCGTTACTGTTCCACTCCGACCAAATGCCTTCTTTCAATCCGTATTTATAATCTCCTTTTTCTGCCAACTGGTTAGTTTTACAGTAGTATTTTGTATAAGTACCGTGCAGTAACTTTCCGCTGTAATTTCCTTGTGTAACCAGAATGGAATTTTTCATATACCAAGTATATGTTTTTTCTAACTCCGGCTTTTCTTCCGAAACAGCCAGCACGGTAAACCGATAATCATAAAGAGAATCGGCAAGTTGTAACTTGTGGTATTGTTTCAACTCATCAAACTCTTTTTTATAATTTTTAGCGTTTATTACTGATATATTTGATAGTAGCAGTAATAAAAACAGAAAGTATTTTATGTATGGTCTCATTGGATTATTTTTTTTGATTATCTGCAATTATTACACCAAAGATTGTTTTTTGAGAGATTCCTCCTTCCGGTCGGAATGGCAGTGCAATTTGTTAGGATATAGAGAGGCTGTCCCAAAAGTCCTTTAACCACAAAGGGCACAAAGTTTTACACTATGGGACACAAAGAATATTGGATGATTATCAAGATTTTGTGACCTTTGTGAATTTTCTTTGTGTACTTTGTGGTGAAGAATATTGGCTTTTGAGACAGCTCCTTCCTGCCCTACGCCGAAAACATCAGTCATTCCGAACGTAACAAAGTGGTGTGAGGAATCTTCTAAATTAGTGGTAATGTTGCGGATAATCATATTATTTTTTTATCGTTCTTTTTTGGTTTTGGAAACATACAATAATAGAGTCGTTACAAACCTGAATCAGTTTTATATCGCATACAGTTTCTCCTGCTTTTATAAAGTTGGAAAAACCGTTTATTGACACAATCGCCAACTCGTGTCCCTCTTTTTTTATCAATCCGCCGTATTTTATGGCAGGAAAATTTACGACTTCCGTATTTTTTTGTGGTTTGGCTTCTACCTTCTTTTTTGTAGTTTGAGTATTGACCGGAATTACTCTTTTTTCGTTTTTAAGAAAAGGGTCGGCATAATTCAAACGCAATTCAAATGTATCTGGAAGTGCGGAGGCATTCTTTTTTATTGTTGTGTTTTGCACAAAAGCAAGACTCTCTTCCGGTGTACTCGTATGGAAGAAAATCTTATAAATAATCATCCCCCATATAAACAACGTGAGAGGAAACAATATGTATATGAGCTTTTTATTTTTCACAAATCCTATTAAGTAATTGTAAATAAGTGTTCAGTCAAAATTAGTATTCGTTATTTCGAAAATAATTAAGTAGTGGTTAGTGATTAGTGATTAGTTGCTAATAACTTGTAACTACTTCGTTTTGGTAAATATGAACGTTGATGATTTTTCACCGACATTTCCGGCAGCATCGCAAGTTCTTACATACCAATGATAAACTCCGGGTTCCAATGAATCCTCTTCGTAAAACAGTTTGTCTGTCTTTAGGGATATGACGCTTTCCTTCAACTCGGCATCACTAAATACACACAAGCTGTCAAAAAGCGGTGAACCATTGTCTTCCACCCGTGTCCATTCAAAACGAACGGTGTCGGTCACCACGACTTCTCCATTAAGAGGTCTCTTCAATGCCGGTATGCCCGGACTTTTCGTATCAATAATTATGGTATAGGAAGAATAGAGCGTGTTTGAAATATCGTTTTGCCCTCTTACACTCCAAATATAACTTCCGTCAGCCGTAAACTCGAAAGAGCTTTCCGTACCACTACGTATTACTTCATCTTTCAAAGGGATATTATCACTATTGGTAATTTTAAACCGGTATTCATCCGCATTGTATAATTTACTCCATTTGAAAATCTGGGAAAGGTTGTTTTTCGCTGCATTATCGGCAGGAGAAAGCAATACGACGGTTTCACTTGTAATATTCAGCGTACTGTCAATGACAAACGATGCTGTGATAAATTTGGTTTCGCTACTTCCGTTCCGCCCTTTGATACGCCATTGGAAACTACCGGGCACTAAGGGTAATTCAAACTTGTTTCCTTCGACAATCGTATCAGCCCACAATTTTTCGACCATATCAAAATCCGGACTGACTACCTGTACATTGTAGTCCAAAGCTCCGTCCAACTCTTCCCACCAAAATGTAGTGGTGGTATAAGGAGTAACAAGATTATTTGCAGGGGCAAGAATAGTAATATTTTTTTCAGCCAAATCTTTCTCTATAAATTCCTCGCAACCATAGATGATTACCGCTAAAAGCGGATACAGGATTATGAATATTGCCTTTTTCATTTTATTTTTGAGCTATTTGAATATTTTGAAAATAGATGTAAGCATACAGGTATAACCGTTTGGAACGCATATCTTTTGTTCGTTTGAATTGAACGGAAACGACCTTTCCTATCCGGCTCTTTTGTTCTGCTTCATAAATAAATCCGACCATTTTCTTGAAGCCGCCTTCCAAGACAATCCGGTTTGTATATATTTGATAATCACGATAACCGGAAACAGTTGTTTTGGGAAATTCAATCAATGTCAATCCGTTTTTTTGACAAAACCCGGAGACTTGCTCCAACAACATTTGTTCAAAATCCAACGGATTTTCATTGACAACCAACTGCTCCATTTGCCTTAATTGAGACTCAATGGCAGCGATTTGTTGAGGTGCATTGGCTGCCAACTCTATTTTTTTCGATAAATCATTGTGTTCGGCAATAACCGTTATCGTTTTTTTTATGGCAAACGTATAAATGATTACAAGCAACAACGCCAATGCTGCCAGCAACAAGTAATATTTATGTTTGTAACTTAACTTTTCTAACATTTTATTGAACCGTTAACTCAATGGTAAATAATGCTACGCTTGCCTTTATATCGTGATCATAACCAAGTATGGAGACGCTTTCAACGCCTTCGGTGCTTTTCAACTCTTTTATCCATTCATTGAAAGCGGAGCTTTGATTGCTTATTCCGGAAATAACGATAACTCCGTTTTTAAAAGTGAACGTCTCTTTTTTATTCGGGTCTGCGAGTGGATTAAACTTCCAATCGGTGAGTGTAATGCCGCCCGGTACAGTACCTGCAATCCGGTCTGCATAAAACGAAATTTTATTGGGAGTCAACAATCCGCTTTGTTGAAGAAATTTACTTTTGGCCGAATGTATTTCGGTCAACTGTTTCACCTTATTAATCAACTCCTCCTGTTTAGCAACCTGAGGTTGTTGCTCCTCTGTTTTTTTATAATAATGGTCAAAAATTAGAAAATTGACAATTAAAATAATGAATATCGAAATAAGAGAAACTTTTCCGATAGTATGTGTTTTTTGTTTGTAGAGATACTCCTTCTTTTTTTCTTGAACCGACTCGATTGGGGCATGATTGCCTGTTGGATTAATCAGGAATGAAAAACCAATTCCCAATGCAGGTAAAAGCACGGAATTTACCGATTGATTCCCGATTTCCAATATTTGCGTCCGGTTTTCCGGTTCTACGCTAAAATCTTCAATAGTATTTTCCCTCAGGTTTATGCAAATATTTTTGTAATACAGCGGCGTTTCGTTCTGTATAACAGGCAATATATCATCTAACGCAAAAGGATTTATTGAAACATCAACTATAAAGTCAAACGATTGGGAAAAGTCGGCAATCACTTTGTCTATAAATGACTTACGAGCTAATGATACAATTTGTGCCGCTTTTTCTTTCTGCCCGGCTATTTCCTGTTTCTGTATATAAAAATCTTCCGGATTCGCGTTCGGGATAATTTGTTTTATGATGTCGCTGTCCGGCAGCGATGTTCCTATATTAATTTTCCGGTGTATGATACCTTTCCCGTTCAGTATCAGGCAAACAGGGTCTTTTTTTGAGATTTTACCCAAAAGTTTTCCGGTTGCGTCCAATTGTCTATTGACAGGCAGAGTGTCAATAGAGCCGGCTTCCAACGCGGTAAAATGGATACTCCCTTTTTGGCTAATCAACTCAACGGCATTGCAACGGTAAGCGCCATCACCGTTTATTTCAACGTCGACAGCATATACCTTGGGTGTAAGGTTAAAAATATTTTTAATACTTTGTATCATTCATTCAGCGTTAAAACAACACCGTCGGTTTAATAAATATATTCAACTGCGAATCCATCTTTTCCTTTTCCCGGCTTGAAAAAATCCACTTCAGGATAGGTATTCTCGAAAGAAGCGGTACACCGGAGCCTGTGTTGGAGTTTGATTTTTCTTCCAATCCTCCCAATAGTACCATTTCCTCATTCTTAACCCTAATAAGAGAGGTAAAACTTTTATTATCGGAACCCGGAGGAGCATCGGGCACACGGTTCTTTTTGAATCCCGACTGTTCTACTTTTATGTCCAATGTTACCTGGTCGTCTCCCGAAAACATCGGCTTGATGCTTACCGAAAGGTTGGCATTTATTGATTTGTATTGGTACGCCTGTATATTTTGCGGGTTTTGCGAACCTATTACCGTATTTTGTATCTCTTTATAAAACTCGGTTTCACCCATTACCAACGTTGCCTCGTGGCTGTTTAAAGTCGCCAGGCGCGGAGTGGAATGTATTTTAACTACTCCCTGCTGCTCCAGTGCATTCAGGGAAACATAGAAATTAGGAGTCACCCTGCCCAAGTTCCACGAGCCAAAACCGCCTATTCCCGATAAAATATCGTTGAGTGCTTTGGAACCCAATGTGGTTTGTATTCCTGCATTTGAAAACAAAAAGGAGGTTTGAGCGGGAGTCTCGCCCAATCCGGCTGTAATCCCCGTATTTACAGTGTAATATTTTTTTGAACTGAGAATAATTACCTCAATCAGCACAACCGGAACTACTTTGTCCACGTTTCTGAGGAAAAGTTCCACCTCGTCTATCATCAGTTTAGAACCGCTCAAAACGATACTGTTCAACTCCGGAAACTCCTTTATGCTGACATCTTTTTGCAACTCTTTGGGAATATGTTCTACTATTTTATCAACGGAACGGTGCTGTAATTGAACTACTTTGGTCTGCCGTAGCCCTTCCAGTTGCCTTTCACCAATCATATAAATACTACCTGATTTAGAAACAGTGTATTGGGTTCCGTTAAGTATTCTCTCCAGCAATTGGTCGTAAGTGGCATTATACAATTGCGTGGTAATATTTCCCTGTATATTTGAATAAATAGTGTAATTCAATTTCAATTCGCGCGATATGTCGTTTATAACGTCAGTAATCGCCGCATCCTGAGCTGACAAGGTAATCAAATTGTTGGAGATATTGTATTCATATCCACCGGAATTTTGCCGCCCGCTTTGCCTGTTGCGCATTGAGCCGGAAGATGATTGTGCCGCCTGAGCCATCGGTTTTTCCAATACATAAAAACCGTCTTTGGTAACGGTTGAAATCAATCCGTTGGACATTGCCATTTTATCTACGGCATTATCTACCGAAACGCTTTCTACATAAATACTGATGGGCATTGCCGATATTTCCGGCGGAAAGATGATGTTTTTACCCGTTTGGCGGGTTATTTCTTTGGTTACTTTAAAAAGGCTGTCGTTAGACAAATCCATTGTGATTGCCTGTGCGGCAGCATCATATTTGATATTTATGGGTTTTGGGGGCGGCGGAACAGCTTTTGGTGCTTCTACCACAGGCGGCACATATTTTGAAATAGACAAAATATTTCCGAAAAAGGTAATATCCAAATCATATTGCTGGCTTAAAAAAAGCAATACCGCCGCCGTAGTAACATTCGAAAAGTTGTTAGTAACGCGGATATTGAGCGCAGGGTCAATGTAGATATTGACTTTGCTTGTATTTGCAATAGCTCTTACAAACTCTTGTATGCTGATATCCGAAACCGACAATTCAATTTTTTCATCTAATCCCGGCATATCGGCTTCCAATGCCTTCAGTTTGTTTTCAATTTGTAAAAAACGGTCCTGTTCCTGCGCTTGCAACAGGGAAAAGCAAAGCAGAAAAAGAGTGATAAATGATAATGTTCGTTTCACAAATGTATGTGTTTAATTATTATTCAATAATATGGGATAGACCTCTTCCAATGTAGTATTTCCCAGCAAAAATTCGTTATATGCCGTATCGGCGAGAGACAAAATATTTCGTTCTTCTTTCAGCTTGTTTATGTCGTAAATATTACTTTTAATTTTTTCCGCCAATTCGGTATCTATGGGAACAATTTCGTAAATCGCCTTCCGTCCTTTATAACCGGTATAGTAACAGGCATCGCATCCCTTGGCAATTTTATGAGTTGCCGGCATTTGATTTGTTTTGAAGTTCCGGGGCAGTTGGCTTGCGTCAAATGCCGCCTCCTTTTTACAATGCGGACACAACAAGCGAATCAAACGTTGCGCAATACAGAGATTGATTGTATCTGCCAACAGGAAAGGCGGCAATCCCATATCAGTCAAGCGGGAAATAATTCCCCACGCTGAGTTGGTGTGTATGGTTGATAATACCAGATGCCCTGTCAGAGCAGCACGGATAGCCATTTGTGCGGTCTCGTTATCGCGTATCTCTCCAAGCATAATAATATCAGGGTCTTGACGCAGGAAAGTCCGGAGCGCACGGGCAAAGGTCAAACCGATATCTTCGCGCAATTGCACCTGATTGATTCCTTCCAACGTATATTCAACCGGGTCTTCAATGGTCAGGACATTGGTTTCAATCTTGTTTAAAATCTTTAATGTGGCATACAGCGTAGTGGTTTTACCCGAACCGGTAGGGCCACTAATCAGGATAATACCGTGCGTTTTCTTGATTCCTTCCAGAAAAATCCCCAACTGTTCGCCTGTAAAACCTAACTTATTAATTTCAATATTGGCCGAATCCTTGTTTAATAAACGCAATACGATTTTCTCGCCGTTCAACGTAGGCAATACGGATACCCGTATGTCAAACTGGCAATCCTCATCTTTAAAAATAATGCGACCGTCCTGCGGCAATCGTTTTTCCGCAATATCAATGTTCGCCTTGATTTTCACTTTGTTAATCAATGCGGGATAAATCTCCTTTTCAATCCGGTATCTTTCCAACATCCGTCCGTCAATCCGCAAGCGGATACGGCAAAGTTCCTCATACGTTTCTATATGGATATCGCTGGATTGCATTCGCTTTGCCTCACTTATCAATGTTGTCAGAAAATCGTCCGACTTGATGTTCGAAAGGGTAGAGCTTTGTTTGGCGGCATTATCCGTTTTCCGGTAATACCTTCCCAATGTCTGGTGAATAATCTCCGTCGGACGGTAATGAATAATGATAGTTTGGTTGAAAAGAATTTCCAATTCGTCCTTATGATGTGGTTGAAACAGCTCTTGGTCGGCATACAATTCGATGCAATCCTCGCCTGCTTTGCAGGGAACAATATGATAATGCCACGCCTGCCGGCTGGTTATTAAATGTTGAAGAGTTGAATCAATTTGTATATATTCCATTTTACAAAAATAAATGTACGGCAAAAGTATCGTCAAACCGGTCAAAACAGCTTAGTTGTTCTACAAGCAATACAATAAGGTATATGATAGACATATTTCCCAACAGCGGAATTTTATACTGTTCTAATTTGCCTCTCATTGCTATTGCGTAAACAATCAATATCAGCAACAGAGAAAGTATAAAAAACAAAATAAAATTGAACGGAGAAAACGCCAGACTAAGAAAAATAAAAAAAAACAGGTCTCCAATTCCTATAAATTTGTTTATTATATTCGTTAAATGACGGGTACGGAGTGAAAAATAAATTGTTAACAACAGGAATTGAAAAGCCAATAGCATCACATTAATTCCAATATTAAAAAACAACTCCTCTGCGCCGATAGTCAAACAGGTTAATCCGGATTGACAAGGAATAAGCAAAAACAGCAAAAGCCAATTTACTGCCCGCTGCGTAAAATCCTGATAAATCAGGACTATCAATAATATTACAATAAACGTACTTAATAATAGATACATCAGTCTTTTGTAACCTCTTTCAGATTTTTGTCCTGGTCTATTTCCCAGACATTATATGTGCCGTTGCCATTAAAATCGACTACCGCAGTCGCACGAGCCGTAAAAACGGTCGACTCTGCCTGAACAATCTCAATAATATAATTGGCTTTCCCATCGTCCGTTACCAATTTTTCCTGCTCAAAACCTATCTCTTCCAAATCATTCGAATATTTCGAGTGCATATAGAAGTATGTTTTTTGCAATGTATGAACATGGGATAGTTGTAACTGCGCCTCCGTGCTTTTGGCTTTAGAGATAAGCGGCATTAAGTTAGGCAAAGCTAATAATACCAATATGCCGATAATAACCAAAACAATAAGTAGTTCCGATAAGGAAAAAGCCGATAATCTTTTCTTTAACATAATTAAAAAACCATTACGATTTCATATATACTTCTGATGCAAAAATACATTTTTTTTTAGATATACAATAATAAATATTAACTTCTAATAAAAATATACAAGTATAGTATTCTTTTCATAAACACTCTAACTATCGGCAAGTTAGATATTTTTTTTGAGTTAAAAGCAGCTCTTTTTAATATATCTCATTGATTTTATTTCAACAATTAATTTTGTTTTAATTTAATATTTTATAAATTTGACTCGAATTTAAGATAGCAGGAATCTATTTGATTAAGAAGACTGGTGAGTAGTAGGTTAGTTTCCCTGTATGTTAAAAGTTTACCGGATTTTAAACCATAATTACATGAAACGTTATTTGCGCATTATTTCATTATTACCTGTATTATTGGGGTTGTTGGCTATCATTGAAGGATTTGCTCAGTCTTCGGGTTATTCACCTCTTCCTTATCCGGCAACAGATTTTGATTGCGGAGGAAACGAATGCACAAAAGTACACACGGGTGGTTCCCTAAGCGATATTAACCTAAGCGGCAGTCAATCCGAAGTTATCTGCGTAAAAGGAGCCATCACCAATCAGCACTTAAACGTCAACACCAATGGAACCGGTACGGTAACATTTGTTTTTTGCGCACCCGGATCATATACTATTCCCGAAACCATTCTCCAAAGCCTCAAGGAAAAGGTAACACTTATCGTTAATTCCGGAGTAACCGTTCAGCTAAACGGTGGAGCCATCCACTGCCAAGTTATCAATAAAGGTACATTAAACCTCTCCAACAATACTATCAACTTAAATCCAAGGGCATCAATAGTGAACGCGGGTGAAATTAATGCGAAGACCATCGTATTTGACGATGGTTCCAACTTTACCAATTACGGATATCTCCGCGCATCAACAAAATTCGGGAATGTCAATTCCGGTGCATTTGTCTATTTAGCCAACCACTCGCTGGTTGATGCCGATATGGTTGGGGAAATCAGCTGCCAAATCCGAGGCAATGGAGGTTGCCTCCTCTCCCGCACCACCGTGAGCAATCTAAATCCCACTGCCCGGCCGCTAACACCGCAGGGAGATGCGATAACCGTCTGTATAGCCTCCAATCAATTTCCTCAAGATTGGATAAATAATAAAGGAGCTGCTACCTTAAACAGCAATTGTAACGAATGTGCGCCAACACCTCTACCATTAACAGTCAGCATTACCGGAAACCTCTCTGTTTGTCCGGGTAAATCAACAACATTGACTGCCAACGTAGCAGAAACCGGAACTTACAGTTACCTCTGGAAAAAAACCGTAGGAGGAGTTGTTTCTATTGTAGGAACCAGCTCAGAGACAACAATAACACCGGATGTTGATGCTGCTTACGAAGTAATAGTAACCAATACCAATAATCCTCAACAAACCGGCAATAAAACGGTTCAGGTGACAATAAAACCGGCAGCAGAGTGCCCGACGGATACTTTGCCTATCAATCTGGTTGCTCTATACGACTCTATCTGTCCCGGAGAATCCGTTCAACTGTCCGTTACGGGAATTCCGGGCGACAGCAACAACTACACATATATTTGGGAAGGCGAAAACGTTTCGGGAAATTCTTCCGTGGTAACGGTTACGCCTTCGCAAACGTCTTTCTACAAAGTAACAGTAACTGACAAAAGCAATACGCAACTGAAAGGAACAGGGACAATTCGGATTACAATAAAATCTGCTGACGAATGTACGCCGGCCGATTCACTGCCTATCAATCTGGTTGCTCAATACGACTCCATCTGTATAGGTGAATCCGTTCAACTATCCGTAACAGGAATCCCGGGTGACAGCAACGACTATACTTATACTTGGGAAGGTGAAAACATCGCGGGAAATTCTTCCGTGGTAACGGTTACTCCTTCGCAAACGTCTTTTTACAAAGTAACTGTAACTGATAAAAGCAATACGCAACTCAAAGGAACCGGGACAATTCGGATAACAATAAAATCTGCTGACGAGTGTACGCCGGCTGATTCACTGCCTATCAATCTGGTTGCTCAATACGACTCCATCTGTATCGGTGAATCCGTTCAACTGTCCATAACAGGTATCCCAGGTGACAGCAACGACTAAACTTATACTTGGTAAGGTGAAAACATCGC
>JAVBMA010000046.1:0-39407 GCA_031553005.1 Paludibacteraceae bacterium | reverse complement strand
CGCTTCCCCCTTCTGCGTTTCTTTATATAACCACCAAGGTGTCATTCCGAACGTAGTGAGGAATCTTAGAATGTATAGTTGGAGGTACTTTTTACGGCAAAATTCTCCCGATTTTTCCATGATTTATGTACAAAATCGGGGGAGTTTTCAGGAAATAATAGTTTGTAACAAGGTTATTATCTGCTTGTTATTTATTCCCCGAATATCCCTAAATAGATTTATAAAGACCGGTTATTGCCTTAGTCATAAAAGACCATGCATATTTTCCTTTTTCAACCTTAACGTTTTCTATAAAAAACGGCTCCCTGTTATTTTCATAAAAATCAACCAACGCATCGGCAATAGACTTTGCATCGGGCTGAACCACATAACCCGCTTTCTTGTCAGGAACAATTTCTGCCAATCCTCCTACATCAGTTACCAACATGGGTTTTTCAAAATGATAAGCTATTTGTGTTACTCCGCTTTGGGTAGCAGTTTTATATGGTTGAACCACAATATCTGCGGAACAAAAATAGGCATTAACCTCAGAATCAGGAATAAAAACGGTACGGAGTTCAATATCCTTTTCTATTCCCAGTGCTTTGATTTTTTCTATATAGAATTGTTCGTTTTCATAAAACTCTCCGGCAACAATCAACTTCAATCCATACTTCCGCAAACGATTATCGGCAAAAGCATCAAGCAATAAATCCAATCCCTTGTAAGCACGGATAAAGCCGAAAAACAACAGATACTTTTTCTCTTTATCCAGATTTAATATCGACAAAGCCTTTTCCCTGCTGATAATTGCTCCATAATGGTCATAAATCGGATGAGGAGAAAAACATTTAGGCTTATTTTTTTTATCATATTTCGAAATATCCTCTACTACCGATGCCGACAAGGCAACAAAAGCATCCATGGAATTTACGAAGTAAGATGGGAAAATTTTATCAAGCAGGTTCGGTTCATGCGGGATCATATTATGTACCAGCCCTATGCATTTTATCCTCTTATCTTTTTTTACGACACGGGCGATTGTACCGAAACAAGGCGCCATAAAAGACATCCAATAAGCAAAAATCACAATATCCGGCTTCTCTTCCCGTATTTTGCGTCCTGCTATCAGCCAGTTAAAAGGATTTACGGAGTTTATCTCCTCTTTAATGCATAATCCTTCCGGAGGCAATCCTTCTGAATATTGCGTTTTGCCGGGAAAAAGAAAAGAGGGATACTGCAATGTAAATGTATACATTACAACCTCATGCCCCTCATTCTGAAATTCACAGGCAAGTCGTTCATTGAAAGCCGCAAGCCCTCCGCGGTAAGGATAGGCTGTGCCTACTATTGCAATTTTCATCTCATCATTTCGTTAAGTGAAAGGTGAAAGATGAAAAGTGAAAAATAACCTTTCACTTCTCACCTTTCACCTTTTATCGTAAATTTTTCTACTTAAAAAATATCCGGCCAGAACACCTAATATATCAGCAAGCCAATCGCCCCACTCGCCGGTGCGCGGAGGGAAAAAATTCTCCTGCAATATCTCAATCAATCCTCCGTATAATATAGGCAGGGCAATAGCCCATATATACATTTTCAGGGAAGAAAAGGAAACGGACTGCCGGAAAAAATCACGGCAAATAGCCAAAGACAAAAACATATAAAGAAAAAAATGGACTATCTTGTCCTGTCCTTCAAACCGAGGCGCATAATCCGGAACCTGACGGGTAGTAATACTCAAAGAAAAGATCAGCAGAGTTACTACGCAGGACAAACCATAAATTCTGAAAAATTTTAACATACCTGATAATTTATTTCTTTATAAAATATTCAAAAATCCCTTTTAATTAGTTACAAATCTATTAAGCCTTATAAAGAATTTATTGTTATTTTTTTAGTAAACGACTAAACGAATCATGCTTATTCTTGTCTACTCGTTTACTCGTCTACTTGTCTAAATATATCATCAAATATTTACAATTACTTAAAGAGAAGAAAAATTATATCCTTCTTGCACTTTTGTTTGCGGACAGGTTGAAGAATTTAGTATAAATTTCTCCGTAACATACGCTACTCCATCCTCATCGTTGGAAAGTGTAATGAAATCGGCCGACTCTTTTACTACGACCTGCGCATTGCTCATAGCTACTCCCAACCCGGCATACCTGATCATAGACAAATCATTAAATCCGTCACCGCAGGCAACCATCTCTTCTTTTGTGCATCCCAGATATTCCAGCAATTTACTCAACGAATATGCTTTATCTATATTTTGCGGCATGATCTCCAAAAAGAAAGGCTCAGAACGGTATACATTCAAACGATCACCAAAATGCTCTTTTACATCCAACTCCACATTTTCCAGATAATCGCCATCTCCAACCATCAGGCATTTAGTTACCTGAAAATTGACTGTATCGACAAAACTACTTACTTTCTTTACGGGCATATTATTGATACGGGCCTCAACGGCAACATATTTATCATCGCTTCTTTCCGTAATAATTGAAAAATCATCATACGTAACAATTGCCACGTCATGTTCTTTTGAAGAGCGATAAAGTAATGGAATCTCTTCCATAGGCAACACTGTCTCAAAAATAGTCTTCTTACTTTGATAATCTATTATTTTTGCGCCATTGAAAGGAAGAATAAATCCTCCGAATTCACCAAAACCAAGCTCTTCTGCAAGCGGCACAATGCCCGGAGTAGGGCGGCCTGATGCCAAAACCAATTTTACTCCCTGCTTTTGGGCTTCACGTAAAACTTGTTTGGTCTTTTGGGTAATAATTTTCTGTGAATTGGTTAATGTCCCATCAATATCGAGAACCAAGACCTTGTATGTCATATTATTAGTTACAATTAATTATGCAAAGTTACTAAAAAACTACGGCCAAAGTATTATTTGAATATGATATATAACAAATATCATAAGTAATATTTGTCATCCTATGAAAAAAAAGTGGAATAAGGAATCTGCCAAATGACAGTCAGAAATGTATGGAAATTTTCACTGACAGGTATTATATTTTACCCGGCTACTCTTTGATTTTTCTTTTCCTGATTAAACTTTTCTATATTTACAGGGTCTAATTAGGAAAGCATTAATTACCCGGGATAAGTACCCATAATTATAACTGAAAAATCATGAAAAATTTAATAAAAGCAATAATTATCGCCGGAATAATTTCAATGAGTTATTCTTGCCGCACTGCTACTGTTGTTTACTCCAAACCGGCTCCCCTGCCTGCAACGGCAGTGATCATAACCACTATCCCCGTTGCACCTCCGGCAGTAATAGTAACAACAGGACCCGGTAGCATTCGCCAGCCAGGTTCAAAATATATATGGGTAGACGGATTTTGGCAATGGGATCCTTATGCAAGAACTTACAACTGGATAAACGGATATTGGGTAAAAACTCCTTATTCAAATGCAATCTGGCTTCCGGGCTACTGGGAATACAGAGGTCCAAGTGCAGGTTATGTCTGGATAAATGCAGGCTGGGCTCCTAAAGGACACTCCGTCACCTACGGATATTATCAAAATCGTTACGATTACTACGGAAGGGAAGTCTATTATGCCCGTCCGGCACAAAAAAGTTCACGCGGATATGTCTATAACTATGACCACCGTCCGCAATACACTGATAGGACATACAGCAGCAGCCCTATTGAAAATAACACAAGGGCTTCCGGCACCCGAAGCAATGCAGGCAATTCAGCCACACGTTCATCTTCGCAGACTCCGAGCCAGAATACAAGGGAAAACTCTTCGGAGCGTAATACCAGAGCAACAGAGTCTTCTACAAGAAGTTCGTCCGAATCTTCAACTACGCGCAGTACTTCAAATGCGAACGCATCAAGAAGCTCGTCCGATAATTCAGGACGCAATAGCAGCACTCCGGAAGAAGCTTCAAAAAACAATGCTTCAACGACGCAAACAACCCGTGAGGCTACACCAAATAGCAACACAGGAACAAGAAGTTCATCAGGGGCTTCAACCAGAAGTAGTAATACACAGACAGAATCCACACGCAGCTCGTCTGGCACTTCTACAAACCGGAGTTCGTCACAAAGCACTAACAGCAGTTCAAGAAGTTCATCAGGCAGTTCTTCAACCCGAAGTTCTTCGGAAAGCAACAGTTCCCAAAGCAATCAGAGCTCACGCTCAAGTTCAAGCAACGGTTCTTCCAGAACCAATAGCTCTACAAGCGGAAGAACAAGATGATAATCCATCTGTAATATAAACATATCTTTTCTCTTTAGAATTTTTTCTTTACACCTTTATTTCCTTATACCTTCCAAGTTTTAAAAACTTGGAAGGTATAAGGAAATAAAGGTCTATTTTTATAGACGCCATATTAACATGAGTTCAATGCATCTAATAAAAAAGGAGAAATAGAGATAAATCTCTATTTCTCCTTTTGGAAATTTTTTTAATTGATTTTTAATAAAATCAATCTTTAAGTTTCGCACTGATAAACCCTCTGTTCATGCGTGCGATATTACTGATCGAAACACTCTTAGGACATTCGGCTTCACAAGCACGGGTATTGGTACAGTTTCCAAATCCAAGTTCGTCCATCTTAGCTACCATTTTCTTCACACGGTCAGCAGCTTCTACTTTACCTTGAGGAAGAAGTGCTAATTGTGATACTTTAGCGGAAACGAATAACATTGCTGAGCCATTTTTGCATGCTGCCACACAAGCTCCGCATCCGATACATGAAGCAGCATCCATGGCTTCGTCGGCATACAGTTTTGAGATTGGAATTGCATTTGCATCCGGTACACCTCCTGTGTTTACAGAAACATATCCTCCGGCTTGCATAATTTTATCAAATGCATTGCGGTCTACCATCAAGTCGCGGATTACAGGGAAACCAGCCGAACGCCAAGGTTCAACAGTGATTGTTTCTCCGTCTTTAAATTTACGCATGTGTAACTGACAAGTGGTAACATCTTCGTCAGGCCCATGAGCATGACCATTAATGTATAGGGAACACATTCCGCAAATACCTTCACGGCAATCGTGGTCAAACACAATCGGTTCTTTTCCCTCATTAATGAGCTGTTCGTTCAACACATCCAACATTTCCAAGAATGAACTGTCTGTGGAAATATTTTTCAATTGAAAAGACTCAAAAGCACCTTTTTCTTTCGGCCCTCTCTGACGCCATACTTTAAGCGTGATATTTATTGTTTTTTCCATGTTTTTTTGAGTTACGAGTAAACTAAATTACGCCTTATAATTTCTCTGTTGACGAACGATGAATTCGTAATCCAACGGTTCTTTCAGTAATTCCGGTTCTTGATCTTCTCCTCTGTACTTCCAGCACGAAACGTAAGAGAATTGATCGTCACGGCGAAGAGCTTCTCCGTCTTCCGTTTGGTATTCTTCGCGGAAGTGTCCTCCACAAGATTCTTCACGGTTATAACCGTCGATTGCCATTAAATAACCGATTTCGATGAAGTCGGCCAAACGGATTGCTTTTTCCAATTCCGTATTCAATGAATTGGCTTCACCCGGGATACGAACATTTGACCAGAACTCTTTTTTTATCTCTTTGATTCTGGACATCGCTTTTTCCAACGATTCTTTTGTGCGTCCCATACCAACAAAGTCCCACATTACTAATCCGAGTTCTTTGTGAATAGAGTCAACAGAACGTTTTCCTTTGATGCTCATCAACTTTTTAATTTTGTCTTCCACTGCTTTTTCAGCTTCTGCAAACTCAGGAAGATCGGTACTCATGCGAGGAGTCTGGATCTGGTCTGCCAGATAGTTTTGAATAGTATACGGAAGAACGAAATATCCGTCAGCCAAACCTTGCATCAATGCAGAAGCGCCCAAACGGTTTGCTCCGTGGTCGGAGAAGTTGGCTTCACCGATAGAGAAAAGTCCTTGTATAGATGTTTGCAATTCGTAGTCAACCCAGATACCTCCCATTGTATAGTGAATAGCAGGGAAAATCATCATCGGAGTTTCGTATGGATTATCATCAACGATCTTTTCATACATCTGGAATAAGTTTCCGTAACGTGCACGGACAACATCAATTCCCAAGCGTTCGATTGCATATTTGAAATCCAGATAAACAGCCAAACCGGTATTATTCACGCCAAATCCGGCATCGCAACGTTCTTTTGCTGCGCGGGACGCAACGTCACGAGGAACCAAGTTTCCAAAAGCAGGATAACGGCGTTCCAAGTAAAAATCGCGGTCTTCGTCCGGAATATCGGTCGGTTTCTTTTTACCGGCACGGATAGCTTCGGCATCTTCTTTCTTCTTTGGAACCCAGATACGTCCGTCGTTACGAAGAGATTCAGACATCAACGTCAGTTTAGACTGGAACTCTCCGTGAACAGGAATACAGGTCGGGTGGATTTGAGCGAAACAAGGATTTGCCAAATAAGCTCCTTTCTTGTACGCCTGAACAGCTACTGATCCGTTAGACCCCATTGCATTCGTAGAAAGGAAGAATGCATTTCCATATCCTCCTGTTCCGATTACAACAGCATGAGCAAAGAAGCGTTCGAGCTTACCGGTAACCAGGTTACGGGCAATGATACCACGCGCGCGACCTTCAATCACAACTACGTCTACCATTTCGTAACGTGTGTACAACTTCACTGTTTTTTTGTTAACCTGACGGCTTAATGCAGAGTATGCTCCCAACAATAATTGTTGTCCGGTCTGGCCTTTTGCATAGAATGTACGTGAAACCTGTGCACCCCCGAATGAACGGTTGTCTAACAAACCGCCGTATTCGCGAGCAAAAGGAACACCTTGTGCCACACATTGGTCGATAATATTATTGGAAACTTCGGCTAAGCGATAAACGTTTGCTTCGCGGGCGCGGTAGTCTCCACCTTTGATTGTATCATAAAAAAGACGGTAAACAGAGTCACCATCGTTTTGGTAATTCTTAGCAGCATTGATACCTCCCTGAGCAGCAATAGAGTGCGCCCGGCGGGGAGAATCCTGAATACAGAAGTTCAACACATTAAAACCAAGTTCGCCAAGAGATGCGGCAGCAGAAGCCCCGGCAAGCCCCGTACCTACCACAATAATGTCCAAACGACGTTTATTGGCAGGGTTTACGAGCTTTTGGTGTGATTTGTAATAGCTCCACTTTTCGGCTAATGGCCCTTGTGGAATTTTGGAATTTATAGTAGTCATAATGAATATTTTCAATTTTATGATTTAATATTTTTCAACGTTCTCTCAAGGATTAAAGCGGACAGCAAAGGCTTTTGACAAAGAATGTAACGACAACAGATGCAAAGCCGAGGAAAATAACGGTTGCAAAAATATTGGAAATACATCTCAATCTTTCATACCATACCTGATTGTTCCATCCGATAGTTTGAAGCGCACTCCAAAATCCGTGTGTTAAGTGGAACCACAAAGCGGCAAACCAAACCAAATACACGATACAGATGATCGGGTTACTAAACCAGTAAGCAATAAAAGCAGCTCCTTCAGTAGGGCTTACGATAGCGCCTCCCAATTCAATTTCATGTTGCCCCATCAGTTCGGCAAACTGCATTTTATACCAGAATTGGGCAAAATGCACAATTAATCCCACAGCAACGATCAACCCTAAAACAAACATGTTTTGAGAAGCGAATTCTACCTCTTTGGGTTTTTCCGAACAAGCATAACCCTGATCCCCGCGTGCTTTCTGATTCTGAAGAGTCAGAATGAACGCATAAATAATATGGATCAGAAAACCGCCTGCCAATACTGCCGTACCTACCAACGCATACCAGTTCGTCCCCAAAAATCCACATATCATATTATATGCTTCAGCCGAAAAAATAGCTACGACATTCATAGACATGTGAAACAACAAAAAAAGAATAAGGAAGACTCCTGATATACTCATAATCAGTTTCTTCCCAATCGAAGAATTAAGTAACCACATAAATAAAAAAAGTTTTTAGTGAATATTTAATATTAGATATTTTAACAAAAATCCTTTATCTTGCAAAAGTAGGCTAAACCCCCGAATATTCAAAAGAATCCAACATCTTTTTGACAGCAAAAGGATTTAATTTTTCAGAGAAAAACTACCAAACTCGCCCTTACTTTTTTATTCATAACAAGTTTATTTTTTATACTATCCATCAAACAGAAAACCAACTTTCACCTTTCAGCTTTGAGAACCATTGTTTTTAACAAGCCGATCTTATTTCAAACTATCTTCAAATTAAAAATTTCCTTAACTTTACCCCTGATTCAGCAAACAAAAACCACAGGAATGAGAACTATTTGGATAGAAGACGAAAAAGATATAGAAAAAACTATCATGGAATGTCCTATTTGTTTCGTAGGAGTAGCCGATAAAGAGGGGCTTCCGTACGTACTTCCCATGAATTTCGGATATGAGAACAAGGAAATTTTCCTCCATTCGGCGCAAGAGGGGCTTATGATTGATGTGCTAAAGCAAAACAACAAAGCGTGTATTACTTTTTGTTCGGGTTCAAAAATAAAATACCAGCATCCGGAAATGGCTTGCAGTTACAGGATGGACTCAAAAAGCGTGGTTTGCCAAGGCGAAATTATTTTTGAAGAAAACTTTGATGAAAAAATAAGAATCCTCGACATCATTATGCGGACTTATTCGGACAAGAAATTCAAGTATGGAACACCATCCGTTCAGAATGTAAAGATCTGGCGAATGAAAGTTGAAAAAATAACCGCCAAAGCGTTTGGGCAGCCACATTAAAAAAAGAGAATTGAAGAAGAGTATATTTCTCAACAAAACCGATTCTTTGGTTGGGCGTTCACAGTTTTGCCAAGGACTCCTGACTTTCAATTCTCCTATTGTAAAATTTGATTTTTGATTGGCAGATGATGCAATATTCTCAAGTTTCTCTAAAAAAAATGATCTCCTGAATTACCAAACAAAATAATCGAATTAATTTTCAGTTTAAAATGATATGATTTTCACCTGGTTAAAAGGCGAATTTCTTCATACATACATATTGTTCTCAAATAGAAATCTTTTTCTCTTTAAAATGATAACATCTTATATGGAAATTTCAACATAAAAGTTAAACAATCCTTTTTCAATAAGCATTTTAACCCACAAACTGTTTATCATTAAAAATTTCCATCTACCTTTTTCCATAGAATTTAGTCCCTTATTTATAAAAAAATAACGTGGAGCTTCTTCTTATCAATTCCGGGGCATCGCCAAACGCCTAAAACCATGATAAGAGAAGCCCACGTTTACGTAGGCATACTTACTTCTTTGCATGGTCTTTTAATGAAAATTGGCGATTCTCAGAATTTGCAAATAATTGTAAATATCAGCTATAAATCACGAACTTTTCTGTGATTCTTATATTATTGATTTTTCAAATTATTTCATTTATCACAACTATTTTTTCTTGCTATAAAAAAATATATTTCAGAAATCAATCTTATGCAAAGATAGCAAAACGTATTTTAACCACAAAAAGATTCAAAGAAATACGAAAAAATGAAAAAGCAAAGATTATTTTTTCTCCTTCCATTTACGACATGCTTCCCGGGCTTCGGAAATGATCTTTTCTTCATTCTTTACATCCCTGTTTTGCATCAGAATCCGTCCGTTACAAATAACCGTATCTATACAAGAACTATCGGCAGCATAAACCCAGTTGGAAAGAAGATTATAGTTCGGGACTAACCGCTCATTATCCAAATCAACCAGAAGGGCGTCTGCCAGTTTTCCTTCAGCAATTATTCCTGCATCCAAGCCAAATGCTTCGGCTCCGTTGACCGTTGCCCATTGATATACTTCCTGTACGGTAAGTACTTCGGGAGAATAATTGGATTTGGCAAGCAGGGAGGCAAATTTCATGGATTCCCGCATATCGAGGTTATTGTTGGATGAACAGCCGTCGGTTCCCAATGCAACGCGGCATCCGGACTGCAACATCTCTTTCGTCCGGAAACATCCGGAAGATAATTTCATATTGGAGACTGGATTATGGACGATTGTCACTCCCCTTTCTTTCAAAATAGCAATCTCTTCATCGTCTACATGAACCACATGTGCTGCAACAACCCCGGAACTTAATATTCCGATCGAATCCAACCATCTTACAGGAGTTTTTCCATGTGCTTCGATACAATCACAAACCTCCTGTTCCGTTTCTGAAAGATGAATATGTAAAATAATATCAAGCTCGCGGGCAACCTCAGCGCATTGTTTCAGAAGAGCTTCGCCTGCTGTATAAATCGCATGGGGAGAGACCGCCAATTGAACCAATTCGCTTGATTTTTTCCATTCTTTCAGCACTTTAAAGTTTTGCCTGATTTTCTCCTCTCCCAGCCTGTCCATAAACGTTATACCGATTGCCGCACGTACCCCCATCTCTTCGGCTGCCCGCGCTGTCTCTTCGATATCCCAATACATATCGGCAAAAAAGACCGTTCCCGATTTTATCATTTCCAGGATCGCCAGACGGCTCCCGGTATAGACATCCTGCGGCGTTATTTTCGATTCGGCAGGCCAAATATGGTTATTAAGCCATTCAAAGAGAGGCATATCATCGGCATATCCGCGCAGTAACGCCATTGCTGCATGTGTATGACCATTATAGAAAGGAGGAATAATTGCTTTCCCTTCGCCTTCAATAATAATATCGGCAGGTCGTTTGTCCGCATTATCTCCTATCTCGGAGAAACGGTTCCCGTCTATCCGGACATGCGTCTTCCGGTCATTGAGAAGGATATTTTTTATCAGAATTATTCCCATACAAAACAAATTATTTAAACAAAAAGAGCTCTTTAACTTTATCTCTTTTCAGAGAAAACCTTTATCAACAGCATTTTCCCTTTCAACTTTCACTTTTCAACTCAACAAATCCAACTCCTCCCCAATAATCCCATCTCGCCTCAAAACGGCAAGCATCTCGCATTCCGTTTTTGCCGGCGGAATAACTTCTCCTTTACTTCCGGGGTTGGCAATCAGATAAGCAGCGCCTTCATTGTGCAAAGCCATGGTTGTTTCAATATATTTAAGCTGCGTAGGTTCTTCAAGGATGAAGTTAAGCGCGGTTTTATTTGCCAGGACCCGATCTTTCGGGATTTGCGTCCCATATTCATCCTCTACTCCCATATTGGCAAGGATTGCCGGAGAGTTTATAAAAACTTCCGGAGGGCATATTTTCTCCATCGCTCCGGCAATTCCGGTGGCAGTTACTACTGCATATGCATTTTGCAGCGCATGAACAATACGCGACTGCTCGTTTAATCCGATTATTCCGGATGTATACTCTTTTATGCGGCGGGTAATAAATGAGGGCTCGGTTACGACTGTAACATTTGCTCCTAATTTATAGGCATACGCAATGATACCAAAACCAACTTTTCCGCTCCCGAAGACAACCAGGTTTTTACCTTTCCATTCGTTATAACCAAGTTGCCTCATGGCACGGAAATAGCTTTCTCCGGTTCCGAGACAGGTCTCTATTTTTTTTATTTTACTACTATCGGCAACATAAACAGGGCTTCCTTTTTTCAGATAAGTTTCCACCCCTGAGCGCGTAAGCTCTACATATCCTATGCGTGCCTGCAATCCGGCAAAAGATGCTGCGCAATCAAGAATAATATCAAATTCACAATCACTTTCAGCCGGAAAAACCAACGGTACTCCCCATATCTCCAACTGTTCTATAATCTTCCGGTCGGCAGGAAGTTTGTCTGTTACGCCAACAGATAAATTCGCTCCGGCAAGTAAAAGCGATTTATATTTTATCAATGTATTTCTGAATACAGGAGTAGCGTCCAACACAGAAATGCCACAGAGAGGCTTCGTTTGTCTCCATTGCTCCATTTGCCAAAGCAATACGGGATACTCTTCTTTGTTGTAAAACGAATTAATAACACTATCTATTTCCTGTAATATCATGGTCTGTTCAATTTTTGACCAAGGAAAATTTTTCCTTAGCCGTTTCTCATTTACGGAATAACAATTATTATTTCCGGTAAATATAATAATATCTTCCAAAAGGCAATACTACGAAAACCTTACAAACAGATGTTATTAACTTCTATCTATAGTTCACTTTCATAAATAAAACAGATAACAAAAGAATAAAAAGCAAGTACTTAAAAAAAATATCCTTGTTTTTTATGCTTAGGTTATAGCATTCCGAAACAGAAATATTTATTTTTGTATAAAATATATAAATTTAATTATTTGATTGAAAATAATATTATTTGCAGTTATATAGAAATGAAGATAAAAGAAATACCAAAAAAAAACAGACGGACAAAAAAAGAACTGGATAATGTTATATGGGAGGCTCTTGATAAGTTAATAGAGGAAGAAGGATTCAATAATATTACATTTCAAAGATTAGCACATAAAGCAGGAGTCAAGCCTCTTATTATTTATAACCGTTTTAAGAATTTGGATGAATTGTTTGAGAAATACACAAAAAAACATGACTATTGGCTCAATGATATTACAAAATTAGATGAAAATTATGCCCCAAAAGAGAATTTCAAAAAAATACTGGCGAAACTGGTCAATGAATTATATGACAACAAAATTATGCGGCAGGTTTTGTTGTGGGAGCTGATTACAACTAATAAGACAACCCAGTCAATCGCATTAAGGCGGGAGCTCGAAGCCGTGATGTTACTCAGATACATGGATGAGAACTGGAAGCAACCGGAACCAAATTTCAGTGTTCTAAATTCATTGATAATAGCGGGCATTAGTTATTTAGTCCTTCGTCAGAATATTTCTCCTTTTTGTACTGTTAATTTCAATATGGAGCATGGGAAAGAGTTATTGATTAACACTATTGAAACTATAATAGACAAGCTGTATTCGGAAGATAAAGAGAGAGAATCCGTAAAAGATATTGCAAAAAAATTATTAGCCCGAGGTGTAGATAAAAATATCGTTAGAGAATCATTTGGTTTTACCGAAGAGGAAATAAATAACATTTTAACAAATTAAAATAGGGCTCCTGCAGGGATTATCATACCGTTGTAGAAAAGAATTTTGTAATAAACAAATGGGAACGTTCGTAAAGAATTATAAAATATAAAAAAGTAGCATGCCACATTTCCTCAAATTAATCAATATCAAATTTTAATATATTCTATTATCTCCAACATCTAATATTAGATATATAATCTATACTAGATTAAATAAGAACTTCAATTTTTACTACAAATTGTTTTTGAAATAATATTTTTATTTTTACTTTTACCGCCCGGTAAGTTCCAATAAATTTATAATATTCTACTCGTAGGTTATCAATAAAACAGCCGTAAACGGCATACTTTTTGTTTTGCAGGAATTTACAAAAACTACAAAAGATATTTACCAACACAGGTTGCAAACTCCGCGTACAATGATTTTACAAGTATTTATTTGTGATCGAATAAATACCAACAAGGCACTCCGTGTCATTAAAAGAACTATTTTAAATAAATAGAGCATATTTATTTTCATTTTTTTATAAATAAATTTATTATTAAATCAAAATTGTATGAAAGCAATTAAATTTTTGAGCGTATCTATGATTCTTTCAGCTTTTTTAAGCGCATGTAGCAGTGACCTGATGGACGGAATTTCAGAAGGAGTAGTCACATCAGGAGAAAACATGTTGATTATTGCAGGAGAAGGAAAAGGATATTGGGTTTGCCCGGAAGCTACCTCCGGAACAATTATCAAAACCGGTAATGGGGCTATCGGAGGAACGATCACCGTTTACAATGACACGGAAAACCTGTATGTTACCTTTACGGCTAACGAAGGTGATCTTCTGACCGAAACAAATGTGTATATCGCATCAACATTAGCAGGTCTTGAAAAAGTATTGGTTTCCGGCAATGGCGGCGCAGGCTTCACTAACGGGAACATGAAAAAACAAAATTTTGTAGATCTAAAAAAAGCTGGAAAAGCTGAATATACTTATGTATTCAGTCTGGAAGAGCTTCCATACGGCGACTATGTATTGGCAGGTATGATCGGCTCCAACAACAAAGATTTAGGATCTAACTTGTGGGTTAGCGGATATGCTAACGGCCAAAGCGGTATTTCCGGAAAAAACAGTATGTATTTTGCATTTTCAATTGTTCCTTGCATATGGGTTCCTGAATATGACGCAGAAGAAGGTTGCGGATTGTCACAAGGTTACTGGTTCTGGAACGGAAATGGAAACGGAAGCAGAAAAGTATGGCCGGTTGAAGAACTTGAAATTGCGGGATTCTCTTATACCCAAGAAGAAAGTGATGCTATATGGACAGCAGGAAACAACGGTATTGTTTCAAAACATGTTTTCCAACAAGTAGCTGCCGCTAAATTGAGTATTGCTGCAGGAAGCGTTAACGTAGAAAATGCTGTAACATTGCTTAATAATATTGCAATTGCAGAAGCATGGTTAGAAACATTAGGCAAATTAAGCCCTGACAATATTCCTAATCCTAAAAATAACTCCGACAAAGCAAAAGATGCTGCAAGTTATATTGCAAACTGGATTACATCTAATCACTGTGCAGAATAATATAATATTCAAAGATTCTTTTTAAGATCTAACGATTAAAGAGAAAGGGTTGCCCGAATGCAGGGTAATCCTTTTTGCTTTATCTATAATAAGGATTCAGCATGGGCAATAGAATTCTTTTGCGATCAAACTCACGCCACAATAAGAATGGGGACTCGGAAGGAGCAGTTTTTCATTTCAATTCTCTCTGTAAATTCTCCAAAACAGAATAAGCTACCGGACATGTATAGGCATTTTTGATTGTCAGGTTATAAATCTGGTAAAACCTCCGGCGGTCGGTATGCGGATATTCGCGGCAAGCCTTCGGGCGGCTTTCGTAAATAGAACAATAATTATCATCCATTAAAAAAGGACAAGGCATGTATTGAAATACATAATCACCATCCTCGTCTATTTTTAGATAATTTTCTATTACTTTAGCAGGTTTGATGCGTAATTTTTTCGCGATTTGGTCTATATCCCTGTCGGTTATCCGAGGGCCCAACGTTCGGCAACAATTGGCACATTGGAGACAATCGGTTTTCTTGAAAGCCTGCTTATGCAGTTGTAAAACCAGCTCGTCGGCATTTTCTATTTTCTTCCTGTTTTTATTGAAAAATTGTTTGAATACCGGTTCGGATTTCCGGGCTGATGTAGAAAGTTTTTCTATATCCATGGAAATTAGTTGAAAGGTGAGAAGTGAAAGGTGAAAGTTTAATTGGGGGTGAAAGTTTTAAAAAAAGACTTTTGCCAGCCATTTGCGGAGTTCTTCGGGATTGCATTTTTTTCTTTTTGCATAGTCTTGCAGTTGATCATTCCCTATCTTTCCGACCATGAAATAGAAAGCCGCGGGATGGGAAAAGTAAAGGCCGCAGATCGAAGAGGTGGGGAGCATAACACCACTCTCTGTCAAAGTAATTCCAATCTGCCCGAGATGGAGCAACTTATCTAAATCAAAAATAACCGACTGGTCAGGCAGCGAAGGATAGCCTATTGCAGGGCGGATACCTTGATAAGGAACTTTTCGCAATTCTTCGATAGTGAAATCTTCCTGCGGAGAATATCCCCAATAATATTTGCGGACTTGTTCGTGCAACCATTCCGAAACGGCTTCGGCAAGACGGTCGGCAAGGCTCTTTACCAAAAGGGCGTTGTAATCGTCGCCCTGTGATTGAAATTGTGCCGCAAGCTCTTCGGCTCCCTGTATCGTAACGGCAAAGGCTCCGATATAATCATGAACCGGAGAGATAAAATCGGATAGGGAATAACAAAAACCGGACACTTCGTTGGGCTTTTGTTGCCTCAACATGGGAATATAGAGTGGATCCTTTTGATCTTTTTCCGGAAGGAATAAAATTCCGTCGTTCTCAGACTTGGCTTCGGAAAAATACAGAATTGCTTTTGCCTGTAGTTTTCCGCCGGAAATAACTTCTTTAAGCATCGCCTGTGCATCCCGGAAGAGTTTGAATGCTTCCGTCGCCTTTTCCCGTTCTTGTGGGGGAAATTGCAGCAGCCAGGCTGCCTGACAGGAAACACAATCGCAAAGCGCCTCAATGCCCGGATATTTTCCCACTATTTTCCATGTATGAAAAAAGAAAGTCCAATCAATGTATTTCAGGATTGGGTTTAAATCTATGCCGTCGATTATTTTGCGACCCAGAAAAGAGGGGGCAGGCGGTTGGTAACTCATTTTTTGAAACGATAATTTTTAAAACAAAAAGACTGTTTAAAATTTTTATCACAAAGTAATATAGATGTCCTCAAGCCGGACGAGCTCTTACTTTTTTCCAGCAGCTGAAAAAAGTAAGCAAAAAAAGCCGCCGCTGTGGATTCTTCGCTAAAAATCTTCTGCATTACGCTAAAACGTTTTAAACTCCTCCCTTCCTTCGGTCGGTCGTCAGACAAAAAACGTTTCTTAACGCTCCATTTCGAAGATTTTTTTAACGCTTCGACTCCAAGGCGGAAGGAGCAACAGAGCTTTTGGTAAGTTTTTTTATGTTAAACTCTTTTTAATATAAAATTTAAACAGTTTCTAAAAAGGCTGCCTCAAAAGAACTTTTAAGGCAGCCCCTTTCTGTCTAATTATGAAACATTAGTCCTCTTTGTTTTTTGCCCTTCGTGCAATCAGTTCGGGAGTTATCTCGTTCATTTTTTCCTGGCTTAACGGATAAAGAGTCATGACTCCGGCTGTTATTACAGCAATCAATCCCGGTATCCAACTCATCAGCATGACAATGGCAGGAGTAGCTTCTTTAATAGATGCAGCGTCTTGTCCGTTATAACCCCAAACAGCAAGTACCCAACCGATAACTGCGCCGGCAATACCTCCACCGAATTTCGTAGCAAAAGAACCGGCAGAATAGACCAATCCTGTGGCACGGCGTCCATTGACATATTCAGAATAATCGGCTGCATCGCCCAACATAACGAAGAATAATGTAGGGAAAATAGCTGCTGCAAATTCGGATGTAAGTCCTATTGAGAAGATCATAACCGTGTCTTGCGGTCCGCAGAAATAGAGTAACGAGTTTATCGCTCCCGAAAAGAGAAGCGCGGCGATAAATAGATTTTTCTTACCTATACGGCGGCTCAGAGGCGCGGTAGCCATTGCTCCGGCGATGGAAACGATCATTAAGCCGACCATATAAGAAGCCGCTAAAAGCTGATCGTGCAGATAATGGGTAAAATAGTATAGCGTTGTACCTTGTTTCATCGCATTATATACATTGAAAAGCAATCCGACAACCAAAATAACAAGCCACGGTTTATTCCGGATCAGATCAAGAAGATCCTGCTTCAGGTCTCCTTTTTGTTCTTTCGGAGGAGAAACTCTTTCACGGGTAAAATAGAAGGTTATCAGCAAGCAAATGATTAGAACAACCGACAATGAATATATGGATCTGCTATACCCTTTCTGCTGGTCTATAATTGAAATCTGGGATGCTTCCAATTGTTCTTCTCCTGTAACGATGAAAGAGTAAGGCTCATCTGCTTTCATGGAGAAACTTTTACTTGCAGTGCTTGTAGTGTCGGCAGCAGATGCATCATTCCATTTAAACAACGCAATTCCGTTTTTAGTGTTGATATTCACATTTTCAACATCTTGTGAAGCCGAAACGGTAACTGCATACGTTTTTTCGTCAACAGGCAAAATGGTTATATCCGGATTGATATTTCCGAAATGTAAAACCAGATAAAGTAACGCTCCCTGCACAAGCATACCTCCGGCAAATGCACCAGCCATACGGTAAGAACCGATACTTGTCCGTTCTTTGTCATCGTCGGTCATAACCGCCATCAATGCCCCGTAAGGAATATTATTGGCAGTGTAGATAAGCGTAAACAAAAGGTAAGTTGCAAAAGCGTATACTATTTTCCATTCCATTGACCAGTCGGGGCTGGTAAACAACAGTGAAAGGATAACGCCGAGCGGAACAGCCGTCCAAAGTACCCAAGGGCGGAAATGCCCGTATTTGGATTTTGTCCGGTCGCCTATAACTCCCATGACAACATCGCTCACACCATCGCCAAAACGAACAACAAGCAACAATATCGCTACTGTAGCCGGAGTCAGCCCGAATACATCGGTATAAAAAATAGCTAAGAATGTAGACACACCTCTCCAGGCAATATTAGCAGAAGCGTCTCCCAATGCATAGGCAATTTTTTCTTTGACAGAAATTTTTTCTTTCATAATCTTTAAATGATTGGATTTTCAGATATTCAGACTTTCAGATATTCAGATAATTTTGAATTAAATAAAAAATCTGAAAGTCTGATCATCTGAATATCTGATTATCGTAATTCTTAATTCTCTTGATTACTCCGGTACGCAAAGTAAATCATTTTTTACCGTGCTTGCTTTTTCTACGGCAGCCTGTGCTGTCATGCCCGCATAATCCTGTGCACAAAACCAACATCCGCTTATTCCGTTATCAAGCAATGCAGGAACAACCGCTCCGGGTATTGAGCTTTCAACCGAGTTAGGCGCATTAGGACCTCCGAGGTCGGTACGCAACCAGCCCGGATCAAGAAGATTCATCGTAACTCCCGTTCCTTCAAATTTCGGAGCCATATCCTGTACATATTTGGTCAAAGCGGCCTTACTTGCTGAGTAAGCTGCCAATTCGGGCTCTTTGCGGATTCCACTGGTAGTATTTACAATACGCCCGAAACCGTTTGCTATCATTTTAGGAGCAAAATGAGTACAGATTTGTACAATCGCAATCACATTGGTTTCGAAACTCAAACGGTAATCTTCCATAGGGACATTCCAGAATTCAGGATAGTATTTGGTCAT
This sequence comes from Paludibacteraceae bacterium, assembly GCA_031553005.1. Taxonomy (GTDB): domain Bacteria; phylum Bacteroidota; class Bacteroidia; order Bacteroidales; family Paludibacteraceae; genus RGIG9379. The sequence continues at coordinate 20,615 of JAVBMA010000046.1, read as the reverse complement.
CACTGCGGCATTGTTGAAGATAATATCTACTTGCGGCACGAGGCTATCGATCTCTTTCAACATTGCCTGTACCTGATCGGCTTTTGATAATTCAGCTTGTACGGCAAATACTTTGATTCCTTTTGCTTCCAGTTCGCCTTTCAACTCTTTTGTATGCGAAAGTTCCCGGCTGTGCAGAATCAGGTTACAACCCATACCTGCCATATACAATGCGATTTGTTTTCCTACTCCCCTGCTTGCTCCGGTTATCAGAGCATACTTTCCTTGAACGTTTACCATAAAATTTTAATTATCTTTATTTAATAAGTTATTTATAATCAAATCATTAATATATAACACAAAGAATCATTTTAAAGCAAAACGGATTGGCACGACAAGATACGAAGCAACATTTCTGCCTCCTGCTTTTGCCGGAACAAAATTCGGCATCAGGCCAACAACCCGCTTAGCTTCATTATCAAGTAACTCGTGAACCGGCTTTTGAATATCAACATCGGTAATTTGTCCATTTTCCCTAACTACTATTTTCACATATACTACTCCCTGAATTTTTTTCTCCGAAGCCTCCACCGGATATCTTAAATTTCTACTTAAAAATTTAATCATACCATCCTGACCTCCCCCAAAAGAGGCTATCGTGTCGGGAACCAAATAAATAGTTGTGCCGTCGGGCAGTGTTTCTGTCTTATAGCTTTTGGAAATGTCACTGATATTTCCTGCCGATAATGTTTGACTAAAGGCAAAAAAGCAACTAATAACAATAAGAAAATGTTTCATGTTCATATAAATATCTTTTTAGTACATGATAAAAATTATATACTGATTTCAGGTTAACTGACTAATCGGTTAATTGACTAACTGATTAGGCTATCTGTATCTTCACATTAAAAAACTTTGCGCCTTTGTGTACTTAGCGTCTTTGCGTTAAATAAGAAAAAGCGCTTGCGCTTAATTTTAAAACGCTAAGAATGTAATTATTAAATGTCCACAAGCCGGACGGGCTCTTACTTTTTTATTCGTAACGAGTTTATTTTAAAGGTACTCATGATTGCGCTTCGCGAAATTGCTACAGCTCAAAAAAGTAAGCAAAAAAAGCCGCCGCTGTGGATTCTCCGCTAAAAATCTTCTGCATTGCGCTAAAACGTTTTAAACTCCTCCCTGCGGTCGTCAAACAAAAAACGTTTTTTAACGCTTCATTCCGAAGATTTTTTTAACGCTGCGCCTCCAAAGGCGGATGGAGCAGTGGTGCTTTTAGTAAGAAATTTTTATATCAAAAAATCTTAACATAAAATTCAAAACTGCTCCTAAGTGCACAAAATTGCTAAGATAGTATTTACATGGTTTCTGTCATGTAATAAGAAATATCATATATAATTCAATAATGAAAATTTTAAAATTTCTTTTTCAGGAATTGCCTCACCTCTTTTTCCGTTGCATTTGCAGAAAAAGGATAGATTTCCCATGTTTCACGGGCAGTCATGCTTTCGCCCGGTTGAAGGACTTTGTAAGGCGTATGGATTTCCAACTCCAGAAGAGAAGTCTCACGTTCGGGCGTAGCAAAACTATAAAGTTCCACTTCTCCCTGCTCCAGATGAATCTCTGCGGGATTTTGCTTTTCAAAGCGTATCACTAATAAATTATCTCCGGCTAAAGTCGCCATATATGGCTTTGCGGGATTGACAATTGCCTTTCCGGTACACTCTTTATAGTTCCTGTCCATTTTTTCGGCGGTAAAAGAGAAAAAACCGTTCTCTATTTTATACGGAGCTCTTCCCTGATGGGCATGAGAAGGATCGGTGAGGCAAACATCTTCGGAAGAGTTCACAGGGACAAAATTCAAATTATAACCGTTTACGCGTGTTATAAGCCATAAATCCCATTTCACACTCTCTTTCCTGATGTTACAGGCAGTCGCTTCAAAATATAACTTTCCGCTTTCATCAATCCGTATCTTCTTGGTAAACCGGACTCCGCTGATAGGGCTTTCATTTCCCTGAATGACAATTGAATCTGCGCTTTGTTCCAAAACTTTATAATCACCAAAACTAATATAAGGATCGGGAGGCCAAAAGAGGGTAGAATTTACTTTTTCCGGATTGAGCGTCTGTTGTTTCCACCATTGGCTTTGCGGACCGACCCATACTTCGTGCCCATTGTATGCTTTATAATCTTCCTCTTCCGTCAACGACGGGGAAGGCATAATCCGTTGTGCTTCATCTTCGTTCCACAAACTGGGGTTGCTTTCGAGTATATTGGCTCCGCCATCCCGTTGTAAAGAGACAATCCGTCCGCCAACATCCGGAAGGATTCCGGCACGGACATTTCCGTTTGTGATATAAATCACTTTATTCATTTTTGAAAACTCTATTTAAACCCAAAAGAAAACAAATCGACATCGAGAGTTCAATAAGTAATATATCATCTAAATTAGTTTATATTATATGCAATCAGCAAATAATAAGCTATTTACGACATATCATTATTTTTAACAGCAACGTCGTTTAGTTAAGGCTGAAAGCCTTTAATATTCCGGCACAGGGCAGCGCCCTGTGTATCGGTAAACGGTATCAACAACGCCCTGAAAGGGCAACATCAAGAGACGAACTGTTAATATTGCCCTTTCAGGGCGTTGTTCATTTGTCTTTCAAATCATAGGGCGTTGCCCTACGCTGGTGTATATCGCCCTTTCAGGGCTTAACTAAACGATATTGTTTTAATAGTATAAATTAATTTAGGAAACCCATTTATCAATACCAAAGGTATTGTATGTTTATAGAAAAAGATGGTAATCCAACTTGTACGACTCCAAAGGAGTCGAATATAGAAAACATTGAATATTCAGCTATAAACATATAAATCCTTCGGATTTAATTCGACTATTTCTCGGAACGGCATAACCTAAATAATTTTTTTCTGCTCATTGCCTAACGAAATTGCGGAGTTTAGAGGATTTGATTTAACCTAAAATCAATTTATTCTGCAATTATTTACTCCGAAAAAGCATCTTTCAGCATCCATTCAAACTGAATCAGGATATCTTTAACTTCCTTATTCGTTATCTCAGTTCTGGTGGTATCTTTCACGGCATAATAGTGAACCCATGTGCCTGTAAGCGATTGATCCTTGGAAACGGAATCCGCAAGAATAGCTCTTTTATTTTCCAGAATTGCATAGTAAACAGAAAAAGCAGAATCCCTGTCGGCATTATTTACAATAAAACGGGTTTCATCTATGCTCTTAAAGTTATACCTGAAAATTTCGGCTTTCAGGGTATCCTTATTTCCGGTAGGGTAAAGATTGAATAATTTATCTCCTCCTCCCCGTCTTTCTATCTGGATAAAATCATATACCTCTTTATTCTGTGCCACTTTATCATTATTTGTGCTTGCACAAGGCTCTGTTTTTACGGATGTTTTATTCCCATGACAAGAAACAGAAAAAAGAAAAACAGTTACCAAAAATGCAGTTTTTAATATCTTCATCAATCAAGTAATTTAATGTAAATTCAATATAGAATAAAACAATGTCCTTAAGCCGGACAAACTCTTACCTTATTTATTTGTAACGAGTTCCTTCTTAAAAAGGAACTTATAATTACGCTTCCTAAATCCAGTATCTGAAAAATCCACCATGAATCCAGAAATCCAAAACACTTTCACTTCACTTTACCACCGGAAAAGTCTTTCTTCCATTATTCGTAATCACGGAAACATAAAAAACGCCCGGATTCCAATTGTTGCATGAAATGGTAGTATCTCCGGCAGCCGGAACTAAAGAGACAAGGCGGCCTGCTGTGTCGGTAATGGAAATCAAATAATTAGCTTCGGCACAAACAACATACAGAAAATCTTCCACTCTGGTCGGATATACCGTTGCCTGAACAGATGCTCTATTATCTTCTGTTTTTGTTCCGTAACTTTCCCAACCCGGCATATCTTCCAATGTAATGACATAATCGTCATTCATAATCAGGTTCCAATCGGCAGCAGTATTATCGTTCAGGCTCCCGGTCGGTATAGTATAGTCGCCATACCAAGGCATAAAATATAACCAGTCGGCACCGTCTGCCTGCATTTCGGCAGGATATGGAACAGAGCCGTTTTCGGCAAGAGTAATCATTTTGTTTATACCGAAAACGTTTTTGAGGGTTTCAAATTCGCCAACCAGAGAAGAGTGGTTTGTTTCGCGGGGATAATAGTAAAAATCACGTCCGAGAATATCTACGTAATCGGCGCCCGGATACCAATCAACATCAGCTCCGTCTGAATTCCACACCCAAATGAGATTATGTAATGCGTGGTAATTTACCATACGGTCAAACAACAAGTGATAAAGGGCTTTACAAGGAGTTGCATCTTTCGCTCCCCACCAGAACCATTTTCCGCTGGCTTCGTGCAACGGACGCCACAAAACGGCAACGCCATTTTCCTGCAACTGTTTCAACAAGCCGGAAACAATATCGATATCTTTGATAATTGCTTTATAAGAGGCTGAATTAATGTCCCAATCCGTATAACTAGAGTTAGTAAATGCGGATGTCAGGTCGAAATTCGTTTGATCGCTATAAAATGCTTCCTGATTTTGAAGCGGGTCTTTCCAGTGCCAGCTGAATGTGGGGATACCACCCTTATTCCAAAGCTCGGTAGCCATTGAAATGGTTGCTCCCGAATAGGCTTGATACCAGACTCCTTCGGAATTTTTTCCGGTAGAGTGCATAAAGTCAAATCCGACTATTGCCGGCCTTTTTCCGGAAGAGTTATAGATATAATCGACTTCTTTCTGATTAAACAAGGCCAAAGGGGAATTTCCGGTTAACACATCATTTGTCATTACACCGCTGATTGTCTTTTGTTGGAAATTCTCGCGCAGGAATGAATATAGCTTTATAGCGCTTTCGGTTGGTTCGGGAGTTACCGGACTGGCATCGACGGTAAACGGAGTAGCTTCATGTTTTACCAACTCGATATAATCAATATCTACCCATCCCCATGAATTGGTTATCGCGATTGTATTGGCTCCGGCTGTTAGTTTAACGGCTGTAGGTACATCCATAAATGTAAGGCTCGAACCGGTTTTCATAAAAGTAACACTTCCGGCGGCAACATTATTAATTACAATATTCTGAGTCTTAGTATCTCCATATGTCTGGGAGAAAACAATAGTAAGGTCATAAACTCCCGCATCCTGTACTTGTACCTGAAACGAAATGTTCCCTCCTTGCATTTCCACATAAGAACCTCCGGAAGCCATAGCTGACGTTTTCTTAACAGCACCGTTAATCAACGTTGCATCTTCCGCTTCATATTTTTCGGCAAATGAAAGCCCGCTTAATGATAACAGCAAGCATAAAATAAATCCTCGTACGAAATTTTGTTTTATCATGATTTTAAATTTTGATTTTCTAAATTTTGGGACTATATCAGTCTGTCAAAACTTTAATTATTAGAAAAATACCACAAATATTATACCTTTTTCAAATGAGTCATAAACGAATATCCAAGGCTTTGAATTTAATTATTTTCCTTCTCAACAAAGAAAAATCTAAACTTCGCTTAAACACGGTAAATTTATAAAAAAAAATTAAAAACACATTCTAATTATCCGCAAACATATCTCTCCAAATACATTCAAATGTAAGCACATAGAGTTTTAAGGACTAATAGCCGTTTGCTAAAGCACCGCGTTAAAATAGGGAACATAATGGACAATCATTTTCAGAAATATAATCTCACCGAAGCTAAACTAATACAAGGAATTTTTTAATTTTGCACGAAAATAATTATAAAAAGACAAAGCAATGGCAGTACCTCCGTTTAAGTATCAGAATCCTTTTCCGGTAGGAAAAGACGAAACAGAATATTACCTTTTAACTAAAGAAGGCGTTTCTACATCCGGTTTTGAAGGAAATGAAATGCTCAAAGTCAGTCCTGACGCATTGACCAAGTTAGCACAAGCTTGTTTTCACGATTGCGCGTTTTTATTGCGTACGGCACACCAAAAACAGGTTGCTAAAATCTTATCCGATCCGGAAGCTTCCGAAAATGATAAGTTCGTAGCATTGACCATGCTTCAGAATGCAGAAATCTCTTCCAAAGGTATTTTGCCTTTCTGCCAGGATACGGGAACTGCAACTATCGTAGCTAAAAAGGGACAACAAGTATGGACCGGAGGAGGCGATGAAGAGGCTCTTTCAAAAGGGGTTTATGAAACTTATACGAAAGAAAACCTGCGTTATTCCCAAACTATTCCGTTGGATATGTACAAGGAGATAAATTCAAATTGTAACCTTCCGGCACAAATCGATATCCAGGCTGTAGACGGCGCTGAGTACAAGTTCCTTTGTATTGCAAAGGGAGGCGGATCTAGCAACAAAACGTATCTTTTTCAGGAAACAAAAGCATTGTTGAATCCTGAAACACTTAAAAAGTTTTTAGTGGAAAAAATGAAATCACTGGGAACTGCCGCTTGTCCTCCTTACCATATCGCGTTTGTAATCGGCGGGACTTCGGCCGATATGTGCTTGAAAACAGTAAAACTGGCTTCTACAAAATATTATGATGAACTTCCAGCTCAAGGCAATGAAGGCGGACAAGCTTTCCGCGATCTGGCACTGGAAGAAGAGATGCTGAAAGAGGCTCAGAAAATCGGATTGGGAGCTCAGTTCGGAGGAAAATACCTTGCACACGATATTCGTATCATCCGTTTACCGCGTCACGGCGCTTCTTGTCCGGTAGGTATGGCGGTTTCCTGTTCTGCCGACCGCAACATCAAGGCTAAAATAAACAAAGATGGTGTTTGGATCGAAAAACTGGAAGAAAATCCGGGAAGGTTTATTCCTGAGGAACTACGCAAATCGGGAGAAGGCGAAGCTGTCAAAATAGACCTTAACCGCCCGATGAAAGAGATATTAGGCGAATTATCCAAATATCCTGTTGCGACACGCTTGTCGTTGAACGGAACAATTATCGTAGGCCGCGACATTGCACATGCAAAGTTGAAAGAACGGTTGGATAACGGCGAAGATTTGCCACAGTATGTTAAAGATCATCCGATCTATTATGCCGGTCCGGCAAAAACTCCTGCGGGAATGGCATGCGGTTCTATGGGGCCTACCACTGCCGGACGAATGGACTCTTACGTTGACCTGTTCCAAAGCCATGGCGGAAGCATGATTATGCTGGCAAAAGGTAACCGCAGCCAACAAGTTACGGATGCTTGCCAAAAGCACGGCGGATTCTATTTAGGTTCGATCGGAGGCCCGGCTGCTATACTTGCCCAGAATAATATCAAAAGTATAGAGTGTATAGAATATCCGGAACTTGGAATGGAGGCTATCTGGAAAATCGAAGTGGAAGACTTCCCTGCATTCATTCTGGTAGACGATAAAGGAAATGATTTCTTCAAACAACTGAAACCTTGGTGTCCGGGAGTATGTAAGAAATAATTTTTAAAAGCACGGAAATACGAAAGACACGGAAAATTATAGTTAAAAAGATATTCTTTTTGCTAAATAAATTTCCGTGTTTTTCGTGTCTTAGTGCTTTTTTTATTGCCGGAAAATTTAAGGAGTATAATAGCCCCAAAAGGTTGTACGTAAAATACAATTATATCGAATACAACCGTAATTTAATCATCCCTTAGCCGGAATCCAATCATTCTATCGTTTGTTCTTCCATAAATTCATTCCCATAAAGTAGACCATGGAGGCCATGAATGCATTCATTTTTTTATTGGACTTTTCGAATGAAGGCGATGGAGGCGCAGGGATTAACATATCTTTTCGGTCAGGAGACCAACCCATTCCGGCTGTGACATTATTCAGTTGCATATATCCATTTCGATCAAAAACCATAGTAAACTCCGAAATTCCGAAGTTAGTTTCCGACTCATCCTTATTGAATAAGTTGATACCCGTTTTCAGATAGGTGGCATCAGACAATGCAATGTTGTATATCGTCGGGAAAACATCTTTGTGGGAGCCAAAGCAATGTATATTTATTTCGGCAGACGGCTTGTACTTTTCCGGCAGGAAAAAGAGTAGCGGAACACCGTGTTTTGACAATTTCTCACTGTCTCCGTAATTGAAAATGCCACGGGCATTATGGTCTCCGGTTACAACCACTATGGTATTTTCATGTAATGGAGACGCTTTAATCTTTTTGATAAATTTTCCAATGCAATCGTTAGTATAACGGAATGTCCTAAATGCTTTGAGCGCAATTTCTTCATCCGTATTTATATCATCAGACAATAGAGTCAGGTCGGGATAATCAATATCCGGCATCTCATATGGAGTGTGGTTAGTCGATGTCAAAGCGAATATGAAAGCAGGTTTGTTCCTTTTCTTTCCGGACAACTGTTCAAAAACATAGTCGAATAAATATTCATCGTAGATTCCCCATGTTTTTTCGGGACAACCGGCATACTTCTGCCTGATGGTTTCTGAGCCTGCTGTTTGCTGAAAATATTGATGGGGAAGGAAATTGTTGAGGTTCCGCCAGCCCAGCCGCGCACTGGTAAAAAAACAGATATCATAACCTGCATTGTAAAAAGGGCGGGCAGTGGCGCCTTCAAATGAGGTATTATAAAAATTTGATTGCGAAACATTTGAATGATAATTGTTTATAATCAAATTTTCCAACGCATCTATAGTACCTCCCGTTGATTGTAAAATATGATCGAACAGATAAGAGTGAGGCAAAACATCTTTCAACTCTCCAAGCAGGTTGAAGTTGGCATCATCTTGGAGCGACATGAAATACATGCTCATGCTTTCACATAAAAATACGACTACATTCGGCGGATTTTTCGCAAGGAACTCGTTGTGAGGTGTACGCACTTTCAACGCATTGGTCAAAGAGTCCGGATTATTCTTCACCGGACGATTTATATATATGCTGATGGCTTCATGAGCCGATGAAAATCCATATTTTTTTACGACTTCCTCCGGATTTTCGGCTTTCACCGTGTATGCTTTCTTCCGTAAATAGGCATTTATTAAATCAAAACCTCCGTTGCCCGGAATACGGTTAATAAAAAAATGATGGCAAATAATTTTATCTTCAGATTTTAGCGGGAATACGGTCAGCCGTCCTCTGATACCCAAAACCAACAGAAAAAGAAAGACGGTAACAATTGATATTTTGAAAACCAAAGGGCATTCCGGAATTTTAAACCGGGCATTAAAAACCTTGTTAAAATAGCAGTAGGCAAGATAAGAGACACCGATTATAAGAAACGAAAGCATAACAAAAGGATAATCTGTCCAGACAGAGGTAAGCACAGCTTCCGTATCGTCTTCAAACAATCCGAAAAAGAGTATATTGATATTGTCCTGAAAAAATTTGTAGTAGTAAAAATTAATTATTGTCGAAATAAGGAGCGTAACAAAAAAGACAGTGGTCAAAACTATTTTCAATTTGTTGAACGGATTTTTCAGAAACAGGCTTATGCCAGAAACCAGAATCAACGGAAGAAGGCAATATAAGGTAATAACGGTATCAAACCGGAAACCCATAAAAAAGGCTGAGGCGATATTTGTTTTTTCCGCCCAAAGCTCATCCTCTCCAAAAGCTAAAACAAAAACAGACCGGCTGATAAAGAAAAAAAGAATAAAGAAAATGTATATACAAAGGATTTGACAGATAGCCGGATATATCTTGTCAAAAAACTTTCCGTTCGTGTTGTTCATTATGTGATCTTAAAGAAATTGCCCTTTTAGCTTTTATTTTTCCTTTGCTTTGAAAGCCATTGCATAAAGTTTCATTTGTTTGATCATGGCTAGCATTCCATTGGAACGTGTCGGGGAGAGGTGTTCTTTTAATCCGATGCGGTCTATGAAATAGAGATCGCTATTCAGGATTTCATCAGGCGTATGCCCGGAGAGGATTTCGACCAGCATCGCAACAATTCCTCCTGCGATATCGGTGTTGCTTTCTCCCTGATAATAAATTTTCCCGTCTTTATATCCGGCTGTCAGCCAGACTTTGCTCTGGCATCCTTCTATCAGGTTTTCCGGAGTTTTATATTCCGGATCAATGCCTTTGCTCGAAAGTCCTTTATCTATTATCTGCTGATATTTATCCAGCCAATCTTCCAACCATTCAAATTCGGAAATTATCTGGTCTTGCTTTTCGTTAATTGTCATGTGTTAGTTATTAGTTGTAAGTTATTTAGTTGTAAGTTATTTAGATCTGAGCTATTCATAACTCGTGCTAATAACTAATATTCAATGCCTGAACATTTTTTGCGCACGTTGTATACCGGCAACAAGAGTGTCAATTTCTTCTTCTGTATTATAGATACCGAAAGAGGCACGGACAGTACCTTCGATCCCAAACGCCTGCATGATAGGTTCGGCGCAGTGATGACCGGTACGGACAGCTATCCCCAGTTTATCCAGAATAGTACCTATATCGTATGGATGGATATTGCCGACCAAAAAAGAGACTAATCCGCTTTTTGCCGCAGCTTCGCCTATAAATCGTATATCTTCCACCTCTTTGAGTTTACTGGTAGCATAGCGGAGTAATTCCTGCTCATGAGCCTCAACCGCATCCATTCCGATATTCTGCATATAATTCAATGCTTCAGCCAAGGCTGTCGAACCGATATAATCGGGAGTGCCTGCTTCAAACTTAAACGGAAGCTCGTTGAAAGTGGTTTTTTCAAAAGTTACTTTCTTTATCATCTCGCCTCCACCCTGATAAGGAGGAATTTTGTCCAGCCATTTTTCTTTTCCGTACAAAACTCCTATACCGGTAGGCCCGTAAACTTTATGCCCTGAGAAAACATAAAAATCGGCATCCAGATCCTGGACGTCTACCCGGAAGTGAGGAACCGATTGCGCCCCGTCTATCAGTACGGGAATATCACGTTCATGCGCACGCCGTATGATTTCTTTTACCGGATTGATTGTCCCCAAGGCATTGGAAACATGCGTAACGGAAACGAGCTTGGTCTTTTCAGTAAAAAGGCGGTCTAATTCGTCCAGCAATAATTCGCCTTTCGCATTAACCGGAACGACCTTGATACGGATATCCCGTTCCGATTGTAACAACTGCCAAGGTACAATATTGGAATGGTGCTCCATCTGGGTAAGAATAATTTCGTCCCCGTCTTTACACTGGCTTCGTCCGAAAGAACTGGCTACCAAGTTGATTGCTTCGGTAGTGCCGCGTGTAAATATGATTTCATTTGTAGAGCGCGCACCGATAAAAGAGCGGACGGTCTCGCGTGCCGACTCATGTGCTTCGGTCGCCACCTGGCTCAGGAAATGAACCCCGCGATGTATATTGGCATTATTATTATAGTAGTTTTCGCATATCTTATCGACAACACATGCCGGTTTCTGTGTCGTCGCCGCATTGTCAAGATAGACCAGCGGTTTTTTATAAATCTCTTTCTGTAAAATCGGAAAATCGGCCCTTATTTTTTTTATGTCAAAACTCATAATGTTTTTCTTTATTTCATTACGCTCTTTATTGTAATCCGAAACTAAAATATGAAGCGTTTAAGTCAGATATACAAAACTATTTGTACGAATCAATCGTTGAAACCGGAGATATACTTTATCTACTTTGAGCAAAACATATGTAAACATTACAGTTTATTTCGGTTCTGCACAAAATAAGTGGCTTAAAGGTATTTAAATGACAGATAACTGCATTATGCCTTTAATCACCTATATCTAATTCCCGTTAAAATAAATTAATACCGCAAAAATAACATTATTTCTCCGGAAATGATTGCCGTCCGGAACGAATTCACTCTTCTAATATGGTATATCAATATGCCTATCAGTAAAAATACCCCCAAGTATACATTCAGAGATTCCTCACTGCGTTCGGAATGACACCTTGGTGTATATGAATGGGAGCGTCTGTCATTCCAAATGCAATGAAAGTGGAATGAGGAATCCCCAAATGAGAATCTGAAATGTAGGGGTATTTTTGCTGATAGGCATTTATATTAATCTGATTTCGGAATAAAAAATCTTTATTTTCAATACCAGAAGTATTGAATGTTATATCGTTTTTTTGAAAGCGGATGAAGCAAACAACATAGATTTTTTTAATGCAAAAATGCCCTTCCATCGCTTTTGGGCAATAAAAGAGCACTTTTAGACTATCCTTTTAAGCAGGCTTTATCTGAACTATTGTAATATGCCAGTAAATTGGCTATCCTTCATATACTTGGCAAATTCAATATCGGTTTTTGCCGATTGACCGAGGGTTCTGTCTTTCGACATTACTTCCTTCAGGTTATCGTATACCATGTTCTTGTTGTCTGTCCGGGCGCCTACTATCGCTTTGAGGTAATAAGTAGTAGCATTCGGGCTGCTTATTTTGGACAGCGTAGCCGATGCTTTTGAATAGTCTTTGTTCAGTAGTTGCGCCAATGCGGCATTGTTGCTGATTGTATTTCCGTAGATAGATACTGCCTGGGAATAGTTTCCGTTAAAAATCTCAACGGCTCCGTCGGCATTGTTCCATTGGGAAGAGTTCCGTTCGGAAGAGACCGGCATACTTGAAAAGCTGCTTTTAGCTCCGGTCATATTGCCTTTTGACAACTGAATAAGTCCCTGGTTATATTTGTTTTCAGGATTTTCATTCAGTTTGACCGACTGGTTGATTAAAGGGGTAGCATCATTCCATTTTTTTTGCTGTATATAAATGGCTGCCAAATTGTTGAAGGCTCTCCAATCTTCAGGATATTTTTGAATGATTGCCTTGTACGAATCTATTTTCTTGTTGGTATCGGTCATCTCGGCAGTAGCGCTCAGGCGATCGTTCAATGACATTTGCGACGGATCTTTTTCCATCATGATTTTTGCAGTAGTGCTGGTCATTTTTTCTCCGTCGGTATGGAGCATGATTTCGCTGCGGCGCAACGGAGGCAATAGTGAACCTTCGAATAATCCGTTGTTGTTTATATATCCTTGTAAAATATCCTGACGCCTCTTTACATTTTTCTCGGCTTTCAGGCTTTGGATCATTTGGTCTTTATTTTTCAGTCCGGATGTTTCCATCTTTTCATAAAGCCCCTCCCAATCCTCCGCAATCACGGTGTGCTTGACAGGAAGATCTATTTTTAATTTTTTCAATTCTCCCGTGATAAATTTAGTGGCTTCCCTGTCCCTCTCTTTTGCCAGATTGGAGTTAAGTCCTTCCGTCCCGTCGGGAGACGCTGCCGAGACAATATGAATATACGAACCCTTTCCCGCGCTTTTCAATGCATTTACCAAATTCTGGATTTCTGATTTCGACAGTTCGGTTTTCCGTATATCCGATTTTTCTATTACGTACTGTATGGTTCCCGATTTTGGCCCTATAAAGCTGGAGTTTACCCCATAAACTTCCTTGCTGGTTACTGTTGCCTCGCTTACATCTAACAGCAAAGGTGTTGTGATAACACCGTCGGCTAATTTGATCTTACCGAATTTGATATCTTTATCTCCCTTTTTAACTTTAAACTCGGCATACAACTCGGACATCTTCATGTCCTCGGTGTAAGAAAAGGATTGTGTTTCGGAAAAAGTACCTCCATACTCGTTGGAGACAATCAAAAGCCCGGCATCCTTTACCTTCTCTCCATAAAAAATAACTTTGTCTCCTTGTATATTATTTTTCGGAGTTTCCACCACCGGAGTAAATTCGAGTTCTCCTTCTTTAGGGAAAAATTTAGCCGGAAAAGTTCCCGTTACCGTTACCGGAACCTGCCCGCCTTTCAGCTCCAATACTTTGGGATCAACCGAAATATTGTCCGTAGTCAGGTTTCCGAATTTTCCACTGGATGAACATCCGATCAATGTGGAAAATACAATTAAATACATTATTTTTTTCATACCGCAGATTTTTAAATTTATTGTTTATAAATAAAAGAACGACACATAAGCTCTTTTTGTTCACTTTGTTATAAGCCCTGAATCTAAAAAGAAGAGTATAAAATGAGAATAAATGTTAAGCAACGTAAGGAGAAGAATTTTATGCTTAACTGCAATATTACCTCTAAGGTTCGTTATTGTCCACGAGGGACATAATGTTGGTAGAGAGAATAGCATATCATCACCTTTTATTCTTAATAATTAGAATAAATTCTAATTATGAGGCTATCACCAAAGCCTGTATTCTTTACCCCAAAGACCACAAAGGAAATTCAGAAAGTTCACAATGTATTGATAATCAACCAATGTTCTTCGTGTGCTTTAGTGTAAAACTTTGTGTACTTTGTGGTAAAAAGACTTTTTGGACAGCTTCATGATTCTTGTTGAGTCTGGTAATCAATGAATAATAAAATCGAATTAAACGGTTGTGTTTTTTCCAGTAAACGGTAAGACATCAAGGCCGTTAAGATAAATATTCATGAAAGTAAGTAGCGCTTTGAATTACCGGGCAAAAATTTCGAAAACTATCAAATCATAGGTTCTTGAAACCTGAATATGGCTTTTTGTTGATTTTAATCAAAAAAGATTCTATTTTCTGCTTTAAAGTTTACAGAAACCTAAATTTATCAAGGCTCTCCTGAGCATTAATTGTCATAATTTTACTAAATTTGTGACTTCATGCAAAAATTTTGCATTCCGGTGCAAAATTAAATTCAGATACTATAAAACACTATTGATATGTCGGAGAATATAGATTGGGCAAATCTTTCGTTTGGTTATATACCAACAGATTATAACGTTCGGTGTTATTACCGCAACGGTTCGTGGGGAAAATTGGAAGTAAGCTCCACTGATACGATTAACATACACATGGCAGCGACTTGCCTGCACTACGGTCAGGAAGCGTTTGAAGGACTGAAAGCATTCCGCGGGAAAGACGGTAAAATTCGTATTTTCAGGATGGAAGAAAATGCCAAACGCCTCCAATCTTCTGCTGCCGGGCTTTTAATGGAACAATTTCCGGTTGAAAAATTCAACGAAGCGGTTATCGAAGCAGTCAAACTGAATGAACGCTTCATCCCGCCTTACGAAAGCGGTGCATCGCTGTATATCCGTCCGTTGCTGATCGGGATAAGCCCGCAGGTAGGCGTTAATCCGTCCAAAGAGTATCTTTTTGTTATATTCGTAACTCCGGTAGGCCCTTATTTCAAAGGTGGATTCCAAACGACTCCTTTTGTTATCCTGAGGGAATATGACCGTGCGGCGCCTCTTGGCACAGGAACTTATAAGGTAGGCGGCAATTATGCGGCAAGCCTTGTTCCGGGAAAGAAAGCCCACGATATGGGTTACTCAAATGTATTTTTCCTGGATGCAAAAGAGAAAGTATATATCGACGAATGCGGTGCTGCCAATTTCTTCGGTATTAAAAATAATACTTACGTTACTCCGCGCTCTACGTCTATCCTTCCTTCCATCACCAATAAGAGCCTGATGCAATTGGCGGAAAGCATTGGTATGAAAGTAGAACACCGCCCGATACCTGAATCCGAACTGGAAACATTCGAAGAAGCGGGTGCATGTGGTACTGCCGCTGTGATAAGCCCTATCGAGCGTATTGACGA
Organism: Paludibacteraceae bacterium; assembly: GCA_031553005.1. Lineage (GTDB taxonomy): Bacteria > Bacteroidota > Bacteroidia > Bacteroidales > Paludibacteraceae > RGIG9379. The sequence goes on along the minus strand of JAVBMA010000046.1, from coordinate 5,108 downwards.
TATTGAGGAAAAGAAATCGTACGTATTCTCGAAAGACGGAAAGCCAGGCCCGGTTTGTACGAAGCTGTACAACAAGCTGCGTGCTATCCAGTATGGGGATGAGGCCGATCCGTTTGGGTGGGTTACGGTTTTGTAGGATGGCGGGGATATGATCCCCGGCTCGTCTCCCGCCCCCGATTGCATCGGGGGTAATTCATGTAGAATTCCTGCGGAATTCGGGGAGTACATTAATTGTTAATTAGGTTATTAAATATTTATACGGGGATACATTCACATGCATCCCCGTATTTCATTACACATAGTTCCATTTAGAAACCCTACATAAGCTTTATTCAATTTGAAAATTTTCTACATAAATTCTATATTTTTTTCTACATTCAATATTGCTTTCACCTCCACTTTCACCTTTCAACTTTCAACTTTCACCTTTCAACTAACTAACTTTATTAAAAACGCCACCACCCAAGCAAGCCCTGTGGTATAAAGTGCCGTAAACAATGCCCATTTCAGCCCCGCTTCCCGGCGTATTGCTGCTAAAACCGCCACGCAAGGAAAATATATGAGGATAAACAGCATAAATGAGTAGGCGATTACCGGGGTAAATACTTTTTGCCCCGCTTTATCGCCCGAAGTGAACGTTTGCTGTTGAAGCTTGGTCTGGAGGCTGACTGTAGATTCATCATCTTCCAGATCCGATTGGTATAGTACGCCCATCGAACTGACCACAATCTCTTTCGCTGCCAATCCGGTCAGGATGCTTACCCCTATTTTCCAGTCGTAGCCCAATGGCTCCAAAACAGGCGAAATAAAATGCCCGAAGCGCCCGATATAACTATTTTCCATCTTTTCGGAGGATTGGGCAAGCATCAGTTGATGTGTTTGTTCTTCCCTGTCTTCGTCGGTTAAGGATGCGTCTTCTCCAATCTTAACCAGTTCCGATTCATAGTCTTTTGAATATTCAACGTCCTGCGGGAAATAGCCCAACGCCCAGATCAGAACAGAGGCAACTAGGATGATTGTTCCCATTTTGGTGAGATACTGGACACTTTTGCTCCATGTATGAATCGCCGTATTGCGCAGTGTAGGCAAACGGTAAGGAGGAAGTTCCATTACAAAAGGCATGTCTTGCTTTTTTGACAAAACCTTATTGAACACTATCGCAGTCAGGCATGCCAGCAAGATTCCTGTCACATAAATGCTAAGCAGTATAAGCCCTTGATTTTTTGTAAAAAAAGCCGAAATCAATAAGACATATACCGGCAGGCGGGCGCTGCAAGACATAAAAGGGACGATCAGCATCGTGATCAGGCGGTCTTTGCGGCTTTCCAGCGTGCGGGTAGCCATTATGGCGGGAACGTTGCACCCGAATCCCATAAGCAGCGGGATAAATGATTTTCCGTGAAGTCCTATTTTATGCATTAACTTATCCATGATGAAAGCCGCACGCGCCATATATCCGGTATCTTCCATCAGCGAAATACAGAAGAACAGAATCAATATATTGGGTAAGAAAACAATAACTCCACCAACTCCGCCGATAATTCCGTCGACCAATAAATCGCGTAGCATTCCTTCTGCCATATTGGATTGGATCAGATCGCCCAACCATTCGACTCCGGACTCAATCCACTCCATCGGATAACTGCCCAAGGAAAATGTAGCCTGAAACATCGCCCACATAAAAACAAGAAAGGCAGGGATTCCCAACCACTTGTTTGTAAGGATATTGTCGGCTTTATAGTTGTTTACTCCCTCACTTTTAGAACCGGGCTGGTATGTCTCTTTCAGCGCTCCGCGGATAAATGCATATTTTGCGTCTGCTATAATTGTCTCCGTTTTTTCATTGTACTCTTTTTCCAAACGGGCGACTTCATTGCAAGCTACCTCCAATAGTTTTTCCGTATTGGGAAGAGCCGCTATTTGCCGGGCAAAGGAGTTTTCATTCTCCAATAATTTAACAGCCAGATATTGCGAATGGTACTTATCGGTCAGGAGCGTATTTTTTTTGATTTCGGCTTTTATCCTGTCAAGCGACTGATTAATATCTTCGCCATAGTTGATGTGTATGTGGCGGTAGACGGGCTCTTTCTCCTCATAAATATCAATTACCTTGTCCATCAATGTGCCGATACCTTTGCCTTTAGAGGCAACAGTCGGGATAATAGGAATCCCGATCATTTTGCCCAAAAGCTCATAATCAAATTTATCCCCTCTCTTATCCAGTTCATCGTACATATTGAGCGCTATCACCACCTTGATATTCATATCAATAAGCTGGGTGGTAAGGAATAAGTTCCGTTCCAGATTGGAAGCATCGATGACATTGACGACGACATCGGGCATGGTTTCGACAAGTTGTTTACGGACGTACAACTCTTCGGGCGAGTATTCGGAAAGTGAATAGGTTCCGGGCAAATCGATTAGGTTAATCCGATATCCTCCCTGCAAAAAACGGGCAGTTTTCACATCGACGGTAACCCCGCCGTAATTTCCTACGCGCTCCTGCTTTCCGGTCGCATAATTAAAAAGGGTTGTTTTCCCACAATTCGGATTACCTACCAAAGCAACTTCTATATTATCTCCTTTCTCCCTGATCGTCCGCACAACATCTTCCGAAAAAAGAAGATCTCCGCAATTTTTCATTTCCAGCAACTCCGCCTCTTTTTCGCTGACAACTTCAATCATCACCGCTTCACTTTTCCGGAGGGATACATGGTAACCCATCAGTTCAAATTCAATCGGTTCCTGCAACGGAGCCTTTTTTATGGCTTTAACTTTTGTTCCATAAACAAATCCCATCTCGGTAATCCGTTTGCGAAAAGCGCCGTATCCTTTGATCTTGGTAATAACTGCTGTTTCGCCGTCTGCCAGCGATGTCAGGTTGCGGATGATATTTTCTTTATTTTCCATCGGTAATTAAGTAATTGCAAAAATTTAATGGTATGCTTTTATTATCTCATTAGTAAATTGGTAACTAATAGCTTGCAGCTACTTGAAAATAATGCTTATCCACAATATTACACCTAAGGTTCTATTGTCCCGTTAGGGACGTAATATTGGTAGAGAGAACAGTATATCATCACCTTGTCCCATTCGGGACAATATATTTTCTTCTTATATTGCGTCCCTAACGGGACTTAGATTAACATGAAATTCTCCTTTCTACCAATATTAGGTCCCTAACGGGACAAGAAGCAATATTTCTTCTACTCTTTTTTACGGATAACCATATTAAGTAATCGCAAATATTTAATGGCATGCTTTTAGTCGTTTATTATCTCATTAATAGACTAATAACTTGTAGCTACTTAAAAATTAATGTGTAACCTCAAAAAACCGATAAAAGCATTGTCCAAATCCTCGTCAGTGCCCGAAGGGTTAATAACATATTGCAAGTCGGGCTGAACGGCAATATTTTCAGTTAACTGAATCTTATAATAGGCTTCCAGAGCAGTTTCATGCTTATGCCGCGATTTGTGCAGCCCGACGGAAGCAATAGCAAAACCCAGATTGTCTTTTCCCTCTTTGCTGAAAACCCCGAAATAGTTTACGCCTAATCCCCAATAAAAGTTATGTGTATTAACGTCTTTGGGGCTCAAGGCGATTTGTGTAAATAAAGAGAGCCGTTTATTGCGGGACTCATTTCTCATGATATCCTGATCGGCTATAATATAAAATCCATAGTTTTCTGGATTCTCCTCCTCGTCGCTTTCCGGATCGTCCCAACCGGAATGATAATAGACACCCGCCTTATAGGTTCCGTCCAACTCTTTTATTTTCGTCTTGAAATGCAACTCGGTAGCTGCCAGAAAACCATCGTCGGCGCAAATTTCCCATTTTACATTGTGCGGATTATCTTCAAACGGGGTTTGGTTTCCGTCGAAAATAGCTGCTTGCCATGTAAACAGGTCATTGATGTTCCATTTGGCAGTGATACCCAATCCGGTAAGGGGAAAAATAGGTACGGGAATATTATTAGCAACCACCGGAGGGACACCAAAGGAGCTATTGATAAATTCGCCTCCGTTTTCTGTAGCCATAAAATCGGCATTCAGGTCTTGCAAACCGATTGTAAATTCAAAATTGGCAACCTGCTGCCTGAACCATGCTTCGTGCAAATAGATATGGGTTCCCCCGTCGATATTCGAAACAACCTGGAGGTCGCCGACAAAATTCTCGGTAGGCGAATCGCCATAAATTGCGGCTCCATTAATAAAGAAACTACCGCCTTTCCAAAAACGGGCTTTCTCGGTGTCGAAGCCCATCTTAAGGTTTCCCATCCCTAAATGACCTACGCCTTCTTTGATTCCTCCCGCCATATTGGCAAAGAAATCACCGGTATAAGAACCTTCGAAGCTAAATGGATTATTGTTTACGGATTTTATACTGTCCGGTTCGTTTTGTGCAGACAGAGACGTTGCAAAAAGGCTTGCCACTACTGTCGCTTTAATTAACTTTCTCATCTCTTTTATTTTTGTTTTTTTCTATTGCAAAGTTGAGGCATTGCAGAAAACCCTGCAATCCCGTAATCTTGGCAATTTTTCGTGTATATCATCCCCATATATCGGGAGAACGTGGAATTGGCAGGAGATGTTCAGGTAAGTTAGAGAGTGGGGAGGGAGGTGTTTGCCGTGAATTTCACTGCGTTCATTCACGGTTATTCATATTTATCTCCTGCGGAGAAAAGATTCTGACACAGTTGAGTGAACAGACTCTCTTTACAATTAATTGAAACAATTCGGAGTGCGACTCCAAGTCAGGAGTGTTCGGAAGATTTATTTTTGCTAATCCGCAAAAATACCCTTATATTTCAAACTTTCATTTCGGGGATTCCTCATTCCTCTACGTTCCATTCGGAATGACAGACATTTACAGTTTGCTCTGTAGGAGATGAAGCGGCGGCAAAGCCGCCGCTTCATCTCCTACTTGTTCTTAATATACGCGCAAAATGTCATTCCGAACGTAGTGAGGAATCTCTGAATGTATACTTGGGGATATTTTTTCGGATAGGAATTATTTATTTTAGTAACAATCGTCATGAAAAAGAGCATGGTTTGTGAACAAATGTATCTGTTTTGTTCTGTAATTTTTTCTTGAATTATTGATGA
>JAVBMA010000033.1:0-32019 GCA_031553005.1 Paludibacteraceae bacterium | reverse complement strand
AGGACTGATTTATTTAGCTTGCCTTCTTTTACGAGTTTCTGCTTCTCGACTTTAATTTGTTCAAGTAATTCTTGCGCTGTCCCTTCTGAAGCAATTTGAGGAACAAGCCGTCCTTGAATTGCCTCTTGGAGGATAGATTTTCTTAATAATGTAGGAATTCTATTGTTTATCTGATTCTGCTTTTCTTGTACTTCTGAATATTTTTCCACCAACGGTAATATTTCAGTAATTTTCATCGAAATATATATTTGTTCCTTTAAAGGTGGAATAGGAATTAATAACCCCCTAATAGTTTCCATTGAGAGACTCGGTTGTGCAGTGGATTTTTTTATCGCAGAAATCCCCGCCTGTCCACAAGGGCTCATTAGTGCAATAAGTGCATAATCTAAAAAAACACTATTATCAAATGGCTCTATTTTAGCTACATTAGGAGCTAAGTGATTTTTTCTTTCAGCAGAAAAAATGCATATATCACCAATGCCTGCACCAATAAATGTCATCAATAAGCATTTTTTATTCAAAGAACTTCTCTCTAATTGATTAGAAAGTTTTTCAGTAATAGCTTCATACTTATTTTCCTCAAAACGTCCCATTCGTACATTTTGTGCACGTACTATTGGTATGGGATTATATGAACAAATAGCTTCTTTGTTAAAAAACTTAGTATATTCAAAACCAGCTAATTTAGTAACGAAAAATAAGTTACCAATTCTCTCCCATTCCCACCTCTCCGGAATCTCAAACGGTATCTCCTTATCAATACATTTTACCTCTCCAGTAGTGATAAACTTCTCATAATAGGAACTGTCTTCACCACGATAAATGATTGATTCGTTCTTGTTGCTCTTAATTTTCTTTTCTTTTACCAGCTTCGATTTCTCTTTTCGGATACGTTCAAGGAGTACCAATGCCGGTTCATCATTAGGATCTTGCGGTACAAGTTTCCCCTGTATCGCCCACTGAAGTATGCTGTTTTTTAATTGTTTTCCGTTCATTGTTCGTAATCTTCTCCCTGTATTCCTAATTCACCCTTGCTCATGGCATTGGCAATATCTATTTTCAATTCCTCGTCGTAGTCTTTGTTTATCATAAAGTTATGAACGATGCGTAGCAGCAAATCTTGGTCGATATTTGATGCTGCCACATGATAAATGATAGACTCCAAAGCTCGCATACAAGTACATGCATGCCAATGGTAGTTATTCTTGTGTAAGAAATATGTTCCAAGAGTCAGTGCAATACGCTTATTTCCATCATTGAAGAAATGACCAGAACAGAATCTATACATCAGATAGCTTAGCTTATCGGCAAATGTTGGGTAATATAAATCATTTTGTACAAAATCCAGCGCGGCACGAATACCTCCCTCATCACGCACTCCTTCAAAACCGCCGTCGCTGGCATCAATCATTTTGCGATAGATATTCAATGCTTCGTCATAGCTTATATAAATAATTTCCTTATTCATCTTCAGCCTGCTTTAAGCGTTTGAGAACGTCTTTGTTTTCGGCTAAAATATGGTCAAAGTCAACAGATTGGTCACCTATGAAGCGTTCAAATTCTTCAGGAGTAACGGCTTGCAAGTATTCAGCTATATTGCCATGATATGCATCTCGGAAACTGAAGTCTCTTGAAGCCATTTTTGTTCTGGCATCATTCAGATAGGGCTTTTGCATAGGGTGTTCAGCAAGTTCCTCTACAATACGCTCAACTTCATTTATGGTAAGCATTTTGCCTCCATTCTCCTTATACTGTTCACAGATAGCAGCACCTATACCATTCTCAAATGAGGATATAACCAATAGAACTTCTGCATATAAAGTATGTCGAACATTGTCCTTTGAATCAAGCTTCAATACTTCCCTGTATTCTTTGGCGTTCTCTTTGAAAACAGCCTTGTATACAAAATCTGTAATCTGAGAGTATTTGTAAGTATGGTGTCCATTCACATATTGATTGATAGCAGAAGTGAGATTTTTACGATAATTCTCTTCTGTTATTGCCGCAGGAAGATAGTTTACATCTCTACGGTTAATATATTTTGTTCCTCCACCCGTTTTTTCATTGATACTGGCAATTACAAAATCCAAAATTAGGCTGCGAACTTTTTTCGCCTGCTCACTCTCTGTAAGGAGCATGCCCATGTTTAGAAATGAGCGGAAATTAAACAATCCGAGTTGAGTCGTTTTGCTCCCGACATTTATGACGGGAGCAAATTGCAACTTTAACTCTTTCAACCTTTTACCCTTACATAAAACGTAACCATTAGCCGATAATTCATCTGAATATTTTTCTAAATAACGCTCTATTGTACGCTCTTCTACTTCATAGAAATCTGCAACCATTTTTTTCGTAAAGCGGTATTCTCCTTCAAAGAGCATTCCTGTGACTCCCAGATACTCTTCTACTTTGCTAACTGCAAAACGGTTATTAAGTACATTCTGCCTTTCAATATTTGAAATTGTCAAATCTTTCATTTTGCTATGTAATAATTAGTTACATATTTTTATATCTATGCCGAGAATCTTTTGAATCTCTGAAAGTGTTTTGTCTATTTCGTGATCAAGTGCGGCACGTCTCTCAAAATATTGTTTGAGTAGTTCTGCCGGAGGCAATATTTCTTCTTCCTCTTTTGGAAACTTACATTGGTCAAAATTACAATCCAAGTTGAGCAACTGCTGAGCAGTAAATACACGGCTCTTTTCTCCGGTTTCATCACTTACAATTTCTTTCCTATCATTCCACCATTCCTGAATAGGTTGAGTGTGTTCAACCTTCATTGGCTTGGTTTTTGAGAAGTGCTTATAACCCTCCGGCATATCAAGACGATAAAACCATGTTTCTTTGGTCTTGAATCCTTCTTCACAACCTTCAGCTTCTTCATTGTTAAAGAAGAGAATGTTGGTTGCAATAGATGTGTATGGAGAGAATATAGAACCCGGCAAACGAATAACAGTGTGTAAATTGAATTTGCGTAAAAGATTCTCTTTTAATGCAAGTTTAGCTCCATCCGTACCAAACAAGAAGCCATCAGGGATAATCACACCACATCGACCATCTGCTTTAAGACGATACATGATAAGTGCAATGAACAAATCCGATGTTTCACTTGAACGAAATCGCAATGGAAAGTTACTCTTTACACTCTCTTCGGTACTGCCTCCATACGGAGGATTCATACCAATAACATTAACCTTATCAGTTTCTTTGAAATCTGCTACATTTGTTCCAAGCGAATCGCAGTTTGCTATGTTTGGAGCCTCAATATCATGAAGCAATAAGTTTGTAATACTCAAAAGATATGGTAATGGCTTCCATTCCTGCCCAACAACTGCATTTTGCAGCTTTTCTCCATCTTCGGCAGAACGAACATTCTTAGCCATATAATTAAGAGCAGAGGTCAGGAAACCACCGGTCCCGCTGGTAAAGTCTCCAAAGGTCTCTCCCAATTGAGGGTTTAACATCATTACTATAAAATCAGTCAAAGCTCTTGGTGTATAGAATTCTCCTGCATTTCCTGCTGATTGTAAATCTTTCAAAATTCCTTCGTAAATATCTCCGAATGTGTGACGGTCATCTGCATCATCAAATTCAATCTCATTTACGATATTGACAACTTGGCGCAGAAGCGTTCCATTCTTCATATATTGGTTCAAGTCTGCAAAAGTTTCTTGAACAATACTCTTGGCTCTTGGAGTATTTGCGTCTACCGGAAGGTTCTTTAATGCAGGAAATAATTTCTCATTGACGAAAGAGAGCAGTGCTTCACCTGTTAATGCTTCTCCGTCTTTTTCATCTACTGCCCAATTACGCCAACGCAACTCTTCGGAGATAATAGATTGATAAATATTACCCTCTCTGGATGCTTTGTATTCCCATGTTTCTTCTTGCGTATCGTAAACTTTCAAGAAGAACATCCAAGTCATTTGTTCAATCCTCTGTGCGTCACCATTGATACCTGCATCCTGACGCATGATATTCTGGATTCGCTTTATAATATTATTTACTGCCATTTTTATGCCGATTTATATATCTGATATTCTAATTCTTTGACAGCTTGCTCAAAACCCGCAATGCCACCAAATAGTTTTATGATTTTCGTTGGTTTTCCAATACTATTGAATGGAGGTATTTCCAGAATGTTTGCTTTTTCAAAATCGAGAATACCATTCTCTGCATATTTTTCAAGAAGAGCCTCTAACACTTCACGAGCTTTACCTTCATATTTTCCAAAGTAGTTGTGTTTCTTCACATTATTTGCCCTCTCTTTCCTTGTTAATGGAGGTTGGTCAAACGCAACGTGGCATACTATATCAAATATATCAGCATCCCTCAATGCCGGATTTGATTCACGAACTGCATCTATTAAAATTGCATATTCCTTTAATTCATCCATTATAGCTTGCTTACGTTCCGTTTCTGTCCATGTTTGTATGAAATCATCCAAACTTTGGTAATGACGCAACAATTGTGTTCTTGCAAATGATTGGACGCTTTCTGTTTTCATTGACTTACCATCTTCGCCCAATACAGATACTATCTCATGGGCGATACGAATATCTTGTCCATTGATGATGTATTTTTCATGAGGTTCGGACACTACGGTTGGAGGAGCATCAACAATAGGCTTGTATGGTTTGTTTTTTTTACCACCTATAGGAGGTTCCGGGTCTCCATCGAATGCAGGGTCTTTGAATTTTGCTGTAGCATTGCGAAAATCAAGAATTTCCAAATGCCATTTTCCTTTATCTTTTCTAAGTCTTGTACCACGCCCTATGATTTGCTTAAATTCAGTCATAGAGCCAATTTCTTTGTCTATGACGATTAAACCACATGTTTTGCAGTCTACACCGGTCGAAAGGAGTTCGGAAGTAGTCACAATTACAGGATAAGGCTCATCAACGCTGATGAAGTTATCCAATTGTTTCTTACCTTCTTTATCTTCCCCAACAATTCGTGTCACGTAGTAAGGTGATTTCTTACACAAATCGCTATTCATATTGATGAGCAATGTTCTCATTTCAGCAGCTTCCTCAATATCAGAACAGAATACGATAGTCTTTGTCATGCGACCAATGTCGTGCAACATTTGTGTAATCCTATTTGCTATAATCTTGCGTCTTAACTTTATTGCAAGGTCACGTCCTATATTTTGTCGTTGATATAATTTTTGTTCAATCTGTTTACCTAATAAATCAATCTCGCCCTCATCCGGAGTCCAACCTTGCAAGTCGACATTGATAAAATCGGCAGTAACTCTATACGGAGCCAAAAAACCATCATTGATACCTTGAAGTAATGAGTAGGTATATACAGGTTCTCCGAAATAATCAAGATTATTAGCTCCTTCATCAGCTTTAGGAGTGGCTGTCATACCAATTTGAGTCGCTGTATTGAAATATTCTAAAACTTTACGCCATGCCGAATCATCTTTTGCACTTCCTCGATGGCACTCGTCAACTATAATCAGATCAAAGAAGTTCGGCTGCACTTCCAAAAAAGGATCGGGTTTGCCTTCTTTCCCTACCAACTGATGATATAAAGCCATATATACCTCATAAGAGGAATCAATCTTTTCTTCTCCCTCTCCAACAGATGTTATCTTGGTCATAAACTTCTTGAATGGCTTGAAATCTTGAGCCATTGTCTGGTCTATGAGTATATTGCGATCTGCAAGATAGAGAATTTTCTTCTTTACTCCACTTTTATGAAGTTTATGAATTATTTGGAATGCCGTAAAAGTCTTACCTGTTCCTGTAGCCATTACAACAAGTACACGTTGTTGCCCTTTTGCTATTGCTTCAACTGTGCGTTCAACGGCTATACGTTGGTAATATCTTGGCTCATGACTATGAGCATCGGAATAATAGGGAGTTTCTATGATATTAAGTTCGTCGGAAGTATAGTTCTTGGATGCAAGATAACGATTATACAGTTCTTCTCCTGTCGGGAAATCCTCCAATTGAATCTCAGTTTCTTTGCCTGTGATAAAATCATGTTCTAAGAAAGTATCACCGTTACTGGAGTATGCAAATTTCAAGTCAAGAATTAATGCATAATCCATAGCTTGTTGCATACCACTTCCAACAGCGTGCTTGTTATCTTTTGCTTCAACCACAGCAATAGGTTTCCCTTTATGATACAATAAGTAATCAGCCTTTTTACCCTCTGCAACAGAGTGCTTATTGCCTACAACAAGTACCCGACCATCCGTAAAATAATACTCCTCACGCATATTTACGTTTACTGCCCACCCTTTTTTTTGGAGAGCAGGAGTAATAAATAGAGTGCGTATCTCTTGTTCTTTGAGCTCTTTCTTATTTATCGGCATAACAATAAATTTTTTATGGTTTGCTATTACTAACAATCAAATCTTTCACGTTAATATTAAGCACATTGGCTATGTCATTAAGTGTTTTAAGATCTGGTTGCACTGAATTACTACACCATTTACTCACAGTACAGTTAGATTTCCCAATCTGCTCAGCAAGCCATTTACCAGTTTTCTGCTGTTCTGCAAGCACAACTTTTAATCTATTTAAATTAGCCATAGAGTAAAATATTTTAATCTGAGAGCAAATTTATATAATTTATCTTTCAAGGAGGCAACTTCCTATAACAATTATTATCAGGAAGTAAAATTTGATTGAATCTTGGTTAAGGTATACGATTTAACAGCAAAAAAACTTGCATTTCACTATTTTCGTCATTTATCCTTTATGATGGGCAGAGATAGCCAGCCGTTGTTGAATGTGTAAAAGTCAGTAGCAAACCTTTGGGACTGCTTCTACCTCCTTTGGAGGCAAACACTGCCCCAAACACTTTCTTCACTCATCAGTTTAGCTTGATACCATATCCGGAAACGGAGTAAAGATTTTCAAATCACTAAAAGCACCTACTTTAGAAAATAAATTCATCCCTGCTGATTGAATTAATTCTTGACCTCTTTTTGCTCTTGAATTCTCTGCCAAGCTGAATATCTTCGTAATGTAAATAAGCAGTTTCTAATATCCTCCCAAATGTACAGCAGCTTGGAGTTGTGTATCATAAGTCGTCTTTAATATCTATATAGAATATAATCTCAAACAGGCGGTCAGGCGTAATTTGAAACGGTTTGATGGAGGTAATTTTACGTTCTAACTAACGAGGGATGAACTTTCAAGATCACAAATTGTGATCTTGAACAAAAGCAGAGGAGCTAACATAAAGTATTTACCCTTTGCTTTCACGGAATTAGGAGTGGCAATGCTAAGCAGCATACTTAATTCAGATACAGCCATTGAAATAAATAGAGGCATTATGCGTGCATTCGTAGCTGTTCGTCAACTTTTAGCTAACCCTCCGATAGATAAAATTACTTTTTATTTCGTTAAAATCCGCAAAATCCATTTTTTCAAAAAATAATAATCAAATGATTATCAGTTATTTCAACCGGCCATGCATCTCAAGCGTATTATCAACATACAACCGGACAGAGCCACAGACACTTTCGTATAATTGAATTAAATTTTTCTTTTTCATATCTTTTCCGAATTTCAGATTCAGATGATTTACACATCCTTTTTTCAGAGGAGTTTTCTCAAATTTATAAAAGTGCTCATCTTCGGGCATGTTATTTCTCCAGAATTTTTCGGCATCGCTATCCAGTATAAATCCGTAGTATGCAACTTCTTCCTGCAATAAATATGCTTCAATCAACGGGCGACCGACGAATATCGATTTCTCAAAATCAACAGTCATAAGTCCTAATGACATTGCACCTTTTATAGGAATTCCATTTTCCAATGATTTTTGTATAATTGTCCTTACGGCAAAAGATATATATTTGAAATCGGCAACCGAATTGTCATTCGTAAACAAAACCGTTGAGTCCGAAAATTGAGTAACTCTTAAGTCACAATTTTTAAACTCTTCAAATTTATTTCCTGATTGTATCTTATTGACTGTTTTTACTATATGCTGATTTACTCCCGATATAATTTCCAACTTTTCCTTTACAAATTCATGCGGTTTGGAATTTACCATAGCTTTAAATCCCATGATATCTAAAAATGCGACAAATCGATTATTATCATTTTTCCATTCTGTCTTCATCTCTTTCGGTTTTTAATTATGAATTGATTTTCAATAAGTATTTCTACTGAAAAATGCGCTTTCTTTCCAAAATTACATGATAAAGATAAGATGATTTCGAATAATGTTTGATAAAATTTAATGATTATCCGCAACATTACCACTAATTTTGAAGATTCCTCACTCCTCTTCGCTTCGTTCGGAATGACTGATATTTTCGGCATAGAGCGAAAAGAGGAGAGAGGCGGCTTTGCCGCCTCTCTCCTCTCTATATCCTTACAAATTGTGCTGTCATTCCGACCGAAGAGAGGAATTCCTCAAAAAACAATCTTTGGTGGTATAATTGCGGATAATCAAAAAAAATTATCATTGAGTTTGTTTTTCAATATGTAAACATTGAAAATCTATTACCTACCTCAAATCCGGAAAATTCGACTCTACATAGCTTATATAAGCCTCGTTCAGTAAACGGTTTCCTCCCGGAGTAGGATAATTTCCCGAAAAGTACCAGTCGCCCGGATGATTAGGTGATGCAGCATGCAGCCCTTCAAGGCTTTGGAAAATAATCTGTACGCCGACATTCAGATTTTCAGGTTTTAAAAGTGCGGTTATCTCTTCCGATATTTCATCGACGGAGAATGGAGCATAAATTTCTTTTATGAGGTTCACAATTTTTTCTTTAGGTTTTTGCCGCTGCATTATCGCCTTCCTGTATACTTCCTGTAATCTTCTTTCCTGCCTTGTTTTAAACAGCAGGGATATAGCCGCCCGAAAAGCAACCAACTCTTCCAGACGAGGCATATCTATACCATAATAATCAGGATAACGCACCTGAGGAGAAGATGAAAGGATAAATATCTGTTTGGGTTTCAGACGCGCAAGGATTGAAATAATACTCTCTTTCAAAGTAGTCCCGCGCACGATGCTGTCGTCAATAATTACCAGATTGTCCTTTTCCGGCCTCAGGCTTCCGTACGTAATATCGTAGACATGCGTAGCCAGCTCTTTACGGCGTTTGGTGTCAGATATGAATGTGCGTAATTTTATATCTTTTATAGCAATCTTCTCCGTTTTTATTTTTCGTGCAAGAATCTTTTGTATCTCTTCTTCCGAAATTCCTTTATTTCCGGCTATTGCTGCCGATTTTTCCTCATTCAGGTTATCTTCCAACGCATTTATCATTCCCAGAAAAGCCACCTCGGCGGTATTGGGAATATAGGAAAAAACAGTATCGTCCGTATTGCCTTCAAGCGCCTTAATCAAAGGCGCAGTAATTCCTTTACCCAATGCTTTCCGTTCTCTATATATATCCGCATCGCTTCCCCGGGAGAAATATATCCGCTCAAAAGAGCAGGCTGAGAAGTTTTTCTCCTCTATTATCTGTTCAAACCTTATTCCCTCTGAAGTTGTGATGACAGCCTCTCCCGGTTTTATTTCGCGTATAAAATCACTGCTTCTGTTAAATGCCGTCTGTAATACAGGACGTTCGGATGCAATAGCCACAACTTCATTATCGGCATAGACAAAGGCCGTGCGTATCCCCCACGGGTCGCGCATGGTAAATGTCTCCCCGGTTCCGGTTGCTCCGCATATCACGTACCCGCCGTCCCATAGCGGACTTACCTCGCGAAGTACCGAAACAATATCTACCGTCCCGTTTTCACGCCAATTATAATCAATCGACTCTCCTATCTGTTCCAGAATGACAAATGTATCGGCTGAACTACGCGGATGTTGCCCTGCCTGTTCTATCTGATGCAGCATTTCATCTACATTTGTCATATTGAAATTACCGCAAAGCGCAAGGTTCCGGGCTTTATAACTGCTGCGGCGCAAGAAAGGATGCACAAAAGAGATTCCGGAACGTCCCGTAGTACTGTAACGCAGATGTCCCATATATACATTGCCTGAGAACGGTTCTTCATTTTCATGGTCCGGATGCAATCTTTGATTCTCTATTTGTGAAAACACTTTTGAAATTGCCTCATTTCCTTCTGCCCTCTCACGAAACATAAACTCCTGACCAAACCGCTGATTGGAGTTAATGCATACAACGCCTGCACCCTCCTGTCCGCGGTTGTGTTGCTTCTGCATCATCAGAAATAGTTTATCAAGTGCATATCCCGTTCCATAGAGCAACTCATAATATTCCAATGGTTTTCTCAGTACTATAAGGGCTATGCCGCATTCGTGTTTAACCTGTTCCATAATATAAATAATTGATTTTTTGTGATATACAAAAATAAAACAGAGAGACAAAATTTGAATGTAAAATCGGGGGTGTGAAGTCGGATGAGTTTACAGTTATTTTATATTGTAATTATTTTATTGATTTTAGTTTTAAAATGAAATTAAAAACAACAATATAATTAAAAATTAAAATTAAAATAAAGTTTTCCTCAATCTTTTGATATAAGCATTGTCCGGCTTCGGGAACTGATTGACTATCTTTGTAATGTGAAAGGAGGAAAATTTTATGGCATTAATTAATTCTCAATTTTTAAAAGTATCGCAGGATGCTGTTGCCAGAGAAATGGAGAGAAAAATCAAACAGTTCTCTTTCACCAATCCCAAAGCAGGGCCAATACGGCTCGACAGTGGCGAGGTGGTGCTTCCTCTGCCGCAAAGTGCGATTAAAGCAATGATTTCAAGCGTGAAAGAATTGAGCGATAAGAGTACGTTTAAAGGACGGGGACCGGAGAAAGGCTATCCTTTTCTGATTAATGCAATAGCGAAAAACTACTCTGAAAGTTTAGGAATAAAAATCGCAAAAGAAGAGATATTTGTTAACGAAGGAACCAAACAGGATGTAGCTAGCATAGGCGATATACTTTGCAGGGATAACCGTATCGGAGTGCTCGACCCTATTTTTCAGACTTATATCGAATCGAATGTTATTGGTTACCGTGCAGGAATACTCGAAAAGAATAAACATTGGAGCAACATAGTTTACTTAACGGCAAACAAAGGGAATAATTTTATTCCCGACCTGCCGGAAGAGAGGCCGGATGTTATATTCCTCGCTTATCCGAACGACCCGACAGGAATGACACTCACGCGTGAGCAGCTTCAAAAATGGGTTGATTATGCATTGGAGAATCAGGTTCTTATACTTTTTGATGCTACGTATGAAGCATTTATCACCGAACCCGATGTACCGCACAGCATATATGAACTGAAGGGAGCCCGCAAAATCGCTATTGAATTTCATAGTTTTTCCAAGTCGGCCGGATTTACCGGACTTCACTGCGGCTACACAGTCATACCAAAAGAGGTAAAAGGTTATTCAATGTACAGCAGTAAAAACATATTCCTCAATGATTTGTGGCAACGGAAACAATCAATTAAAAACAACACTCCGTCATACATCATTCAAAAAGCGGCAGAATCCCTTTATACAAAAGAGGGAAAAGCCGAAGTGAAACAGAATGTGGATTACTATATGTCTAATGCCGCAATATTAAGGGCGGCACTCGAACAGGCAGGATTGAACTATTACGGAGGAGTAAACGCTCCTTACATCTGGGTAGAGTCTCCATGGGGGTCATCATGGAAACTTTTTGAAAAATTACTCAACGACTGCCACATACTCTCATCTCCCGGCGAAAGGTTTGGCCCCAGCGGGGAAGGATACATCAGGTTAAGTGCATTTGCCGACCAAACACAAGTGATTATGGCAAGCACGCGGATATCGGATATGTAAATCCCAAAAGACAGTTTTTTTTATAAAGGCAATAAAGCGATTTAGCATGCCCGGGAATTTCCTTGCCTTTACCGAAACAATAAAATTAAATACAATCAACATGAAATCAAATATTTGCACTCTTACATCTCTTAAAATCAACCCCCAACGGGGGGAAGAAAAAATTTATAAACACGAGCGAGAGAACAAGTGAATAAGTTACAAAAATGTGGACAATTAGACGATTTGTCAGTTAGTCAATTAACACATTAAAATAATTTCACAATACCGATTTTAAGAATATAAAAACAGAAAAAAAATGAAAAAACATATTTACATAATAATAGCAATACTTATTGCAATACCGGCAGCACAAGCACAGGAAGAAAAAGGCGTAAAAATTGATGCCGGAGTGGATTTGGTCAGCTCTTACGTTTGGAGGGGACTTTATCAGACAGGAGTCAGCATACAACCTTCTTTGTCCGCATCCCTTTCGGGTTTTACCCTTGAAGCATGGGGAAGCACCGATTTTTCCACTGATTTTAAAGAGCTTGATTTTACCCTTTCATATGAAATAAAAGGCTTGTGCATAGGAATAACCGACTACTGGTGGAGCGGTCAGGGAGCTCCCTATTTTAAATATGAGGAACAACACCTGCTTGAAGGAGCCATTAATTATCATTTCGGAGAAAAATTTCCTCTCTCTTTAGGTTGGAGCACCATGTTCTTCGGCGACCAGGACAAAAATGAAGAAGGCGACCACATGTTCTCCTCCTATTTGTGGATTGGTTATGATTTTCAGGTCAAAGGAGTGGAATGTACAGCAGAAGCAGGTATTACCCCTTGGGAAAGTATTTATCATGACTCTTTTGATGTAATGAGCCTCTCTCTCAAAGCATCCAAAGAAATTGCCATCACAAAAGAATTCAGCCTGCCGTTATTTGCCCAGGTAATCTTTTGCCCGGCTGCCGATGATGCCCATTTGGTTGTTGGTATAACTTTTTAAAAAGTAAAGTAATGAGATTTACAAAAATGCACGGTGCGGGAAATGATTATGTATATGTTGACTGTACAGTCAACATGATAAGCAATCCCGAAAAACTTGCGGTTACGGTCAGCAACAGGAATTTTGGAGTGGGTTCCGACGGATTGGTACTGATATGTCCGTCCGAAGTTGCGGATTTCCGTATGAGAATGTTCAATTCCGACGGTTCCGAAGCCCAAATGTGCGGAAATGCATCAAGATGTATCGGCAAGTATGTTTACGAAAAAGGATTGACAAAAAAAGAATCCATATCCCTTGAAACATTAGCCGGCATAAAACACCTCGACCTTCTCGTTAAAAACGGAATAGTTAAAACGATAACGGTAGATATGGGCATTCCGGAACTGAAACCGGAAAAGATTCCTGTAAAAACGGAAAGTAGCAACACTTTTATCAACAATGCTGTAGAAATTGACGGTATTATTTACAGGATAACATGCGTCTCAATGGGCAACCCGCATGCCGTGATTTTTGTAGAAGATGTTGAACATACGAATGTTCAGCTTATAGGAAAAATGATTGAAAACCATCCCATGTTCCCGGAAAAAACAAACGTAGAGTTTGTAGAACACTTGACCGAAGGCAATTTCAAAATGAGGGTATGGGAACGGGGAGCCGGCGAAACGCTTGCCTGTGGAACCGGAGCATGTGCAACACTGGTTGCAGCGATACTGAACGGATATGCCGGACGCGAGGCGATAGTCAGCCTTCCCGGCGGCGACCTTAAGATAAGATGGGATGCCGCTTCGGAGCATGTCTATATGACCGGAAACGCCAAAACGGTATTCGAAGGCGAATTACTAATCTGATAACAATAAATAAAATGGTACAGGTAAATGACAACTATGTAAAGTTAGCCGGAAATTATCTTTTCTCGGAAGTTGCAAAAAGAGTAAGTGCCTATAAGGCTGCCAATCCCGAAAAAGATATTATCAGCTTGGGAATAGGTGATGTTACTCGCCCATTGTCCCGGTCTGTAATAGATGCCCTGCATGCTGCGGTCGAAGAGCAAGCGACTGCCGCCACTTTCAGGGGATATGGACCCGAACAAGGATACGATTTCCTGCGTCAAACTATTATAGAACACGACTTCAAACCGCGCGGAGTAACCCTTGATTGTGACGAAGTCTTTATCAGCGACGGGGCAAAAAGCGACATAGGCAACTTCACAGATATCCTGAGCGCAACCAATATTGTTGCATTGACAGACCCCGTATATCCCGTATATGTCGATTCCAATGTGATGGGAGGCCGTGCCGGTGAGTTTTCGGGCAAAAGTTGGGGAAGGATTGTCTACATACCTTGCCTGCAAGAAAATGGATTTATTCCTGCCCTTCCGGATATTACTCCCGATATCATTTACCTCTGTTATCCGAACAATCCGACCGGTATGACACTCAGCCGGGAAGAGTTAAAAAAGTGGGTTGATTATGCTCTCGCCAAAGGTTCGTTAATTCTTTTTGACGCAGCTTATGAGGCTTTTATAAGCAGAAACGATATACCCCATTCGATTTATGAAATAGAAGGAGCCAAAGAGGTCGCTGTCGAGTTCAGGAGCTTTTCCAAAACTGCCGGATTTACCGGATTGAGATGCGGCTACACCGTTGTACCGAAAGAGCTGAAAGGCTACTCCAAAGGTCAGGAAATCAGCCTCAATAAATTATGGAACCGCCGCCAATGCACAAAGTTCAACGGTACGGCTTACATAGTCCAGCGCGCTGCCGAAGCAATCTACTCCCCACAGGGACGAAAAGAGATAAAAGAGAACATTGCTTACTATATGTATAATGCCCAATTAATCCGCCAGGCATTTCAGGGAGCAGGATTTGAAGTATACGGCGGAATAGATGCCCCTTATATCTGGCTCCGTACTCCGAATATGTCCTCTTGGGATTTCTTCGACAAGATATTAGCCGATTGTAATATCGTAGTTACTCCGGGAGTTGGCTTTGGCCCGAGCGGAGAAGGATATGTGAGGCTGACTGCCTTCGGCGAGCGTGAACGTATGAAAGAAGTAACAGACCGCATAAAAACATGGCGATTATGAAAACAATAATTTTTATTACAGCCTATTCCATGGCAAAAAATCCCCAACGGGGGATTCAACAAATTCTTTTCAATTAAGAAGTTCAATACATAAGTCCGCAGGACTTAAACATAAATTACCCCATGCAAACGAAGTGCAGCTTGGGGATTAAAACAACTAAAAAATCAACTAAAAATGAAAAAAATAGAAGCAATCATAAGAAAAACCAGGTTTGACGAAGTGAAAGAAGCGCTTTTGAAAGCAGATATCGAATGGTTTTCATACTATGACGTGCGGGGAGTAGGAAAAGCCCGCCAGGAACGTGTCTACCGCGGTGTGATTTACGACACCAGCTATATCGAACGCACATTGGTGTCGATTGTGGTACGCGACATTAATGCGGAAAAAACAGTCAAAGCGATTCTTTCATCCGCTTGTACGGGCGAAGTCGGCGACGGACGCATTTTTATCTCAACCATTGATGATGCATACAGCATCCGGACAGGCGAACATGGTGATAAGACGCTTTATCACGATAAGTGAGGTGAAAGTTGAAAAGTGAAAAGTGAAAGCTGAGAAATGTTTTCGTTCACTGGAGTATTACCTTTTTTTAATAAAATAATTTTTTTAATGCATACAATATTATGAAACCTATATTACCCATTATCAGGCATATATTTTTAACCGCTATTCTGGCTGTCTCTTTTGCCGTATCCGCTTCTGCACAAGATATGGCAACCGTACAAGCCACTGGTAGCGAGAGTGCAGCACTTGCCGGAGAGCAAATTGCTGCCACAAGTGAAACGGCTACTTTCGAAGAAGTTACCGAAACAGCAACATTAGACAGTGGCAATACCGCTTGGATTATCGTTGCTACTATCCTTGTATTATTTATGACTATTCCCGGATTGGCTCTATTTTACGGTGGTCTGGTACGGAAAAAGAACATACTGAGTATTATCATGCAATGTTTTATCCTGACCGGTATTATCACCATCCTTTGGTTTGCTTTCGGTTATAGCTGGGTGTTTGGAACATCTTTTATGGACAGCGGCAACCCGCTCGGATTTTTTATCGGCGGTTTCGACAAATTATTCCTGCACGGTATAACAATTGATACGCTTAACCCGCTTGGAGGCAACATACCCGAAATTCTTTTCGCCCTTTTCCAATGTATGTTCGCTATCCTTACCCCCGCTTTGATTGTAGGAGCATTTGCAGAAAGGGTAAAATTCTCCGGATATGTATTATTTATTGTTATCTGGTCTATTCTGGTTTACAACCCTGTTGCCCACTGGGTTTGGGGCGGCGGCTGGATTGGCGCTATGGGCGCTCTCGACTATGCCGGAGGAACCGTTGTTCATGTCAATGCCGGAATCTCGGCACTGGTAATGGCACTGCTTATCGGCGGACGTAAAGATTATAAACCCGGACATCCTACGGGAACCAACAGTATTCCCTACGTATTCATAGGAGCATCTTTCCTTTGGTTGGGATGGATTGGATTCAATGCCGGTAGCGGTTTGGCAGCCGACGGACTTGCAGCCAACGCATTTCTGGTAACACATATTGCTGCGGCAGTTGCCCTTGTGACCTGGGTTGCCCTCGAATGGATACGCGACAAGAGAGCCACCACTATCGGTGCAAGTACCGCTGCGGTTGCAGGTCTGGTTGCAATCACTCCGGCAGCAGGAACAGTCGATATCTTAGGAGCAATTGTCATCGGACTAGCTTCGGCATTCATCTGTTTCTTTATGGTTGCCGTAGTGAAACCTAAATTCAAATACGATGACTCATTGGATGCTTTCGGGGTACATGGAATGGGAGGAATAATCGGTTCTATCCTCACAGGGGTATTTGCCACACAGGCAGTTACGGGAGCCGGAGGCGCACAAGGTGCTTTATACGGAGACTGGCATCAGCTTTGGGTACAAATCATTGCTACTCTTGTAACTATTATTTACAGTGCTGCCTTAACTTTTATCATCTTCCTTATTGTGGATAAAACGGTTGGAGTACGAGTATCCGAACGCGTCGAAGAAGAAGGGCTTGATATTTATGAACATGGGGAAACTGCTTATAACAGTTGAGAGGTGAAAGGTGATAATTGAAAGGTGAAAGGTGATAATGAATTTAGTTATCTGATAAGTATAAACATAAAAAATAAATAAAATGAATCTTTTCATTCCATCAGACTACAAAGCAACCCTTGCTCCAGAAACAATGGAGCAGGCGATTAAAATGCTTAAGACAGAATTTCCGCATAAGCTTTCGGAAGCGTTGGGCTTAAGGCGTGTGACGGCTCCCCTTTTCGTACTTTCAGGTACAGGTATAAACGACGACCTGAATGGAACCGAACGTGCTGTTTCGTTCAAAGTTAAAGATATGGGCGATGCCAAAGCCGAAGTTGTACATTCGCTCGCCAAGTGGAAACGTATGAAGCTCGGCGCTTATAAGATAGCACCCGGATATGGGATATACACCGACATGAACGCTATCCGCGCCGATGAGGAACTCGACAACATCCATTCGCTCTATGTAGACCAGTGGGACTGGGAAAGGACTATGACCAAGGAAGAGCGTACGCTTGATTTCCTCAAAGATATGGCAGAAAAAATATACAGGGCGCTTAAAAATGTCGAGCAGTGCGTATATACCGCCCATCCGCATATAACCCCTGTCCTTCCGGATAAAATTACTTTTATCCATAGCGAAGACCTTTTGGCGCAATATCCGGACCTCACTCCCCGCGAAAGGGAAAATGCGGCTGCCAAACAATACGGCGCAATATTCCTGATTGGAATAGGTGGAAAATTGGCCGATGGCAAAAAGCATGACGGGCGCGCTCCCGATTACGACGATTGGTCAACACCTACCGATGGCGGACACAAAGGGCTAAACGGCGATATTATCCTTTGGAACAGCATCCTTAACTCTGCCTTTGAAATTTCCTCTATGGGAATACGCGTCGACAAGGAAGCGCTTATCCGTCAATTAGATATCGAAGGATGCCCCGACCGTAAAGAGTTGCATTTCCACCGTATGTTGCTTACCGACCGTATCCCCTTATCGATTGGCGGAGGAATAGGGCAAAGCAGGTTATGCATGTATCTTTTGCGTTGTGCGCACATCGGGGAAGTACAAGCATCACTCTGGAGCGACGAGATGATTGAGACTTGTGTTCAGAATAATATTTTTCTGAAATAAGTAGATAAAGTAAACGAGTAGACGAGTAAACAAAGTAGACAAGGATTAAGGACAAAATACGAGCAACTCGTTTACTCGTCAACTGGTTTACTCATTTACTAAAATATAACAATAAATTTTCACAGAACTTAATAACATAAAAAACGATAATTATGACCATGTTAAGATTTAAGCTTCTGGACGAAGCTCTGGGCCGCAAAGCCTTGAATATTGAAACTCCTGAAGGCCGGGTTAGCGAATATTTCGGAAAAAATGTATTCACTCTTGACAAGATGAAGGGATACCTTTCCAAAACAACCTTTAAAAACCTGACCAATGCGATAAATAACGGAACAGTATTGAGCAGCGACTTAGCCGAAGAGATTGCGCAAGGCATGAAGCAATGGGCTATAAAAATGGGAGTAACCCACTATACTCACTGGTTTCAACCCCTCACCGGCGGTACAGCCGAGAAGCACGATAGCTTTGCCGAATTTGACGGCAAGGATAAGATGATAGAAGAGTTTTCCGGTAAACTGCTGGTACAACAAGAGCCCGATGCCTCCAGCTTTCCCAGCGGTGGAATCCGCAATACTTTTGAAGCGCGCGGCTATACGGCATGGGACCCAGCTTCTCCTGCATTCATCGTAGGCGACACGCTTTGCATCCCTACCATTTTTATCTCTTATACAGGAGAGGCACTCGATTATAAAGCACCTTTATTAAAAGCGCTTTCTGCCATAGATAAAGCTGCTACGGCTGTTTGCCGCTTTTTCGACCCGAACGTCAATAAGGTAGTCTCTTTCCTCGGATGGGAACAGGAATATTTTCTGGTAGACGAAGCCTTATGGGCAGGGCGTCCTGACCTGGTACTTACCGGACGCACGCTGATGGGGCACGACAGCGCTAAAAACCAGCAATTGGAAGACCACTATTTCGGTCATATACCTTCGCGTGTACTCTCTTTTATGACCGAACTCGAATTTGAGTCGCTTAAACTCGGTATTCCCGTTAAAACAAGGCACAACGAAGTGGCTCCTAACCAGTTTGAACTTGCCCCGATATATGAAGAAACTAACTTAGCGGTAGACCATAACCTCCTGATTATGTCTGTCATGCGCAAGGTAGCCAAGAAACATAATTTCCGTGTATTGCTGCACGAGAAACCGTTCAAAGGTGTCAACGGTTCGGGAAAACACTGCAACTGGTCATTGGGAACCGATACGGGAGTTAACCTCCTTGCTCCGGCTAAAGATGCGATGGGCGACCTCCAATTCATCACTTTTGTGGTTAATGTGCTCAAAGCGGTACATAAACACAACGGGTTGCTTAAAGCGTCCATAAGCTCGGCCACCAATGCCCATCGTCTTGGCGCTAATGAAGCTCCACCGGCAATTATATCCGTATTCCTTGGCAGTCAGATATCGACAGTGCTCGACAAGATGGAGAAATCCAACGCCACTGAAGCCATTGTTATAGATAAAAAGGCTGGATTGAAACTCGGTATAGGTCAGATTCCGGAGATTTTCATCGACAATACCGACCGTAACCGTACCTCTCCTTTTGCCTTTACCGGAAACAGGTTTGAGTTTCGTGCCGTAGGCTCGTCCGAAAACTGCGGCGCAGCCATGATAGCCCTTAACTCGGCGGTTGCCGAGCAACTCTCCCTTTTCGCTAAAGATGTGGAAAAACTTACAGAAAAGAAAATAGCCAAAGAGATAGCCATTTTTGAAGTTGTAAAAAGATATATAGGAGAATGTAAAGCCATACGCTTTGACGGTAACGGTTATAGCGACGAGTGGAAAACCGAAGCACAAGGGCGCGGGTTGGATTGTGAAACGAATGTTCCCGTCATCTTCTGCAACTATCTTACGGAAAACAGCATCAAAATGTTTGCATCCACGGGTGTATTAAATGAAAAAGAGCTCCACTCACGTTGCGAAGTCAAATGGGAAACATACGCCAAAAAGATACAAATCGAATCCCGTGTACTGGGCGATTTGGCAATGAACCATATCATTCCCGTCGCCACCGAATACCAGTCCAAACTGCTGGATAACGCAGCTAAGATGTCTGTCCTTTTTGAAGGGAAATCCGGAATGGAGATGTCGGAACCGAACAAGTTGCTGATAGAACGTATAGCAAACCACACGAAAGTAATAACCACCGGTGTGGACGAAATGATTGAAGAACGGAAAAAAGCCAATGCAATAGAGAGTGAAGAGCAAAAGGCTATGGCTTACTATAATAACGTGATTCCTTTGATGGAAAAGATACGTCACCATATAGACAAGCTGGAACTGATTGTGGATAACCAGATGTGGCCGCTTCCGAAATACAGAGAATTATTGTTTATAAGATAGATTTTTATGAAAGACGACTATACCCAACACCGGGGGCTTTATAATCCGGCGTATGAACATGACGCTTGTGGAGTAGGCCTCATCGTAAATCTGAATGGGGCAAAAACACATGACACCGTCGACAAGGGGTTGAAAATACTGGAGAACATGGTTCACCGCGGAGCTGAGGGTGCTGACCCTCAGAGCGGTGACGGTTCCGGCATTATGATTCAGATTCCCCATGAATTTATCCTGCTTAACGGTATTCCCGTACCAGAAAAGGGAAGTTACGGAACAGGGCTTATTTTTCTTCCGAAAGACTCATACAAGCAGTTCGCCGTTTTGGATAAAATTGAGAAAGAGAGCGAAAAGGCAGGGTTCAAAATACTTGCCTTTCGTGATGTGCCTGTCAACAGCGCCATATTAGGACAAGGTTCGTCAGCATCCGAACCTGATATAAAACAGATATTCCTTGTCGATAACTCGGACAAGGAGAAAATAGAATTCAGGCTTTACCTTCTGCGCAAGGCAATAGAACGTGAATTGTCAGGCCTCGATGCTTATATAGTAAGCCTCTCTACAAAAAATATTGTTTACAAGGGAATGCTTACATCGCCTCAATTGCGCAACTATTTCCCCGACCTCGAAAGTCCTTACCTGACCAGCGGAATGGCGTTGGTACACTCCCGTTTCAGCACCAATACGATGCCGAAGTGGGAACTTGCGCAACCTTTCCGTTGCCTGGGACATAACGGTGAAATCAATACCATACGCGGCAACCGTCAATGGATGAAGGCCCGGGAAGTACTATTCAATTCGGAAAATTTTTCCGATATCAAGGATGCCCTTCCTATCATAGAAGAGAATATGAGCGACAGCGCCTCGCTTGATAATGCGCTGGAATTCTTTCTTATGGCAGGAGTACCATTGCCCAAAGCGTTGGCAATGCTTATTCCTGAAAGTTGGAATGAGAAAAACCCCATTCCTGACGGTGTTAAGGCTTTCTACGAATTTAACTCGATAATATTTGAACCGTGGGATGGTCCCGCAGCCTTGCTTTTTTCCGACGGACGTTATGCCGGAGGAATGCTCGACCGTAACGGATTACGCCCTTTACGCTATCTTATTACGAGGGATGATGTGCTGGTTATGGCTTCGGAAACGGGAGTACTTACTTTTGATTCTGCCCAAATCAGGGAAAAAGGCAAACTTAAACCCGGTAAAATGATGCTGGTCGATACGTTGGACGGACGCATCTACCGGGATAATGAATTGAAAAGTGTTCTGGCTGCCGAATATCCTTACGAAGAGTGGTTGCAGGCAAACCGGTTGGAACTGGGCAAGCTAACCTCCGGAAGGAGCGTTACGCAGATGGTGGAATACTACGACGAACACCTGAAAGTTTACAATTATACCGGAGAAGATATTGAAAGGCTCATTATCCCTATGACGGAAGAGAGCAAGGAGCCTATCGGTTCGATGGGTAACGACACCCCGATAGCAATACTTTCCGGATTGCCTCAGAATCTTTTCCGTTATTTCCGCCAGCAATTTGCACAGGTAACCAACCCTCCTATCGACCCGATAAGGGAGGAACTGGTTATGTCGCTCACAAGCTACATCGGCACATACGACCGCAATCTGCTCTCGCCCGATTCCGAACTCTGTAAAATGATAAAACTAAAGAGTCCTGTATTGACAAACCGGGAGACAGATATACTCCGTCATATAGAATACAAGGGATTCCGTTCGTATGCTATCCCTATACTTTATGATTCGGCAAAAGGTTCCCAAGGATTGGAAGATGCGGTGGAAAATATCTGTGTAACGGCTGCTAAAGCGGTTGACTTGGGATTCAACTATATCATACTCAGCGACCGTGGTATTGCTCCGGACAAAGCTCCTATCCCATCGCTTCTGGCTGTTTCTGCCGTTCATCATCATTTGGTGAATGCACATAAACGTTCGCAGATAGGCCTTATCATAGAGAGCGCCGAGCCGCGCGAAGTAATGCACTTTGCCCTTTTGGCAGGTTTCGGAGCCAGTGCGGTCAACCCGTACATGGCTTTCGCGGTAATTGACAAGCAGATTAAAGAAGGACGCATCCGCCTGGATTTTGAAACAGCCGAGAAACATTACATCAAATCAATTGATAAAGGATTATTGAAAATCCTTTCCAAAATGGGTATTTCGACCATACGCAGCTACCGCGGGGCAAAAATATTCGAAGCGATAGGATTATCCGATAGCTTGGTACAAAAATATTTTGGCGGCATTACGTCCCAGATAGGCGGCATCGGGCTCGAAGAGATAGCGGCGCAACAAGCGGCTTTGTTGCATGAGGGTTTCGGTACGCATGAATCATCTGCGTTGAGCAGCGAAGGTTTTTACGCCTACCGCCGCGACGGTGAAAACCATGCATGGAATCCCGAAACAATATCTAAATTACAATTAGCTGTCCGTTCAGGTTCTTACGAAAAATTCAAAGAATATACAACCTCCGTTGATGGGAAAAGTGACCCGTTATTTATACGGGATTTACTCGCTTTCGGAACAAATCCTATTTCTTTGGATGAAGTGGAACCCGCGGAAGCTATTGCCCGCCGTTTCGTTACCGGAGCAATGTCTTTCGGTTCCATAAGCAGGGAAGCACACGAAGCGATGGCACGCACGATGAATAAGCTCGGAGGCAAGAGTAATACCGGAGAAGGAGGCGAAGACCCCGCCCGTTTTACTTCCAACCCCGACGGTTCGTCATCACGCAGCGCCATAAAACAAGTGGCTTCGGGACGTTTCGGCGTAACTACCGAATACCTTGTTAATGCAGACGAAATACAAATAAAAATTGCCCAAGGCGCTAAACCCGGTGAAGGCGGGCAACTGCCCGGATATAAGGTAGACGAAATGATTGCACGGACACGCCACTCCATACCGGGCATATCGCTTATCTCGCCTCCTCCTCACCACGATATCTATTCGATAGAAGATTTGGCACAACTGATATTTGACCTTAAAAATGTCAATCCGAACGCCCGCATATCGGTGAAACTGGTATCCGAAAGCGGTGTCGGAACTATTGCCGCCGGAGTAGCCAAAGCTAAAGCCGATATGATTGTTATCAGCGGATGCGAAGGTGGAACAGGAGCCAGCCCGTTGAGCTCGGTCAAATATGCCGGGATTCCGGTCGAAATCGGTTTATCCGAAACCCAGCAAACACTTGTGATGAACAATCTACGCTCGCAAGTAGTGCTGCAAACGGACGGACAACTTAAAACCGGGCGTGATATTATCGTTGCTGCTCTTTTAGGAGCCGAAGAGTATGGTTTTGCTACCAGCGCCCTAATTTCTTTGGGTTGTGTGATGATGCGCAAATGCCATCTAAACACCTGCCCTGTCGGAGTTGCAACACAAGACGAGCGACTCAGAGCCCGCTTTAAAGGAAAAGAAGAACATTTGCTTAACTTCTTTATGTTCCTTGCCGAAGAGGTTCGCGAACACCTTGCAGCCATGGGATTCCGTTCATTGGACGAAATAATCGGACGCAGCGACTTGCTTCGTCGGGATACGGAAAAGTTTGACAATCCGAAACTCTCGAAGCTTGATTTTTCACGTTTGCTCTATTTCCCTAAAGAGGCTAAACAAAATCCGATTCGGAATATCAAAAAGCAAAAACACGACTTGGATAGCATTCTTGACAAACAGCTTATTGAAAAGTCATTACAAGCTGTCGAAAACGGCACTCCTGTCGAATTGGAATCCGCCATCTGCAATACGGACAGATCTGCCGGCGCAATGCTTTCAGGTGTAATAGCCAAGAAATACGGCAATGCCGGACTACCGGACGGGACAATCAAATGTACTTTCAACGGTTCGGCAGGGCAAAGTTTCGGGGCATTCCTGTCGGCAGGCGTTACTTTCCGCCTGAAAGGCGATGCCAACGACTATCTTGGAAAAGGGTTATCGGGTGGACGTATTATAGTCTCCCCTCCCGACAAATCAACATTTTTACCGGAAGAGAATATAATAGCCGGAAATACACTTCTTTACGGAGCAACATCGGGCGAAGTATTTATCAATGGACGTGTAGGCGAACGTTTCTGTGTTCGTAACAGCGGTGTAACCGCCGTCGTAGAAGGCACGGGCGACCATTGCTGCGAATATATGACCGGAGGTTGCACGGTGGTTCTTGGGTCTGTCGGACGCAATTTTGCCGCCGGAATGAGTGGCGGGGTTGCTTACGTGTGGGACAAGGAACAGAATTTCGATTTCTTCTGCAATATGGAAATGGTAGAGTTATCATTGGTAGAGGAAAAAACCGATAAGATGGAACTGAAAGAGTTGATAACCCGGCACGCCGAATACACAGGCAGCCCGTTGGCAAAAAAACTGCTGAAGGATTGGAACTGGTCGGTTACCCAGTTTATAAAAGTGCTTCCGATTGAATACAAAAAGATACTTCACGACCGTCAGTCAGAAGCCCTGAAAGCCAAAATAGAACATGTTGAACGAGATTATTAAGCAATTATGGGAAACCCAAAAGGATTTTTAGAAACAGGACGAAAAGAGTCCGGATACCGGTCTCTCACAGAGCGAATCAGAGACTATAAAGAAGTTGAATTATCGCTCAATTCGGAAGGACGCCGCTTGCAAGCCTCGCGTTGTATGGATTGCGGAGTACCGTTCTGCCATTGGGCATGCCCGCTCGGCAATCGTCAGCCCGAATGGCAGGATGCCCTCAGTAAAGGCAAATGGGAAGAGGCTTACAAAATTCTCTCGCAGACTAATGACTTTCCCGAATTTACGGGAAAGCTATGTCCGGCTCTTTGCGAAAAATCTTGCGTTCTGGCGCTGTCGCACGAGGCGGTCACGATACGCGAGAATGAAGCCTCTGTTGCCGAAAAAGCATTCGAAGAGAAGTATATTAAACCTCAGATTCCGTCGCACAGGCATAAACAACGGGTAGCCGTAATCGGTTCGGGACCTTCCGGGCTTGCTGCTGCCAACCGCCTGAATCAAAAAGGATTTAATGTTACTGTTTATGAAAAAGATGAAGCTATCGGTGGATTGCTGCGATTGGGAATTCCGGATTTCAAGCTGGAAAAATATATAATCGACCGCCGTGTCAGCCTGATGAAAGAAGAAGGCATCAATTTCATCACGGGAGTGGAAGCCGGCAGGGATATTACCGCTAAGGAATTGTTGAAAGAGTATGATGCAATATGCGTTTGTATCGGCTCCGGAGTGCCGCGCGACCTGAAAGTGGAAGGGCGCGGCCTGAAAGGAATTTACTTTGCCCTTGATTTCCTGAAACAACAAAACCGGATTGTGGCGGGAGCGCAGGTTCCGGATGAGGAACGTATTTCTGCCAAAGGTAAAAATGTATTGGTGATAGGAGGCGGAGACACAGGTAGCGATTGTGTCGGTACATCAATCCGGCAAGGAGCATTAAGCGTTACCCAGATAGAGATAATGCCCAAACCGCCGGAAGGAGAAAATCCTCAAACGCCTTGGCCTGTCTGGCCGATGGTTCTTAAAACCTCGTCTTCGCACGAAGAGGGTTGTATTCGCCGATGGTCGCTCGACACCCGCAAAATTATGGGCGAAAACGGAATAATAAAAGCCGTTGAAATAGAAGAAGTCGAATGGGTTCCGGCTGCCGACGGAAGCCGCAAGATTAATTATACCGGGCGGAAGGAGATTATTCATGCCGACCTTGTACTTATTGCTATGGGGTTTGTCCATCCCGTTCAGGAGGGATTGGTCAAAGAACTGAAGCTGGAGCTTGACGGCAGGCAAAACATAAAGACAGAATCCGGCAACCGGACTTCGGTTGATAAAATCTTTGCCGCAGGAGATGCCGCACTGGGAGCCAGTTTGGTAGTCCGCGCCATAGATTCCGGACGGAAAGCGGCTCAGGCAATCGAAGAATCGTTTTCCTAAACAATGAGTTATTATAATATCTTTCTCATCAAAAATATTTATAATTATCTGGCAATCACACCATCAAAGATTGCTTTTAAGTGATTCCTCCCTTTTGGTCGGAATGACTGCGCAACAGGTAAGAATATAGAGTGGAAAGCGGCGGCCTTGCCACCGCTTTCCACTTCCCTCTGCACGCTGAAAACATCAGTCATTCCGAATGCAACAAAGTGGAGTGAGGAATCTTTAAAATCAGTGGCAATGTTACGAATAATCAGATAATGAAACATCGTTGCAAAAAAAATTCGGGGCTTCACTTTAAGTGAAACCCCGAAATATAATTATTATCTTTTCTCAATAACTTTCAACTTATAAAAAAAGTTTCCGAACTTCTTCTTTCTTATCTGTTTTCTCCCAAGTAAAAAGCTCCACTTCTTTTATAATTTCATTTCCGTTGCTGTCGATAAATTTCTTAACTTTTGTTTCCGGAGTACGTCCGACATGCCCGTAAGAAGCTGTCTCTTCGTAAATAGGATTCCGTAATTTCAAACGGTCTTCAATCGCTTTAGGGCGCATATCGAACAGTCCGCTCTCTTTTATTTTATTAGCAATTTCGCCATCGGAAAGGTTAACTTTTGCAGTACCATACGTATTGATATATAAATTCATAGGTTCGGCTACTCCAATAGCATAAGCTACCTGAACCAATACTTCCGAAGCAAGCCCGGCAGCAACAATATTCTTGGCAAGGTGTCTGGCTGCATAAGCTGCCGAGCGGTCTACCTTCGAAGGGTCTTTACCCGAGAATGCACCACCGCCGTGAGCCCCTTTTCCGCCATAAGTATCTACAATAATCTTACGCCCGGTCAATCCCGTATCTCCGTGAGGCCCGCCGATTACAAACTTACCAGTCGGATTTACATGCAGTTTATAGTCATCTTTAAAAAGAGCGGCAAACTGACTGTCTTTAGCAATCACGCGGGGAAGCAAAATATCCTGCACATCCTTTTTAATCAATGCAACCATTTCTTCATCCGCCTGTAATTGAGTTTTACCGTTTCCGGCCAAAATAAACTCATCATGTTGCGTAGAAATAACAATAGCATCTATCCTCTTCGGCTTATTGTCATCCCCATACTCGATAGTAACCTGCGATTTTGCATCGGGACGAAGGTATTTCATCTCCTTCCCTTCCCTGCGGATAGCAGCCAATTCAATCAATAAAGCATGAGACAAATCCAGCGAAATAGGCATCAGGTTATCCGTTTCATCGCAAGCATAACCAAACATCATCCCCTGGTCTCCGGCTCCCTGATTGTAAGGGTCGGAACGTTCTACCCCACGGTTAATATCGGGCGACTGCCCGTGTATTGCCGAGAAAATCCCGCAGGAATTCCCGTCAAACATATATTCGCTTTTGGTATAACCAATCCGGTTAATCACATTACGCGCAATTGTCTGTACATCTATATATGTACTGGTTTTCACCTCACCTGCCAACACAACCTGACCTGTGGTAACAAGGGTTTCGCAAGCAACTTTGGAATTCGGATCCAATACTAAAAAATTATCAAGGATTGCATCGGAAATCTGGTCGGCAACTTTGTCCGGATGCCCTTCCGATACTGATTCGGACGAAAAAAAGTATCCCATAGTAAAAATTATTAATTAACCTCAAACGATTCTGAAGCCGTTCAACGATTAAAAGTGAAACATAATTTACTGGGAATGAATTTTGGCAGGTCGAATATGTAAAAAGCAGTGTCGTTTTTTAGCATTTTTTTCAAGTGGTTGCAATCAGCCAAATCCATCCACATTTATCGTCACAAAGATATAACAAATGAAGTCTTCAACAAATAATAAACACTAAAAAAATATTTCTTTTCATAAACATAGAAAAGAGTAACTAAACTATTCCGTATTTTTGTATTGAGTTTTAAGAATCAAGATACAAAAAAACGACATATATAGATATAAAATTCTGTTTATCAAGCATTGACATAATCCAACGATGTATAGAATAACTTGTTGCATATTGATTGTTTTTTCCCTTTTTTCCTGTAAAAAAAAGGAAGCGTTTGAAGTGCACGGAACCATAAAGGGAGCCGAAGGGCAGGTCTTGTTTTTGGAAAAAAACGGACTGGACGAGCAAACTGTTATCGATTCTGTTATATTACCGGAAACGGGCGATTTTACAATGAACCTTCCCATTCATTCCAATCCCGAATTTTACAAGCTCCGTCTGGGAAAAAATCAAATACATTTGGTTGCCGAATCAGACAAGGGTGTAACTATTTCGGCATCTGCCGACTCCATGGCTAATTATATTATAACCGGTTCGGATGCAAATGTCCGGATAAGAGAACTTATCCGAATTGCAAACCAAACAAACAGCCAAATCAGAAAGGAAAAAGAAGATTTTGAAACACAACAAACTATTTCCAAAGATTCTTTGTATTCGGTCATTTTCTATATTGTAAAAGATTATAAGGAGCAGGTAAAGAAAATTATTGTTGAAGATCCCAAATCGCCGGTTGCATACTTTGCCATATTCCAAAAACTGACATATAATATCACGCCGTTCACACTTTCCGACAAAGAAGATTTAAAGTATTACGGGGCTATTGCAACGGCATGGAATATTTACCACAAAGAGTCATTGCGGACAAAACAACTGCATAACCTTGTTACGTATGGACAAGAATCCATAAGAAAAGAGAATCTGGATAAATTTGCGGAAGAAAATTCAATCGGGTACATCGACATTAATCTACCGGATAAAAACGATAAAAGATTTTCACTCTCTTCATTGAACGGGAAAACCATCCTGCTGGATTTTTGCTCTTATCTGCAATTAACTCCTTATGATATAATAGACCTCCGCGACCTCTATTCCAAAAACCACAAGAAAGGTTTTGAAATCTATCAGGTTTCTTTCGACAAAGATGTCGCTTATTGGAAAAAAACGGTCGAAAACCTACCTTGGGTTTGTGTAAACGATTCATCCCTCAGTACCGCAATAACATATAATGTAACCCAACTTCCGACCAATTACCTGATTAATGAAGAGGGCGATATTATTGGGAAAGACTTGAGCTTGGACAAAGTCAGAAAATTTCTTCAAGTGAAAGGTGAAAATTGAAAGGTGAAAGCTTCTTTAGGGGAAAATTGAAAATTGAAAAGGGGAAAGGGGAAAGTTAATAGCTTAACTATAGGATAAGAAAATTTTCTAATTTTATTAGTTCTCAATAGGGGACAGATTCCTCACTCCACTACGTTTCATTCGGAAAGACTTACTGACTTATAACAGAAGAAAGTATGGGAGAAGAAAGGGGTTGTCCCAAAAGCCTATATTCTTTACCACAAAGGACACAAAGGAAATTCACAAAGCTCACAATATCCTGATAATCAACCAGCATTCTTTGTGTTCTTTAGTGTAAAACTTTGTGTCCTTTGTGGTAAAAAGACTTTTTGGACAGCTTCTTTCTCCTCCCTCAATATAATTATAACCGGCTGTCTTTCCGAACGAAACGCAATGGAGTGAGGAATATCGCTTATTCAGCCTAAATTAACTCCCGGTATTGTACTATTCTATATTTTTCAAAACTTCTCATTTTTTTCAATATCCTTATTGAAAAAAAAATCTACAATATTCTTTTTCACCTTTCACTTTTCACCTTTCCCCTAAGAACAATTCACATTCAATTCTTGTTTAGTTAAAAGTTTGTGTCTGTTTATAGATATCTATGCATGAAAAGACGAATCATACTTTTACTATTATTATCAATTACAACAACATCAGTTCATTCGCAAGCCCTTATTGCTTTAATTTTCGGAAAAAAAATAGAAACGGATAAATTCAAATTGGGCTTGTTTGTAGGGGCGCAAGACTCGTATATTACACATTCGGGCAGTTGGACTCCACATTTAGGACTGGTACTTGGTGCATATACCGATATTAAACTATGGGGAGACAGCCCTTGGTTGCTTCAGAATTATATCGTATTCAAATCGCCCAAAGGAGCTAGTAATATGGATATGCCCGGAAATTCTTTAAGTACAGATTCTCTTATATTAGCGGATGCTTCAAACGTAAAACGCGACCTGACTTATTTTGAAATATCACCTTTGATGCGTTATTTCTTCGGACCGTCATGGTCGGTCGGATTAGGACCAATGATAGGTTTCCGGATGATTGCCCATGACACTTACGAAACATCGGTTAACGATGGAAATTTATCTTATAAAATAAAGTCGAATGACGATACAAACCTGATTGACGCAGGCGTCGCAATAGACGTACAGTACCGTTTTATGAAAGGGAAAGGTGTACAACTCAACTTCCGCTATACACAAAGCTTTACCGACTTATATAAGGATAAAGTACTGGACGGAAAGAATATGTTTATCCAGTTCGGAGTTGGTATCCCGATTGTCGCAACCACCAAACCGAAAATAAACAACCAAGAATAATAAATCCGTAATTTTTAATTATTTACTTATGAAAAATATTTTGCTGATATTAATCATTGCGCTGTTTACACCTGTTGCCGTTTTTGCACAAGCCGGTGGCGCAGGGGTAAAAGTAACAGGAGATGATGCATATGCCGATAGCCTGCGAAATACTCCTTATCCGTATAAACTTCCCATATTAGGAAAGAATGTGCAAAAGCGCGGATTCACACTTCCCTACCCGATCGGTGTTATGGTAAATACGTATGCCGGGGTTCAGGATGTTAATATCAGCGACCTTAAAGTAGGGTTCAACGGCGGAACCATGTATAGCCTGGACAGTATTGTAAAATTCAAAGAGACCAAAGCGCACGCCCAAAATATTAATGTACGTGTAGATGCGTGGATACTTCCGTTCTTTAATATATACGGAATAATCGGCGCAACATGGGTGCAAACCGAAATTGAACTTTCATCGCCGATTGAGCTTTCAGCAGAAGAGGACTTTCAAGGTTTTTCCTACGGATTGGGAGGGACTGTTGCATCGGGTATTAATAACTGGTTTTTTACGGCAGATTACAACTGCGCATGGTCTCAATTCCCCCAGATGAAGTCGGCTGTAAACACACAAATGCTCAGCCCGCGCATCGGATATACATTCCACTTCTCGAAACGTGACCGCAACATTGCCGTTTGGCTGGGAGCCACCTACCTTATCCTGAATAAAACAACCGAAGGTGATATTTACCTTAAAGACGTAGCTCCCGACCTTACGGGAGACAAACTGGAAACGATTATCAACAGCAGTAAATCAGACTATCCGGATATGTCGCTTGCCCAATACGAGCTTATGAAAACCGTAGCCGGAAAATTGGAAGAGAACCTGCCTGAAATAAACGATGAGATAGATAAGACAATTGTGAGCTACTCCCTTAAAAAACGTCCGACACACAATTTTACCGGACTTATCGGAGCGCAATTCCAACCAAATAAACGTTGGCAGTTCCGCACCGAAATCGGACTACTCGGAGGCAGGTATTCGGGATTACTTTCGGCTAACTACCGATTTGGATTCTAAAAGGTATTAAAAAAACGAAAAGACTTTCCAAGTTTTGAAAACTTGGAAAGTCTTTTCGTTAAAGTCTTTTCGTTAAATACCCCTACATTTCAAACTGTTATTTGGAGATTCCTCATTCCACTTTCGTTCCATTCGGAAAGACCTACGTTCTCAGTTTGCTATGTAGGAATGGAAGCGGGGGGGAAACCCCCCCGTCAAAACAGAAATATAAAGATA
>JAVBMA010000041.1:0-23094 GCA_031553005.1 Paludibacteraceae bacterium | reverse complement strand
CACTGTTCGTGTTTTCCTGATAAAGAAAAGCACATTAAATGTCTGTCTCATACTCTAAAAAATAATGGGTTAAAGATACTTCAACCGCGTAAAATGAAGAGCATATAACGATAAGACAACCAGCGACTTAAAGCGCAATTCGTGGACGCTTTTTCAAGGACTAAAAAATGTACACGATTTAGTCCGGCGAAACTGCCTGATTTTGCTAAAAAAGTGGGATTTTGTGGAAAAGAAAAACCCCTGAAACGTCTGTATTTCAGGGATTTTCTGACTTTGAAGTCTTTTAAAAGTGGTGCCGGGAGACCCAGCAGGTCTGGCTCGCTCAACCCAGACAGAAGATGGAGTAAACAATTACACCATTATATTAAGCAACATGAATAGCCCCATTTTGGGAGCCAAGCAAAAACTGTTGAGCAAGCAACCTTCCCAGACAGCCCGACTGGAGTTCATCAACGAACTGTTCAAAGGGTACGATGGCTGGGAAATACTAATTGATATGCGGTGCCGAAAATTCGCGGAAGATTTGACCTACCAGAGAAAGAATCCGGATGGGACAAAATCAAAACCGAAAGTAACAGACCCCAAAAGTGGGAACAAGTACGAGAAGTACGGGCACCTTTCGGATTGCTTTGATTATGCGCTCTGTCTATTCATTAAGGATAGCTGGCAGAAATATCAAAGGAATCGAACAACAATAGAAACAGTTACCGCACCGGTATATGGTGCTTTCAGCTTTTAATGTATCATCGATTTCTTAATAATTCCGATTATCTGGGCACCATAACGGCCAAGCATCTCAACGACCTGATCCGCGAAGATGAAGGCTGTTTGGATAAAGCAGAAGAAGCTGCCGAAGCCTCTATTCTCGAATACCTTATCGAGAACTATGAGGTAGAGAAAGCCCTGATGGTTGGGAAAAGCATCAAAGAATATAACCGGCAGATTATTTATCCGGCAGGTTCTTATTTCTATAAGAACGATAAAATCTGGCAGACATTGCGAACCATCAATGGTTACAAGTCTCCATTCAGTAAAATTTATTGGGAGGAGTTTGTTGAGGTAATCAACGAAGAGATTCCGACTTATTCCCAGCTGGAAAATTATGATCCTGGTACTATTGTTATTTTCGCAAATACCCAATACAGGTGCCTGGAATACAATGGTCCTGACTTCAACGACATACGGATACCGGGACTTGTCGGATGGGAACCGATTACGGTTTATAACTGGGAAGCTAACTTTGAATATGGCGCATGGGAAGTTGTGAAATGGAATGATCAGTTCTACGCTTTGTTGGAAGTTGAAAATATCGATCTGACCGAAAATCCGGAAGTGTCTGACAATTGGGGATTGATTGGCGAATATGACCCGGAGTACAACAAATATGAGTTCTCAGAAACGGAATATGTTGTGTTCGATGCTAAAGTGTATATTCCGACGATGGAGGTTAATTCTGATGAGCTAAAAGAAGGACACAACATTAAACAGAGAGACCCCAGAAATTCAAACCTAAAGAAATACATTCTCAGAATTGCAGTATATGAGCTGCACAAACTGATTTCTCCGAATAACGTGAGCCAGTTCAGGATTACCGATTATGAGGAAAGTTTACGTTGGCTGAGAGATGCTTCAAAACTACGAATTAATCCACAAATACCGAGGAAATTGGATGAGGACAATAAACCAGTCACCGATTGGCAGGTTGCTACATTCCAGAGGGATTACGATCCATATAAGAATCCTTGGCAAATTTGATTCTTTTCTTTACTGCTAAACTAAGAGGGTGGAAGGTTGTGAAACTATCTGCCCTCACTTTTTTAGATGATAGTATCTCGGTGCTTTATGGATGAATTTATCTTCAGAGAATGTTCTGCTTGGAACGTACATAAACAACCTTCTCTTCTTTCAACTGTTTATAGTAATAGAGATGCAAATAATGAATCTATTTTTGCTCTTAATGATAATAATATTATTAAGAATAGTATTACTTATGGTGTTAAAGGTTAAATTAGTAATGATTTTGTTATAGTTTTTATTGATGATCATAAAATTATCACTATATTTGCAGTGTTATATGAATAATATCAACGATACAACATTATGGCTATTTCTATAAAAAGTGTTCCAACACTAAAAAATAAGACTGCCGAGAATTTTGTAGCTAATGCAAACAAGGCAAGTGAAAGACGTGCTACTGTCGATTTCAGTAAGCAGGTTAGAACTTGTGCGTCTATACTCTCCAAAGCAAAAATCTGATTTTTATTGTGAATTTCTTAGAAGACAATTGTACTTTCTACATATTAGACAAACCTATGTTAGAAAATTGCGATGTCTTTAGTTGTGGGCATGAAGATTTAGATGATTTTTTTAATAATGAATCATTCTTGTATAGCGATGAATTACTTGGAAAATCATATTGTTTTTGTACGAATGATAATCCAAATCAGATAGTTTGTTCATTTACTATATCAAATTCCAGCATTAGAATATCTGATTTACCATCAAGTAGAAAGGCTAAAATAAAAAGCAAAATCCCTTATAAAAAGCATTCGAATAGTTTTCCTGCTGTTCTCATAGGACGTTTAGGTGTTGATTCTAAGTTTAGAGGGCAGCGTATAGGAAGTGAATTGATGGATTTTATAAAAGCTTGGTTTATTGATCCTCACAACAAAACAGGGTGCAGATTTATTATTGTAGATGCTTATAATGAAGAAAATCCACTCGATTATTACAAAAAGAATGGATTTCAATACATGTTTTCCACAGAAGAACAAGAAGCCCAATGTACTAATAAAGATGCCAATACGCCATTAAGTACAAGATTAATGTATTTTGACCTAATAGTACTAAAGCCAAAAGAAATTGTAGCTTAATCTGTATTAAACTTATTATAATGCTGCATTCTCAAAAATTCGATATAGTCTTTCTTTATATTCAGGACCGTTCCCGTTGTAATAATAGTCTTGTATAATATCCACTCTTGATCCTGCCAGTTTTGCCACATAAGATATTGGGAGTCCGCCATTCAAAGCTGTGGTAATACCAGTATGTCGAAAGATATAAGCATAAGGCTTAAAATTGAGATTTAATTCCCTGCCTACTTGTTTCAACCATAAATTTAATTTCTCAACAAACCGTTTGAATAAGTAGTCTCTGGTTACATACTGATCTACTTTTTTATCATCCATGATTGGGAAAATATAATCGCCCTTGCCTGTTCCTGAATATCTCTTAATTATATCTGACATCACAGGAGTAATTGGAACTTCTACAAGTTTGACGGTCTTTTTTCTCCTCATAATCAGAGTATTGCGATTTGTAATGTCTTTGTGTTTTAACTTTATAACATCGCAAGGTGCAAAAAAGGAGTAAAACATAAATACACAAAAATCATATTTTAGTCTTACTGATTTTCGGTCTCTATATGTGGGAGTTATTTTGTCAATATCTAAACTAAGAAAACGTCTAAGTTGGTCTGGAGATAATACGTCTGGAATTCTAACGAGCGTGTTGTATTTGTCAGGATTGTAATCTTGGAATACAAAGTCACCTATCTGAGATATGCTGAACTTTACATCTTTATCTTTGTCTGCTTTCCCCAATAAAGCACGAAAAGCCTTTGATAACCCTCGATAACCTTTATGCCGAGCGAGTATTTTGGCTATACTTAAACACTTCTCAAAATCAATGGATTGAAATGTTAAACTCGAAAAATCGGGCATAATTTTTCGGCATTTTTTCAATAGCCTATCGTAAGATTCGAAATTGGAGCCTTGTTTGTGTTTTTCTCTTTCTATTATAACTTTCAAAAATTCCTCTACTGAATTCTGATAATGTTTTTGAATGTTAGATATTTCGATTGTTTCACCAGGAATCGTCCCTTTCTTTCTGTGTTTATAGAAAACAGCTATTTGCCTCGCCGTAAGTTCTGGATACTCTGTTGTTAATCTGGAATAAACAGATTTAAAACGTTCCAAAACATTATTGTTTTCTACATAAGAAGTGTAATAACTATTAAAACGCTCCTTTTTGGAGTCCCAGTAACGTAAATTGGGACTGCCAATTAGGAATTGTTTTACAGACTTATAATATCTTTCTTTGAACTCACTTATTCTTAGAACAAGAGAACCGTCTTTAATGATGAATTTTAGTCTTACCATATTTGTTCCTTTTTAATGTGAATACAATATAGTAAACTAAGAGTGAAATTATCCTCCGATTTTATAGTAAAACCATTAGTTCAACAGATTTACTTTTAAGTTCTACTTTAGAATATCCCACGCAGGGACACTTGTTTCCATGAATAAAATGTCTAAAATAAGTACAATAATCTCCAATAGGAGTTTTTGTTAAACGGTTACAATTTTTGCAGTTGTCCATTTTGTAAATCTATTTTATTGGGATGCTTGTAGAAAGGCCATTTTAAGCCTATCCGTGTTCATCTGGTTGTCGCCATTATAATAATGCTTCTGAATCATCACAGTACTCGTCCCTGCGGCCATAGCTACATAAGAGATAGGAACACCACTATCCAGGGCAACAGTAATAGCTGTGTGACGAAAAACATAGGCGTATAGTTCGTAATCCATATCCAGTTCATCACCGACACATTTCAGCCAAACGTTGACCCGTTCCCTGAATTTCTTGAACGTATAATCTTTGGTGGTATATTCTTTTTCCTTCTCTTCATCCATAATAGGGAAGACATAGCCATCCTTCGTCTGGCCCTTGTATTTGTTGATAATATTTTCCAGAACTGGATTGAGAGGGATTTCTACCGCTTTGTGGGTTTTCTTCCTTTTGACATGGATTTTACCTTGTTTGGTAATATCTTTATACTTCAGTTTTATCACATCGCATGGAGCGAAAAAAGTATGGAACATGAAGACACAAAAATCGTAGTACAGTTCGACTGATTTGCGATCTTTGTAACTGGGAGTCATCTTAGAAACATCCATATTCAGGAATTCTTTCAGTTGCTCCGGGTTAAGTACATCAGGTCGGCTACAATCGACATCATTGATTTTAGGATCGTAATCAGCAAACATGAAGTCACCGATTTGAGATACGCTGAAGTTTACATCCTGATCCTTCCCAGCCTTTCCCAGTAAGTTCCGGAATGATTTGGATGTGCCCTTATAACCATCGTATTTAGCGAAGGTCCGGGCAATACTGACACACTTGTCGAAATTGATTTCCTGGAAGGTTAGAGAAGAAAATCCACGTAACCGTTTCTTGCATTTCTTCAGCAGCTTGTGGTACGGCTCAAAATTACATCCGGGTTTTACCTTTTCGCGTTCAATGACAACCTCCAGGTATTTTTCAACCAGGTTCATGTCACTGTTGTCGGTTCTCGGGGTTTGTTCCTGGGATTGCAGGACAACTACCGGCTTGGATGATGAATAATACTGGGCTACCTGTTTCGCTGAAAGCTCCGGGTATTCTTTGATGAGAGAAGAGTAGTATCCTTAAAATCATCAAGAGCTTTGTTATTTTCTCCATAAGATACCGCATAACTTGAAAAGCGTTCCTTGTCTGCGTTCCAATGACGTTCCAGATTTGGATTACCTTTTAACAGATGTTTTACCGATTTGTAAAATCGTTCTTTGTTTTCACTGATTCTTAAAACGAGAGCACCGTCCCGAATGATAAACTTGAGTTTCACTATAACTTTACTGCTTTAATTTTCTAAGAATAGAAATATCGAAAGCTAAAAGTTTCTTTTTCAATGTACACTTTTTGCACACCCGGTGGGTCGTTCCTTTTTTTGACACTTTTCAGTTTAACCTAATTGGGTCATTCTAAAGTATGTTATAAAGTGTTGTGAATCAGTAAGTATAAGGTTGAATTTTTATGATTTCAGTATAACTAAAAAAGGGAAGCTAATTTCTTAACTTCCCTTCTGGGTGGTACCACCAGGAATCGAACCGGGGACACAAGGATTTTCAGTCCTTTGCTCTACCAACTGAGCTATGGTACCAATCGTTTTGCGTGTGCAAAGATAGATGCTTTATTCTAATATGCAAAAAAAAAGAGAGAAAATTTGAACAACTCCCATTTTTTATTTACGACATCCTATTTTTCAATATTTTAAAACAACCGAAATCCTCATTTATGCGAAATAAATTATTCCCCGGAAAACAGATAAAAATCTTTGTTCTCTTAATCTCATTCGCCTTGCATTCAACTGATTTAATAAAAATCAATCATTTAGAAGTGAAAATAGCTTTCTTTTTTCTATTTTCGTAATTTATTAAAAAAAGAGAGCAATTGGAAGATATTTTTTATGATGATGAAGTAATAGGGCGCATCCAAATCCGGAAAAGTGGAAAAGCAAACCGCATTATCATAAAGATAAAAGAGGGAAATGCAATTCTGGTTATTCCTCAGAAACAGCAAATTGAGGATGGCATCCGTTTTCTACAATCTAAGCGGGATTGGGTTCTTTCTCATTTAAAGAAGGAAAAAACGGTACTTTTCGATGAAAACACAACGTTTCAAAC
Organism: Paludibacteraceae bacterium; assembly: GCA_031553005.1. GTDB lineage: Bacteria > Bacteroidota > Bacteroidia > Bacteroidales > Paludibacteraceae > RGIG9379. The sequence continues at coordinate 16,591 of JAVBMA010000041.1, read as the reverse complement.
CATAACGTTTGGATTGAAAATTGAAAAAAGCCCGCTTTCTTCATTTCACTTCAAACTGACATCCAATTTACTTACGGTTTTATGTCCGCAAAATTTGGATATTCAATCGGAAGAGTCTCAATCTATTATACGGATAGGCATAGAACGGGCGATGCGAATGGAAGCGAAACGTATTTTACCGAAACGGTTGGCTCTCCTTGCCGGAAAATATCAATTTTCTTATTCGGATGTCAGTATCCGTTCGAGCAAGACTCGTTGGGGAAGCTGTTCTTCCCGTGGAAATATCAGCCTTTCTTATTTCCTGATGATGCTTCCGGGCGATTTGATCGATTATGTTTTGTTACATGAACTCTGTCATACTAAAGAGATGAATCATAGTATACGTTTCTGGCGGCTTATGGATTCTGTCACAAATAATGAAAGTAAGGCATTAAGAACTAAATTAAAAAAGTATAAAACCGCTATTTAACCGGAGTTTAAAATTCCGGATTATATTTTTATTGAATTGAGAAACTGGCTATTCATATTATTCTTCGTATCCTTTATTGTACCCAATTTATTTGCGGAACAAGAGAGTGAGGGTGTTGTTAATGAGCAACAAACAGAAGAACAAAATAATGCTGAACAAGCGGAAGAACCTGTCAAAGTTGTGCAATCTCCAAGAAAATTATCTCCGAAAGAACTCAAAAAGAGAGAGAGAAACACGGAAAAGCTGGCTCGTCAGATTGTAAAAGAGAGATTCGAAGGAATTGAGAAACAACAAAAAAAACAGGAAAAGAAAGAAAAACAGGAAAAGAAAAAAGAGAAATCAAAGAAAAAGAAAAAAGATACTACTTCGGAGGAAATGCCGGAAGATGAATCTCAAAAAGAGGATTCGGAAGAGCTTGAAAACGAACCGGACAAACAGGAGGTAAATAACGATGAATACGAAGACAATGAAATATCATACGAAGAAGAGGATTTTGAAATAGGTATAGACAGCGTACTTTTGGCCAAGAGAATAACGGAATTGGAAAACGAACGCAAGAATGAATTAGAAATCAAAGAGTCTAAAAAAAATGGAGACGGCAGTATACTATTAAAGGTAAAAGTTCCTAACTGCTATTATTTAAACTCGGTTGTTTATAAACGAGGGGATTTTGAGTTCACCTATCAACTTGATTTTTTCATACATTATTTTGAGCATCGTTTTCATCATCAGAGAAAATTCTATGACATAGACGATCCTCACCGTAAAACGGCAAAGCTGGTAATGAACCTTGTAGGAAATACTCAGTATAGAAGAACGGATTTTAACGAAGTCATCGATTCTATCGGCATTTTATTAGGCCATTCGGTGGAGGAACCATTAGATACGATAATTACAGAATTAAACCTGGAATACCTGGCTACCGGAGAGGTAAAAGTCAAGTATAAAAAAAAGAACCAAAGCAAGATATATGCAAAATTTAAGCCTTCGGATACAGAATCAAACTCCTTAGGAAATATCACATTTTATACACGGAATAAAAAAAGAGTTATTGAGCAGTTGGATGCATCTCAATATGAATCTTATCTGTCACCTCCGGAAAATGCAGAGGCGGATTCTACTTCGGAATATTCGGATATAAACTTATTGCAAGACTCTTTAATGACAATAAATGATTCTCTTCCGCCGCTTCTTTCTATTGATAATAGTGCAAAAACAGATGTGCTTCCTATTGAAAGTACACCTGCCGGGGATAGTATTCCGGGAAAAAATATTATTGAAGAAGTTAAGCAAGAGGCTGCCGGGGAAAATTTACCGGAGAAACAACCGGAGCAAAAAGAGGCAACCGTCCCAATTCCGGAAAGCGTAGAGGAAACTCCGGAAAATCTTCAGAAAAAAGAGGATGATTCGCAAGATGAAGAGATAGAGTAAATAAAATAAACTCCCCTCTATTGACATAAATAAAAAAAATGCATATTTTCGTCAAATATTCCTGGCAAAACAAAAAACGAATTAATAGGAAATCATTTTGAAAAATTTAATAGTCAGAACCATTTCAGGAGCCGTTTTTATAAGCATAATGGTTGCAGCAATATGGCTGCCTCCTTATCTTTTCGGGATTGTCTTTCTTTTAATAACCATTTTAGGTTTACGCGAGTTTTACTCTTTTTCGGATCATCTTGAGGAAGTAAAAACCGAAAAAATATTTTCCATTATCAGCGGAGGACTCCTTTTTCTCTGTTTTTTCCTCTACTTTTTCCAGTTCGCTCCGATTCAAATTTTCAGTATCTATACTCTTTGTGTCGTTATTTTGTTTCTATCCGAACTTTTCCGCAAGCAAAAAAATCCTATTCAAAATATTGCAACTTCCTTGATGGGACATGTTTATATTGCTCTTCCATTTAGTTTTATATGCATGATGGAAAATGAGCATAAAATATTTGTTCTCGCATTTTTTCTGATTATATGGGCTTCAGATACAGGAGCATATCTGGTCGGGATTTGTATTGGAAAACATAAAATGTTTGAAAGAGTTTCGCCCAAAAAGACATGGGAAGGACTGTTCGGAGGAATGCTTTTCGCCCTGATTGTAGGCTTTGTATTCAGCAAAGTAACAGAGAGCGAAGGATTGCTTGAATTGTGGCAATGGCTGGTTTTTGCCCTAACGGTCTTTGCTTCCGGGACATTAGGCGATCTAATGGAATCTCTGTTCAAACGCTCTTTAGATATAAAAGACTCCGGCTCATTTATGCCCGGACACGGAGGATTGCTGGATCGCTTCGACAGTGCAATCATCGCAGCTCCGGTTGCATTTGTATTTTTGAGTCTTTGTTGCAGATAATATAACAGCATATCTTGTAGCTCATAACTACATAACGGGCAACTAAATAATATTAATTTTGCCGTTTCTGTAGAAAAGATTAATTTTGCACGGCAAAAAAAATGAATTCATGACAATACATAAAGAAGGAAGGAAGATTTTACTTACTCTATTGATCTCAATAGTAGTTATTGATCTGTTGATCTATCTGCAACTTATGGAAAACCATCCGATAGTAGCCCAATCCATAATCGGAGCCAGTTTTTTTATCTTTTTATTCTTCCTGAATTTTTTTCGCAATCCCAATCGTATTTTCGAAGGTTATGAGGATGGCATGATTGTCGCTCCTGCCGATGGGACTGTCGTTGTGATAGAACCAACGCTTGAAGAAGAGTACCTGAAAGAAAAAAGAATCCAAGTTTCAATCTTCATGAGCGTTTTTAACGTACACGCCAATTGGTATCCCACTCCCGGAAAAATAGTTTATTATACACATAATAACGGTCGCTTTATGGCGGCAAACCTACCTAAGTCCAGCACAGAAAACGAGCGCTCCACCGTAGTTATCGAAACTCAAGGAAAAACCAAGATTCTGGTTCGCCAAATTGCCGGAGCATTGGCTCGCCGGATTGTTACTTATGCGCGTGAGGGTGAAGATTGTGATATAAACAAACAAATGGGATTTATCAAATTCGGCTCCCGCGTGGATCTGTTTTTACCGATGGATTCAGAAATATTGGTAACGATGAGGCAAACAGTTACCGGAAATAAAACTGTTATTGCGAAATTAAAATGAACATAACAAAGCATATCCCCAATACGATTACCTGCCTGAATCTGTTTTCCGGCTGCATTTCCTGTGTCATGGCTTTTCAAGGGGAATATATGTATGCGGCGCTCTTTATTTACCTTGCAGCCGTTTTCGATTTTCTCGATGGAATGATGGCGCGCTTGCTTAAAGCATATTCGGATATCGGAAAAGAACTTGACTCTTTGGCTGACGGAATAAGTTTTGGTATGGCTCCCGGAGTTATCCTTTTCTCATGGCTGCAAACAATAACTCCAGAGAATAACCCATTTCTGCCTTATATCGCATTTCTTATACCGGTTTTCTCAGCCCTGAGGTTGGCAAAATTCAATATCGACACCCGGCAAACATCCTCTTTTATTGGTCTTCCGACACCGGCAAATGCAATCCTCATTACATCCCTTATTTCATTAAACGATCATCCTTTTTTATCAAACATATTATCCAATATCTGGGTTATACTAGGATTAATCCTTATCCTTTCGTTCCTATTAATTTCCGAACTTCCGATGTTTTCATTAAAGTTTAAAAGCCTTTTATGGAATGAAAACCGGACTCGTTATATATTCTTGTCACTCTCTCTTATTCTGTTAGCGGCATTCCAGTTGGTTGCTATACCTCTAATTATTATCCTTTTCATCCTGATATCTTTGTATCTATACCTGATAAAAAAGAAATAAACCATTTTAGGAATTTTTCTTTCTTTTTAAAAAGATTTGAATCTAAGAAGAAGTTTATACTAAATTACTTCCGTATATTTGATTGTTAAATTCTAAGCTGAGTATACAGCTTAATAATCAATAATAATTATTATGAAACAATTTTTCAAGTTTGTGTTTGCCACAATAGTCGGGTTAATAGTATTTTCGTTTGTTTCTACCTTTTTTCTTTTTGTCGGAATACTACTAATGCTTCCCTCCTCCGAACCGGTAAACCAAAATTCCGTTCTCCATATAAAGTTAGAAGGCGATTTGATAGAACGTTCCAAAAACGATTTGTATTCACTGCTGAGTCAGGAAGAATCTCCCTCAATAGGGTTGGACGACATACTCTCCTCCATAAAAATTGCAAAAACCAATTCGAATATTAAAGGTATCTACCTGAATCCGGAATTGTTTCTGGCAGGATATGCGTCTTTAAATGAAATAAGGGATGCGCTAACCGATTTTAAAGAGTCCGGCAAATTTATCATCGCCTATTCGGGAAGGTATACGCAAGGCGCTTATTACCTCTGTTCTGTTGCCGATATGGTCTATTTGAATAAAGATGGGATGGTGGATTTCAGAGGGATATCAGCCTCATCTTTATTTTTCAAAAACCTGTTGGATAAAATAGGAGTTGAAATGCAGGTAGTAAAAGTCGGAACCTACAAATCTTTCACCGAACAGTTTACGAACAAAGAAATGAGTCCGGCAAACAGGGAACAAATGACATTACTTACAGAAACTATCTGGAGTAATATCATTCAGGATATTTCACAAAACAGACAGATCTCGAAAGACTCCTTGATTCACGCAGCAAATGAACTTCTGACTTTCCAGTCTCCCGAAAGAGCTCTGAAACTTAAAATGATCGATGAATTGGTTTATCCGGATGAATTAGAAAATATACTACGGGGATATTTAGGAATAGACAGTAAAACAAAGATTTCGTATGTCAAACCGCTTGACCTAATCGACTCGGAACTTAGTGTTTCAATTTCCGGTTCAAAAGATAAAATTGCTGTAATTTATGCCGTAGGCGAAATTGATAATGGCAATATAGACGGCATTCAGTCGGAGAAAATTTTCAATATATTACGAAATATCGAAAAAGACTCTCTTGTCAAAGCGGTGGTACTACGCGTAAACTCTCCGGGAGGAAGCGCCTATGGTTCCGAACAAATCTGGCATGTCGTTTCGCTCTTGAAAAAAACAAAACCGGTCATTGTAAGCATGGGCGATTATGCCGCATCCGGAGGATACTACATTTCATGTAATGCCACTAAGATAGTTGCAGATCCTAACACAATAACCGGTTCTATCGGGGTTTTCGGAGTAATTCCGAATATCGAAGGATTGATGAATAAAGTAGGTATTAACCATGACGTGGTAAAAACGAACGAATATGCTGATATGCCGAATATTTTCAGGACAATGACCGACGATGAAAGAAATATCATGCAAAACTATGTAAACCGGAGTTATGACCTTTTCCTGAAACATTGTGCCGAAGGACGGAATATGCCGATGGAATCGATTGCAAAAATTGCAGAAGGAAGAGTTTGGCCGGGAACCTCAGCCTTGGAAATCGGACTTGTAGATAAATTAGGTTCCTTGCAAGATGCGATAACACTTGCTGCAGAAGAAGCAAGCCTTGCCTCTTATGATATTGAAAATTATCCTAAAAAAGAAGATTGGTTTTCTCAATTGGCTAAACTTCCTCAAGTCGGAATACAAAAACTATTCTTAGGAAATATGCTTACCGAAGAGAGAGCTCTCCTGAATAAAGTCTACAAAATAGATCATTTGCAAGCATCCTTACCGTTTGATGTAAAAATGAAATAATCGGCAAGTAATCTGTTTTAATGTCCTCAAATCGAAGGGAGCAATTGATTTAAATCCGGAGGATTTATATGTTTATAGCTAAATATTTAGAATTTTCCATATTCGACTCCGATGGAGTCGAACAAATCAGATTATCATCTTTTTCTATAAACATAGAACATCTTCGGCATTGATAATAAAGCTTTTGATACCGGGCAATTATTAATTGACAGTCCACCAGACAAAAAACGATCTATACTTAAAATAAAGGCTTTATCCCTTTGCTTTCACTGTCTGAAATATCATTTATAGACATAAATAATATTCTTAATTTTTCCTAATAAAAACATTAGCAAAAGAAATATGTTAATTTCATTTTGATTTTAAAAATTAAATATTTATCTTAGGAGCTATTAATTCCGAATGAGAATTTCCATATACCTTTTGCAATCTAAAAAGAAGATTATGGGATTCATTTATATAAAATTTGAACTTTTTGCCTTTTATATCCTGACAATACCATTGAAAAAATGTTTATTTAAATTTTATTTAGGCAATTATTAATTTTGAGATCAAGTAGATAGTAGTTTTTTTATCAGGATTTACCGGATTTTTACTGTGAGTTTATTATAATAATATCACGCATAAACTAATGTATCTACTTTCAAAAAAGCCTCTATTTATATTGAATATACAGTAAAAATTGGCTAAATATAAAAAGATTATCTCGCATTATAATAACAGACAACAGCACCTGATCTTATCTATTTTATGAATAAAAAATCAGTTATATACAAAATACTCCTTTTCCCTTTTTCTGTTCTCTACGGGATAGTAGTAACAGTGCGTAACTGTTTTTTTAATACCGGCATACTACCTTCCGAAAGATTTGACATCCCCATTATCTGTGTTGGTAATATAACCGTAGGAGGAACAGGGAAAACCCCTTTCACGGAATATCTGATTCGTTTATTACAATCAAAGAACAATGTAGGCGTATTGAGCCGCGGATACAAAAGGGCAAGCTGTGGATATGTATTGGCGACAAAAGAATCTTCGCCGGCAGAAATCGGGGACGAACCATGCCAGATAAAAAATAAATTCCCGGAAGCAATAGTCGCCGTAGATGCCAATCGCAGAGAAGGCATACGCAACATGCTTAAAGAAAAAGAGTCCAAGCCGGATATAATTATTCTGGACGATGCGTTCCAGCACAGATATGTCAATCCGGACGTTTCAATCCTTTTAATCGACTATAACCGTCCTATCACCGAAGATTATCTCTTGCCCCTGGGTCGGCTCAGAGAACCTGTTAAGGCAAAAAACCGGGCTCATATTGTGGTCGTAACCAAATGTCCGCGCGATATTAAACCAATAGAACTCCGCATTATTACAAAGAGTTTACGGTTATATCCTTATCAAGCTCTTTACTTTACAACCCTTTCTTACGAAGATCCTATTCCGTTATTTCCTAAAAAAGCCCAGCAAAAAATAACGACAAGCATGCTCAAAGAGAAAAAACATACAATCCTCTCCTTAACCGGAATAGCATCTCCCCGCCCCTTCGAGCGATACTTGCGCCGGCATGCAAAAGAATTGATATCCATGCGGTTTTCAGATCATCATAATTTTTCAAAAAAAGACCTTGAAGGAATTGGAAAGAAATTTAATGAAATCCAGGATCCCAATAAAATTATTATTACGACTGAAAAGGACGCTATGAGAATCAAGAACAGTCCGGATTTGTCTAAGTTTATAAAGAGCCGGATCTATTATATTCCTCTCTCCATCAGCTTCATGATGGATCAAGAAAAATCATTTAATAAACAAATTCACGACTATGTGGGAAGAAGTAAACAAAGCATACGCATTTTTTGAAAATAAACTCTCTCTTCGTCCCCAAATCGCAATCATATTGGGTACAGGATTAGGAAACCTTGCCCAAGAGATCGAAATAACCGATGAATTTGCCTATTCTGATATTCCCGGTTTTAAAACAAGCACTGTTGCCGGACATTCAGGCAGGTTGTTATTCGGCTCCCTGGCCGGAACTCCCGTAATGGCAATGCAAGGCCGGTTTCATTATTACGAAGGATACTCAATGAATGAGATTACATTTCCTATCCGCCTGATGAAAATGCTTGGAATAAAAACATTAATGGTATCTAATGCTGCCGGCGGATTAAATCCCGACTTTATTCCCGGAGACATTATGCTGATCTCAGATCATATAAACCTTTTTCCGGAAAATCCGTTAAGAGGAAAAAACAACGATGAATTCGGCCCCCGTTTTCCCGACATGAGCAATGCATACGATAAAGAGTTGATCCGAAAAGCCGAAGATATAGCCGCAAAACACAATATTCCGCTGAAAAAAGGAGTTTATGTAGGAACACAAGGCCCGACTTATGAAACACTGGCCGAATACCGCTATTTCCGCATCATTGGCGGAGATACGGTCGGAATGTCTACCGTTCCCGAGGTGATTGTTGCCAATTATCTTGGAATTGACTGCTTCGGCATTTCTGTAGTTGCCAATGTCGGATTAGACGCCAATCTAAGTTCCATTACCCATGAAGAGGTACAAGCCAACACCCAAATGGCTCAAACAAAACTAACGCTGCTTATCAAGGAAATGGTGAAATAAGCATAGCCAATCAAATGTTCATTAATCTATTTTTCAACAAGTTACTTCATATTCCGCAAAAAACATTACGTTTATCCGCAATATTACCACTGATGCCAATGTCAATAATTTTATAAACACAAAGGCACAAAGGACACGAATGTATTTATTTTCCTTGTGTGCTTTGTGCCTTTGTGTTTACTATTTTTTATTAGTGTTAATATTGCGGATAAGCATTTCTATAAATACGTAAATCCTCCGGATCTAAAACTAAATCTACATATAACACCTTAATGAACAATTAACAAACCGCATCCGCCGTTTTCCTTATTTTTCATAAAACTATCTTCTTATTCTTATCAATCAGAAAAAATCTCCGACACTCGTCATTTTTTAAACTTTCAACTTTCAATTCTCAACTTTCAACTATTTAAAAGCGTTTATCAGTTGGAGTTTCTCTGCAAACACAATATTTTTGCCTACTTTTAAGACCGAAGTGAAGAAAGTGCGCAACATCATCCTTATTTTACTGGGTGTTATCGTATTGCTTAACATTCTGGTGGCTATTTTGCTGAACATTCCCTTTGTTCAGCAAAAGGTGCTCCATATTGCCGTTTCCGAGCTACAAAAAAAGATCAATAGTGAAGTTTCTATTGAACATATTCACCTGGATCTGTTGAGGGGAGTCTCTCTGGACAAGGTTTATCTGGAAGACCAAAAGGGTGATACATTATTATATGTCGGTTACCTCTCTGCCAATACCTCTATTTTCAGTGTTTACAGAAATAATACATTGACGATAGATGATGTCTTGCTGGAAGATTTTAAAGTATATTTATCTAAAGATTCTACGGATTCACCGCTTAATTTTCAATTTTTGGTTGATGCTTTCTCGTCAAAGGATACAACTGAAAAAGATACTACACCTTCACTTTTCGATCTGGTCATCGGGAATATAGAATTACGAAACGGAGAATTCAGATATGACGTACTTTCGCAGGAAAATACCCCGGGAGTATTTAATGCCTCTCATATCCATACAAAGAACCTGAACGGACGGTTAGCCCTTGGTTCCATTCAGCCGGATAAATTTTCCGGGGAAGCCTTTCGCCTTGCCGTTCAGGAAGAGTCGGGGCTGGATCTTCAAAACCTGAAAGTACAGATTCATAAAGATAAAAAGTTTATACGCCTTTCCGGATTCCATCTTGACCTGCCAAACAGCCACCTCAACATGCCGGATGTCTGGTTTGATTATCAAAACACCTCTCCTACCGATTCGCTATTTATAAGAAACGGGATTTATTATATAGAGATAGAGAAATCGGAAATCGTCCCGGAAGATTTACGCGCCTTCCTTCCGACTCTTGCAGGACTCTCGAAGCCGTTGAAACTGGAGGGAAAACTGAACGATACAATTCCCTCCCTGGGAGTAAAAAAACTGGATGCATCTTACGATAAGGATATAATACTTTCGCTTTCACTCTCCATGAGCGACTGGAGCGATTACCGGAAAAGCCTTTATACGGCGGATATTTCCCAATTATCCGTTTCGCAGGAAGGAGCCGGGATGATACTCCGTATAGCCTCGCCCGAGACAACACTTCCGGATATAACAAAGCATTTGGGAACTCTGCAATCACAAATGAAAATAAAAGGAACTCTTGATCATTTTCTGATAAATGGAAATATTGAAACGAGTCCGGGAAAAGTACACTTAAAAGGAAATATGGGATATGTGCCTGAAGAGAAGAAATTCCTCGCAAATGCGGATGTTTCGAGCAATATTTTCGATTTCAACGCCATTCTGGATACTTCTTTACATATCGGGAAGTCCGGATTCGACCTGCATTCGGATATTTTGATCTCCGAATCAAAAGAACCGGATATCCGGATCGCCGGAAATATTCCTTTCTTCACCTACCAGGATTACAGATACGAGCAAATCGGAGTGAATGCAACTTACCGGGGAATAAACGATATAAACGCCCAGCTCTCAATAAATGACGAAAACATATTGCTGCATCTCGAAGGGAAAGCACAACAATCGGGAAATAATCCCACAGAATACGAGTTGCAATCGTCAATCCGGAAATTCAACCCGCACAATCTACATCTAACAAAAGATTTTGAAAACAGTAAAATCGAGACAGACATCCGTTTGAAAATAAAAGGGAACAAACCCGAGGATATGCTTGGCTATCTAAGGTTGGACAGCCTGCTTTTTGCGACGGACAGTTCTGCAATCCGGATAGATTCGATTCTTCTTACCATAGATAAAACCGATAACGGAAACTTGCTCCGTCTGATTTCCCCTTACCTGAATGTTCAGGCAGAAGGATTTTATAATCCGGCAACCATTGCGCAGGCTACCCAGAATATATTACACGATTATCTGCCTACTTTTTTTAACTATAACAGTTTTCCAAAAAATTCGGAGCCAAATAGTTTTTCATATTCGGTTACGCTCGAAAATACGGAAGAGCTTTCGGCTTTTTTTCATCTTCCGGTAACTTTAAAAGGGAAATCTTCCATATGGGGAGAATTCAGGGACAATGCGGGCGAAATCACATTAAATGCGGCATTACCGGAATTCTTATATGGAAAAATTCCGGCAAAAGAGACAACCGTTTTTATCGGTAAAAAAGGAAACGCATACATTGCCGATGTAAATTCCAATATCAGTCTACAAAACCCGATTGACCTGAAACTACACACGGAAATAGAAAAAGACACGGTTATGATCGACCTGAAATATGATAATACTCCTGCCGAATTTTCTTTTTCAGGGGAAATAAAAACACTCCTTTCATTTAAGAGGGAGTTCCCTTTGAACGAGTTGATAATGACTGCCCGTTTTTTTCCTACCGACCTCATCCTAAATGATCTTCATGCCGGGTTTGAACCGGCGATTATAACGATAAAACCGGGACATATCGAGATAAATAAATTCGGGTTAACGCAAAATAATGAGAATTTCTTAGGAATAGACGGAATTGCGTCAGCCTCAAATGCAGACACATTGAAAGTTTTCTTTCAAAAAGCCTCTATCGGAAACCTGTTGGGAGGGTTTGACCTGTCAACCATTCCTGTCAACGGATATCTGGATGGAAATATAAATTTTTCGGGATTACTCGGAAAACCACGTTTCAATACAAACGCGTTTAAAGTGGACGATATAACTTATCAGAAAGATACGATAGGTTCGCTTACCCTTAACAGCCAATGGAGCGAAGAGCAAAAAGGGATGAATGTCGGCGTGCAATTAGTCCGGTCGAAAGAAAATATCTCTTCGGCAAATGGTTTTATATCTCCGATACAGGATTTGATACGGTTTGATGTAAACCTGCAACTGTTGCCTGTGGAAATCGCCCAGCCTTTTTTGAAAGGTATTGTACATAACCTCAGCGGATATTGCGGTGCAAACCTGAAAATCGACGGAAAGTTGTCTTCCCCGGACATTTTAGGATATATATACCTGAAAGATCTTTTGGCCACAATCGATTACACGGATGTCACCTACCGGATATCCGATACAATACGATTTACTCCCACTACAATGGATATCAAAAACATGAAAATTTATGATAACAAAAACCGGAGTGCGAAGCTGAATTGCTCGGTAAAACACAAAGGCTTCTCAGATATAAATTATTCAGGTTCCATCCAAATGGATAATTTTTTACTGGTTAATAATCCGCAAAAAACAGACAGCCTCTTCTTCGGGACATTCTATGCAAACGGAAATCTTACGGTAAGGGGCGATTTAAAAGAGGCGGCGATAAGCGGTAATTTGCGGAACGGAGATAATTCAACCCTGAAGATACGATTGCCGGAATCGGCGGCTCAGGCAAAGACCTATAACAGTATTGTCTATCTGGACGAAGAGACAAGTAATCCGGAAAGTAAAAAAAGCACAGCCAAACCCAAATTCCCGATCAAAGCCAATATAGCGGTTGAATTGACCAAAGAGGCTATTTTCGGACTGATTATCAATCCGGCTACCGGCGATGAATTAGGGATAAGGGGTAGCGGGAATATTAATATGAATTATGATTCGGAAATGGACGGCGTAAAACTTTTCGGACAATATACGGTTGACGACGGGCATTTGAAACTCAAATTAAGTCAACTGCCTACCACCAAATCGTTTACTATTCGTCAGGGAAGCAGGGTAAACCTGAACGGCGACCCGTTGACAAGCAATTTCGATATCACGGCAGTATACCGGCTGAGGGCCGACTTGAATACGCTGGATGCTTCTTTTTCGACATTAGGGCTTTCGTATACAAAGGTGCTGGTCGACTGTATATTACAAATCCAAGGCAACTTAAACCGGCTGAATTTGTCATACGACATTACATTGCCGGATACAAGCGACGACATCAACCGGATGGTAAACAGCATTATCAATACGGATGATTTGCGTATCAAAGAGTTTGCTTACCTGCTTGCTTTCGGTTCGTTTTTCCCTCCTACCCCCCAAGTCTCTACCGGAAGCAATAGTGTGGCAACCTCATTGGCAGCCTCTTCATTGTCTTCCGTATTAAACGGTGTATTAAACGGTGTATTAGGAAAAAACTGGAGCGTGGGAACAGATGTCAGTTCCTCTCAGGAAGATTTTTCGGATATAGAAATGAGCGTCTCCGTTTCTACACAACTTTTCAATGAAAGGCTGATCTTAAACACCAATGTCGGATACCGCAATGCCGCCACTGTAGAGGAATCTCCATGGATCGGGGATTTTGATTTGGAATACAAGCTGACAAAGTCGGGTATGATACGTGCGAGGGCATACAACCATACGAACAATGAGATTTTCCGTTCATCAAATACAATTCAGGGAGTGGGACTCGTATTTACGAAGGAAGGAAGGAAATTCAGGGATCTTTTCCGGTTCCGGAAAAAGAAAAATCCGGAAGAAGGACAAAATACAACCAATTCATCGGATAAATAATGAATATTTTTTTTAAACGTTACATATTGCCATTTTTACTAGTACCGCTGTTCTTCTCGTGCAGCACGACCAAATATGTCCCTGAAAAACAATACCTGTTAAACAAAGTAAGCATTGAAACAGACAATAAGAAAGTATCCGTTTCGAACCTTGAAGACTATGTGCAACAAACCCCGAATAGGAATTTCCTGTTTCTAAAAAAGCTGGAACTCAGGATATATTCATTATCAGGAAGGGATACCTCTAAATGGCGTAACCGTTTTATCCGCAAATTAGGAGAGCCTCCGGTAATTTTTAGTGCCCGCTCAATGAACGAGACGGAAAAACAGCTCGTGCAACGAATGCATAACTTGGGTTATCTGGAAGCGGAAGTGACTGCCGACACTATTTTAAAAAAGAAAAAAGCAGAAGTGGTATATCATGTCCGGTCAAACGACTCGTATACAATACGCAATTACGATATCGGTATTTCCGACACGACTATTTTGTCAATTCTGTCCAGTCCCCGCGTAAAAAGATATTCCCAGGTTGAACCCGGCATCCGTTTCGTACCCGAAGAACTTGACAAGGGATTGCAAAACCTGACAAATGCAATGAGGAATCAGGGGTATTACAATCTATCTAAGGAAAATTTCTATTTTCTGGTCGATTCGGCATTGAAATCGAAGCAGGTGGATGTTAAATTAATGATACGTGACACGTGGGAGAACAAAGAAGATAGTATCAGGTATAATTCGGCGTTTAAGCGATACCGGATCAATTCGGTTACTATTGTCAGTGGTTATGACCAGTTTAACCCGGAAAGCAAGAGTGAGTTTATTCATCCGGATACCGTCGATTACAGGGGGTTAAAGATAATCTACGGGTCAAAACATTTCATCCGCCGGAGTGTATTATATTATAATTGTTTTATCCGCCCGGGACGTTATTACAGCGATCGGTTGTTAGAAAACACATATTCATCGATCAACTCGATGAGCGCCGTAAAACAGGCAAACATCTATTTTAAGGAGGTGAACCGGCAGGACACGTCGCTGCTAAATGCGTTTATAACGATTGCACCTTCCAATATTTTCTATTGGCAGGTGGGGATTGACGGGACAAACTCGGCCGGAGACCTTGGAATAGCGGGATATACTACCTTTCAAGACCAAAATATATTTAACGGTTCTGAAATTTTCCGCATTAAATTAAACGGTGGTATCGAGTCGATCACTTCGTCGGGAATGGATCTGCTATCCAATAACTATTATCAGTACGGGGTTGATTTTTCCCTGACTTTTCCGCGTTTTCTCGTTCCTTTTATTCCGAAAAGCTTCCGGGAGCAACCCAATTCCAGAACTATCCTCACGGCAGGGATAAACTGGCAAAACAGGCCGGAATATAACCAGCGTTTTGCAAATATCGACTGGATGTATAAATGGACGGCTTTGCGTAACCGGTTGAACCATACGTTTGACTTATACAACGTCAATTATATTGTTACACCGTGGATGTCGGACACATTTCAGACATACCTGAACCGGCCGGAAAACTCTGTCCTGAAAGAAAGCTATAAAGACCAGTTTATCACCCGGAGCAGCTATTCAATCATATATACAAGCCTCTCTCCTTCAAGGGCACAGAATGAGGGGTACACTATCCGTGCAGGATTGGACATTGCAGGGACTTTGCCTTACTTGATTTCAAGTATATCGGGGACAAAAGACGATGATGGGACATATAAGTTATTGGGGATTCCATTTGCTCAATATGCTAAAGTAAATGCTGATTTTGCACGGTTTTTCTTACTGAATCCGAGAAATATCGTAGCTTTCCATGCAGGACTGGGAGTCGCATGTCCATACCTCAACTCGTCGATGGTTCCATATGAACAAAGGTATTTTGCGGGCGGCCCTAACTCTGTGAGGGGATGGAGTACCCGCACGCTTGGCCCCGGAACTTACGAGTCGGGCAACGAAAATGATTTCGTAAATCAAAACGGGGATATTAAAATCCTGCTAAACCTCGAATACCGGTTAAAAACAAAAACATTCCTTGAATATGCTGCATTTATCGATGCGGGAAATGTATGGACTATACGCGAATATGACAACCAACCGGGGGGGGTATTCAAATGGGATTCGTTCTGGAAAGAAATGGGGCTATCCTGGGGAATTGGTATACGTCCCAATTTTGGTTTTATCCTGATCCGTATAGATGTGGGGATGAAAATATACAGTCCGGAGCCTCTGAGCGGCATGCATTGGGTGATTACAAAGCCGAGTCTGAAACGTGATTTTGCTTATCATTTTGCAATAGGGTATCCGTTTTGATATGGATTTATTCCGGACGCTGTCGCATAAGGTTATTCGAGTTTAAGCGCTATGCGCTTTGGAAAGGGATATTCAGTAAATAAAAAACATGCTAAATCTACCTTTTACAACCATAAACAATCAGCCCTATAATCATTTATTGAATGTAAAAGTATACCTGCACAAAAAAGCAGGAGGCTAGTTAACATGCACCATTTACAGGTAAATATCCTTTATTAAAGACATACAATAGTCTTTTTAAAGGATGTTTTTTACGCTTATCAGCAATATTACTCCCGGTGCAAACGTAAATGAATTTTATAAACACAAAGGCACAAAGGACACGAAGTTATGTTTGTTTTTTTATTTTCTTTGTGCACTTCCTGCCTTTGTGTTTACTTTTTCTTGTTAGAGGTATTTTTGCTGATAGACATAAAATTTATTACGCTTATCTGCAATATTACCCCCGGTGCCAACGTAAATGAATTTTATAAACACAAAGGCACAAAGGACACGAAGTTATGTTTGTTTTTTTATTTTCTTTGTGCACTTCGTGCCTTTGTGTTTACTTTTTCTCGTTGGGGGTAATATTGCT
>JAVBMA010000012.1:0-16394 GCA_031553005.1 Paludibacteraceae bacterium | reverse complement strand
TTATTTGCCGAAACTTCGGCAAGTCTGTTTTTATATCCGTTCAGACTTGCAGAAACATCGGCAAGTGTGCCTGACCTCTAGTTTGCATTTGCAGAAAGTTCTGCACCTCGTCCGGAAGGAAATTTTGCACAAAAATGAATTAATTATATACTTAAATTCGGAGCGCGACTTGAAGTCGCACTCCGATTTGCACTGTTTGGCTTTCCATTTGAACTTGCCGAAACCTCGGCAAATGTGTCCGGGTTCTCGTTTGAACTTGCCGGAGTTCCGGCAAACCTGTCCGGGTTCTCATTCTTATTTGCCGAAACTTCGGCAAGTCTGTTTTTATCTCCGTTCTGACTTGCCGAAACCTCGGCAAGTGTGCCTGACCTCTCGTTTGCATTTGCCGAAACTTCGGCAACTCTTTCGAAACAAAATTTTGCAAAAAAATGAATTAATTTTAATGCCTATCAGCAAAAAAAACAAGTATACATTCAGAGATTCCTCACTGCGTTCGGAAGGACACCTTATATAAGGAGATGTAGGAAGGAAGCGGTAGCTTTGCCGCCGCTTCCTTCCTACATAGCAAACTGTAAACGTCTGTCATCCGAATGGAACGAAAATGGAATGAGGAATTCCCCAAATGACAGTCTGAAATGTAGGAGTATTTTTGCTGATAAGCGTAACTTTTTTTGAATTTTGTAAAATCACAGTTCAAGAATTTTCCTCTTCTATCATATTCAGCATCTTTATTGTCGCCTTAATAGCTGCTTCGGTCTGGTCGGCATCCAATCCATGGGTTTTAAATACTTTACCATTAAACCGCCAGGTAATTGTTGTATGCACCAAAGCATCCGTTTTTCCTCCCGGAGGAATAGTCACCACATAATCAAGCAACTCCGGTTTCGGTTTATTCAGAGTCGTATAAATCTTCCACAATACCTTTGTAAAAGCATTATATTGCCCATCTCCTGCCGCCGTTTGTTCGTAAGTCTCTCCATTTATTTCAATCTTTACGGTAGCAACCGGACGCAATCCATTGGCAAGTGAAAGAGAGTAATTTACTATTTTAATTTTCTGCTCTTTTACGTCATGCTTCAATACATCGGAAATAATATAAGGCAAATCCTCTTGTGTCACCAACTGTTTTTTATCGCCCAATTCGATAATACGATTGGTTACTACGTTCATGGAATCATCGTCGATATTTATACCCAATGCTTCCAGATTTTTCCGGATATTAGCCTTTCCCGACATTTTACCCAATGCATACTCGCGTACCCGTCCAAAACGTTCAGGTAAAAGGTCATTGAAATAGAGATTGTTTTTAGAATCCCCATCAGCATGAACGCCTGCACATTGAGTAAAGACATTATCACCGATGATAGGTTTGTTTGCAGGAATACGGATACCGGAATAAGTCTCAACCAATTTGCTTATTTGGTACATTTTATCCTCCCTTACATTTGTCTGTTTCTTCAGTTGGTCATGAATAACCGCCAGAACACTTGTCAAAGGAGCATTACCCGCACGCTCGCCTAAACCGTTCACCGTAGTATGCACGCCATGAATACCGGCTTCTACTGCTGCAAATACATTAGCCACAGCTAAGTCGTAATCGTTATGTGCATGAAAATCAAAATGAACATCAGGATAACGGGTTAACATATCCCGGCAAAATTCCGAAGTCTGAAACGGATTGAGTATACCAAGCGTATCAGGCAACATATAACGTTTGATCGGTAAATCGCGAAGGGAATCCATCAACATATAAACATACTCCGGCGAATGAATTATTCCGTTACTCCAGTCTTCAAGATAGATATTTACGGAAATGCCCATCTCTTGAGCCAGATTCACAACTTCCCGAATATCCCGTATATGTTCTTCAGGAGTTTTGCGAAGTTGTTCGGTCACATGTTTATAAGATCCTTTTGTCAGCAAATTAATTACTTTACAACCCGCATTCTGTATCCAGTTGAGCGAAGCAGAACCATCAACAAAACCTAATACTTCAATTTTGTCTATATGCCCATGCTTTGATGCCCATGCAGAAATACGTTTTACCGTATTATATTCACCTTCCGACACCCTCGCCGAAGCAATTTCAAGCCTGTCAACACCTAACTCTTCCAACAAAAAGTGAGCCATTCCGAGCTTCTCCTGCATACCGAAAGAAACCCCCGAAGTCTGCTCACCATCGCGCAGCGTGGTGTCCATTATTTCAACTTTCATAATTTTAATGATATTTAGATATTTGGCTTCGCCGATATTTATTGATACGCTTATCCGCAATATTATCCCCAGTGTCAACGTTAATGAATTTTATAAACACAAAGGCACAAAGAACACGAAGTTATGTTTGTTTTTTTATTTTCTTTGTGCACTTTGTGTCTTTGTGTTTACTTTTTCTCGTTAGGGGTAATATAGCTGATAAGCATTTTTATTGATATTTACTTTGTGATATTTGTTAATATTTAAGATAATTTTGAATTCATCAGACTTGTATGTTTTGAAATAAAATTGTTTAGTTTAATTCCGAGTTTGTTGTGGTTATCCAATAATATTTGATATTCTTCCGTAATAAGATTTCTATTTTTGGCTTTATCCAACCATGTTTTGCTCTCATATAAAGAACCTCTGGCGATATAATAAAATGACCTGGAATCCTTAAACGTATTTCTTCCGAAACCTTCGCTGATGTTTGCTGCAACAGAATCAATAGCTCTAATCCATTGTTTTCCAACCGTATCTTTTGCTAAATACTCCCATTTCAAAACAATATCCCATACTTGGTCAGCCATTCCCATTGCCAAGTTATAGATTTCAAGATCCTCTAATTTCATTCGTCAAATACTTTAAATATCTATTAATATCACGAAGTAAATATCAATAAATATCGGCGAAGCCAACTATCAATTAATATCTATTTTTTTCAAACTCTTCTATCTGCCCCTTCTTATCGAGCAAATAATCAATATCATCAAATCCCTTTAAGAAACACTCTTTTTTGTATGCATTAATTGCAAAATGTTCCGATTTTCCGGTTGCGTTGTTTGTAATCTTTTGGTTTTCGAGGTCGATGGTCAGAGTCATATCTGAGTTCGCATTGACACTTGCAAATATCTCTGATAGAAATCCATCCGAAACAACAACGGGGAGAACAAAGTTATTCATTGCATTATTTTTAAAAATATCTGCAAAGAAGCTGGAAACAACTACTTTAAATCCATATCCGGCAATAGCCCATGCAGCATGTTCACGGCTTGACCCGCTACCGAAATTTTTACCCGCCACCAAAATATCTCCTTTGTAAGTTGGGTCATTTAACACAAATGAGCTGATAGGCTGGTCATTTTTGTCATAACGCCAATCCCTGAAAAGATTATCACCAAAGCCTTCTTTAGAAGTTGCTTTCAAGAAACGGGCGGGAATAATCTGGTCTGTGTCCACATTCTCTATCGGAAGCGGAACTATGGTACTTGTTAATGTTTTGAATTTCTCCATATTTTTTATTTTGAACGCAGATAACGCGGATAACACGGATTTGCGCAGATTTTTTATTTATTACTATTTGCAAAAACTTTTCGTTTAAATTGAGGTCGTTTGCCGAAATTTAACAACAATCCAACTTCAATATCAGTTGCTTTTAAATAATTGATTAATTGTTTTTCATGTGCAGGATTTAATTCCTCACTTGCTTTTAACTCTAATAACACTTTATTTTCTACCAACAAATCGGATCGGTAATCACCGACTACCCGGCTATTATGATATACTTTAATCAATTTTTCGGTTTCACATTGCAAACCTTCATCCATTAAAGCATAATATAAGGCATTTTGATAAACCCGTTCTAAAAATCCATAACCCAAATCATTATAAACCCGATAAAAACAAGAAATAATTTTATCTGTCAAATCTTTATACAAAAGTTTATCTTCCGAATTGTTATAAATTTCAAGTAAATCCATCAATAATATTTATCTGCGAAAATCCGTGTTATCAGCGTTATCCGCGTTCTACAAAAAATCTCTCGGATCAGTAATACGGCCTGTTATTGCTGCTGCGGCTGCAACAAGTGGTCCGGCAAGAATAGTACGAGCACCGGGTCCCTGACGTCCTTCAAAATTCCGGTTGGAAGTAGAGACAGCATATTTTCCGGCAGGAACTTTATCATCGTTCATTGCCAAACATGCGGAACATCCGGGCTGACGGATTTCAAAACCTGCGTCTTCTAATATTTTGTCCAATCCCTCTTCTTTGATTTGCTTAGCAACCATCCAAGAGCCGGGAACCAACCACGCAACTACATTATCTGCTTTTTTCTTCCCTTTTACAAAATCGGTGAATGCACGAAAATCTTCAATACGCCCGTTTGTACAGCTTCCCAGAAAAACATAATCAATTGATTTTCCAACAATTTTTTCGCTGGGGTTGAATCCCATATATTCCAATGATTTTTGGAATGATTGTTCCTCTGTAGAGACGGGGTGCACCCCGTCTCTACTACCAAATGTAGGAATTGCATCATTGATACCCATACCCATACCCGGATTAGTTCCATAAGTCACCATCGGTTCAATATCTGCGGCATCAAAGGTAATTTCCTTGTCAAAAACCGCGTTTTCATCGGTTTTTAATGTTTTCCAATAAGCAAGGGCTTTTGTCCACTCCTCTCCTTTCGGAGCATATTCACGACCTTTAATATATTCGAAAGTAGTCTCATCAGGAGCTACCATACCTCCGCGGGCTCCCATTTCAATAGAAAGGTTACAAAGGGTTAACCGCCCTTCCATCGACAGTGCTTTAACCGCATCTCCGGCATACTCAACAAAATATCCTGTCGCTCCGCCGGTAGTCATTCTAGCAATAATATAAAGAGCCATATCCTTAGCAGTCACACCTTTCTTCAATTTTCCATTCACTGTGATGCGCATTGTTTTTGGTCTGGATTGGAATACGCATTGGGT
The DNA here is from genome assembly GCA_031553005.1 of Paludibacteraceae bacterium. Lineage (GTDB taxonomy): Bacteria > Bacteroidota > Bacteroidia > Bacteroidales > Paludibacteraceae > RGIG9379. The sequence continues at coordinate 11,442 of JAVBMA010000012.1, read as the reverse complement.
AGCCAACACCATTTCCACCTCACTGGTTCCAATTCCGAATGCAACAGCCCCCATAGCGCCATGAGTAGAAGTATGCGAATCTCCGCAAACCATAGTCATTCCGGGCAACGAAAGTCCATTTTCAGGTCCTACCACATGAATAACTCCATTTTTTTCGTGTCCCATCGGGTAATACTCTACTGCAAACTCTTTTGCATTCCTGTCCAATGTATCTACCTGATTTCTGGAAATCTCGTCCTTGATTGGTAATTCCTGATTCACGGTAGGAATATTATGGTCGGGCATACAGGTTATTTGTTTAGGACGAAATACTTTCAAACCCCTGCGGCGAAGACCTTCAAATGCTTGTGGACTGGTCACCTCGTGACAATACATACGGTCAATATAAAGTTGTGTTGGGCCGTCTTCTACGGTAGTCACCACATGGGCATCCCAAATCTTATCAAATAATGTCTTTGGCATATTTTTATAATTGATTATTTATTCTTTTTTTGGTTGAAAACCATACTTTATTATTTCAAAATGAAATCGGCTCTATCAATTTTTTACAAATTTATTGATTGCATCGATATAGGCTTCTACTGAAGCGGCAACAATATCAGTATTTGCAGAAAATCCGGAATATACATTACCATCATACTCTACCTGCATATGTACTTTACCAACATCATCACTCCCTTTTGTAATTGCCTGAATCAAAAACTCTTGCAATACCATTTGCCGCCTGATAATTTGTTTAAGTGCATTAATTGCCGCATCCACCGGTCCATTTCCACTGGCAGCCGCTTCAAACTTCTCTCCGGCTATGTCCAATCCGATACTTGCGATAGGCTTCACTCTCACTCCCGAAGTAACTTGTAAATACTCCAGTTTTATTCGTTGAGACGCAGTCCTGTCTTTTCCGGCAAGCATTAAAACATCGTCATCATTTACCTCTTTTTTCTGGTCCGCAAGGCGTAAAAATGCCTCGTAAATATTATCCAGTTTTTCGCCATCCATCTCAATTCCAAGCACTCCCAACCTGTGTTTTAATGCGGCACGACCGCTGCGGGCAGTCAACACGATAGAGTTATCATCAATTCCCACATCCTTAGGGTCCATGATTTCATAAGTCTGTATATTCTTTAAAACACCATCCTGATGAATACCTGAGGAGTGAGCAAAAGCATTACGTCCAACGATAGCTTTATTCGGTTGAACCGGCATATTCATCAGGTTGGAAACCATCCGGCTAATTGGGTAAATTTTCTTTGTATTGATATTAGTATCTATATTCAATCCTTTGTGGCACTTTAAAATCATTGCCACTTCTTCAAGAGAAGTATTCCCGGCACGTTCACCGATACCGTTAATGGTAACCTCAGCCTGACGGGCTCCGTTCATTATTCCGGCAATGGTATTAGCAGTAGCCATTCCCAAATCGTTGTGGCAGTGTGTAGAAAGAATCGCCTTATCAATATTGTTTACATTCTCCATCAAAAATTTGATTTTTTCGCCATATTCGTTTGGCAAGCAATAACCTGTCGTATCAGGAATATTTACTACAGTAGCCCCTGCTTTTATAACAGCTTCCACAACGCGGGCAAGATATCCATTTTCGGTGCGACCTGCGTCTTCACAGTAAAATTCAACATCTTCCACATAACGTTTAGCATATTTTACAGCTGCAATAGCGCGTTCAAGAATCTCTTCCTGTGTTGAGTTAAATTTATATTTAATATGCATGTCCGAGGTTCCGATTCCCGTATGAATACGCTTATGCTTTGCATATTTGAGCGATTCCGCAGCTACGTCAATATCTTTTTGGACACCCCGAGTCAAAGCACAAATAGTAGGCCAGGTAACTGCTTTCGAAATTTCTACTACCGAATTAAAATCTCCCGGACTTGAAATAGGAAATCCCGCTTCGATAATATCTACTCCCAATGCCTCCAATGCTTTGGCTACTTCTATTTTTTCAACTGTATTTAACTGACAACCGGGAACTTGTTCTCCATCCCTCAAAGTTGTATCAAAAATAAAAAGTTTATCAGCCATAATAGTTATAATTTATAAAGTTCTTACTGTTTTTTCATCAAAAAAGCCTTTCTCATTTATCGTGAGAAAGGCTTTTTCAAATATTGTTGTTCACATATACCTATACGATTCTCACTTCTCCTTGCTTTGCAAGAGAATAAAAATGCAGAGAATAATATTAGTATATTGTTTATTCATGTCTTTTTTGTTTTTTGACAGTGCAAATATAGTGATATTTTTATATATCCAATAATAATTGTAATTTTTTTTATTCAAAAAATTACAAAATATAAATTTTCAATGATTATGGCTTACAACTTACAAGCAACCGGAACCCCTTCCCTCCCAACTTTCACTTTTCAACTCTCACCTTTCAACTTAAAAAGTGACGTGCAAGCGAATACGTAACCCCTGCTTATCAATTCCCGGATGGTCACGGTAAGTTAAACGCCAGACATAGTCTACACGGAGTATTTTAAAAATATTTTCCAATCCGACTCCCAACTCCATATAAGGCATATTACTCATTTTATAGCTTCCATTGGGAAAAAGAAAAAGCCCGCTACTTAAAGCAGGGTCATTTTTATCGCTTAAACTGCCATATAAACCGCGGAAAGAGATTACTTCCCTCCATTTTAGTTTTTTCAGTAACGGGGTACGGTTTAATATATAGCCATTGAAGTAATAGGTAATATCCCATGATGCATACTGGTCATTGAGAAATTCCATAGCATTCATCATCGAATAAGATTCAGGCTGAATGATATAGGAAAGGTTTGCATTTGGAATAATCAACAACGGAAAGGGAACTTTGTTCCACTCTTTTCCGGCTTTCAATATTATATCCGTATACCCGAAGATAGAAATCCAAAAACGTTTCTGAAAACCAAATTCGGTCAGGTTACGGGTATAATCAGCGCCAAGAACTCCTTTTTGCCCGACAGAATGGGATAATGTAAAAATCGGATAGTCAAAATTAACAGGAAAACGATTATGGCGGGTTTGATAAAATTTCTCATTTGGTGCATACCGAACCTTAAATTCGGCCTCACTCATTGAATAATTGTCCAAAGAAGTCAGTTCTCCATCCGCACTCTCCTGCCAGAAAGGAACCATATAAGTAGCATATTCTGTTGTGTTACGCAAAGCAATATCATAAGAAAAACCGGAATAAAACTCCTGTTTATATGCAACTTCCGCCTTTCGGAGATAAGTAATCCGGTCATCATCCAAACGCTTCACAGACAAGAATAAATTGTCCTTATTCGTATAAAGATAATGTTGCCCTAACTCATTAATATCATACTCGTAAACAGCTTTTAGCGAATGTACCGGGAATTCGGTCGGATACTCTTTTTTAGGAGTAAAAGAATAGGTTAATTCGGCATTATACTTCCACTCATTATCTCTAAATCCATAAGCGCCAAATCCTCTCAAAAACCAATGTTTGTTCAGGTAAGCGGTAGTCATACCGCCTGTTCTCAAACGCAATCCTTCCAATTTATTACTGCTTATTGTAGTATTCATCGGACCTATATCAAATCTACTGTTTGTTCCTTCCAACGGAATATATCCGGAAGTAAGAACAAACACAACTTTCTCCGTCCAATAAAATATAGGAACTTTACGTAATTCCACCAATAGTTGCTTTACTGCATTTTCTTTTTCATTAATCGGATCCGGACGGTTTTCTTCCCAAAAAGCTTCCGTTTTATCTTTTGCATCATTAGCTTCCACAATAGTAGCGCTTTCCTTGAAAATGCTCATATTTTGCGGAGGTTCAAACGAATGATTCCGATAGGAATTTAAACGTTTAGCATAAATTCCCTGTGAATTAGCCGTCAATTTAAACTCGACAAAAACATTATCTTTTAATAAAATCCGCGAACCATCGGGCATCTTGCCAAAATCTTGCTCAATACGCATTCCTTGTACAAAATTCAGATTTATATCCTTCGGAATATTAAATCTGGCATGTTTTACAAATTTGGCGGAATCCATCGTTACATATAAATTTCCGACAAATCCGAAACTTTCGGAATTAAAAGGGGCAAAACCAAGATTCACACATTTTTCGCCGTCAATAAGCAATGTATCAAGTAAATAATATTTGTAATAAGATGGCCCGATTGTCGATAATGGACTTACAAAACGGTTTGTCATCAACATAATTTCATCGTCGAAAACATTTACTTCTTTAAAAACGTCATCCATCAATACCTGAACGCTTTCCTGCGGAAGAATCTCATCGATTCCATCGCGTTTAACCGCTTCGACCAAACGTTTTTCCGTCTTTGGAGATTTCCGGAAATAGACATTTTCAAGAGTTTCCTTCAATGAGACGGTTAAAATCGGATTGCCTGAAATCTCCGAGGTATCAGCATAATTAAACATGAAATCAAAATTTTTGTTATTCCACATTTTTTGTGCTTCTGGAGTAAAGTTGTCCAAAGCAAGAGTTAACTTCTCATAGTGTTCATAGCTATAATAGTCGTGATTTTTGGGATCATCAGCCTTCTTATTGTCAATCATACTCTTAACAAAATCAACGGCCGGATTATTTTTTTTTGAATAACGTTCCTTCTGGGGTTTTACTACAATTTCAGACAGTTCATAAGTTTCAGGCGCTAACAACACTTTAAAATTTGTTTTTCCTCCATCCTTTAGCTTTATCTGTTTTTCTTTATATCCTACCATAGACACAACTAAGGTTTTATTATCGGAGGCAGATTTTAAAGAAAATTTTCCGTCTTCATCTGTCATTATTCCGTCTGTTGTATTCTTAAAATAGACAGAAGCAAAGGGAAGAGTTTCATTTGTAACCGAATCTCTGACTACCCCTTTTACCTCAATCAATGTGCCTGCGCTTGCAGCTAAAGGGATTATTATATAAAGAATCTGGAATAATACTAAACGAATAATATTTTTCGTTTGCATCAGCTTTTACTTTGATTTAAACAATAATTTGAGAGATGGCAAAATTCTTACTTATTTGAAAAAATATCAAGGTTGAAAACTCGTAAATATTAGTCTAAACAGTAGCATTAATTACCTTATTTCAAAAATCAAATACCTTTCCGTCTTCACTTAGAAAAGTATTTTCAAAAACAGACTTCGCTTCAATTAACAGTTCGGAAACATCATCATACCTTGCCGAATAATGTCCTAAAATAAGCTGCTTCACATTCGCTTTTGCCGCAATTGTAGCTGCTTGCAAAGCGGTCGAATGCATTGTCTCTTTTGCTCTTGGCAAATGTTCTTGCAAAAAAGTGGCTTCATGGAAAAGGCAATCTATATTTTCTATGATAGGGATAATACTTTCGGTATATGCCGTATCCGAGCAGTATGCATATTTTTTAGACGGAGTAGCCGGAATAGTCAATCTGCTATTCGGAATCACTGTTCCTTCAGAGGTTGTAAAATCCGCTCCTTTTTTTATCGGTGAAATCTCTCTTATTGGAATTTGATAAAAATCTATCATCTCCTTTTTTATATGATTCTCTCTCTTTTTTTCCGAAAAAAGGAATCCGCATGTCGGAACTTTATGTTTTAACGGAATTGAATAGACCGTCATTGAACGATCCTCATACAATAACTCGTGATGACATGGATTAAACGGATGAAAAAAAATACGATAAGACATTCCCCTGCAAAAATAGCTAATCATAGGTTGCAGATTTTTTTCCAAGTCATTGTGGGAATGAATATGCAAATCGGCAGTTCTTCCAAGCATCCCCAAGGTAGTAACTAATCCTATTATACCAAAACAGTGATCTCCATGTAAATGAGAAATAAAAATATGGTTTAAACGGGAAATCTTTACATTGTATCTTTTTATTTGTCGCTGTGTCCCTTCCCCGCAATCAATCATAAATGACTTTTCCCGGACATTTAATATCTGGGAAGATTGATTATACAGCCCGGTTGGTAACGCAGACCCACATCCAAGAATTTGTAATTGAAAATTTTCCATTTAAAAGTCAGTCAAATCTATTCTGCCTCACAACGGATTGAACATCCGATTTTAGCATCATTTCTATAAAAAAAGAGACGAAACGTTTCCGCCTCGTCTCTCTTATAATTTTATATCAAATTATTTTGAGAATAATTCGATTTCAACGCGTCTGTTTTGAGCTCTACCAGCAGCAGTACTGTTAGTAGCAATCGGATCCGCAGCTCCAAAACCTGAAGATTTGATTGTAGATGCAGAAACACCTTTGTTTACTAAGTATGTTTTAACAGCGTTAGCTCTGTCTTTAGACAATTGAAGATTCTTTTCAGCATTACCTGAACTATCAGTATAACCTTTCAATTCTACTGTCCATTCTGGATGTTGTTTCAACAATGTTGCCAACCCGTCCAAAGAAGAGTAAGAAGATGGTTTGATAACATCTTTTGCGCTTTCGAATTCCAATTGAGAAAATGCAGTTTTGATAATTGCAGTTTCTTCTGTTGTTGGAATATATTTAACAGGAGTTTTCAATCTTTCTTTCAAAGCATTCACAGTATCTTGTGTTTCTTTTACTTGATTTTGCAATTTTTGGATTGCTGCATTTTGACCTGCAAGTTTATTTTCCAATTGTTCTGTCAATTCAGCGTATTGTTTTTGGCTTGCTGCTGCAATTGCTTCCGCGTCAGTAATTTTTTCTTTAGGTTCGTAATTAACTAAAGCCATATTTCTAACGTTTCTGTCTCCACAGAATTTGAATCTAGCTGAGAAGTTAGCTCCGAACATTCCGCCGCTTCCAGCGTTGTGACCAACGAAGGTTGCATCAGAGTGCATACGATATTGTCCTTCCAAACCTAAAGCAAGCCATTTAGCTACATTATATTCGAAAAGCATACCAACTACACCAACTGGTTTAACACCGTTATCTTCTTCATCTGTATCTTTCAAGTTCCAGTCGTAGATAGAAACCCCTGCACCGATATTACCGTACAAGTTCCATTTTTGCCAACCGTTAGAACGGTATTTTGCAATAATGTTTGAAATGTTTACAGATCCGAAAAGGGTAATGTCTTGAACTGTTGATTCCAAATCATAACCGCCACTATAGTTTGTAGCATCATGATCGTTCATCAAATACATATACTCCAAACCAAGTCCCCACAATGGGTTAACTGTGATTTCTACCAAACCTCCGAATTGCGGATTAACGTTTTGATCCGATAAACGAAGATAATCAACTCCACCCTTAAGAGCGAAAGAGAAACGGCACACGTCTTTAGCTGTACCGCCAATAGTCGTACCAACAGCATAATTGCCGCTTTCTTCTTGGGCAAACATACTTCCAACGAAGCAGCTTGATGCCATAAATAAGGCTAATAATTTTCTTTTCATACTAATTAAATTAAAATTAAAATTTGCACAAATATTAAAAATTCACTGAAATAAAAATAATTTTACAATAGTTTTTTATCCTATGTTAATATTATTTTATTTATTTTGTTCCATTTGATCTTTCAAAGCAGCCAATTCTTCGATATCTCCAAGGGTTGTTTTTTCCATTCCCGAGTTACCTGATTCAGCTTTTTTAGTCGATTTTTTCTTTTTTGATTCTTTCTTTTCTCCATCTTCTGCATTTGTAGATCTTTGAGAATCTTCGAAAATACGGCTATGTGAAAGAATGATTCTTTTTGCTTCTTTGTTGAATTCAATTACTTTAAATTCTAATTTTTCTTCAACTTGAGCTTGTGAACCGTCTTCTTTTACCAAATGTTTAGGAGTTGCGAATCCTTCTACTCCATACGGAAGAGCGATTACAGCACCTTTATCCAACATTTCGATAATAGTTCCTTCGTGTATTGAGTCTACTTTGAAAATAGTTTCGAATACATCCCAAGGGTTTTCTTCCAATTGTTTATGTCCTAGGCTCAAACGACGATTTTCTTTGTCGATTTCCAATACTTGAACATCAATATCGGCTCCGATTTGTGTAAATTCAGATGGGTGTTTGATTTTTTTAGTCCAAGAAAGGTCTGAAATGTGGATTAATCCGTCTACCCCTTCTTCTATTTCAACAAATACACCGAAGTTAGTAAAGTTGCGCACTTTTGCTGTGTGTTTACTTCCTACTGCATATTTAGTTTCAATTGATTCCCATGGGTCGGCTTTCAATTGTTTGATACCCAAAGACATTTTTCTTTCTTCGCGATCCAAAGTCAAAACGACTGCTTCAACTTCATCACCTACATTCATAAAGTCTTGAGCGCTACGTAAGTGTTGAGACCAAGACATTTCTGAAACGTGGATCAAACCTTCTACTCCCGGAGCAATTTCAACAAATGCACCATAGTCAGCCATCACAACTACTTTTCCTTTTACTTTATCTCCAACTTTCAAGTCTGCACTTAGAGCGTCCCAAGGATGAGGAGTTAATTGTTTCAAACCTAAAGCAATGCGTTTCTTGTCATCATCAAAATCCAAGATAACTACATTTAATTTTTGATCCAAAGCAACTACTTCTTCCGGATGAGTAACACGTCCCCAAGAAAGGTCTGTGATATGAATCAATCCGTCTACGCCACCGAGATCAATGAATACTCCGTAAGAAGTAATATTTTTAACAGTTCCTTCAAGAACCTGACCTTTTTCCAATTTAGAAATAATGTCTTTCTTCTGTTGTTCCAATTCAGCTTCGATAAGAGCTTTATGAGAAACCACCACATTTTTAAACTCATGGTTGATTTTAACAACTTTGAATTCCATTGTTTTTCCAACGAAAACATCGTAATCACGAATAGGTTTAACGTCGATTTGAGATCCAGGCAAGAATGCTTCGATTCCAAATACATCAACAATCATACCACCTTTCGTACGGCATTTAATATATCCTTTGATGATTTCATTGTTCTCAAGAGCTGAGTTCACACGATCCCAAGAGCGGGTTGCGCGTGCTTTTTTGTGAGAAAGGATTAATTGTCCTTTTTTGTCTTCTTGGCTTTCGATGTAAACTTCTACTTCGTCACCAACTTTCAAATCGGGATTGTAACGAAATTCGTTCATAGATACGATTCCGTCTGATTTGTAGCCAACATTAACTACAACTTCTCTTTTGTTTAAAGAGATTACTTTTCCGATCGCAACATCTTTGTCTTTCAACACGTTCAATGTTTGATCGTATTTGTTCTCTAATTCTTCTTGGCTAACGTTCGTTAAAACTTCGCCTTTTTCATAAGCATCCCAGTCAAAATCTGCTACCGGGGCTACTTTTTTAGTTAATTCACTCATTTAAATTTAATTGTTTTATAAAATTAGTCGTTAGACATTATATTGAAAAATCTGGGCGCAAAAGTACGACTTTTTTACAAATAATCACTATTTAATCCAAAATTTACTCATCTAACATCCTGTTTTTATAAAATTTCATCTTAAACTTAATCATCTCTCTTGCTTTTTGTATCAATGTTTTTTATTGCACAGAACAAAAATCTTTTCAACTATAAATAACAATAGATAATCGGATTTGTTTAAAATGTCTCCGGTTATTTGTTGTTTTTTCCATAAAAAAACCATCAGATGTCTAAAAAAAACGTTTATTAAGCATATAATTGGTAGGAATAGTTATAAAAAACATTTCCAATTTATTATATACATTTTCACATACATTATTATAATTGAGGCCTCTTTCAAATTTAAGATCCCTATGGAAAACCTTTTTTTATCCTGAAAGCTGTTTATGTAATAACAATTTTCTATTTTTGCAGACTGAAAATATTAGAATTTATTTTTTAATTGAAATGTTATGGAAATAAGTAGAACTAAAATCGTTGAAGCAATAAAATCAACCGATTTCGGAGAAGTAATAAACATTAAAGGTTGGGTACGCACACGGCGTGGTAATAAAAATGTAAATTTTATTGCCTTAAATGATGGATCTACCATTCATAATATACAAATTGTAGTAGATACGGAGAAGTTTGGTGACGAGTTCTTAAAACCTATTACAACCGGTGCTTGTATTAGCGTTTTCGGGAAATTAACCGAATCTCAGGGACAAGGGCAGGCTGTAGAAATCCTTGCCGACAAAATCGAAATATACGGCACTGCCGACCCGAATACTTATCCTTTGCAAAAGAAAGGTCATTCGATGGAGTTTTTACGTGAAATAGCACACTTGCGTCCACGTACAAATACTTTTAGCGCAGTGCTTCGCATACGCCACCACATGGCGATGGCTATACACAGCTTTTTTCACGAAAGAGGATTTTTCTATTTTCATGCTCCTATTATCACCGGATCCGACTGCGAAGGCGCCGGGCAGATGTTTCAGGTTACAACAATGAACCTCTATAACCTGAAAAAAGAAAAAGATGGCTCTATTGATTATGCCAACGATTTTTTCGGTAAACAGGTAAGTTTAACCGTTTCCGGGCAATTGGAAGCTGAATTGGCAGCAATGGCTTTAGGCGCTGTTTATACTTTTGGTCCGACATTCCGGGCAGAAAACTCCAATACTCCACGACACTTAGCCGAGTTCTGGATGATAGAACCCGAAGTTGCATTTAATGAGATTAAAGAAAACATGCAATTGGCGGAAGATTTTATCAAATATTGTATCCAATGGGCATTGGACAATTGCAAAGATGATATTGAATTCCTCAACAACATGATTGATAAGGAATTAATCGACCGTCTTCATTTTGTTGTCAATAATGAATTTATCCGTTTAGCTTACACCGAAGGGGTCAAAATACTAGAAGAAGCTGTTGCAAAAGGTCATAAGTTTGAGTTTCCTATTTTCTGGGGAGCAGACTTAGCTTCCGAACACGAACGCTACCTTGTAGAAGAGCATTTCAAAAAACCGGTAATCTTAACCGATTATCCGAAAGAAATAAAATCGTTCTATATGAAACAAAACGAAGATGGTAAAACGGTTCGCGCCATGGATGTACTATTCCCTAAAATCGGCGAAATCATCGGAGGTTCCCAACGTGAGGAAGATTTTGATAAATTACAGAAAAGAGCAGAAGAGATGAATGTTCCGACCAAAGATATCTGGTGGTATCTGGATACACGCCGTTTCGGAACAGCTCCGCACTCAGGATTCGGACTTGGCTTCGAGCGATTGTTGTTATTCGTTACAGGAATGACAAATATCCGTGATGTAATTCCTTTCCCTCGCACACCGAACAACGCAGAATTTTAATTTATAATAATCTGCAAAAACAAGGTTATAAAGTAACTTCATAAAATAGGGGTATTCGGGGAATAAATAACAAGCAGATAATAACCTTGTTACAAACTATTATTTCCTGCCCCCCCGATTTTGTACATAAATCATAGAAAAATCGGGAGAATTTTGTCGTAAAAAGCACCTCCAACTATACATTCTAAGATTCCTCACTACGTTCGGAATGACACCTTGGTGGTTATATAAAGAAACGCAGGAGGGGGAAGCGGCGGCTTTGCCGCTTCCCCCTCCT
>JAVBMA010000006.1:0-115599 GCA_031553005.1 Paludibacteraceae bacterium | reverse complement strand
TAATAACAGCATATTTTCGTAAGAAAAAGCAGAAAAGGTTGTAAACCCTCCGCAAAGCCCCGTAGTTAAAAATAAACGGGCTTCAACGCTCCATGAAAGTTTTTCAGAAATAATGTAGAAAGCACCGATAAGTAAACTTCCCAATATATTCACGAGTAAAGTTCCGGCGGGAATCGAATAAAAAAGAACCGAAGGGGAAAATTTTTGTACCATAAAACGAAAAACACTTCCGATACCTCCTCCGACAAAAATAAAAACAAGGCTTTTTACCATTCTGTTATCTGTTTCTCCAAGTATTCAAATTATTTTTCATTCAGGAATCTTCAGGGAGTAAATTACTGATTCCAGTTGCCTCATATAATTTCTTTTTTTATGAGACGGGCCATATACAAATCCCTCTATAGTAATAATTTGATTATGCTCCTTATCCCAACAGGTTCGGCTGACAAACGGGCCTCCCATCAGATCGCCTTCGACTCTCCATAAACCGCGAAGCAAAACACAATATCCCTCATCTGTATGCACTTCTTTGTAAGTAACATCAAAACGATGCTCGGTAGTCATATAGGAACCCGGAGCCGGGCCTTCGATATACTCTTTCAAAATCGAATCTCTCTTCTGTAAAAGATTTTCGACCTTAAAGTCGTCCGGACCATGATATGGATAACGGTAAATTATTACATCCTGCCGCAAATCAATGCTACCGTTAGAGAGCCACACAAAATCATTTCCGGTTTTATATTTATTCAAAGAGCTGGGAATTGTTACTTGTGTCCCCAAGTGGTCATAGATAATTTTGGCACCTTCCGGATTGGAATAACGGGCAAAAAAAGCGTGAGCGCGACTTCTCTCCGCTTCTTCCAGAAACGAGACAAATTCAGTTTGCTTTTCCTTTACTATCCGAATAAATTCCTTTTGGTCCGGAGCAATTATTTTCACAATTGCCTGTGGTTTAGACCAACGATTCCTTGCATATGATACCTTTCCCTGAGTATAGATTTTATCATTAACATCAAACATGATAAGATTCCGAACTGGCTTCAGAATACCGGAAAAATCCCTTTCGGGAATAAACGAAATATTAAATGTCGGTTCCGACTGCGGTAATCCCGGCATATCTTCGTTCAGGACATCAAAAAGGGCTTTTCCTGCCGAATCTTTCCAGATCACAGGATCACCAACAACCAGAACATCAAAGGCAGAACCTGTTATACTGGGTAATAAAGGACTACTATTTTTATCCTTGCAAGAGATAACCAGAGTACTTATCAATAGAGTAAAAACTCCAATATATAGAAACTTAAAAATTTTCATATTCGTCTTATAATGAAAAGATTTGAAATATATTATAAAAAACAACTCTAAATCCTATTTTGCAAAAAAAGGATGGATTATTATGATTCCTATTTTGCATTTTTCTGCATTGTAGAGAGCAATCCGCAAGCGGCAAAGATATCTTCCCCGCGCGATTTCCTTATAGTGGTCATAATTCCTTTCCGGGTCAATTGGTCGCGGAATTTTTCCATTTCAGGCAGAGCTGTTCCCTCCAGCGAAACTCCGGGAATAGCATGAAAACGAATCAGGTTAATACGACATTCCAGTCCGGCAAGCAATTCAATAAGCCCCTGTACATGAGATGGTCTATCATTAACGCCTTTAAACATTATATATTCAAAGGAAACTCTTCTTTGCTTGGTAAAGTCGTATTTTTTTATCTCTTTTATCACATCTTCTATTGGGAATGCTTTTTCTACCGGCATCAGGGAAAGCCGCTCCTTTGGAAATGGAGTATGCAGGCTAATAGCCAGATGACAAGAACTCTTCTGCAAGAAATCTTTCAAACCGGGAATAATACCTACAGAGGAAACAGTAATCCTCTTGGGGCTCCAGCCATAACCATAATCGGAAGTAAGTATCTCCAATACTTTCAATAACTCGGATGTATTGTCAAAAGGTTCTCCCATACCCATAAAAACAATATTCGTCAATTTATCATTTTCAGGAATGGATTGTATTTGATTCAAAATCCCGGTTGCCGAAAGATTTCCGGAAAAGCCTTGTTTACCGGTCATGCAAAAGAGGCAGTTCATCTTACAACCAACTTGGGATGACACACAAAGAGTGGCTCTCTCCTCTTCGGGAATATATACGGATTCAATATAATGGTTATTTACCTTGAAAAGGTACTTTTTCGTTCCATCAGAGGACTCCATTACTGCTTGGGGTAGAGATGTGCCAATTTCAAAATTTTCCGAGAGTTTTTGCCTGTTTTGCAAAGAAATATTAGTCATCTGTTCTATCGAAGCAGCTCTTTTCTTGTACAACCAGTCGGCAAGCTGTTTGGCAGTAAAGGCAGGCAAATTTAATCCGGAAACAATCGTTTTCAGTTCATTCAAATTTTTTCCCAGTAATTTTACCTTCTCCATTATTATTTTCGCTTTTTATTAATATAACGAAAAAGCGAAATAAAATAATTTATTTCGCCTCTCTTTTTTTTACTTCCGGACAGAAATCAATAGAAATTGAAACGATTGTCTTCTATCTTCGCATTCTTTTTCAATGATTCGAATAATCCTCTGGATACTGCCGAAAAAATATTATCATTCAATAATTGAGTTTCCTTATTCAAGTCAACCGTAAGGTCTCTCTTATCTAATACTTTCAATACATAGACTCCCATATTTCCTTTTACAGGAGCTGACATTTCATTCACACCGGTAGCATAAGCAACGGCAGGAATAACAGGTTCACGTCCGATATTTCCAACCGAATTCTGAGAAAATTTAACGCCTCTCAATGTATCTACCTGAGATATGCTCTCCAGATTGGTAACTCCTTTAAGTTCGCTTATGAAGAGTTCTGCTTTTTTATCTTTTATAACCTCGGATTTAACCTGTGCTGATACATTTTTAAACGGAATGTAACCCGATTCTACAACTTCGGATACTGCTGCAACCATAAACATATTAGGAACTTCAAATACTTCGGATACTGCACCTTCTTTATTTTCCCATGCCCATTTAATTATCGGTCTGGATTGTTCAATGCCATACGCTGAAGATTGGTTTTTAGCCAAGCGGTCAAGAGGTCTTACCATAAGGCCTTGTTCTTTTGCTGCAGCTTCAAATGATTCTAATGTATGATTTGCCAATATAAACTGATTAGCTTGATTATATATTTTGCTGTAAGTAGCTGTACTAGGCTCTATCTTGCTTGCTACTTCCACCAATTTCACTTTCTTAACCGGAGTCGTTTTTCCTGTTATTTTCATTACATGCACTCCTTGTTGAGGAATAGCAACGGTAACAACATCTCCTAACTTAGCAGGGAATACGGTATTATCGAAACTTTCAAGTCCTACTGTTCCTTCCTTAATCCAACTAAGATCGCCTCCTGCCGGAATTGACGCTTTATCTGCGGAATATTGGGCAACCAAGGATGCAAAGTCTGCACCATTTTTAAGTACTGTAACCAAACTGTCGGCAACATGTTGAGCTTCGGCTTCTGTTGCTCTCTGAATCAAAATATGGCTTACTTTAACCGAATCGGAACGTAATTCAACATCTGACATTACTTTTGCCGTTTTATAAAATCCTCTGTCCGATATTACATCGGCAACAGCTCCTTTGGGTGCAATAAACGCAAAATCTTTGAAAACCGGATCTATTTCATTTTCTGTTCTGAAAGATGGATTATAAGGAACTGACGGATCAGTAACCTGAGAAACATATAATGCAAGGTCTTCATCCGGCAGACTACCTAATTGTACCTTTGCATCCTGTGCCAAAGCTTCAGTATTTGCTTGGTCTTCAGGAGAAGGAACTATATCAAAAATGATCGCTTTTAGACTACGGTATCCATCGGTTTTAAATCTTTCTTTGATTGAGGAATATTTAGCCTGTAACTCTTGATCAGTAACCGAAATAGTAGAGTCTGGAACCGAATAATATGGTTTACGGGCACATGCCACATCCATCTCTTTACTATTCAAATCGGCTAAGATAGCTGCTTCTGCATTGGTAGCAGACATTGCTTTCAAAATAAGCATCTGATATTTTTCTGCTAAAACCTGCTCTTTTATTCTATTTTCCCAATACAACCAATAGTCACGTAATTGCTCAGCTCCTTGTTGATCCATATTGCTAAGGACGTTTATCAAAATACTTTGGTCAAAAGCTCCTTGTTCATTATAAAAAAGCGGAATTTGGCGCATTATCGGATGAATGTTTTCTCCTAAAGTAACATCTTTCAATTCAACAGGAGTGACGCTCAAGCCAACTTCTTCTGCCTCGCTGTTCAACAGGGATTGTTCTACAAAGCTATTCCAAACCATATCCCGAACCTCACCGTCAGGCGGAGTTTGGCGATATTGCATTTTCAATACTTCTGTAGCTGTAGCCATATCCTTTTGAAATTCATATATGGATAATTCTTTACCTGCTACTTTACCTATTTTCTCACGGGAATTTCCCCAATAAGTAGTTCCCGAATTCAAAAAATCACCGATAATAAAAGCGAACAGTGCTACCCCTACAACTGCAATAAGCAAGCCTGCCCTGTTCCTAATTTTCTCTAATGTTGCCATTTATTTTTATGATTATTAGTATTATTTTAATTACATTCCAAATTTAGGATGCGAATATACAAAAATCTTACAGAGAATAAAACAAAGAAGAGTGATTATTTTTTAACAGGCAAATAAACGTAAGGACAAGTGATAAATTAAGTACATCAGGCATCTGATTTTCGTTTAGTTATCTATTTTTTTAGCCTCACCAATTCTATCCGCGTTGCGGTTACCTTCAAAACAGAAAATTGATAATCTCCCACAGGAATAACATCGTTCTTTGCTGGTAAAATTTCATTCCGAGACAATATCAATCCGGCAATCGTAATATAATCTTCACAAACAGGAAGGTTCAAACCAAATTGCTCGTTTATCTCTTTTACTTCCAATCGTCCGGAAAACAAATATTCGTCGGATTGCAACTGTTTGGCGATATATTCATTTTCATGATCGTGCTCATCCTCTATCTCTCCAAAAATTTCCTCCATTACATCTTCCAACGTAATAATTCCCGCAGTCCCTCCAAACTCATCTACTACAAGGGCAATGCCTTTTCGCTGCTGCAAAAAAAGTTTCAACAATTTATTTGCCGCCATCGTTTCGGGCACTACAATGAGGGGATTCAGCAATGACCTGATATCGGTCGGTTTATTAAACATATCCGAAGAGTGGACATAGCCGACAATATTATCTATATTTTCCTTATATACAAGAATCCGGGAGTAATTGGACGTTACGAATATATCCTGTAACTCGCTAACAGCTGCATTTAGCTCTATTGCTACAATTTCGGTACGCGGAACTATGCTATTTTTCAATTTTACATTAGAGAAATCGAGTGCATTCTGAAAAATACGGACTTCATTTTCAATTTTCTCAGCTTCGGGCTGAATGTCTTTATTGTTATTTTTCCCTTCCGTATTAGAATAGATCTTATTAATACTAAAAAAACAATCCTGTCCTTTGCTCCTTCCAAACAGATAACAAATAGCTGTATAAATTTTAAGAAAAGGGAATACTAAAGCATATACCAAAAACAGTGGTTGGGCAAAAAAACGAAACGAACTGGTAGGATTATACCTGAACAACAAACGTAAAACAATATCTATAACTGTAAAAAGAAGCAGTATGGAAATAAGAATCAGAAATAAAAGCAACAGATAACGGTTATTAGACCACTGGATAGACTCTGAAAACGACCAAACCGAAGCGACATATAGAAACAAAGAAAAAATGGAAGCCAACCAAAGCGCCGAAAGAAATGAATTTTGATTTTTATGAAAAAAGGAGAGAGCTTTTCCTGTCAGTTTATTCTCGGGCTTATCCAATTCCAGCCTGAGCTTGTTGGAAAAAGCCAACGTTATCTCCAAGCCGAATAGCAAGGCATAGATAACAGATGAGATTAAAACCAAAAATATACTCATGGTTAAAATATTTATCAGGAAAAGTACTAAGTTTTATAAAGAATTTATTGTTATGTTTTTAGTAAACAAGTTGACGAGTAGACAACTAAACAAATTATTCTTATTCTTGTCTACTCGTTTACTTGTTTACTCGTCAATTTATCTAAATATATCATTAAATCTTATCAATTACTTACTACTCGTCCGGCAAAGGGAAAATTCCTTCCGGACGCCGGATTGTGTATTTAGTCAGGGACTGATTCGATTCAAATCCGTAACCGATGATAATTTTATCTTTTTGCGTAATTTTTATCCGGGAATCCGAGTAGACTTTTTCCGTATTTTCATCCCAGAACAATTGATCGCATTCAAAACGTTCTCCCTCCAGATTTATGGCTTTTACACTATCACGCAGATCCCAAAGCCTTTTTTTATCATAATAAATGGCATAATTGCTTCGGATTTCGGCATCAACATCCAAATCGGTATTAAATTTTTCCAAATGGATTCCTTTCGGAAACTCCCAATAGGGCACTTCGGCTTTATCGTATACCATCCATTCGGGAGTATTTATTCTATAACGTGTTACTCCGGAATCGGAAACGACGGTTGAAACTTCGGTAGCACGCAAACTCGGTGTTTTTGCGCGATCGGTAATGGCCGCTGTATGCTCCGCTTTATCCGAGCAAGAAGCAAAAAAACACATAACAGTTACAAATATTGCAACTGTCATGTGTATATAATTATATCTTAATGATTCCGGGAATTTTATCATCGAATAGTTGTTTTTTCTCCAATCCAACCGGGAACCGTATATGTATCTCCGGTTATGTTACGCATAAATAATTCCGATTTCGGAGGGAAATTTGCTTTATAAGCACTAAGCAATTTATTAACATCTGCCGCACAAGAAGGATCTACAGCTTTTGCTCTCTCCAACTTATCTACCGCAGCCCAGTAAGCCGTTTTCTGAATTACCGGATCATCGTCAATCAACGATGAGTATTGGGCATATAAGTGGGCAATCATTATATATGCGGATGAATTGGATGAGTTATAATTCAATGCAGTTAGGCATGCTCTACGTGCATTTTCGTAATTGCCCAGTTTATTATAGGTAGCGGCAACCTTCATCTGCAATTTTGACTTTTCAATATTGTTACTTTCCAGTGATACGGCTTCTTCAAAATAAGATATTGCTTTACTGTAATTTTTATTGTTGTAAGCCTGAATAGCCAATCCGCTTGCAGAACCTGCCGTAGGTTCTATCCTGTGTGCATAATCGGATGCTTTAAAGTAAATGCCCGATTCTTCACAATCAGCACTTCTGTATAACATCAAAACAAGATTCAGGAAATCTTTATCTTTTTGTTTGGCATCCAACTGTTTTCCGTATACTCCATCCAATGTTTTGCAGTCAGCTACTCCCGATTGGGCAAACATAGCGTCCGCCATTGTTTTTACAGTAGCATAAACAGTGTCTTTAGGTTCTCCGGATGCTGCGCGTTCCGTCAACATAGGTGTAATTTTCAGGTAGTCGTTAATGTACGTTTCCCTGTATAAATCCGGTTTACCTTTATAAAGTCCGTTAGACAAAATAAAATATTGTTGGAACACAGCTACTTCATTTCCGGATTTATCTAAGTCAATAGCCTCGGACAACCATTTATATGCATTTTCTTTCAATGGGTCTTTGGCCGGATTAGCAAACCGGACATAATCTATCGCTTTCCTTCCTAAAATATAGGCTTTACCATATTTCGCACTATTTCCGAAATATTTGATACGGTTATCATATACGCCCATCAAACGGTCAAAAAGTTTATCTTTTTTTGCAGGGTCTGTCTCCTGCTCTATTTGCCAAGCGACAATACTGGGACCGTAAGAGTATATGGAACTGTGCGAAGCCGGACATTCGTCATAAGCCTTATCCCAAAATTCCAACGCACTTTTATAATCCCCTTGTTTTGCATAAGATGCAAAAAGGCTCAAATTCTGTACACAACGTATGCTGTCTTCCCCATGCCCAAATTTCGATCCGTCTTGAATACCTTTCTGGGCATAGCTTGTGAATGTCACCATACCAAAGGCAATCGCAGACAATATTACTTTTTTCATATAAATTTATTTTATTGTTTAACAAAACTGCATGAAACATCCTCTCTTCGTACTCCTGTTTTCCTACCGGCAGAGGAGGTTTTCATACATCCCTTTTTCTATTCTGTTTTCTATTATTCAAACTTACGTGTTACAAACCACCGCTCATTGATCGTCATATTCAATGTAAACTTGAAACATTGTTCTTTAATCAGGTTATCCGCAGTAGTTCCCATATTTCCATATTCAAAAACCATGTTAAGTACTGTCGGGTTTAATCCTCGTTTCAGAGGCAATCCCAAACCGGCGCTAATTACATATTCACTCAAATCCTTGCCATTTACTTTTGTATAGGAATTTGAATAATTTGCACCAACACGGTAATAAATCCGGTTAAAATAGTTCTTACTAATATTATTAGGCTGGTACTCAAGTCCTATTGAAAATTTATTTCTATCGACAAAAGGCTTTTTACCAAAATATCTCACATCAGACCAAGCTTGATATTTATAATCAAACCCAGCCAAAAGTTTTTCGGAAAAATTATATACAAATCCCCCTCCAAATGATAACGGCAAATCGAAATCATTATTGTCGGTTATATTCAGCGTATCCGTAGTAATAACCGTTTGTTCGGCATCGCCTCCCAGGCTTGACTTGGGTTGAAATACAGCACCAAAAGTAATTTTCTGCTCTTTAGGCAACAACAGGGTATATTGTGCACCGAACAGTCCGGTAAAACTGGACACCCGGATCTCATTTGCCTGTGAAGTAGAGTAATATGCTGTATTATCGAAAGAAACCGAACTCGAATGTTTTATTGTTCCAAAATTAAAATCCAAACTCGCACCCAAAGAAAAATTAGGGAACGGATTTACAGCAGCTCCCAAATAAATCTGGGTAATTCCTCCCGAACCCTCGTAGAGATAAGTAGACTCTAACGAACCACTCGTAATAGTCGAGCTTTGAGTATCTTTAGAAGAGAAATCGTATCCGACAACAGAGTAAGGCAAAACGCCGGCGCTAATCCCCAACCATTTTTTCACAGGAAACTGTAATGCAAGGTATTCCAGATTTCCATTCGTTTTTGACTGCTCTCCATTGGAGTCTTTATATGAAGAAAATTTCAAACTTGCAGCCGCTTCAAAACGAAAAGTAAGGGAATCAATAGCCGTAAAAGAGGCAGGGTTTCCCGGATTGGTAAATTTGCTGGCCCGTAAACCGTAGGATATTCCTCCCATAGATTTATTCTGACCGAATCCCGCATCAACAAGTTCTCCATATCCATAACGGCTATAAGGCGAACTTGTACTGTTTTGTGAATGCATTCCTGCTATACAAGACCATATAAAAAGAATGACAACTAAGCTCTTTTTTAACATCTAAAAGTTGAGTATTCGGTTTAAACCTACCAGTAATAAATTTTGATTTGCAAAGATGCTATTTTTTACTTTTCTTTCAAAGTAAAAAGCATCCCCTCCTGTTAAAAATACTGAAAGACACGGATAAACAGACGAAACCGATGAAATGCATCCTTCTATTTCGTAAACCAATCCATTGACAATTCCCGCCAAAATAGCCTCCTTTGTAGTAGTCCCAAGCATCGGAACGGAATCTGTTATTTCTACTAACGGTAATTTTTGGGTAAAAGTATGCAGCGCCCTTTTTCTCATCTCCAATCCGGGCGATATATTGCCTCCTAAATATTGATTCTTAGCATTCACCACGTCATAAGTAATTGCCGTTCCGGCATCAATTACCAGCAAATTTGTATCCGGCTTCAGAAAATTCGCACCAACACAAGCGGCAATCCGGTCTCTCCCCAATGTCTCAGGAGTCTTATATAAATTTTCTATCGGAAGTGGGGTATTCTCATCCAGCAAGATGAATTTTCCGGTTCTTTTTTTGAGGTATTCGATCAATTCTAACTCTGTATTCACAACAGAAGAGAGAATAACGGAAGAAATCGGATATAACTGAAACAAGGAGTCCAGTTCTTCTTTTCCTATCTTTTTAAAAATAGCTGTATGAAGCAATACTTCATCCGAAAAGATTCCTATTTTGGCAAAAGAGTTTCCCTGATCAACTATTAAATTCATAATCGGCAATTTTGCGTTTAAGAAACAAAAATAACTCTTTTTCCGTAAAAAACAGATAAGTAAACAAACAAGCGGATAAACCGGAAAAATATCTTTTTTCAAGATTCAGCCTCCGGATTTGGCACAAATTATGCTATTGCTAAATTTACGCCAAATAAGAAGCAAGACATAGGGTATCTGCTTGGTACAAAACTTCGAAATAATTAAAAAAACACGATAATCCTTAACCTTTAAATAAAACATCTAAAACAATTCAGGTTAAAAAAATCTCAAAAATATTCATACTCAATCCATAACATTTTTTACCTTTACCAACAATAAATACCTAAAGCACAAACACTTTAAATCTTTCACACAATGAAAAAGACAAATTATCTACTCAGTATCCTAATCTTTGCATTTATGGCAACAGTACTGGGGCAGGCGCAAACGCCGGATCCGAATTTTCACATTTACCTTGCTTTCGGACAATCGAATATGGAGGGGCAAAACTGGAGCGGTAGTTCAATCGCGTACAGCGATAATATACCTATTGCATATAAACAAAATGTAGATCCGCGTTTTCGGGTGATGGCTGCCGTCTCCGGATCTTACAAGTTAGCCAGCGGTAATGAACAGCGGACAAAAGGTAATTGGTATACGGCTGTTCCGCCTTTGGTGAGAAACAATTTAGGCTTATGTCCTGCCGATTATTTCGGACGCACATTGGTTGCCGGAATCCCTGATGAAAATATTAAAATAGGCGTTATTGTCGTTGCCGTTGCCGGAGCCGCTATCAATGGTTTTGAAAAAACAGGCGCTCCCGATTATTATAAAACGCAAGCGGACTATATGAAAAATACAGCGAACATATATGGAAACGATCCTTACAACTATTTGTTGAATTTGGCAAAGGAAGCTCAAAAATCAGGTGTTATTAAAGGTATTATCATGCACCAAGGAGAATCCGGCGCACTAAATGGTAATTGGGGACAAAAAGTAAAAGGAATCTATGATAATATGCTGAACGATTTAGGACTTCCTGCAAATTCCATTCCGATATTGGCTGGTCAGGCTTATGGCAACAATAACGGAAATATCAGCACCCTACCAAGTGCTATAACTGCTAAACTGCCGAATGGTAAAAATGTTGCACATGTAATCTCGTCGCAAGGTTGTGCAAGCGGTGGGGATAACCTGCACTTCAGCTATGAGGGATATAAAAAATTGGGCGAAAACTACGGACAAAAAATGCTTGAGCTTTTGTATAGCGAAGCTGAAACAGGATTTAGACTTACCACCTCAGTTGCGCCGGCTGCGGGCGGAACGATCACCCGTAATCCGGACACCTCAAATGGCCGTTACGATGATGGTGCAAATGTTTCGCTCACCCCGGTTGCAGCAGGAGGTTGGGAATTTGAAAGTTGGAGCGGAGACGCTTCCGGAAACCAAGTACCGCTTTCTGTCAAAATGGACAAAGACAAAACCGTTACGGCTAATTTTATCTTGGTTGGCGATGGTACTGAAAATCTGGTCAGAAACGGTAACTTTGCCAATACCCAACTCTGGACATTGAACACAGGAAGCAGCTATGGAAATTCAGCAGGCACATATACCCCTATTAATAATCAGGCAGTCATAAATATTACGGCAATCGGTGCCAACCCGTGGGAGCCTCAACTTATACAATCGGGGATTGCTCTCGAAAAAGGCATGAAATACCGCTTAACATTCAATGCTTACGCTGCTGCTCCAAGACAGATGGAAGTATTGCTTCAAATGGCTGCTTCTCCATATACCGACTACTTAAATGCCGGAGGATCATTTGATTTAACTACGGAATCGAGAAAATTTTCTTTTGAATTTGAGATGACAAATGAATCGGATATAAATGCACAATTAGCATTCAACGTAGGACATTCGATGCAAAGTGTAAACATCAGTGATATGCAATTGATTTATATTGCCGAATTTACAGATCCGGGTGAGTTTACCGGAACCGCTAAAATATCAGCTGATCCTGATACCCGCATGCATGTACATGTATTGCCAAACTCTACCGTGAGTGTAAACTTCACAGCGCAGGATAGCGGCGAAAACGAACTCGAACTTTACAGTTTGAACGGCAATCTCGTTGCATCTACCAAACTGCATACTTTTGCAGGAAAAAACTACTCTCACACATTCAATCACGGAAAACTTCCGGAAGGGCTCTATATTGTGTGGATGCGTAGCAATGGTAGCGTTGAGCAAGCAAAAGTATTGATACGGGAATAAACGTACGTTAACGCGATGTAAATCATATATAATTTTTTAAATTAAATCTAAACTATTTCATTAAACAATGAGTAAAATGAATAATGATTTTCCACACAAACCCATATCTTCATTGCTTTTTTATGTTTTATTTTTTTACAACTAAATATTTTTATATATTTGCATCAAAATTAAAGAAATACATGCGGTTAAATATGCATCATACTCATCATCAGAATCAACGTTAATCGGTGAGCGGGTATATCATATCTAATAGAAAAATATAATTTGAAAGCTTACCGGAATGGTAGGCTTTTTTTTATTTATAATTTAAAAAATCAAGTTAACGAGTAAATCAATAAACAAATACCAACAATTTTCGGAATAATAAAATGAACGAAGATATTTTCGTTTACTTGTTTACTCTAAATAAAATCAATTAAAATATGCTAAGAATTGCAGTTCAGGCAAAAGGCCGTTTATATGAAGAGACAATGACAATGCTTACAGAATCGAGCATTAAAATCGAATCCGGAAAAAGGACACTATTAATTCCGGCTAAAAACTTTCCGGTAGAAATCCTTTTTTTGCGGGACGATGATATTCCTCAAGCCGTAGCAAGCGGAATTGCCGATGTAGGCGTCGTAGGTGAAAACGAATATGAAGAGAAAAAAGAAAACGCCACTATCATCAAACGGTTGGACTTCAGTAAATGCAGGCTTTCGCTCGCCATTCCGAAATCGGCAGATTATAAAGGAGTGAAATGGTTTGAAGGAAAAAAAATAGCGACCTCCTACCCTGTAATTTTAGGTGATTTCCTGAAAAAGAATAACATCAATGCCGAAATACACGTAATCACAGGTTCGGTAGAGATCGCTCCCGGCATTGGTCTTGCCGACTGTATTTTTGACATTGTAAGTTCAGGAGGAACACTGGTCAGCAATAACCTGAAAGAAGTAGAAATAGTCATGTACTCCGAAGCATTGATGATTGCCAATAAAGAGCTAACAAATGAAAAACGGGCTATTCTGGACGAGCTTTTGTTTCGCTTTGACTCTTACAAAAATGCAGAAGGAAAAAAATACAATATACTGAATATCCCGAACGACAAGATTGATGATGTATGCCAATTACTGCCGGGTATGAAATCGCCGACCGTTACACCTCTACTCGAAAAAGGCTGGAGCTCGCTACATTCGGTTATCGACGAAAAGAAATTCTGGGATATCATCTGCAAGCTGAAAGCACTTGGAGCAGAAGGTATTTTGGTTGTTCCGATTGAAAAGATGATTGTTTAATTAGCAAATTTACTAATGTGTAAATTAGCAAATGTAACACCCATGTCAAAAATTTTGATGGTATAATTGCGGTAATTATAAAAAAAATAACAAGAAGTTCAAAATCAAATAATAGAAGTAAAAAAACAACCAAATGCACCACCATTTGCTAATTTGCTTATTTACACATTTGCTTATTTACTTATTTTCGAATTATGAATACAATCAAATATCCTCAACAAACAGAATGGGCAAAAATCCTAACCCGCCCGACGTTTGATAACAGCACTTTATTCCAAACCGTGCAAAATGTCTTAAACGACATAAAAACAAATGGAGATAAAGCGGTAAAAGAGTATGAGTTGAAATTCGACAAAGTTCAATTATCATCGTTGCAAGTGACTGAAGATGAAATTTCAGAAGCCGGAAAACAGATACCGGAAGAGTTGAAGTCTGCCATTTTATTGGCTAAGAGCAACATTGAGAAATTTCACTCTGCACAAAAACACGAATTGCCGAAAATCGAAACCATGCCCGGTGTCACCTGTTGGCAAAAGGCAGTCGCGATCGATAAAGTAGGTCTCTATATTCCGGGAGGAACAGCACCTCTGTTCTCAACCGTGCTGATGCTTGCCATCCCAGCCAAGATAGCAGGATGCAAAGAAATAGTGCTTTGCTCTCCTCCAAACAAAGAGGGTAAAATCCATCCTGCAATTCTCTTTGCCGCCCAAACGGCAGGAGTAACAAAAATCTACAAAATCGGCGGTATTCAGGCTATCGGAGCAATGGCTTACGGCACTGAAAGCGTACCGAGAGTATATAAGATATTCGGTCCGGGAAATCAATACGTAACCTGCGCCAAACAACTTGTCTCACTCAAAGATGTCGCCATCGACATGCCCGCGGGTCCTTCGGAAGTAGAAGTATTAGCTGATGAAACGGCAAATCCGGTTTTTGTGGCTGCCGATCTGCTTTCGCAAGCGGAACATGGTGTTGACAGTCAGTCAATTTTAATAACGACAAGTGAAGAACTGGCTCAAAAAGTGGTGGAACAGGTAAGCATTCAGGTAGAAGAACTTCCACGCGCCGATCTGGCAAAAAAAGCCTTGGAACACAGCAAAATAATCATTGTAAAAGAGATGGACGAAGCTATCGCCGTCACCAATGAGTATGCACCCGAGCATTTAATTATTTCCACCCACAACTATCGCGATATTGCCGAAAAAATCACCAATGCAGGTTCTATCTTCCTTGGTCACCTGACACCCGAGAGTGCGGGCGATTATGCTTCAGGAACAAACCACACCTTACCGACAAACGGTTATGCAAAGGCTTACAGCGGCGTAAATTTGGATAGTTTTATGAAGAAAATCACTTTTCAGGAATTGACAAAAGAAGGTTTACAAAATATAGGTCAAGCAATTGAAGTTATGGCTGAAAACGAAGAGCTTTTTGCACATAAGAATGCTGTCACTCTGAGAATGAAGATATAAGCTTTTAATAATTTGGAGATATGTAACTTTAAAGTTACCTTTGTTTTATGAAAGTAAGAGAAGTCATTGCTTTTAAAAATTATTTTGAAGAATTTTTAATTGAACAACCACAAAAAGTTCAAAATAAAGTATTTAAAATAATTGAATCAATTGAAACTTTGGAAAGAATTCCAAAAAACTATTTAAAATCCATCATTGGAGCAAATAGTTTATACGAAGCTAGGATTCAACTTGGAACAAATATCTGGCGGGTATTTTGTTTTTTCGATAACGACAAATTAGTGATATTACTTAATGGATTTCAAAAGAAAACTCAAAAAACACCCAAAGGAGAAATCGAAAAAGCATTAAAACTAATGGCTGAATATTATGAACAAAAAGCAAAAAAACATGGAAACTAAAAGTTGGAAAGATATAAAAGATGACATTTACGGAGAAAAAGGATCTCAACGACGTGATGAATTGGAAAGAGAGTTTGAAGGCTTTAAAATCGGGCTTTTGTTACGCAAGGCACGAGAAGAAAAACATCTTACGCAAGCTGAAATAGCCGAACGAGTGGAACGCAAAAGAGAATATATTTCCCGCATAGAAAACAATGGCAGCAACCTGACTCTTAAAACACTATACGATATTGTAGAAAAAGGATTAGGAGGAAAAGTAAAAATATCAATAGAAATATAAGTATTTTCATCAATCAATTGAGAATAAAATTATGAACTTACAAAAACTCATCCGCCCCAATATTTACTCCTTAAAACCATACTCCTGCGCCAGAGACGAGTTTAAAGGAGAAGCATCTGTTTATCTGGATGCTAATGAAAATCCCATGAATGAGCCATATAATCGTTATCCGGATCCATTGCAGTGGAAACTGAAGAAAAAAATTGCCGGAATAAAACATGTTCGTCCCGAACAGATTATGCTGGGTGTAGGAAGCGACGAACCCATCGATCTGGCTATCCGCATTTTTTGCGAACCGAAACAGGACAATGTTGTAGCTATCGAACCGACATACGGAATGTATAAAGTATGTGCCGATATCAATAATGTAGAATACCGGAAGGCATTCCTGAACGATGATTTTTCGCTCAATGCCGAAGAGGTTCTGAAAACGGCAGACAAAAATACGAAAGTAATCTTCCTCTGCTCGCCCAATAACCCCACCGGAAACCTGCTGAACCGGGATGAAATGCTCAAAATCATAAACGGATTTGAAGGCATAGTAGTTATCGACGAAGCATATATCGACTTTTCTCCCGAAAAATCATGGTTGGAAGAGTTAGATAAATATCCGAATGTAATCGTATTGCAAACCTTCTCCAAGGCTTGGGGATTAGCCTCGGTACGTTGCGGGATGGCTTTTGCTTCGGAAGAAGTTATCAGCTATTTCAACAAAGTAAAATACCCTTAT
Organism: Paludibacteraceae bacterium; assembly: GCA_031553005.1. Lineage (GTDB taxonomy): Bacteria > Bacteroidota > Bacteroidia > Bacteroidales > Paludibacteraceae > RGIG9379. The sequence continues at coordinate 99,017 of JAVBMA010000006.1, read as the reverse complement.
AATGTCAACTTGCTGACTCAAAACTTTGTCAGCGAACAACTGGATCACGAAGATCGCAAAAACGAATGGGTTAAAATGCTGCTGGAACAACGCTCTTATCTGGAGGAAGAACTTAAAAAATTACCTTTCATAGAAAAAGTGTATCCTACAAACGCTAACTTTTTACTGGTAAAAGTGCCTGATGCCAATGCAACTTACCAATCACTGGTAGAAAGAGGCATTATTGTTCGTAACAGAAACTCTGTGTCGCTTTGTCTTGGAGGACTACGAATTACGGTAGGAACATTGAAAGAAAATCAGACATTGATAGCTGAATTGCAAAAGATTTAAATATAAATCGTATACAGAAAGCTGATTTTAAGTAAGTTCGATATAACATCCAAATAAAATATTGATTATCAATAAATTAAATTTTATACATTTATAGAAAACGCTTAATATGCTCTACATTCGACTCCGAAAGAAGTCGTATAAATAGAATCATCATCTTTTTCTATAAACATACAATGCCTCCGGCATTGAAAATAAGGATTTCTTATATCTCGTTTAAATAATTTATATTGATAAATACTTCAAGTAAAGGCGCTAAGTAGCAAAATACTTAGCGCCTTTACTTTTATATCATCAAGTTATTTTCCTTAGCGGACAAATGATTTCAGCCTTTCCTGCCATATTTCATAACCCGTTCCGCTTAAAAGAAAACCGTCTGCAACAGCGTAAAACGGATTGAGGGAGCCGGACTCGTCACAAAAATCATCATATAAGTTCAAAAAGACAATGCCGTTTTCCAATGCAAATGCTTTCAGTTTTTTATTGAATGTCTCAATATCCGTTGCATTAACCCCCATATTATAATTAGGTAGCCTATTATTCACAGGCAGCACAGACTGAATAATAACTTCCGTCATTGGAGATTTTTCGCGGATAAGCCGGATAAATTTAATATACTGTTCCAATACTATATCGGGCGAAGCTCCGGTATTGAGGTCATCTATTCCAAAAAGGAGAAACAGTTGGGAAGGAGAATTTCCCAGAATAGCGTCCAATCTTACTAATTCGTTATTTATAAGGGCGCCCGGAACACCCCGGTTCTTTACCTTACAATTATCCAGTAACTCATACCAAGGGCAATCGGCAACTTGCTTTCCTCCCATAAAAACGATATCCCCACTTTCGACTGTCAATTTCCGTTGCAAGGAATTTAAAGAGAGATAAGTCATGTGAGAATTATCTTTTATTAGCATCTTGGGACGCGACATCTGATAAATACACAAAGCAATTAACAAAACATTCAACAGGATGGAAACTCCTAAAAATAATTTTTTCATTGATTCTTTATTTTAATTTTATGTATCACGGAGAAGGTAGAATTTTTAATTTCTCCACTCTCCAAGGTTTATTTATAATCCTCTTTTATCAATTTTAATTAAGCATTAATCTCATTCCGTCCGGTGCTTCATCCTTCAATCCGTTCATCTTCATCAGGCTGCGCTTCCTGACTCCGTATTTTTGTGCTATCAAGAGCAATGTCTCGCCTTTCCGGACATCATGATGCTTTTGCTGCTCAAATTTTTTTCTTTTCTTTTGTAGAAAAATATACTCACCCGCTTTTAAAACATAGCCGTCCGGAAAATCATTGTATTTTTTCAAATTTTCGATCGAAACCTCATACCTCCTGGATAAACCATAAAAAGTATCTCCCGGCTTTACCAAAATACACTTCACTCCATTGATTTTATCCTTTTCCAGCTCCTCTGACTCCGGTTTGGAAGGAACCGGAAGATTTGCAGTATCCTCTTCATCCTTCTTCAGGAATCTTTCCGGATCAGCATCATACTCATACAAACGGTTTTGCTCGATCACGGCAATCAATAGTTCCGGATATTGCGGATTCGTAGCATAACCAGCCTCTTTCAGCCCTTTTGCCCAACCTTTATAGTCGGTAATATCCAGTCTGAACAATCCTGAATAATGCTTCCTTGTCGTCAGGAAAAGAGAGTGGTCTCGATACGACTCTTCCGCATGGATATACACGCGAAAACAATCATCCTTCTTATTATCATCCTTGAGATACTTGTCTCCGGTATAATCGCTTGTGCATTTGATTCCGAAATGATTGTTCGCATTTTTTGCCAATTCGCTCCTTCCGCTCCCCGACTCCAAAATTCCCTGAGCCAACGTAATGCTTGCCGGTATCTTATAGTCGATCATCTCCCGGACTGCAATTGTACTGTAAGTATCGATATAGGCTATTGTTTCTGCCGAACGGTATGATTGGGCTTCCGTCTTTCCGCAAAAAGAAAAAAGCACTACAAAAAATCCGACACAATAAAGAATATTTTTTTTAATAGTGAAAGATGAAAAGTGAAAAGTGAAAGTTAAGAAATGACGTAAGGGCATCATATTATTTTATTTAAAAACAGTTGTTCAGTTGTTCAATTATTCATGGTGATAAGGCTCGCCTTTCAAAATAGTCATGCCACGGTAAAGTTGCTCGGTAAAAACCAAGCGCACCATCTGATGTGAAAAAGTCATCCGAGAAAGGGAGATTTTGCCGTTTGCCCTCCGGTATACATCCTGACTGAACCCATAAGGACCTCCCACAACGAAAATCAGCCGTTTGTTTCCCGAACTCATTTTTTTCTCCAAATAAGATGCAAACTGCATGGAAGTATACTGCTCGCCTTTATCGTCCAACAAAACTACTTCGTCCGCCTCGGTCAGGTTCTTCAGTATCAGTTCTCCCTCTTTTTGCCGTTGCATTTCTTCCGAAATACTTTTAGTATTCTTCAACTCCGGAATCTCTTCTATTTCAAACGGAATATAAAATTTCAATCGTTTTTGATAATCCGAAATTGCATTTTTAAAAGATAATTCATTAGTTTTGCCGACTGTTAGGAGTATAAATTTCATTTGAATAATTACTATTTTACCGCAAATATATTTATAAAAATGCGGACAATAAATTAATATTTCTATAAAATCAACGAAAGACCGAACCAACATAAAAAAAATTCTCGGACAATGAATGAAAATGATTTGATTGAAAGTTTATTAAATAATGCTTTCTCTGAAGACATAGATGATGGCGACCACACCACCCTCTCGTGCATTCCTGCTTCGGCTTACGGCAAAGCACAACTGATCATCAAAGAGAAAGGGGTACTGGCGGGAGTAGAACTTGCCGAAAAAGTTTTCCATAAGTTTGACCCGGAAATAAAAATGGAAATCTTTATCCGCGACGGAGCGGAAGTTAATCCGGGAGACATCGCATTTACCGTGGAAGGAAAAACACAATCGCTGTTACAAACAGAGCGCATTGTACTGAACCTGATGCAACGTATGAGCGGTATTGCAACTACCACCCGCAAGTATGTCAAGAAACTGGAAGGGCTGCATACCCGCGTATTAGACACCCGGAAAACAACTCCGGGACTCCGGCTGATCGAAAAAGCTGCCGTAAAAATCGGAGGAGGAGTTAACCACCGGATCGGGTTGTTTGACATGATCCTTTTGAAAGACAATCACGTCGATTTTGCCGGAGGTATTGAAAATGCGATTACGAAGGCAAAAGAATACCTGAAAGAAAAAAACAAGAATCTGAAAATCGAGATTGAGGTACGTAACCTCGACGAACTGGAACAGGTAATGAAAGTCGGAGGGGTAGACCGGATTATGCTCGACAATTTCGATATCCCGACCACATGTGAGGCTGTCAAAAGAATCAACGGGAAATATGAAACCGAATCTTCGGGCGGAATCACTTTCGATACACTAAGGGATTATGCCGAATGCGGTGTCGATTATATCTCTGTGGGCGCATTAACCCACTCCGTGAAAGGTCTCGACATGAGCCTGAAAGCTGATAAATAATTTTTTATATAAAAGGTAACAATTCGTTTTTTACGAATTTATCTAACATTTCAAATTTAAATTTATGAAAGCATTTGTATTTCCCGGACAGGGAGCCCAATTCACCGGAATGGGAAAAGATTTATATGACAATTCGGCTTTAGCCAAAGAATTATTCGAAAAAGCAAACGAAATCCTAGGTTTCCGCATAACAGATATTATGTTCGAAGGAGACGCTGACGCACTGAAACAAACTAAAGTTACACAACCTGCCGTATTCCTTCACTCGGTTATCCTTGCCAAAGTGATGGGTGATAAATTTCAACCCGACATGGTAGCCGGACACTCTTTGGGAGAATTTTCGGCATTGGTAGCTGCCGGAGCCCTGAATTTCGAAGACGGGCTTGTCCTTGTTTCGAAACGCGCTATGGCGATGCAAAAAGCATGCGAAGCAACCCCTTCAACGATGGCTGCCGTATTAGGCTTGCCCGATGAAAAAGTAGAAGAGATCTGCGCCTCTATCAAAGACGAAGTTGTAGTTCCAGCCAATTACAACTGCCCGGGACAATTAGTAATCTCCGGATCAATAGCAGGAGTAGAAAAAGCATGCGAATTGCTATTGGCAGCAGGAGCTAAACGTGCACTTAAGCTACCTGTAGGAGGCGCTTTCCACTCACCATTGATGGAACCTGCCAAAGTAGAATTGGCGGCAGCTATTGAAGCAACAAAATTCAACGCTCCGAAATGTCCTGTTTACCAAAATGTAACAACTAAAGGCGAAACCGATCCTGAAACGATTAAAAAGAACCTTGTGTTGCAACTTACCGCTCCGGTAAAATGGACGCAATCCGTTCAAAACATGATCGCCGATGGTGCAACTTCTTTCGTAGAAGTAGGTCCCGGAACCGTATTGCAAGGACTTGTAAAAAAAATCAATAAAGACGTAGAAGCAGCATCAGCCGCACTATAAAACTAGGTTTTACATATAACATAAAGGCACGGAAAACGCAGAGTATTAAAAAAGACCCTGTATGTTCCGTGCCTTTGGTGTTCAATAAAAACGGATTAAAATTCTACATTTATATTGAATTAGATATAGAAAATTTTCATTAGCATTCATTTTCAATTTTCAAAAGATTCCTCCCTTCACTACGTTCCGTTCGGAATGACTTTCTGGCTTATACTAAAAAAGGTATAAGGAGAAATAGGCGGCAAAGCCGCCTATTTCTCCTCTAATATACTGTAAACACTAGTCATTCCGAACGGAACGTAGTGAAGGGAGGAATCTCGCCTATCCATTTTTTTTAAAGAACTCATGATTATGTTTTACTAATTCCAACATTTGAAAAAAGTAAGCAAAGCCACCACTCTGGATTCTCAGCTAAAAATCTCCTGCATTACACTAAAACGTTTTAAACTCCTTGCTCCTCACAATCGGTCGTCAAACAAAAAACATTTCTTAACTTTCACCTTTCCGCTCGGCTTTGCCGCTTGGTTCTACCAAGAATTCTCAACTCTCACCTTTACTAACCGTCTCCAAGGCAGCGGAAAGATCAATGCTTTATCCTTATGCCGGACTCAGGTTTATATGAAATTTAAACTGTTTCTAAATATTTTCAATTAATTTTGTACTTTTGCATGTACCATGATCTTTTTATAAGAAGAGACCGGGCATGAAAAATCCGGGGAACGAAACAAATTCCGGATTATCGTTTTTTTTCACAACGAAGAAATTAGGCGTAAAAGATTGCATTAAAAATGAAAGAACGTATAAAACAATTATTGGCAGAAATCAATGCCCTGAAAGTTTCCAGCAGCGATGAAATAGAAACTTTGCGTATCAAATACCTAAGTAAAAAAGGCGAAATATCCAACCTCTTCAACGATTTCAGAAACGTAGCCGCTGAAGAAAAAAAAGAAGTCGGGCAATTGCTCAACGACCTGAAAAATAAAGCACAAGACAAAATAAACGAGCTTAAAGAGCTCTTTGAAAGCGACAATTCGGGAGCCGAAAAACCGGATCTGACAAGAACTCCCGACCCCATTACTCTGGGCACACGCCATCCACTCTCGATTGTAAAAAACGAAATAGTAGACATATTTTCCCGCTTAGGATATGTAATTGCCGAAGGGCCTGAGATCGAAGACGACTGGCATGTATTTTCGTCGCTAAACTTTCCACCTGAACATCCGGCAAGGGATATGCAGGATACATTTTTCATTACAAGGGATCCGGATGTATTGTTGCGCACACACACCTCTTCGGTACAGTCGCGGGTAATGACTACGCAAAAGCCTCCTATCCGCATCCTGTGTCCGGGAAGGGTTTACCGCAACGAAGCGATCTCCTACCGTGCACACTGCTTTTTTCATCAGGTAGAAGGGTTATATATAGACAAAAACGTATCTTTCGCCGACTTAAAACAGGCATTACTCTATTTTGCCAAAGAAATGTTCGGCGAAGAGACCCAGATACGCCTGCGCCCCTCTTTCTTCCCATTTACAGAACCATCTGCCGAAATGGATATATCCTGCAACCTGTGCGGAGGAAAAGGATGCCCATTCTGTAAAAACACAGGTTGGGTTGAGATCCTCGGTTGCGGAATGGTAGACCCCAACGTATTGGAAACTTGCGGAATAGACAGTAAAGTTTATTCGGGATATGCTTTCGGAATGGGAATAGAGCGCATCACGAACCTGAAATTTCAGGTAAAAGACCTCCGTATGTTTTCGGAAAACGACACACGGTTCCTCGAACAGTTTAAGTCGGCATACTAAGGTATTGTTGCTAAAAAGATAACACTAGCAATATTTCCCCAACGTCAACGTTAATGAACGTTTATAAACACAAAGGCACAAGGAACACGAAGTTATGTTTGTTTTTTATTTTCTTTGTGCACTTCGTTCCTTTGTGTTTACTTTTTTTCGTTAGGGGTAATATAGCTGATAAGCACAAAAAAGATTATTAAATCATACACATAAACGGGATTTATCGGTCTGGCAAATCCGGTTGTTAAAAAAATACAAACCTTATCAACGATTTATTTGGTAATAATATGGCAAAGGAAGTAGTAGCACAAGGTACGGAGCACAATACGTTAGCATTCGGTACGAAAGCAATTGGAGAAATTCAAGCAGAAAATAATTTCCGTATAGATGGAACCGTAGATGGAACCATCGTTTGTAAAGGAAAAGTAATAATCGGCAACAAAGGCATAATCGAAGGCACTCTGACATGCGTATCAGCCGAAGTGATGGGAAGCGTCAAAGGAAAAATCTTTGTAAGCGACACCCTTTCCCTCAAATCAACATCAAAAGTTGAAGGCGAAATAAAAGCAAAAATACTTTCTATTGAGCCTAATGCAATATTCATCGGAACTTGCGATATGGCAGAAGATAAAAAGCAATCGGAAAAACCGCAACAACCTGCCGGCAAATAATAAGAATTCTTTTTTCCTGTTTAAAAAACCCGGATTAAGAAAAAATTAATGAGTGCCGGAAGCCCGGAGAATAAATCATTCAATAGTAATTTCTCTGTATTCCTTGTGCTTCCGTGATAAAAAAGAATCCTTATGAAATATGATACTGTCCTTTTCGACTTAGACGGGACACTGCTCAATTCATTGGAAGACCTTGCCGATAGTGTGAATGCTGCGCTTCGGGAAGCAGGCTATCCTTCACGCTCCATGCCCGAAATTAAGCAATTTGTGGGAAACGGAGTCCGCTTATTAATCTCAAGGGCTCTGCCTGACGGGATGGGAATGTACGAATCCGAACATTGCCTCAAACTCTTCTACAAGCATTATAAACAAAAAATGAATAATAAGACCAAGCCTTACTATGGAATTATAGGCTTGCTGGAAGAGCTTCAAAAACGCAATATAAAAATGGGAGTTGTATCCAACAAATACGACCCTGCTGTAAAAGTCCTCTGCAAAGAATTTTTCTCACCATATATACAGGTAGCAATAGGCGAAAGCGAAAAGATAAGAAAAAAGCCTTCTCCCGACGGCATTTTTGCAGCGATGCAAGAATTGAATTCGGAAAAGACCATTTACGTGGGTGATTCGGACATCGACATACAAACGGCTAAAAATGCAGGCATCCTCTCAATAGGGGTAACCTGGGGATTCAGGTCTAAAGAAAATTTATTAAAAGAAAATCCTTGGAAAATAGCTGATACACCCGAAGAGATCATTTCATTTTTATAGTTCCCATATTACAAAAAGAAAAACTAAACCAAGCTTTGAGATAAGTATTTTTTTTCTCTTCTTTCTACATTTCATCCGAAAAAACCGAAATTCAAATATATAAAAAGGAGAAAGCTCCGGCTTTACCGACTACTTCCTCCTCTATACCTTCTTTATTATAACTACAAAAATACCAAACGAAACCGCAAAAGCAAATCTCTAAAAAAAATTATCCCTCTTACCTCTCAAATCACCTCAAACCTTTCAACTTTCAATTTTCAACTTATTTAACCGAAATCAATATTAAACTTATCGCTTATTTTTTCGTCCGGTTCCTGTACTATCACAGAATCCATGACCTCATTGCTGCTATTCCTGTTTACAAATGCAATCACGTCATCAATCCCTTCTTTAAACTTTGCAAAATCTTCTTTATACAAAAAGATTTTATGTTTTTCAAAAGATACTTGGGCATCCTCGCCCGTAACTTTCTTTTTACTCTCGGTAATAGCTAAAAACAAATCGTCTTTCCTATTCCTTTTTACATCCAAATAATAAATTCTTTTGCCGGCTTTAATAGCTCTCGAATAGACTATTTCCTGATCCCTTTTATCTTCATCAAACTTCTTTTTCATTTCTTCCATAACATTGCCCCCCTCTTTACATACACATAGAAAATTCCATGTACATTTAGTTTACTATTCACCAAAAATGTAAAATTTATTTTAATAATCAAAATTTTTGATGCATTAAATTTAATAATATGTAAAAAAGAACCACAAATAAATTGCAAATTGTATTCCTGAGATTTTCTACATTTTATAGAATATATTCTAATATTTTTGAAAACCCGCTCTATTTTTTCAGACTTTCTATGTTTTTTTAGATAAAAAGGCTAAATTTGTGAAATTTTTGAAGTCGATTAAATGATTAACCGTATTCTTCTCCGGATTAAAACCGTTCAAATCCTATACTCTTACTATAAGAGTGACACGCAAAGCATTGAGAAAGCAGAAAAGGAGTTATTCTTCAGTATTGAAAAAGCGTATGATTTGTATTTTTATTTATTGCTCCTCATTGTTACTTTGACCTCTTATGCCGAAGAGAGAATCAACAAAAAGAAACAGATGTTGACGGCAACCTTTGAGGATAAAAATCCAAGCACCCGGTTTGTAGATAACCGGTTTGCCTCTCAACTCGCAGCGAACAAAGAGTTGCTTGCTTATACCGAGAAACAAAATATATCTTGGGATCAGCATAGTGAACTAATCAAAGAGTTGTATGAAGCGATCATCTCATCCGAAGTATATTCCCAATACATGCAAAACAAAGAGAACTCTTATCGGGATGATAAAGAGGTATGGCGCATGATTTTCAAAAAAATATTTTCAGAAAGCGAAATCCTCGGTAAGGAACTGGAAGAGATCTCTATCTATTGGAACGATGATACGGAGACAGTGATGAGCTTTGCCATGAAAACAATCAAGCAATTTGAAGAGGGCAACGGGAGTGACCAGCCGCTTTTGTCCATGTTTAAAGATGACGAAGACCGTGAGTTTGTAAAAGAACTTTTGCGTAATTCGATATACAACGAAAAAGAGTATAAAGAACTGATCAGGGAACATACAAAAAACTGGGAAGTAGACAGGCTTGCGTTTATGGATATGATTATCATGCAAGTGGCACTCTCCGAAATACACTCTTTCCCGTCTATACCTGTTAATGTTTCGATGAACGAATATATTGAAATAGCAAAAGATTACAGTACGGCAAAAAGTAGTGTTTTCATCAATGGTATTTTAGATTCGATTGTCGACAAATTAAGAAAAGATAACAAAATTATTAAGGTTGCCTACTATACGCCAACCGCAAAATAGTTTACTTTTGTATTTACAGAAAACAAAATTTATTCGAATTATGAATTTACAAACAATTTTATTACAAGGCGAAGCTACCGGAGCCGGCGGATATTCAAGTATTATCATGATGGTCCTGATCTTTGTGGTTTTTTATTTCTTCATGATCAGACCGCAAATGAAACGCCAGAAAGAGATCAAAAAATTCAGGGATGCTTTGCAAAACGGAGACCAGGTCATTACCTCGGGAGGAATCCACGGTAAGATCAAAGAGATGAAAGAAGATTACGTTATGCTGGAAATCGCCAACAATATCATTATCAAAGTAGATAAAGGTTCTGTTTTTGCCACTGCAGCCGATACTCAGCAACAAGCGAAATAATAAGAGTTGAAAGTTAACAAATAAGAGTTGTACAATGTAAAAAGTACGACTCTAAATAAAGCTCTATACTTAGATATGAAAAAAGAACAGATTATTGATGTTTTTTTTCGTAGAATGCAACGTTTAAAAAGATTCTTGACCAGCAAGGATCTTTTTATCTTTTTGTTTTTCCTCGTAATATCCACAGCTATGTGGGGATTGCACGCCATGAGGAAAACATATGAAACCGTAATCCAGATACCTGTAACATACGATAACCTGCCCTTGGGTTATGTACAAACCGAAGAGCTGCCCGAAAAACTGAAAGTCACAGTTTCGGACAGAGGCAATGTTCTTCTGAACTACCGTTCCACAAAACGCTTTTCACCCATTTCCATCGACATAGAAGAACTTAAGAAAGGGAAAGCCGAGTTTAATACAAAAAAGCTGGAACCTACCATATTAAAACAACTGAATGCAACGACCCAGATCGTAAAAATAAGTCCGGGAACCCTGCGTTTCAAGTTTATACAACTAAAAAAGAAAACGCTTCCGGTCAAACTGAACCAACAGATTGATCTGGCTCAACAATATACCCTCACCGACTCTATAGAAATTTCTCCCGAAACAACAACAGTCTACGCTCCCGAAAACATACTGGACACCATGCGATTTGCCTATACGGAACCGTTGATCCTTTCAGGTTTGAAAGACACCGTCCGGCAATCAGTAAAACTAAAAAAGCTGAAAGACATAGCTTACTCGTCTCCCTCTGTCAACGTAACGATAAAGGCTGAACCATATACCGAAAAAATAGTTGAAGTACCTGTTGTTATCACAAATGTTCCTCAAAATCATATCCTCAGGATTTTTCCGTCGGTAGTAAACGTAAGCTTCCAGTTAGGATTAAGCCTGTATGATAAGATAGATGCCTCTTCTTTCGTTGTAGCGGTTGATTACCAGGAAACTTTGACCGGAGACAATTTGAAAAAACTTCCGGTTAAAATAAAAATGCAATCCGAGAAGATATTCAACGTAAAGGCCAATCCTAAATATGTAGATTACCTGATAGAGGAAAAAGACTAACTCAAAAGTATGGTAAGAATAGGAATCACAGGTGGTATAGGAAGCGGGAAATCCGTTGTTTCCGAACTAATGAAGATCATGAACATTCCGGTCTACAATGCTGATGATGCATCCAAAAACATATTAAAAACCGATCTGTCTGTTCAGAAAAAATTAAAAGAACTACTGGGCGACCATATTTTTTCGGGCGATGAATTGAATAAAGCCCTAATGGCGTCACTCATATTCAATAACCCCGACTTGCTTTCCAAGACAAACGCAATTATTCATCCTGCCGTATTTGACGATTTCAACAATTGGAGCAAAAAGCAAAAAACAGAGATGATAGCGTGTGAATCGGCTATTATTTTTGAAAGCGGAATGAATCGTTTCCTTGATCATGTCATTACGGTCTTTGCTCCTGTAAAAACGCGGATAGAACGCGCCAAAATGCGTGATAATGCAAGCGAAGAGCAAATAATAAGCCGCATAAAAAACCAGTTCCCGGACGAAGAAAAAGTTAAACTTTCGGATTTCACCCTGGTAAATGACAACCGGCAAGCTATTATTCCCCAATTACGGACTATCCTAAGGCAATTGGATTCTTCAAAATCAAGTGTAAAAAATACACAATAGAACAGTAAAATCGACGTTATTTTAATCTAAAAGATATATATTTGGAATAAAATTGGATAATCTGTAAAAGAGTTTAATCTCCGGTCTTTTCGATTCAATTAACGGCTTATTTTTATTTTGAATGTCCGGTCCAGAATTAAATTATAAACAAACTCGCATGAAATCATTTCTGATCACCATACTTCTCTTATGTTTTTCCATATCAGGATTTTGTGGCTCAGACGAAACTGTCTATAAATTTTTGAATTTACCCAATTCGGCAGAAGTAGCAGCCCTCGGAGGTACAAATGTTTCCCTGCAAAACAAAGATGTAAATCTAGTCTATCAAAACCCCGCGTTACTCTCAAGCACTGTTAACAAAAACATTTCGGTAAACTATATAAACTATATCAACAATGTAGGTTGCTGCTCCGTCGCATATGCACAAGACATTGACAGCCTAAGCCATTGGTCGGTTAGCCTGAATTACATAAACTTCGGCTCATTCGAAGGCTACACAGAAGACGAAATCTCTACCGGGAGCTTTTCGGCAGGAGATCTCAGCCTGAATGCGACTTATTCCCGGCGCCTGTTCCAAAGCATCATGGCAGGAGTTACTCTGAAACCCATATATTCTTATATCGAAACATATCACAGTTTTGGGCTGGCAGTAGATGTGGGAGGAAACTATTATGATCCCGAGCACGATTTTTCAATCGGGCTGGTATTAAAAAATGTCGGCGTACAGTTTAAAGGCTACTATTCGGAAGACGGTTCGCAACATAGGGAAAGTTTACCTTGGGATATTCAGTTAGGTGCTACTAAACGGCTGGCACATGCCCCATTCCGCTTTTCCCTGACTCTGGTCAACCTCAACCACTGGGATTTGAATTATTACAAAGAAACATCGCAAAGCAGCACTATTACATCATCAACAACAGAAGAGGATAATAGTATCGGTTGGGGAAATATGCTTCTCCGTCATATGATATTCGGAGTTGAGTTTATCCCTTCCAACAATTTTAAAATATCTGCGGCTTACAACCATCGCCGGAGCCAAGAATTTGCTCTGGACGATACAAAAGGGATAAACGGTTTTTCATTCGGAGTCGGGCTACGGGTATATAAATTTAGCTTAGGAGCTGCTTACGCCCAATATGCCGCTTCGGGAAATACCATCAGCCTCTCTCTTTCGACTTCCCTTGATTCGTTTAAGTAAGAAGATGCTCAGATATACAGACATTCAGATATACAGAAGTCCAGTCAATTAAATACTCAAAGAATTGTCTTTCAAAACATTAATCGATCAGCTAAGAACAAAAACACACCTGAAATTATTAACATTGTAAGATTTCAGGATCAAATATAAGTTTCATGTATATGAAAAAAATAGTCATTGCAATAGACGGCTTCTCTTCATCCGGAAAAAGCACTATGGCGAAAGAACTGGCCAAAGAGATAGGATATTCTTATGTTGACAGTGGAGCCATGTATAGGGCTGTTACACTATATTGCCAACAAAACAACCTGATTCACAACGATCAGGTCGACGAAACCACCCTCCAAAAAGAGATCGGAAACATCCATATAGAATTCAAAGTAAATCCGGAAACAGGCAAAAGCGAAACCTACCTGAACGGAGAGAACGTAGAAAACAAAATCCGCTCACTCGCTGTTTCCAATCAGGTAAGCATTGTCAGCTCCATCGGATTTGTACGCAAAGCAATGGTAAGCCAACAACAAGCATATAGCGTAAATAAAGGTATTGTGATGGACGGAAGAGACATCGGCACGGTTGTTTTTCCCGATGCAGAGTTGAAAATATATGTTACCGCTTCGCCCGAAATAAGGGCGCAAAGACGTTACGATGAATTAAAACAGAAAGGACAGGAAGAGAGTTTCGAATCCATTCTGGAAAACGTAATAAAAAGGGACTATATGGATCAAAACCGCTCCGAAAGTCCCTTAAGAAAAGCTGATGATGCCATTGAATTAGATAATAGCCACTTATCGCCGGAAGAACAAAAAGAGTGGTTATTGGGTTTATTCAAAAAGAAAATAAACGAATAAAAATCCCTATGGTCATAAAGATAGATCAGGATTCCGGATTCTGCTTTGGGGTGGTCAATGCCATACGCAAAGCAGAAGAAGAGTTGGCTCTCGGGCAGGAACTCTATTGCCTTGGCGATATAGTCCATAATAGTATGGAAGTAGAACGCCTATCTCAAAAAGGGCTTATCACAATAGATCACGATAAATTTTACAGGCTCCGAGGCAAAAAAGTATTACTTCGGGCACACGGAGAACCACCCCTCACCTACCGGAAAGCAAAAGAAAACAATATAGAAATAATTGATGCAACCTGTCCGGTAGTGCTTAATCTGCAGAGAAACATAAAAAAAGCATACGAGGAAAGCGACCCTGACCACACCCAAATTGTCATATACGGAAAAATAGGACATGCCGAAGTGAACGGATTGGTAGGTCAAACCGATGGGCACGCTATAATAATTGAAAACATAGAAGATTTACATAAGATAAATTTCAATAAAAATATCAAACTGTTTTCTCAAACAACAAAATCGATAGAAGAATTTAACCTGATTGTAAGCGAAATTAAAAAAAAGATAGTAGATAGAAACATCTTTGAATATAACGATACAATTTGCAGGCAGGTTGCCAACCGGATTCCAAAAATCGTTAATTTTGTATCACAACATGAGCTTGTTTTCTTCGTAAGCGGACGAAAGAGCTCAAATGGGAAAGTATTATTCGACGAGTGTAAAAAGATTAACAGCAATGTCCATCTTATCTCGGAATTAGAAGAACTTGATTTTTCACTGCTCAAAGGAGTTCATTCCGTAGGAATCTGTGGTGCTACATCCACTCCCAAATGGCTGATGGAAGAAGTCAAAAAAAATATCGAGGATTATCTTTTGAAAGAAAATATAAACAACTAATGTGATATCATGTTATTCACTTAGTTACAACAACTTAACAAAAAAAAAAAAAAAAACGTCATGTATCAGATCAAATGTATTGGAGTATTAACCTCAGGCGGAGACTCTCCGGGAATGAATGCAGCTATCCGTGCTGTCACCAGAAGCGCGATTGATAAGGGAATACAGGTAAAAGCTATATACAGGGGATACAAAGGCCTAATGGCAAAAGAGATCAAAGAGTTTAAAACACAAGACGTCAGTAATATCATCCAGCAAGGCGGAACCATAATAAAAACTTCGCGGAGTGAAGAGTTCCGTACTCCGGAAGGCAGGGAAAAAGCATACAGGATCATTCAGGACGAGAAAATAGATGCGTTGGTAGTTCTTGGCGGAGACGGTACTTTCAGAGGCGCCGAAGCATTCAGCCTCGAATGGGACTTTCCTGTTGTAGGTGTTCCTTGTACCATTGACAATGACCTGTACGGGACTGACCATACAATTGGTTACGATACTGCATTGAACACAATTGTTCAGGCGGTTGACAAAATACGTGATACGGCAACCTCACACGAACGGTTGTTCTTTATTGAGGTAATGGGAAGGGAATCAGGATTATTAGCATTAGAATCGGGACTGGCATCGGGAGCAGAAGATGCGATTATACCTGAAAAAGAGACCAAAGTAGACCAAGTTGAAGAACTGGTTCAAAACGGATTTCGCAAATCAAAAAACAGTAGTATTGTTATCGTTGCCGAAAGTAAAGTTACCGGCGGAGCATTGGGTATTGCCGAACGGCTAAAAAAAGATCATCCGGAATATGATCCTCATGTAACAATCCTCGGACATATACAGAGAGGTGGGTCTCCATCGGCGTTTGACCGTATATTAGCCAGCCGCCTGGGAGCTGCTGCTATTGATGCACTGTTGGATGAACAAAGAAATGTGATGATGGGAATATCAAGCGGCCAGGTCGTCTTCGTACCGTTTAAAGATGCTACAAAAAAGAAAAAAAGCATAGACAATTCTTTATTGAAAATTTTAAAGGTTTTGTCAAAATAATCCATTCGGTCAGGATAGATTTCAAAATACAACAAGGGGCTTTCATTTTGAATAGCCTCTTGTTTTTAATACATAATTTAGGGACATTCAATAAATAAATAACAAGTAGATAGTAACCTTATTATTTCCCGAAGAATTTTCCCGGTTTTGTATATAAATATGGAAAAATCGGGAAAATCTAATATAGTAATACACGTTCAAAATATTTGTCAAAACTATAATATAGAGACAGCTTCGCGTCTTTCCGGACTTGGCGTCTTTGCGTTAAAAAAGAAAAGCACTTGCGCTTAATCCTACACAAAGATGCGAAGTTTAATAACAAATTGAGTACTCAAATCATTAGAGGAAAATTCTATGAACTTTTCTAAATATTACTATCAAAAACAAAAAACTTATATTTTTTGTTTTTCCCGAATGACCCTATTTATTAGATAGATTTCAAACTCAAATCACACCTCCCCATACAAATCAAATTCTTCTGCCCCAACGATCTTTACCTGATAAAAATCACCGGCTACAAGTTTCTTTTCTTTCGAAATCAAGACTTCGGGATCAACTTCAGGAGAGTCAAATTCGGTTCTTCCTATGTAATAATCCGGTTCTTCCCGGTCAATAATCACTTTTAATGTTTGCCCAACTTTTGACTTGTTTATTTCCAACGAAATATCTTGTTGGACAGCCATCAACTCATCTACACGAGACTGTTTAACTTCAAACGGGATATCGTCGGTATAATTCAGGTTTGCATACGTACCCTCCTCGTCGGAGTATGGGAAAGCCCCCATACGCTCAAAACGAGCCTTTTGGACAAATTCCAGCAATTGTTCAAAATCATCCTCGGTTTCTCCCGGATGCCCGGCAAGTAATGTTGTGCGTAAATGTATTCCGGGAACCTCTTCGCGAATGCGGGCTATCAGGTCGTATGTTTGAGACTTGGAGACATTCCGCCTCATTTTTTGCAACATATTATCACTAATATGCTGCAAAGCTATATCAAGGTAATTGCAGACATTATGCCGTTCATTTATCACTTTCAGCAGGTCAAACGGAAATTTTGCAGGATAAGCATAATGCAGCCGCAACCATTCCACTCCCTCTATATCGGCAATACGTTCTGTCAGTTCTGGCAATTTCAACGATTTATACAGATCCATTCCGTAATAAGAAAGGTCTTGAGCGATCATTTGAAACTCTTTCACCCCTTGTCCGACAAGCCATTTTACCTCTTCTATAATCTCCTCCATCGGGCGGGAATGATGGCGTCCCGTAATAATCGGAATAGCGCAATAAGAGCAAGCGCGGTTACAGCCTTCGGAGATTTTCAGATAAGCGTAATGAGAAGGAGTCGTCAATGTACGTTCTAACGCCAATTGAGGCTGATAGCTTTTTCCCAGGTCTGTAATAAGTTCCTTCCAGTTAAATTTACCGTAAAACTTATCCACTTCCGGAATCTCTACCGGAAGTTCTTTTATATACCGTCCCGAAAGGCAACCCATCACATAGAGTTTGCTTATCTTCCGTTTCTTCCGTAATTCACAGAATTGCAGAATAGTATTGATCGATTCTTCTTTAGCATCTCCAATAAAACCGCATGTATTAATAATCACAATATCACCGTCGGGTTTTTCCGGGTCATGCCTCACCTTGTAACCATTGGACTCCAACTGACGGCTCAACATTTCCGAATCTACAAGGTTTTTGGAACACCCAAGGGTTATTATATCTACACTATTCGTCTTAAGCATATATTCTAAATTTAGTAACAAGTTACAAAGCTACGAGTTACAAAATATGTGTTTATTCGCATATTATTCTTGTAACTCGTAACTTTGTAACTGGTAACTATTTCATTTAAACAAAGAATCAACAAATTCCCGTTTGCGGAAAACTTGTAAATGTTCTATACCTTCTCCTACTCCAATATATTTTACAGGTATTTTAAATTGATCTGAAATACCAATCACTACACCGCCTTTGGCTGTTCCATCCAATTTAGTAATCGCCAATGCTGTTACTTCTGTAGCCTTGGTAAATTGTTTTGCTTGTTCAAAAGCATTTTGTCCGGTAGAACCATCCAAAACGAGCAACACTTCATGCGGAGCATTCGGAACAATCTTTTGCATTACTTGCTTAATCTTTGTCAGCTCGTTCATCAGGTTAACCTTGTTGTGCAAACGGCCGGCAGTATCAATAATGACCACATCGGCGCCATTTGCTTTTGCAGAAGAGAGCGTATCATAGGCAACCGATGCCGGATCGGATCCCATTTTCTGTTTGACAACGGGAACTCCTACCCGCTCGCCCCAGATTACCAATTGCTCTACAGCGGCAGCACGAAATGTATCGGCGGCTCCCAAATAGACTTTCTTACCCGATTTCTTAAATTGATAAGCCAGTTTCCCGATAGTAGTGGTCTTCCCTACTCCATTGACACCTACAACCATAATTACATATGGTCCATCTGTCTCAGGAATAGTAAAAGCATCTCCGTCTTGTGTATTATTTTCCTCCAATAATCCGGCAATTTCTTCTTTCAGGATATTGTTTAGTTCATCTGTTCCGACATATTTGTCTTGCGCAACCCGTTTTTCAATCCTTTCAATTACACGGAGTGTCGTTTCTACACCCACATCCGAAGTAACAAGAACTTCTTCAAGATTGTCCAGCACTTCATCATCTACTTTGGATTTACCGGCAACGGCGCGTGTAAGTTTTGAAAATACGCTCTCTTTGGTTTTTTCGAGTCCTTTGTTCAAGTCCTCTTTTTTTTCTTTGGAAAAGAAGTCAAATAATCCCATATTTTTTCAATAAAGTGAATTGGTAAGAAAACGGGTGTGCAAGAAAATTATCAAATCATAAATAACTCTTAAGTAGATAATTCTGTAAAATCAGTCAACTTGCTCATTAAGAAACAAAGGTAATATTTTTTTCATTATTAATTAAGAAAAAGTTACTCTGCTCCAATAGCTCTTCTGCGCTTATTAATATAAATCCGGAGAAAAGCTATATCAATCACAGTTCAGGATAAGCGAGATTCTGAACGTAATGTATTGAAGTGAGAAATCTTTTATTTATTGAAAGAACTCTTACACCAAACTCCTCCGGTTATCTCATAAAAAAGAGCAGGATATTTTTCAATATCCCGCTCTTCATTATTATTTAAAAATAAAATCTGCCTTAAAAGGATTTACGTACAACCTCGAATTTCTCTGCTAAATCCACTTTCAAATTATAGTTATTACTCAAACTAAGAGTTCCTTGCTGAATAGCGTATTTACCAACGTCTTCGCCCGCCTGACGAGTCAAAGCTCCTTTAAACGTATCTCCGTTAACAAGAGTTCCGGAAACAACAGTATAGGTTAGCTGCGGATCCGGAGAGCCATATGTTTTTGACTGACCTGGATCTGGTTTTACTGTTATATCGGCTTTCAATATTTCAAAAGAGCTTTGATCTGAAATGAACCGTAATTCATAATTATTTCCGGCAGACAATGTTCCTAAAGTAATAGCGTAAGTACCTACATTTTCACCCATTGCATGGCTCAATGCTCCTGTCAGAACATCTTTTCCAACCAATGCACCTTCTACTACCGTATATTTTATTTCCGGATCTTTTTGTCCGTATATTTTATTCTGACCGGGAGCCGGTTTGATCGTAATGACAGCTTTCTCAATTTTCAAGTTATTCTTCACTACCATCAATTCATAGTTATCTCCGGCAGTCAATGTCCCCTGATTAATAATATAGATACCCACTTCTTCACCGGGTTGACGATCTAAAGCGCCTTTCAGGACATCTGTTCCTTTCAATTCTCCAGTGGTTATTTTATATGTAAATTTAGGATCCGGTTTTCCGTATTGTTTAGTTTGTCCGGCATCAACAGTTACAACAAGGCGCGCTTTGGTAATTTTGAATTCTTTTGCAATCTCACCTCCATAATTACCAATTCCTTTTATAATCATAGTGGCAGTACCCACATTCAGGTTATTTTTGAACTCTAATGTATAATCCACATCTTTTTTTAATGTCTTCAAACCATCGCGCAAAGTCGGTGAAGGCGTGATAGCCGTACCGGAATATACATAATCGGTTATGCGGGTTATGGCAATATTTTCCATTGCCGCGAAACATGTTGTATTAATACCTAATATAGAAAAGAATAAAAAAGCGAATAAAAACTTTCGTTTCATAATATTAATTTTTAAGGAATATCAAGGTTGACAGGCAAATATATATTTTTTTGTTTATTTAAAAAAATATATTGAGATTTTAAATAAAAAAAAGGTTTTTGCGCTTTATTGCAAAAACCTTTTTGTACTTATATCAAGGCAAAAATTATTTTGCCAAGTGATCTTTTACGTTATCATTGTGCACTATTTGTTCATCAAATACGTAAGCTCCTGTTTTTGGTGACTTAACCATTTTGATAACTTTTGCATATGCACGTCCTTCTCCTTTTTGTAGGGTTGCTACTGCTTTCTTTGCCATGGTTCAAAAATTATTTAATTTCTTTGTGAACAGTTACCCTTTTTAAGATAGGGTTATATTTCTTCAACTCCAATCTGTCCGGAGTATTTTTTCTGTTTTTTGTGGTAATATAACGAGAAGTACCCGGCATTCCACTTTCCTTGTGCTCGGTGCACTCTAGAATCACCTGGATTCTACTTTCTTTACTTTTCTTTGCCATTTTTGTATTCTATGTTAAATATTACAGACAACCTTTTTTAGCTGCATCGATCAATGCTGCGTTAACTCCTTTTTTATTGATAGTACGAAGTCCCTTAGCTGAAAGTTTCAGGCTAATCCAACAATCTTGTTCCGGCCAATAAAATTTTTTGGTAAACAAATTTACATCAAATGTTCTTTTTGTTCTTCTCTTGGAGTGAGAAACATTGTTGCCGACCATTGATTTTTTACCGGTAATTTGACAAACTTTTGACATCTCTTTATATCTTAAATTTTGATTACTGATTAAGAAACTGTGTACTTCCAAACCTGATCTTTCCAACGAAAGAAGCGTAACTTTCAGATTTTATGGTTATACTTCGTTTTTTATCTTATTAGTTGATAATTATTTGCCTTGCATCGTCCCGCAAAAGATTATCGCCCGCAAAGGTAATTCTTTTTTATTTTCCTACAAGTTCTTTTACAAGAAAAATTGCAGCAAAAGTTGCTTTTTCTATATTCCGTTCCCTGAAATTGCCGAATTGAAATAGTTTACTGATTGTTTTTTGTCCGTCGGAAGCGGCAATCCAAACGGTACCTACCGGCTTTTCGGGAGTACCGCCATCGGGACCTGCAATGCCGGAGGTAGCAACTGCAATATCGGTATTCAAAACTCTCCTTGCGCCTTGTGCCATTTGTTCTACAACTTCCCTGCTCACAGCTCCGTGGAGTTTTATATCTTCGGGATTAACACCTAATACATTTTCCTTCACTTCATTGGAATAAGCAACTATACCGCCTTTAAAGAAAAGGGAACTACCCGGACGGGAGGTTAACAGATGGGCTATATTTCCTCCGGTACAACTTTCGGCTGTGCCCAAGGTTAGTTTCAACTCTTTAAGTATACGGCTTATCAGGACATCGGGCGCAATATCTTCGGTTGCAAAAATGGCTTCGCCCACTATTTCTTGTAATTTTTCAACCTCTTTTTCTATCGTAATATCCAACAGGTTTTCATCTTCATTTTTACCTGTAAGCCTCAACCTGATATACCCTATCTGCGGCAAATAGGCTAATTTAATAAACGAAGGAAGTTCGTTTTCCCATTTCTCCAATTTGATTGCCAATTGCGACTCGGCATAATCTTTTACAATGATTGTACGGTGTATTAATTTAGGAGTTTTAAAATGAGCTTTCAGTCGCGGTAAAATTTCATTTTTCATTGCCCACATCATCTCTTTCGGTACACCGGGCATCGAAACCAGCACTTTTCCGGCTTGTTCATACCATGTAACAGGGGCTGTTCCGGCTCCGTTTACGATTGGGACAGAGCAAGCGGGAACATACGCCTGATTCTTATTTAATTCGTTCATTGCCCCAGAGCGGCCGGAAATCTGTCGAAGTACATTTTGATAGGCTTCTTCATTAAAAACCAACTCGGTATTAAAAAATTCACATAAGGTTTGTTTTGTAATATCGTCTTTAGTAGGACCGATTCCTCCGGTAACTAAAACAACATCGGCACGTTTGAGAGCATTGGCAAATGCTTCCTTTATATGTTCTTTCACATCGGGTACCGAGGTTATTTGTTCAACCTGAAATCCTTCGTTATTGAGTTCCCTGGCTATCCATGCCGAATTGGTATCTACAATCTGGCCTATCAGTATTTCGTCCCCTATTGTTATTAGTTCTACTGTATTCATCTTTGAAGAAGTATTCGATTGTTATTTATGCAAATCGGCATAAAATTACATGTTTAATTACCAATATACTTTCGGACAAGGCAACAATTATGAATTAAATATAAATATTGCCACTGATGCGAACGTCAATAATTTTGTCAGGACAACCGCATCAAAATATTATCATCTTATATTGAAATCCGCATTTATTGTTCCTAACGGCACATTTCTCACGTAATTCACATTATCTTATTCATGACATTATGATGCGATTGCCCTGTACTTTTATAAACACAAAGGCGCAAAGGACACAAAGTTGTATTTATTTTCTTTATGTACTTCGTTCCTTTGTGTTTACTGTTTTTTATTAGTGGTAATATGCGGATAAGCATTTAAATATTAATTTTCAAAATAAGCCGGAATGTTCAAATTGACTTTCCGGCTTATTTCTAAGTCTATTTAAATTTCTTATTACAAAATAATTAGATGTCCTCAAGCCGGACGGGCTCTTACTTTTTTATTCGTAACGAGTTTATTTTTAAAGGAACTCATGATTACGCTCCGCTAATTCCAGCAGCTGAAAAAAGTAAGCAAAAAAAGCCGCCGCTGTGGATTCTCCGCTAAAAATCTTCTGCATTGCGCTAAAACGTTTTAAACTCCTCCCTTCCTAGGGTCGGTCGTCAAACAAAAAACGTTTCTTAACGCTTCATTTCGAACATTTTTTTAACGCTTCGCCTCCAAAGGCGGATGGAGACTTAGAGCTTTTGGCAAGAAATTCTTATGTCGAACTCTTCTTTATTTGAAATCTAAACCAATTCTCAATAAAAAGAGTTTGTTTTATTTCAATTTTTAATCAGATTCTTTCCTGTCATATCCTTTGGTTGCGGAATTCCGAGCAGCGCACAAACAGAAGGTGCAACGTCTGCTAAAATTCCGTCTTCCACTTTTGCATTCTTGTTGTCGCTTATATATACAAAAGGAACCGGATTCAAAGAGTGAGCCGTATTAGGGGTTTGGTCCGGATTAACAGCATTGTCTGCATTTCCGTGGTCGGCAATGATTATCACATCGTATCCGTTTGCTTTTGCCGATTCAACAACTTTGTTTACACAAGCATCAATGGTAATAACCGCTTTTTCGATGGCTTCGTAAATACCGGTATGTCCAACCATATCTCCATTGGCAAAATTCAACGCGATAAAATCGAATTTCTTTTTATCCAATTCGCTGGTCAATGCATCGGCTACTTCATAAGCGCTCATCTCTGGCTTTAAGTCGTAAGTGGCTACTTTAGGAGAAGAGATTAAGATACGTTCTTCATTATCAAATTCGCTTTCGCGTCCTCCGGAGAAGAAGAATGTAACGTGTGCAAATTTTTCGGTTTCGGCAATTCTCAATTGTTTTTTTCCAGCCTTGGAGACAATCTCTCCCAATGTATCCTGCACATTGTCTTTATCAAATAAAATATGTACTCCTTCGAATGAAGAGTCGTATGGAGTCATTGTGAAATATTGCAGGTTCGGAATTGTTTTCATTCCTTCTTCCGGCATATCTTTTTGGGTAAGCACAACGGTTAATTCCTTAGCGCGGTCGTTACGGTAATTAAAGAAAATAACCACATCGCCCTCTTCTATTGTTGCCAATGGTTTTCCATTTGCATCCACATGAACAATCGGTTTAATAAATTCATCCGTCACACCTTCGGCGTAAGAGTCGGCTACCGCCTGAACCATATCGGTGCAAGGCTTGCCTACACCTTTTACCATCAGGTCGTATGATTCTTTAACGCGCTCCCAGCGTTTATCGCGGTCCATTGCGTAATAGCGGCCGATAATAGAGGCTATTTTTCCGGTATTGGCTGCCAACTGTTTTTCCAATGCTTCAATGAATCCTTTCCCGCTTTTCGGGTCTGTGTCCCTTCCATCCATAAAACAATGAACAAAAGTTTTGTCCAGTCCATATGTTTTTGAAATCTCAATCAGTTTAAACAAATGGTCTAAAGAGCTATGTACGCCACCATCGGATACCAATCCCATGAAATGAATCTGTTTCCCGGTTTCCTTTGCGTATGAAAAAGCCTTTTTTATCCCTTCATTTTCGAGGATGCTGTTGTCCCGGCAAGCAATATTGATTTTCACCAAATCCTGATATACAACACGTCCTGCTCCAATATTAAGGTGTCCCACTTCCGAATTACCCATTTGTCCGTCAGGCAAACCTACATTTTCGCCGGAAGCCTGTAATTGGGAATGGGGATAATTTTTCAACAACGAATCCCAATAGGGAGTTGGGGTTGAATAGATAACATCTGATTTTGTTTGATTTCCAAATCCCCACCCATCGAGGATCATCAATAATACTTTTTTGTCCATTTTATATTTTTAGTTACAAGTTACGAATTGCAAGTTATAAGTGTTA
This sequence comes from Paludibacteraceae bacterium, assembly GCA_031553005.1. GTDB lineage: Bacteria > Bacteroidota > Bacteroidia > Bacteroidales > Paludibacteraceae > RGIG9379. The sequence continues at coordinate 74,311 of JAVBMA010000006.1, read as the reverse complement.
AGTGATAAGTGATAAAGTTTTAATTCTTCACTCTTCATTCTTCATTACCTCATAGTCGGCATCTTCGGCAATGTTTTTGAATTTACGCATCCTCTTGGCTCCTTCCTGCGACTGATGCGAACCTTGACTTGAATTTTTTTCCGAAGAATTTTTATTAGAAAAATTTCTACGTTTATTGGAACCAATACCGAAAAAATTGAGGATACCGCCCAGAATGCTTCCAACAAAGCTAAGGACGATAAAAACAACAATCAGTATCAGAACTAAAAAAAATAAAAAAAATGTTGCCATAATATTTATCATTTTTTTAATGAAGGGGCTGTCCGAAAAGCCAATATTCTTTACCACAAAGTACACAAAGAAAATTCACAAAGATCACAATATCCTGATAATCATCCAATATTCTTTGTGTCCCTTAGTGTAAAACTTTGTGTCATTTGTGGTTAAAGTACTTTTGGGACAGCCTCTTCACTTCTTCCTATCCCTTAGGATATTGTTTGTGAGCAACAGCCAGTTTTAAGTTTCTCATGTAATATACAATTACATTATTTTCATCAAAACGTTTATAAGAAAATCCCCACTGTGTCTTGCTCTTAATATCTTTATATACATATAACAAGCAACTTTCATCTTTTCCCAACTCTTTATAGGGTGATGGTCTGTGAGTGACTATTCCGCCGAGATTGGATTGAATGGATTGAATAATTTCCATTCTTTTCTGATGTGCTCTTATATTGGATGTTAATCCTTCCCTTATCAAATAATTTGTATAATCATCAATGACTTTATACACATTTGGTTTAATCAGTATCATTGAGGGATTAATCTATTAATTGATTCTTCCCACATTTTTGAAAATTCATCAAGGGTAATACAGTCTTTTGCTTCCTCTTCAAATCTCTTTTGTGACTTATAGGAAACCGGCTCTTCGCATACTTCGTCAGAAATATTTGTAAGATATTCCAATTCTTGCTCCGTTATGTATATTTCTTCCATTTTTAAACAGTTTGATTTTTTTTCAGTAAAGGCTTCACTTGAAGTAAAACCTTTACTTAACCTTGAATATTACTTAATAAACGTTTTGAGCGACTTCTTTTACGCTTTTGGTTGCCATCATGGAATAAAAATGAATGCTCGGAACTCCGTGGGCTTTCAGCTCGCGGGCTTGTTTCGTACACCATTCCACACCCAGAATACGGGCTTCTTCATCGGTTTTACATTTCCGTAGTTCCAAAGCAAAATCTTCGGGAATATCAATATGAAATATCTTCGGTAAAACCGTCAGTTGATTCATGAAAGTAATAGGCTTTACCCCTGGAATAATCGGAACGGTAATCCCTTCCTGGCGGCAACGTTCTACAAAATCAAAATATTTCTGATTGTCAAAAAACATTTGGGTCACAATATAATCTGCTCCCGATTCTATTTTCTTCTTCAGCCAATAGATATCCGAATCCATATTAGGAGCCTCATCATGCTTTTCGGGATAACCGGCTACACCATACGAAAAAGGGTTTTCCTTTTTCTGCAATTGTGGTGTTCCGTCAATAAAAAAGCCACTGTTAAACTTATTTATTTGTTGTTGCAAATCACTGGCATGTTCATATCCGTCGTCGGTCGGAACAAATCCTTTCTGATGTTTAGCCTTGTCTCCGCGCAATACGAGCAAATCATGGATACCCAAAAAATCCAAATCAATCAACACATATTCTGTTTCTGCTTTTGAAAAGCCGCTGCAAATAATATGCGGCACGACATTGATTTTGTATTTATTCTTGATAGCGGCAGCTACGGCTACGGTTCCCGGCCTGTGCCTTTCGGCAACGCATTGGTAAAGACCGTTCTCAGCGGTCTTGTATATCATTTCACTACGGTGGGTAGTAATATTGATGTACTTAGGGTCAAATTCGCGGAGGGTATCGATGGTTTTATAAACCATGTCAATGCTATTCCCCTTCAACGGAGGCAATATTTCGAAAGAAAAAGCGGTCGATTTGCTGTTATTTATTAAATCTATGACTCTCATTGTCTTTTATTACTTTTTGTGTTTAATTCACTGCTTTATAAAAAAGGAAAGTGAAATTGTTTTTAATCTGCCGAAACCGAATCGTCCGACTCTTCCGAAGAGGTGAATATGCCTGTTTCTACGTTTTGATTATCTTTCACGAAAGGCGTTTCTTCGGTTAATTTACATTCGTCGCATATAACAATCCTGCCCGGATATGTTTCTGCCCAACTGCGGTTATGCGTAGCCATAACAACGGCTGTTCCTTCCTGCGAAATTTTGTATAACAATTGCATCAGGTCGTTTCCGGTTTCGGGGTCAAGATTTCCGGTCGGCTCATCGGCCAGCAATATCCTCGGATTATTCAATAGTGCACGGGCAATCACAATTCTCTGCTGCTCTCCGCCCGAAAGTTCATGAGGCATTTTATAGCCTTTATTAGGCATTCCGACATACTTCAGCACTTCGGATATACGGATATCCATTTCGGCTTTGGTACGCTTTCCGGTGGCACGGAGCACAAATTTCAAATTATCGTTTATGCTTCTGTCGGTCAATAATTTAAAATCCTGAAAAATAATTCCGAGACTTCTCCGCAAATGGGGAATATGTTTTTTTTTGACTGCTTGCAAATCATATTCGAGTACCTTGGCATCGCCCGATACAATGGGAACTTCTTTGTAAAAAGATTTCAACAGGGTACTTTTTCCACTTCCTACACGTCCGTAGAGAAAGATAAAATCCCTCTCATAAACCTGTAAGTTAACATCCTTAAGGATAGGTTGTTCCTGTTGGTTGATATGAACATTTTTATATTCTATCAGCATTTCGTTGTTTATCATGCCGGTTAAATTATAAATCACAAGTCAATATTTCAATAAAAAAGCTACGGTTACGCCCGAAGCTTATTTCTCTGCTGTTAATTTGCTATTTTCAACGGTTTTCTTCACCAAGTCTTCGATACGGTATCCTTTCAACGCAAGCAACGCCATCATATTATAAAGCAATCCGGATGCTTCGTTCAGAAATTTTTCATCTGCTCCGTTTATTGCTTCCAAAATTGTTGTAACGGCACTCTCCCCGAGCATTTGAGTCAAACGGTTTTCGCCGCCTCGAAACAAATCAGAATCTCCTGTTTCATGTTGCGTTGCCAGATAATCCTGTAAAAAAATCAAGCTTCCGATACCCGGTTTATTCTCTTCGTCCCAACAGGTATCGGCTCCTGTGTGACAAACGGGGCCGACAGGATTTACCTTTATTAATAATGTATCGTTATCACAATCGCCTTTGATGGAAACTACATGGAGAAAATTACCGCTTTCTTCGCCTTTTGTCCAAAGGCGGTTTTTTGTACGGCTGAAAAAAGTCACTTTGCCTGTTTCCTGCGTCTTTCTGAACGCCTCTTCATTCATAAAACCAAGCATAAGCACCTTCCCGGTCTTATTGTCCTGAATAATCGCAGGAACCAGTCCTCCAAGTTTATTATAATCCAAATTCATATTATTCTTTTAGAAACCTGTTATGTTTTAAAAACTTAACAGGTTTTATCCACAAAATTACAAAAAATATAAATTGCCCTCTCTCGTAAAAAGAAATAAAAAGGATGAAAAAATCTGTTGTAATTTACATCCGCATCTTATTTCGCAGAAGGCATTTTTCCGATAAAATCTTCCAACTCCTTCATTTTTATCCGGCCTTCATAGATTGCTTTTCCGGTAATCACGGCAGGGACTCCGGCTCTCTCTAGAGATTCTATATCAGCCATAGAACTCACTCCACCGCTTGCTATCAAGTATAAACCGGGAAACTCATTTAATATATTGCGGTATAATTCAACGGCGGGGCCTTGCAACATACCGTCTTTGCTTATATCGGTACATATTACTTTGTCTATTCCTTTTTGGGTAAACGAACGGACAAAAGGAATCAAGTCGACATCGGTAGCTTCCATCCAACCTCCGACTGCTATTTTTTTATTTTTAACATCTGCTCCGAGAATGATTTTTCCGGAACCGAACTTTTCTATCCATGTAGTAAAGGTATCGGGATTTTTCACGGCTATACTTCCTCCTGTTACCATTGATGCCCCGCATTCGAATGCAATGCGTAAATCATCATCACTCTTCAATCCTCCGCCAAAATCAATCACCAAAGAAGTCCCCTCTGATATTTTTTGCAACACTTTATAGTTTACTATATGTTGGGCTTTTGCTCCGTCCAAGTCGACCAGATGCAGCCGGCGTATGCCGGCACCTTCAAACATCTTTGCTACTTCCAGCGGATTTTCATTATATACTTTCTTTTGGTCATAATCTCCTTGCGAACGGCGGACACATTTTCCATCTATAATATCTATAGCGGGTATTATTTCAATCATACGGAATTATTTCTGATGTATTATAAATTTTGCAAATGTAACTATTTTAAGCCATATCTGAATAGAGAGGGAATGAGTTTAGGGATTGGCTTGTCAAAATAAACCGTTGCTGCCCGGTATGTTTTGCTTGCCCGTTTTTTGAATAAGCTGTTAAAATAATATGTTTATCTGCAATATTGCCCCTAGTATAATCAAAGGCTATGAATTTTATAAACACAAAGGCACAACGAACACAAAGAAAATAAAAAGAAATACTACTTTGTGTTCGTTGTGCCTTTGTGTTTACTATTCTTACTATTTAGATTATATGCGAATAAGCATTTTAAATAATTCAGTACAATCGGAAACTAAAAGTAAAAATCCGATAGCCACAATAGGTTTTTAAACAAAAAAAGAAAAAGCGTTGTTATTTATTTCGTGCATCAGTTCAAAAGAATATGCACAAAAGGCAAACTAAAATTCTAATAAGTGACTGTAAATATTTAATAATAAGTAAGTGTTCATAGTTAGTTCATATTCTAATGCGTAATTAATTGTTAACTAACTCCTTAATTGATTATAAATATTTAGTAGCGTATTTTTAAGTGAGGCTGTCTCAAAAGCCTATATTCTTTACCACAAAGGACACAAAGAGAATTCACAAAGTTCACAATATCTTGATAATAAACCAATATTCTTTGTGTCCCTTTGTATAAAACTTTGTGAACTTTGTGGTAAAAAGACTTTTTGGACAACTTCTTGTAACTTATTAACTAATAACTTGTAACTACTTAATTATGGATAAAAATCTTCTTACAAATGTCGGATTGCTTTTCCTCCGGGGCATGGTTTCTATTTTGATGATTACACACGGAGTTCCTAAACTGGAAATGCTATTGAGCGGAAATGCGCATTTATTTCCGAATCCCATCGGATTAGGCTCTACCCTCTCCCTTATACTGGCCACCGGAGCCGAATTTTTTTGTTCTATCATAATCCTTACCGGATTCAGAAGCAGGCTTTTTGCGTTGCCGTTAATTTTCGATATGTTGGTAGCTGCATTTGTCGCTCATGCCGGAAGCAGCCTCGTGCAAAAAGAACTGCCGATTATGTATCTTATCGCTTATATTACAATTGCATTGCTGGGTAGCGGCAAATTTTCTCTTGATAATTTTATATTGCAACAGCAAAAAAAGAAAAACCGGGAGAAGAGAGGAGAAGAAATCCATTGATTAAAAGCGAAATATCTTCAAGCCAACCATACTATTCAGACAAATCCAAAACCTTTGGTTTAATAAGCTTTTTCAGGCAAAACAATCCGAGAGACCCAGATTATTTTGCCTTTTCTTCTCATTATTTTTATTTTTTATATATTTGCAAACATATTATTTTATTACTGTTTGCTGATAATTAATGAGAAAGAAAGATAAGACCAATAAATTCTACTTGGCTGCAAAACTGATTGTTTTATGGCTACTGGGAGGTTATGTTCCTTTTGCTGCCCAAACAATAAACAGAGCCGGAATATCTCCCGGGACTTTTCCCGGCAGCAGCGGACGAACTCCTTCATATCCGATGGGAGGAACAGCAGAACAAGTAAAAGAGTTAGCAAGAAAACAGGCTTTGCAGCAAATGAATTATCACCCGCCTGTTATCCCACCCTCCGACCCCCGTTTACTCTCCCAAGCTATTACAACAGAACATTATAACCAACAGCAGGAGTTAGCAGCCCTTTTGCAAAAAGTGCGGAGCGCCGAATCGTCAAGAAGGGTCAGTTTCAGCTACTACAAATCCGCTGAGTTTGCGGCTAAGACACAACCCTACACCGATGCCTTGCTGCATTTGAAAGAGCAACTTGCCGGGAAAAGAAGACTATCTGTGTCCGACGCCTATTTCTATATTGAATATGCGCATGGGAATACCTACCTTTCAAAAAAAGAATACGACCGGCTCTTAAAGGAATCTACCGGTTTTATCAAGGAGTGGCTTTCTCAAAACGGCTATAGCCTGAAAGATAATGAGGCATTGCACCTGGGTATTCAAAAATTCTTAAGCGACACGCTTACAATCAAAAGCCCCCTTGTTGAAACAAACCGGGTAGCAGAAAAAAAGATTACCCATTTTCCTTTTTTCTATGATTATGACGATTTTGCGGGAGAAAAAGATTACAGGAACTACTTTGTAACAAAATGCCTTGCAACGGGAAGCGGGCAATGTAATAGTTTGCCCGCCCTGTATAATGCTTTTGCCCAACAATTAGGTGCAAAATCCTATCTTTCGTTTGTACCGCTTCACTCACTGGTAAAGTATCCGGACAAAAACGGAAAAATTCATAATTACGAAGCTACGTCCAATTGGAAAATATCAGATAAATGGTATCAAGATAATATGTTTATCAGCACACAGGCAAAACAAAGCAAAATTTACCTTGATACTCTGAATTATCGGCAAATAGTTGCAAACTGCGCTTTGGATTTAGCTATTGGCTACATGAAAAAACATGGTATTGCCGATGCCGAGTTTGTAAACGAATGCATAGAAACAGCTGCTCCCTATTTCCCGAAAGACAACAACATTTACATCTATTTTATCATAAGCGAAAAACTTGCCTTTATGCTCGAACGTGAATTGTACAAAAATAATATACGGGATTTAAAAGAGATTGACAGGTATCCGCAAACTGCCATGTTGCACAGGGCTTTGCTTGAAAACGAAGCGATAATAAAAAAACTCGGCTGGCAGAAACAACCTCCCGGATTGTATAACCGGATGATGGAAGAGCATGAATTTAAAGGCAGAAAACAGGCGGAGAAAAATATAAACGGAAAAGAGAAACGCCATTTATTTATTGAATCATTTTAACTTTGTATTTATGAAGAAAACAGGTCTTATCATTTTCCTCTTTATTATACAGCTTGTCAATATAGGGTTTTTGCCGGCTCAAAATATTTCCGGTCAGGAAAGGTCTTGTTTTTATATGGCAAAACAAGGACTGGAAGATATGCTGACAGGAAAAGAGCCTTTGAGCTATGAACAAGCTATTGTCCTGACCGAGAATGCTTATTGGGGAAATAGCGCCGATATCGAACGGTTTCGCCATACGATTGATTTTCATGCCGCCCATATCAGGGCTATGACAGATGCGGCAAGGGACTATTCCAACTTTAATTTCAACAATACTTTCTTTGAAACGGAAGAGCAGAAAAAGCTATGGTATGAAGAAGCACTGATCAATAAATCCATTTTCAGCTATATAACCGATACCATCTTTTTTATTAAAGGCCAGGAGTTATTTTACAGGGCTCCTTTCAGTTATTCCAAACAAGATCCTTTCGGCACATCCGACTGGAGCAATACGCAGGTTTTTAACCTGCTGGATACCAAACAGGGGAATTGTTTCGCCTTAGCCTCTTTGTTTAAGATACTCTCCGAGCGGTTGAATACCGGCGTTTCTATTTGTACTGCACCGGGACATATTTACCTCCGGCACGCAGACCCGGAAGGCATCTATTACAACGTAGAACCGGCTACCCGTTCTTTTCCCGGAAGCGGATCAATGGAGGTATTGACTTTTACAACCGGCGAAGCTGTTGCAAACGGCATTTCGCTGCGTGAACTTGACCTCAAACAATCCGTTGCCCTCTGTCTGGTCTATCTGGCAAAAGGCTATGAATACAAATTCAACACGAAAGAGGATAAATTCCTGCTGGAGTGTGCGGAAGTTGCCTTGCGGCATGACAGTCTGAACCTGAATGCGATGCTGCTCAAGGCGGGAGTACTCGAAGAGAGGATAATAAGGAAAAAAGAAGGGATTGCCCGGCTGCAAACCGACAATGACTTTAAGGAATATGAAAAATGGCTTGGTTATATCCATTCTCTTGGCTACAGGGAAATGCCAACGGATATGAAAAACATTATTTTAGCCGGATTAAAGGATTCAGTCCCTTTTGCCGTCAGGGACAAAACCCCGCAGCCTTTTAAACACCTTGGTGTAGAAAATGACCGTTATGCCACACTCTCATGGGGATTGTTCGAAGAGTTTGATTACGACAAACCGGTTGAACAGTACGGACGGACTCTGTTTGACAGCCGTCAGAAAAAAATCACAGGATTCACGGAAATACCTCCGCTTTACAACTCCTATAACTTTGATCCGGTTGTCTTTGCCTGGCAAATTGATCCGCTGGCGTATAAGTATCCGAATATGAGTCCGTATGCGGCGTTTAATAATAATCCGATATTATTTATAGATACGGATGGAAGAGAACCAAGATGGGGACAATTGGGAAGTTTAAACAGCATATTAGGTGAAATAAAAAAAGCACTTAATGCAAATGATGTAAACAATGCAATAATAGGAACAAAATTATCAGTAATGTCAAATTATTTCGCCACAGATAGAAAGTTTATTAGAGAAAAGAATGGAAAATTGAAAGATATTGATTCTAACAAAAATATAGATAGATATATTTATACAGAAAAATCCGGCTGGATAGATATGCATCATTTTTTTAAATTAGCAGAAGTTACAAAAGAATATGGACAAAAAGTGGCCGAATTATACGCTTATAACAGTGAACGATATCAATACTGGAATGATAATCCAAGTGGATGGTCTTATGAAGATATTGCCTCTGACATGGCTGGCATAGAGTTTTGGCTCCAATATGGAAAAGATCTTACTAATGGAAAAACAACATTATTAAAAGCCGTAGAAAATTTCTTTACAAATCTTGGTGCAACAGATCCTATGGAATCTCCTAATTGCGAATTTATTCCTCATGTTATTAATCCAAAATACGTTTTAAAAAGTTCAAATAAAAAAGGTTTGAAAGGTGAAATTTTAAGAAATAGACATAAAGAAATCTTTGATAATAGAACAGAAGAAGACAAACAAAGAATAAACGATGCTCATGAAACAATACTTGATTAAAAAGAATTTCAACCAATTAAATATTCCTAATTATATTTGGATTATTATTGCATTTATTGGACTTTTAAATTATATCCCAATATTTTATTATCCGGATTTTTTGAATTTAATTTATTATAATCATAAGCTATTGACAATTATTTTACCTTTAATGATTCTTATTTTCTTTTTTTTATTTTCTTCAAATAAGAAAAAAGGAACTATTATAATTTGGCTATATATAATTACACTTTTATTCTCACATAAAATTAGGGATTGGGATAATCTATTAATTATAAATTACAATTCAGAAAAAGAACAAAAAAACTTTAGATCCCCTATTTTAGGCTATAAGATAGAAAAAGAAAAGAACAATATAAATGATATTCCATTTGATTTAATTTTCAAATTTAATGATACTTTTGGTACATATGAAGCACTTGTATTCAAAAAAAATCATGGATTAAATATAGATAGTTTTGATGGAGATTATTCATTATATAAAATTTACAATCAAAATTGGTGGTGGTATAAAAAAGGAGATTAATAAAGAAAAGAACAATATATTCTAAATTTTAGAATTAGAGTCAGTTCAACATAGTTTATTGATAAAAACCTACACGAGCTAATAAAACATCAACCCGTAGTTGAGCGTAATATGTAAAAAATGCAAACTGCACCGATAAGATCCAGACATAAACAAACACCAACAATCATAGACCCAATAACGAACAGTATGGTAAAGGAATATCAAGAGAATTTCAAGCCTATCAATTACGACCCAAAGACAAAAAAAACAGAGAGGAAGCAATAATAATGGATGAAAAATATATATCGGGATTAGAGTTGGTATTACTCCAATTTCTCTTAGGTTCTGTAATCTATTTAGTTGGCAGTATTGTATTCTTTTTCATATTACGAAAGACAGTTGTCAATAAATATAAAAAAGCAATACTATTACTGCTTCAATTTTGTATTTCTTTTATCTTATCTTTTGTTATTTGGTTTTTTTGGGCCATAAAAATAGATATAATGATTTTTGAATTTGTTAATTTACCGGCTTTAATCGCAGAATGTATAACAATACCGATAACGTTATTTGTTTTAAAGAAATTGAGTTTGTGATTGGTGTTAGGAGTGGTACTGTAACATTTTTCAATAAAAATGGTGTGTTACAAACAGTTAAATGGACTGACTTTTTAAAAATGGGAGGACAAGAAAAATGAAAAAACACGGTATAGAAATAATCCTGCTTTCTATTTTCTTATTTTCAATATCTTGTTCTACAATGCGATACAATATTAATCAAAATAACGAATTTACCGAAAAGCAAATAATTAATCTATTTAAAAAAAATGGAAATGTTTTTTATCTGTCTTCCACTTATACATCCTTTTCAACTATTTGGACTTACAATTTCAAAGAAATTGAAATTTATAAATTAGTAAAAGGAAAAAGAAACAAAAAAGAAACTATTTCAAAAAAGGAATTAATACAATATGCCAATATTGCATTCAAAGATATTGAAAAGGAACTTTATCAAAAATGCGATTTGGAATTAGATGGAGATATGTTCGGGTTTAGAGTTAATATTAATGGGAAAATATATAACAAAGATTTTCCTATAGATATAAATTGTCTAAAAAAAGGAACCTATAAATCTGATTTCTTGAATAAAATTGTAAATGATATAAAAATCTACAATATGTGGGAAATAGAATATCAATAGACAGCCCGTATGTTGCATTTAATAATAGCTTAGTTGAGCATAATATGTAAAAAATGCAAAGTACGTTCGGCGTAATTTTTAACTACGCCGAACTAAGGGCGGATAATTATTCTTGGTCACAATTAAATCAATTAGCAAAAGACTTTAAAAGTCAATAAATATGGAAATAATTAGAGAAAATGGAATTGATAAAGTGATGCTTTCATTTAGAATGAAAGTTTCATTGAAAAAATTTGATACAATTAAAACTTTTTGGGATGAGAACTTTAAATATAAAGCAAATCCAAAAAAAACATTTGTAATAATAATAATAGATATGGAGTATGTTACTTCTCCCGACTGCATTAAAACATTGCTAAAAGAGTATAAATTGGATCCAAAAGATGTAAATATATTTATTGGCATTACCTCTTCGTATGATATGGGAGGTCTTACTGTTCCTCAATCGGTTTTAAATATCATTAGGGAGATAGATTGTGATTTACATTTTTCTTTTGTTAGTGCATAATTCACTCCCGCATCATTAATAGGGTCAAGTAAAAGGATCAACATCAAATGAAATTGAAATTGAAATTGAAATTGAATAAATATATAAACAAAATATTTTTGACAAGTTTTTGGTTTGTTTTATTAAACGTAAATCAATCACTATGTCAAAAAAACATTCAAGAAATACAAATCCGATATGTTGATATTTATGAAATGTATATTGCACATGTTACCCCTGAGCGTTTTATTTGTATGACCGAGGCAAATAACAAAACAATTACAGATACTATTTTATGTCAGAAAATGATAAATGCCGAGAGCCTGATGTAAGGCAACAAGTTTCATTAATATATCCTAATCACAAATCTATTCTTTTTCTTGATGGAGAGTCTGCAATGGAATTAGACGGACAACAAGTTGTTTTTGATAAAAAACTGCAACAATTAATTAATAGAATAACAAAACAAAGAAAATCAATGTTTTCTAAAGAGTTTTTTTAGATTGTATAAAAAATAATAATGCGTCTTAGTTGAGCTCAATGTAAAATAATTGTAAAACAGAATGAAAACGGTGAGTTGTGCAACAGCCACTTTTAACTACGACAAACTAAAGAAATCAAGAGCAAATAGAATGAAAAATAAAATCATTGTAATATTTGGGGTATTTATGTCTCTATTGTTTTTTAGTTGCAGTTCTCAATTATGCTCGCAGAAAAGAACTGACAGGCTAATTGAAAAGTTGCAAAAAAACGCTGATACTATTTATTTGTATTCGGTTGCTTTTAACGATTTTAGTTTAGTCTGGTATCATAAAGACAATTTTTTACATAGTTTTTGGGTTAAGCCGCACAAAACAAAATCGCAAAAACCTATTGAGGCAAAAAATATCATTGTAAATAACGACAGCATAAATAAATACTTTAACAATTCTCTTGAAAAAGATATTCAATGCTTTCAGTATACATTAGACGGAGAGTGGATTAAACTTTATATTAAAAATAAAGAACCTTTGTTTAGCAGCATTGATACTGATTGTTTATTTCGCAATAAGTACCCTGTAAATAGTTTTTCGTATAAACTACAATATGATTTTTCAAAAATGCATAGATATATAGATGTTGATTTTGAAAAAATGTATTCCGAATAAGGAATATTCCATATGTTACTTTTTTCTTTCTTTATTTGAAAATAAATGGGTTATTTTTAAAATAAAATAAAGCTAAATTTATCTGGGGATTTATTATTTTAACAACAGGTTTTCCGCCAATCCTATACTAAAAATGAAAGCGTATAAACTATTATTTTTATTAGCAATTCTGATATTGTTTGAGAGTTGTGCCGCATGGAAAGGGAGGACACTTGTTTCAAGCGGAAGTTTTAATGATGCAATAAATAACGCTATAACGGATTTTCTACATACAACAACATTGAGTAAAAAAGACACCATATTCAGTATTTCCTTTTCTCAATATGAAGATGTTATTTACAATCGTGAAAAGAATGAAGTTATTTATATTCCGACAAGAGAAGATAGGTTTATTATATCAGTTGGGAAAGCAGAAGGCAAAATATATCCAAGAGAAGAAAACAAGGTCGGCACTTACGACAAAGTTTTCCCTACGCGATATACCATAAGGGACGGAAAGTTATTTTATTGGAGTGATACAACGCAGGTTATTACACAGGAAATAATATCTGTTTTGGAAAGGTACAACCATATTGATTTTGAGTGGTGCAAAGAATATGACCTTCCTCCTTTATGGCACAATGACGGAGGCGGAGGTATTGTGTATTATTTTTGCAAAAATAATTTAACAAACTACAAGAAAAAGAAAGCAGATAGTATGCACCAACAGTATAAAACTCCGAAATTAAAATGCAAGTAATAGACGAAAACAGTCCTCGGTTAGCGGAGAAAGATAGGCAACCGTAGGAGGAGTTGAAGCATTTGCTGTAAATTTGTCTGATATGGCTGGAAAAGAAATCGGTGGTGCGTATTTTTCAAAAGACGGAGCGAGAACAGAATAAAGGTAAAATAATTACCATTAATGGTAAACGTAAATAATGTTTTTATGAAAAAGAGAGCTGTTCTTTTAATAATTCTAATAGTTGGAACATGTTACATTTATTATTGTTTTAATCCGATTATCATTCATAAGCCATATGCTCAAAACAAATTTCTGTCTGACAGTTTGTACAATCCTATTGATAAAGTAAATTTTATGCAAGGGGAAAATAAAATTATCATTTATACAAATGGGGAAGATACTCGTTTTTTACCTGAAAAAATTAAAACATGGACTTTGTTGGAATGTAAAAGCAATAAAACGATAGAAGAAATCAAAAACAATTTTGTATTTGAAAGAATTAGTAAAAACATTGTCGAAACAACAGATTTAAATAGTAGAATATTTTTTTTCAAAAATAACAAACTGGTATTTTCAAGTAAATTTATGATACAAGAAAGTATTTCTCTACGTTTTCAGAATACAGGCTGGACTTTTGCAACAAATTATAATGAATTAATAAAGTGTTTTTCAGAATTTAAACCTATTTATTGCCCGATTATCAAAATAGACTAACAGAAAGCTCTTAGTTGAGCATAGTGTAAAAGATGCAAAATAATTGTAAAATAGAATATTATAAAGCCGGAGATTTATTTTTATTAAAAACTACGCCGAACTATGGTTGGCGGAAATGCAGGTCAAGGTAGTCAATCGCATTGGTTTATGCGTGGCGATTATCCTCGTGCTAATCCAATGAATATTTATAATAATGGGCGGTTAGTTCGTTCTGCATTTCAAAACAGGTAATTTTTATGAAACATTTTTTAATATCATTGATAGTGTTAATGGGCATATCTTCTTGTAGCAATAAAAATAAATTGACTGTGGATTATGGGGCGTTAAGTCCTAATGATTTTGAAATATACTTATCAATATTCCCCGAAATTCGCGATAAGCCTATATACAAGGACGGAGTATATTACGATGTTCCTAATGAATATGGGGAAAATGATTGGGTCATTATTTATAAAGACCAGCAACAATGCAAGTTCCGTCATTTTAAGACAAACAGAAGACATACCCATAAATATAAGTTTGTTGTTTCCGAAAAGCAAGACACTATTTATTGTGATGTAGATATTCGAGGTAAAAATAGTCTGAAACACGCTTTTAATTTTACAGCTATTGAATAATAAATAGATATAATGTAGATTTTGTTACCTACGCCGAACTAAGGCGGTTATTGATTTTGAAAACTATATAAGAAAAATAATCGGACTTCCTAAACGTCCATATGACTTGTATCACACTAAAGAAAGTATGCAATAAATTCCTATGAAACGAAAAATCAGAATATTCATTATTCTTGCTTGGACTTTTTTGAATGCTAATGCTCATAGTCCTAACAGCGATAGTCTTATTCTTTATATTGATAATATCTTTGTAGGTAAAAGATATTGTGTTGACTTTAATAGAATTCCCTCTGTTTTATTAGACAATTTTTACTGTAAATACTTATTAGAATGTAATCAGACTAATTTTTCAGTCAATGCCCCTTTTCCTGTAATAACAAACCCTAAAGCAATTAAACAGCTATTTATAGAAAAAAGTGATATACTAAGCATAGATGGTATTCTTCACATTCGCACTAAAAAAGCGAAAGATGGTTATCTTTTTGTAAATAAAAGCATAATGGATAAGATTGCAGGTTTAGATTGCGATTTGGATAGGTTGAGAATATCGTATGTGTATAACAATAAGGTTGTAAGAACAAAGAATGACGCAATGAAGCTTATCAAGTTAAGAGAAAAGCATATCCAAATTGCGGAAATTTTACAAGACAAACAGTCGGGAGCAATAACCGTATATATAATTGATAAATAACAGTTTTTTTCCTTAGCTGAGTGTAATATGTAAAAACTACGCCGGACTAAGGGTTGCGGTGTGTGTTATGTATTTCTTTCACCTATTAAAGCTTCAACGTTGCATGCACAAAACCTCTCTTAATTGAGTTGTATTCGGAGGGCGACTTTGAGTCGCGCTCCGAATTATTACAACTTGGAGTCGCGCTCCGAATTGCTCCGAATTTGTATTTTACGGTATCACCGTTTCAAAAATATCCGACCAGTTGCCTTTTACGCCTCGCGTGTTTTCCCAGCGCAGGGCAAAATAGAGCCTCTTGCCGCGCATGATACCATCGAACGAAAACTGATAAGGGGTTTTGGTATCAAAAGCACTGTTGGTTAGTTCCTTAACGCTTACGGGAGCCTTATCGAGCACTGCCCATGCTATTTCTGCGCCATGTACGCCTTGCGGTTTGGCTTTTTTTGTAGCATTGCGGTCGCGAAAATGAATGATAACAATTCCGGGTGACATCACTTCTACTTCCGCCTCAGGAATGGTTTGCGGGTCGGGAGCAGGGGTCGATTTTGTACCGTTACGCAAAGGCAGTCCCATAGCCAGCAGGTCTTCGTCTTTTACATTAGGATTGTTTCTCAGAAAGCCGGTGTAAAGCTGCCGGTAGGCGGGTTTAAAGTCTTCTTCTGCCTCGTTGAGCATGGCCGATTTCTTGGGTGTTCGCTCAGAAGGGTCTTTCCATGCCTGGAAGGCATTGGAAAACGCCTGCCATTTTACTTTAAACACATTGTTTACCCAGTCGGCGCTGGTACCGCTGATGCCGAAGGCGTCCATGTGGTCGTCCAAATAATTACCAGTAAGGGAACTCTGGTCAAAAAGAGCTTCGTGGTTTTGTTCCATCCAGTCAGATTTTCTTGTCATAATTTTTTAATTTTAAGGATTATTATTAAAAACAGGTCTGTTTAAAGCAAATCAGGGGATTCTTCCATAAATTGGGAAACTACCCAAATAAATCAGGGAGTTCCCGAAGTATATTAGGGAGTCCCCGAAATGAATTAGGGAGTCCCCGAAATGGATTAGGGAGTTCCCCAAATAGATTAGGGAATCCCCGAAATAGATTAGGGAGTTCCCCAAATGAATTAGGGAATCCCCGAAATGAATTAGGGAATCCCCGAAATGGATTAGGGAGTTCCCGAAACGGATTAGGGAGGTCCCGAAACGGATTAGGGAGGTCTGTAAATGAATTAAGAACGTCTCCTGATGGGTTCGTTTTTTTTATAAATACAGTACGGAAGATCCACAAAAAAAGCTTTTGAACAGGAATGCATAAGTTCCATTCAAAAGCGTTGTGTGTGTTTATAGAAAAATCAGTTACGGCAGTTAGTGTAACTAATTGATTATTGTTATCCAAATTTCGAATATTAAAAATGCAAGAAAAAGCAAACGGGTAGCTGGCAAAATCAATATTACTTGAAGAAAAAACAGGCATATTAGTTAGTTTGGCTTATTCGTTTATGTGCCGGTTGTAACCGGATGTCAATTTGCAAATATAGCAAAGATGTATTGAAATGCAAATTCCTTGGGGGAAATTTTATTCGGAGTGCTTTTATTACTCGGAGCGCTTTATTATTCGGAGCGCGACTTGGAATCGCACTCCGAATTAGGATAATTAAATCATATTGACCAATATTTCCAATGCTTTTTCGAGTCCTGCCGGATTTTTTCCTCCTGCAGTGGCAAAGAACGGCTGGCCGCCGCCGCCGCCTTGGATTTCTTTGGCGGCTTCGCGTACCATATTTACGGCATTGTATCCTTCGGCTATCAAGGCATCGGACATTAATACCGTTAATGTTGGTTTTCCTTCGTCAATAGTAGCTCCGGCAAACAGCATCTTCTCTTTTATCTGGTTCCGGATCTGGAATGCGATCGACTTCACGATTTCGGCAGAAAAATCTCCCTTCAAACAAATCAAGGTAACTCCTTTATTTGTAGTCGTCGCTTGCCTTATCAACATATCTTTTACTTGCAGGATTTTCTGTTGAACAAAGACTTCGACTTGTTTTTTCAGGTCTGCATTCTCTTCTATCGACTTCTTGATGGATTGCATCAGGTTAGGGGTATTATTGAAGAAATTTTTTGCTTCCCTCAATATATCTTGTTGGATATTGATCAGCTCTTCGGCTTTTTCTGCGGTTACGGCTTCAATACGGCGTACTCCGGCAGCAACGGAACTTTCGGCAACAATGCGTATCAGTCCGATCTGACCTGTTGCCTGCACATGCGTACCTCCACAGAGTTCAATGGATGAGCCATATTTAATGACGCGGACATTTTCGCCGTATTTTTCACCAAAGAGAGCCATAGCTCCCATTGCCTGGGCTTCGGCAATCGGCATATTACGGTTCTCTTCTATCGGAAGATTCCGGCGTACCTTTTTGTTTGCCAACCGTTCTGCTTTACGAAGTTCTTCATCGGTAACTTTCTGGAAATGAGAAAAGTCGAAACGCAATGCTTCGGGAGAGACAAAAGAGCCTTTTTGTTCTACATGCGTTCCCAATACTTCCCGTAACGCTTCATGAAGCAAGTGGGTTGCAGTATGGTTATTGGCCGTCTGCTGACGTTTTTTCACATCGACAACCGCGTGAAAAACAGCCATCGGATCCGACGGCATACGCTTTGTAATGTGGATGCTCAGGTTGTTTTCCTTTTTGGTATCTATGATCTCTATTTTTTCTCCGTCGTTTTCCAGAAAACCGGTATCGCCTGTCTGCCCTCCCATTTCTGCATAGAAAGGGGTCTTATTCAGAACGACTTGGAAAAATTCCTGATTTTTCTGTTTTACCTTGCGATAGCGAAGAATCTCGACATCGGCTTCCAGCCAATCGTAACCGATAAACTCGGTCTCACCTTCGCGGAGCATTGTCCAGTCTCCGGTTTCGACAGAAGCGGCATTACGGGCGCGTTCTTTCTGTTTCTGCATCTCTTCGTCAAACTCTTTCAAGTTGACGGTCAATCCGTTCTCGCGCAAAATCAACTCGGTAAGATCCAACGGGAATCCGAAAGTATCGTAAAGCACAAAAGCCTCTTTTCCGCTGATCTCTTTTTTTCCGTTTTGTTTGGTTTCATTCATCACCTTATCCAATAAACGGATACCGGTATCAAGCGTCCTGAGGAAAGATTCTTCTTCTTCTTTTATTACTTTTTCAATCAATGATTGCTGAGCTTTCAATTCGGGATAAGCCTCGCCCATACTTTCGATCAGGGCAGGAATCAGCTTATACATAAAAGCCTGACGTTGTCCTAAAAATGTATATCCATAGCGGACAGCGCGGCGCAAAATACGGCGGATTACGTAACCTGCCTTCGCATTGGAAGGCAATTGCCCGTCGGTTATGGAGAATGCTATCGTACGGATATGGTCGGCAATCACGCGCATGGCAATGTCAACTTCTCTTCCCACCCTCTCCACGGGTGAGGGTACAGTTTGACGGTCGTCAAACTCCCCCTGAGGGGGATTTAGGGGGCTGTATTGACAACCGCAAATTTTACCAATCTCTTTTATGATGGGTTGAAATACATCGGTATCATAATTGGATTGTTTTCCCTGCAAAGCCATACAAAGGCGTTCGAATCCCATTCCCGTATCCACATGATTGGCGGGAAGCGGCTCCAACGAGCCATCCGCTTTGCGGTTATATTGCATGAATACATTGTTCCAGATTTCAATTACCTGAGGGTGGTCGTTGTTGATTAAAGTCAGGGCATCTACTTTTGCACGTTCTTCTTGGGAACGCAAATCTATATGTATTTCAGAACATGGGCCGCATGGGCCCGTATCGCCCATTTCCCAGAAATTATCTTTTTTATTTCCGTTTATAATACGCTCTTCAGGCAGAAATTGTGCCCAAATCTCTGCTGCCTCGTCATCGCGTTCCAGATTATCGGCTTTGCTGCCTTCAAATACGGTAACGTATAGTCGGTTCGGATCCAGTTTCAATACATCTACCAGATATTCCCAAGCCCATGCAATGGCTTCTTTCTTGAAATAATCGCCAAACGACCAGTTGCCAAGCATTTCAAACATGGTATGGTGGTAAGTATCATGCCCCACTTCTTCCAGGTCATTATGCTTTCCGCTTACACGGAGACATTTTTGCGAATTCGCGACACGAGGGTATACACGGGGAGAATTACCAAGAAAAATATCTTTGAATTGATTCATCCCGGCATTGGTAAACATCAATGTAGGATCATTCTTTACCACCATGGGCGCCGACGGAACAATTTTATGTCCTTTGGATGCAAAAAAATCTAAAAATGACTTGCGGGTCTCTTTGGCTGTCAACATATTATTCTATTTGTCAATTATTTCATTTTAATTAAGTAAACGAGTAGACAAGAAACGATGACATCAGATTTTCATTTACTTGTTTACTCGTATATTTGCTTCGTCTACTTTTTTACTCGTTTACTTCTTTACTTAAAAAGAGCTACAAAAATAGTAGAAAAAGTCTGATTGAGAAACAAATTATCCAAATTGTTAGCGGCCGGTTAGAGGTACGGATAACAAGGATTTTCCGGTGATACATAGATGGATATATCCGTTCTCTTGCAATTTTTAATCATTTTTTAAACTCTACTTTATATTGGAATAGGTAAAAAAGTCCTACTTTTGTAAAATATCTTAATTCTTATATCAATAACAAAGGCA
Source organism: Paludibacteraceae bacterium (assembly GCA_031553005.1). Taxonomy (GTDB): domain Bacteria; phylum Bacteroidota; class Bacteroidia; order Bacteroidales; family Paludibacteraceae; genus RGIG9379. The sequence goes on along the minus strand of JAVBMA010000006.1, from coordinate 54,247 downwards.
CAAAACTTTTTGGAAAGCAGGCTTTATGGCAAAACCAAAATTTCATTTTAATCCCAAAACACTTACATACGAGCGAATTGACAATACGATCCGTCATAAAATAAGGAAACTCGGTTCGCATTTGATTACGAGTGTTTTATCCGGGTTAGCCTGTTTCATCGCATTTGCCATGTTGTTTGATTCTCCCCGCGAAAGGGTTCTCCGAAGCGAAAATGCGCAATTGGAAGCGCAATATGAATTTGTCAACAATCAGTTGGATCAGATACAAGAGGTGCTCACGGACATGCAGCAAAGGGACGACAACTTGTACCGCGTTGTAGTGCAAGCGGAACCGATCGCTCCCACTATCAGAAATGCCGGATCCGAATCGGGTCAATATGAAGACCTGAGAAAAAAAACCAATTCGGAGCTTGCCGTCTCTACCACAAAAAAATTAAACTCCATCAGAAGGCAACTTTACATTCAATCGCACTCTTTTGATGAAATCGTAGATCTTGTCAAAAACAAAGAAGAGCGTTTGCTATGTATGCCGGCTATCCAACCGGTATTGAACAAAGACTTAAAACGTCTGGCTTCGGGATACGGAGTCCGCATTGACCCGATATACAAAACACCTAAATTACATGCGGGAATGGACTTCTCGGGAGCGCTCAACACCGAAATTTATGCTACGGGAAAAGGTGTTGTCGAATTTGCCGGATGGATGCAGGGTTACGGAAATGCGGTTATTATCAATCATGGATTCAATTATAAGACGCTCTACGGACACCTTAACGGATTCAAAGTCAGAAAAGGGGCGAAAGTCAGCCGGGGCGATGTCATTGCCTTTATGGGAAACACCGGAAAATCGACCGGGGTGCATTTGCATTACGAAGTGCATTACAAAAATGTTCCCACAAATCCTCAAAACTATTATTTCATGGATCTTAATCCTGAAGAATACGACCAGATGATACAGCTATCTTCGAACTACGGAAATGTATTCGACTAATAACAAAAAGACCGTAAGCGGAATATCGCCGCACCGTTTTCATTGAACAACTTTTCCCGTTCATCCGTTTATTTCTTAATCAATTTAGTATAAAGCAATGGCCGAAAAATCTTATTATTCGATAAGCGAAGTTGCAGAAATGCTGGATGTAAACCTTTCCCTTCTGCGATATTGGGAAAAAGAGTTTCCTTTTATTTGCCCTAAAAAGACAGAGAAAGGAACCCGGCTCTACTCGCCAGAAAATATAAATGACATTAAATTGGTTTACCATCTGGTTAAAGAGAAAAAACTGACGCTGGAGGGGGCTAAAAAAAGATTGAAGGAGAACAAAGACGGAATAGTTAAAAATCATAAGATCATACTCCGCTTACAGGAAATTCAAAAAGAAATCAAAAATATCAAAGAGCAATTTAATGCCGTATTGGACGAAAGCAGGGATGCGAAATAAACAATACGGGCATTTTACCAAGATTCACATTACATTAATATAAAGAAACAGAATGTTCAGTCTTTACAATATACTGGAATACATAGGAACATTTGCATTTGCAATCAGTGGTATACGTTTGGCCGCGACCAAAGACTTTGACCTTTTCGGAGCATACGTTGTAGGCTTCGTAACTGCTATCGGAGGGGGAACCATCAGAGATTTGCTGCTCGGCCTCCAGCCTTTCTGGATGTCGCAAGCCAGTTACCTTTTATGGTCAGGCATTGCCCTGGTTTTTGTCATCATTTTCAGGCGCCACCTTATTAGGCTGAATAACACTTTTTTCATTTTCGACACAATCGGCCTTGCCCTTTTTACCGTAGTCGGAATAGATAAAACCCTCGATCATAACCTGCCATTCTGGATTGCCATTATTATGGGAACCATAACCGGTTCGGCGGGAGGAATCATGAGAGATATCCTGATTAACGAGATACCTCTTATTTTCAGGAAAGAGATCTATGCCCTCGCCTCCATTATCGGAGGGATATGCTATTACTTCGGCACCCAGATCGGGATTACTTCGCCTATGATACAGATAATAAGCGCTGCCAGTGTAATCGTTGTCCGGATTGTTGCCGTTAAATTTCAAATAGGTCTTCCGCGGATAAAAGGGGAGAAAAATTTTCTATAATTTTCATTGGGAAAATCACAAAAAAGATATAAATTTGATGCACGTTATATATAAATATATATCAAAAATGAAAAAAGTATACACATTAGCGTTATCCCTGTTTGCTGCAACAACCCTGTTTGCCCAAACAACCATTACTTACGAATGCAATGTCCTGCGTGCCGGTGATGTCCGTAATCTAAAAAAAACAGAATACCAGGATCCCGGAAAAGGAGGAGCCAATCAGGTATGGGATTTTTCCCAATCCAAAGAGACTAAAGAGATGACTATCCGCCAGACGGAAGACAGAACAATCACAAGCAATAACAACCTGAATCTGGTTTGTGATGAAGGAGGAGAAAAAAACACGATCTTCGAAATAAGCAAAAGCAAAAAGATGTATTGGGGGTTGGAAAATTCAGTTGTAAAAATCAAATTCAATGAACCCATCGTTGATCTTAAATTTCCTTTCAGCTACGGCGAAAAAGTGGAAGGCATAATGGACGGCACATATACCGAAAACGGCAAAACAAATCCTATCAAAGGAACATATACCACACAAGTGGATGCTTGGGGAACTGTTATTTTACCCGATGGAAACAGTTATCAAAATGTGCTTCGTGTGAAAGTTGAAAAAAATTACACCCAAACATTCCAGAGTGTAAACGGGACAGAGAGCGAATATCAGATCAGTTCCGTACGTTACCAATACTTTGCAAAAGGCGTCCGCTATCCGATATTAATTATTCTGGAAAGCGAAGTTAAGAGCGATTGTAAATGCACTTGCAGCAACAAAATCAAAGAGGCTTATTACGAAGCGCCTGCATTTATATTGCAAGATTTCGGAAAAGATGCTGTTGCTGAAAAAGAAGATGCTGTTATAAGAAACTTTGAGTACAATGTATCTCCGAATCCGTTCGAAAATGAACTTCGAATTGCTTTCTCTTTAAGCAAAAATGCTAACATTGAAATCAACCTCGTTGACATAAATGGTAAAATTGTCAAACAAATAGTCAACGAAAAAACAGAAAAAGGAGAGTATGTTTACAGTGCCAACACCTCCGGTGTCATAGCAGGAAGCTATCTTATCCAAATAAAGGTTGATCAAAAGATCTATGTTAACAAATTGGTAAAGAAATAAACAATCATAACTGAAATGTAAAAAAGAGACGGCAAATATGCTGTCTCTTTTTTTTGTCCCAATTCTTCAATAAAAACCAAATAACAAGAGTTCGAAAAAAATGAGTCAAGTGAAATTTTGGGTGAGTAGACAAGCAATATGAATTATAAATATAATGTCGTTTAGTTAAGCCCTGAAAGGGCGATATACACCAGTGTAGGGCAACGTCCTACGATAAAAAAAACAAATGAACAATGCCCTGAAAGGGCAAAATCAGGGAGTGAATTATTAATATTGCCCTTTCAGGGCGCTGTTGGTATTGTTATAAATACACAGGGCGTTGCCCTGTGCTGGGATATTAAAGGCTTTCAGCCTGAACTAAACAACATTAAACAGCTAAATACGTAAAATAAGCCTCATTTTTACCTTATTTTTCTTACAAAAAAACTCAGTAGCACTACAAATTCATAATCAATCAACCTTATTACCTGATTATTCTTGCGTAAAAAGGTGTAAATATCAATCAGAAAAAAATGAGCTAATGAGGTTTTATTTACTTAACGAGGATTCGATATAAAAAAGCTTTATTATCAATGCCGAAGGTATTATATATTTATAGGAAAAGATGATAACCCCATTTGTACGACTCCACAGGAGTCGAATATAGAAAACATTAAACATTTGACTATAAACATATAATACCTTCGGTATTAAGAATAAGAAAATTCTTATCTCAAACCCAAGCAAATAATAAAAACATGTTAAATTTTCAGGTATTTAATAAAATAAGCGAACTATCCCTTTCTACTTTACGTTAGAGTAAAATAGTGTGAATAAGAGAGCTATTTATTCCGACTTTTGGAACAAAGAAATAGCAAAAAGGAAACAAGTGTTCTTTTTCAATTCCACTAAGTTTGTGTTAAATTAATAATTCATTAAAAAGAAGGATTATGCTAAAAAGATTACATTAAATTAAAGAATAAGACAATACTTTGCGGAATACGAAATAATCTTAAAAATAAATATACCGCGTTTCTCTCTATTTATACATAAAAATCTGACAAACAGCAATTCTCCTATTTGACTTTCATAAAAAACAGACAATTATTAACAACATAGATTCTCTCAATATATAATTTATAAATGAAAACACTCAGTTTGGCAGGCATAAGAAGAGGCAGCAAATTTTCGCCCAATCACACCGGAAATGATGCTGCGATTTTCGAACTGACAACAAATAAACTTTGCGCAAAAGGCTGCACCATTACAGAATATACGGAATCAGAATTTCTGGAAAATGAAATCCCCTACTCTATGATTTTCGGAATGGCGCGTGACAAACATACAATCAACAAAATTAAGAATTTAGAAAAGGACGGGGCAACTTGCATCAACTCCAGCGAAGGAATTGAAAATTGCTTCCGAAACAATATGACCAACCTGCTTTTGAAAAAAGGCATACCTTACCCTAAAAGCGAGATAGTAAGCACAAAAAAAGATGCGACTGATATTTTTGCCGGATTGGGAGGTGATAAGTTTTGGATAAAAAGAGGTGATTTTCATGCTATACATAAGGAAGATGTAAGTTTTTGCAGCAGTGTGGAAGAGGGAAATTATTTATTGAGGGAATTTGCCCAACGCGGCATTGAAAGCGCAACTGTTTCCGTTCATTTGGAGGGAGATCTTGTTAAGTTCTACGGAGTACGCAATACCAATTTTTTCCATTGGTTTTACCCTTACGATTTCGGGCACAGCAAATTCGGGAACGAACTGATCAACGGAGAGGCTCAACGGTTTCCGTTCAGGAAAGAGATGCTGATGTTTATCGGCAATCAAGCCGCCGAAGCACTTGGAATTTATATCTATGGCGGAGATGCGATTATATCGTCCGACGGTTTTATCCAAATCATCGACCTGAACGACTGGCCCAGCTTTGCCCCTTGCAGGGAAGAGGCTTCCGAAGCCATTGCCCAGTGCATTTATAATATTTTTTTTAAGTAATTGATAAGATTTAATGATATACTTTTAGACATTTATTATCTCATTAATAGACTGGTAACTTGTAACTAATAACTTGTAACTACTTAAATCATGTGTGCTTATTAGTTTTAAAAATTAATAAAAATAAACAACGCCGGAATAACTGCATCTTTTATATTTATACTTTTAATCAAGATTTGAACAGGTAAATTTATGGAAAAAAAAATCACGGTAGAGTCAACTTTAAAATCATCAGATACCGAAGAGTGGTGGGACATTGTCTTCACCCGCCCATTAGGATTCCATTTAGCTTTATTCTATAAAAATTTCCACGTAACACCTAATCAGGTAACACTGGTCAGCATTGTTTTCGGTATCGTGGCGGGTTGTTGTTTTTATCCGGCTGATTTGCGCATAAACATAATAGGAATGCTTCTGCTTGTCATCGCCAACCTGCACGACAGTGCCGACGGGCAGCTTGCCAGAATGACCAACAACAAAACAAAATTGGGGCGGATATTGGATGGATTGGCAGGGAATATATGGTTTATCACAATCTACGTCGCCATTTGCCTGCGGATAACATTTCAGGGACATCCCGAGATATGGGCTTTAGCCGCTTTTTCAGGTGCATGCCATATCATTCAGGCTACGATGGCCGATTATTACCGCAACATTCATTTACTCTTTATCAAAGGTAAAAGCGGCAGTGAAGTAGACAATTCGGAAGAGTTGATACAAGAGTTTAACAACTTGAGTTGGAAGAAAAACTTTTTTCAAAAAATAATGCTCCGTTTTTATATAAACTATACCAAACAACAGGAGTTTTTCTCTAAAAACCTGCAAGTACTGCTCTGCCTGATACGTACGAAATATAATAACGAAATTCCGCAATGGTTAAGCAGTGAGTTCAGGGAAAAAGATAAAAGCCTGATGAAATATACAAATATCCTGACATTCAATACACGGATGTTTGCCCTCTTCTTCTGCCTGTTGATTAATGAACCTCAGATTTATTTCCTGTTCGAAATCATTATAATGAATATCATACTTGCTTATCTTATCATATCGCAGGAAAAGATCAGCAAATACTTCATTAACAAAATCGAGCGACAATAAGATTTATCCTTTTCAACAACGATAACGGCAAATATAAAAATGTCAAAAATAAATTCACAAAAAGCGATACAAAACATATTTTTAGTGATTGGACTGATTGCACTTGGGGTCATGGTCTACAAGCTCGGGTTCACTACAATCGTCAAAAACATCAGGGATACCGGATGGTGGTTTATTCCGGTGATCGGACTGTGGGGAGTCGTATATGCATTAAACACCCTTTCGTCCATGTTGATTATAAGAGACGGTTCTCCTGAATCCAAAAATGTAAAATTCGGAACCCTTTACAAAATTACATTAACCTCATTTGCGATAAACGCGGCTACTCCTGTCGGGCTAGCAGGCGGAGAGCCTTATAAAATAATGGAATTAAAACCCTATCTGGGGACTACTAAAGCAACTTCGTCCGTCATTTTGTTTTCCATGATGCACATCGTTTCACATTTTTTTTTCTGGATCCTTTCCATTCTGCTGGCAGCTATGGTTTTGTCTATGAAAGAGGGTTGGACGGGAGTATTAATTGTCACTCTATGTATATGCCTCTTTCTTATTTTTATTTTCTTCAAAGGATACCGCAAAGGAATGGTAATGCATATTTTAAATATCCTCAAGCGGCTTCCTTTCCTGAAGAAGAGAGTGAGGGCTTTCATCCGGAAAGAATATAAAAAGATTATAGAGATCGATATCCAAATAGCATCCTTGCATGGAGAAAACAAAGCAAAATTCTATGCATCATTGGGATGCGAACTTTTCGGACGTATCCTGAGTTGCGCGGAAATCTATTTTATGTTCCTCGCGTTCAATCATCCTGTCAGCTACATTTATTGTATACTCATTATTGCATTTACCACTTTGATGGGAAATCTGTTATTCTTCTCTCCTATGCAAATCGGGACAAGGGAGGGGGCATTCCTTATCATATTCGGAATACTGGGATTGCCTTCGTTATGGGCTGTTTCAATCAGCCTGATTACGCGCATCCGTGAATTATTCTGGCTATTCATAGGCATGCTGCTCATGAAGATAACATTGAAGGACGGTTCGCAAAAGGTGAGTTTTAATTCGCAAAAACTCCCAATTCAAAAGCCAATTGAAAATGAAAAATAACAGTATAAAAGGAATAATTTTTGATTACGGAGGAACGCTGGATTCGAACGGCGTCCACTGGGCTCATATCATTTGGGATGCTTACCGTAAGGCAGGTATTCCGGTCACCGAAGAGCAGTTCCTTGAAGCCTACGTTTACGGAGAGCGATTTTTAGCCAAGCATCCGGTAGTCTCTGCCGATTTCAATTTCAGGGATTTAATGGAGGCTAAAATAAAAGCCGAATTTGATTTCCTGACAGAAAATGGCATTTTACCGCAAAACGGACAATTGCAAAAACAGATCTCAGAGATAACAGGAACATGCTATGAATTTGCAAAAAAAACAGTGCAAGAATCAAAAGAGATAATTGAAGCTCTTTATCCGTTTTACCCTCTCGTATTAGTTTCTAATTTCTATGGAAATATAGAAACCGTATTGAGAGATTTCGGAATTCGTGAGTTTTTCTGCAAAATAATCGAGTCGGCAGTTGTCAATGTGCGCAAGCCTGATCCCGCGATATTTATGCTTGGAGTAAAAGCATTGAAATTGAATCCGGAAGAGGTAATCGTAATCGGCGATTCTTACACGAAAGACATAGTTCCGGCAAAGAAATGCGGTTGCCTGACAGTCTGGATAAAAGGGAAAGGATGGGAAAAAGAGGAAGAAACAGGTTCGGATGCTGACTTTATCCTCTCCGGTTTCAAATCAGTAAAAAACATATTAATGAATTAGATTGCACTTAAATACAAGATATATCACACAAATAATCATGGCGCAAAATAAACATATTGCTTGCTGCTTTGTTTTATTTACCAGTGACAGAAAAAATAACAATTTTATATTAATATTTAAATATTTATCGAAATGGGAAAAATTAATATTCAAAAACCCGAAGGCAAACTTGGTGTTTTGATCGTGGGTATGAGTGGAGCCGTGTCAACCACATTTATTGCCGGAACTCTTTCCGTGAGGAAAGGATTATCACTTCCTATCGGATCCGTTACGCAGTTGGGAACAATTCGTTTAGGAAAAAGGAATGAAAACCGTTTCCCTAAAATCAAAGATATCGTCCCTTTGGCAGACCTGAAAGACATCGTATTCGGAGGTTGGGATATCCGCGACGAAAACGCTTACCAATCGTGCCAGATTGCACAAGTTCTGGAAGAGAAAGATTTGACGGGCATCAAAGATGAGCTGGAACAGATTCGTCCTATGGCGGGAGCTTTCGATCAGAGTTATGTAAAAAAACTTACAGGGACTTTCGTAAAAAAAGGGGCAACCAAATGGGATTTGATGACTCAGATTCAAGACGATATTAAAAATTTCCAAACAAAAAATAATTGCAGCCGTGTGGTTGTAATCTGGTCGGGAAGTACAGAGGTATTCTTGCCGTTGGGTGAGATTCACAAAGACTTATCCAAGCTCGAAAAAGCGATGAAAGAGAACCATTCGGAAATCGCGCCAAGTATGTTATATGCATATGCAGCGGTTTCGTTAGGAGTTCCTTTCATAAACGGAGCGCCGAACCTGACTGTCGATATGCCTGCTATCTGGGATCTTTCCAAGAAAACGGGAACACCTATACTTGGTAAGGATTTCAAAACCGGACAAACAATGTTGAAAACGGTGCTTACTCCAATGTTTAAAACCCGTATGCTCGGATTAAACGGCTGGTTCTCTACAAATATATTAGGAAACCGCGACGGAGAGGTATTGGATGATCCGGGATCATTCAAGACAAAGGAGGAGAGCAAACTTTCGGTAATAGACTCAATCCTTCAACCGGAGCTTTATCCCGAATTATACGGAAATGTATATCACAAAGTTCGTATCAACTATTATCCACCACGCAAAGACAATAAAGAGGGATGGGACAACATTGACCTTTTCGGATGGATGGGATATCCGATGCAGATGAAAGTCGACTTCCTTTGCCGCGACTCTATTTTAGCTGCGCCTCTTGCTCTTGACCTGGTACTTTTCACCGATCTTGCGAAGCGTTGCGGATTCATGGGAATACAAAGCTGGTTGTCTTTTTACTTCAAAAGCCCTATGCATGATTTCAACACGATTCCCGAGCATGATTTGTTTATTCAAAATGCAAAAATGAAGAACACTTTGCGCATGATTATCGGGGAAGAAACCGTTGATTATCTGGATGAAGAAATCGAAATCTACAAATAAAAACAGAGACGGGGCGCGCCCCGTCTCTACCTACAACAATACTGCGAAATTTAATCTCTGAATTTCGCAGTTCTTTTTAAAAAATCATTATCTTTGCAGCCTGCTTTGAACTCATTATTTTTTCATAAATTAACTAAAATCAAAGCAGTTCAGTTTTCCGAATACAAAAAGGAAGAATCCGTTATGCTTGAAGGTCTTTTCTTTTTGTTCAAATAATTATTTTATAAATATTCATCATGAAGTTGCTACAAGAAAAATTATCCAAATATGATGAGCCTCAAAAAGCGAAAGATGCAGGCGTTTATCCATATTTCAGGGTAATAGAAAGTGACCAGGATACTGAAGTTATCATTAATGGTAAGAAAGTATTAATGTTTGGTTCAAACAGTTACTTGGGATTAACAAACCACCCGAAAATCAAAGAAGCGTCCATCGCCGCTACCAAAAAATATGGTACAGGATGCGCGGGTTCACGCTTTTTGAATGGGACCTTGGACCTGCATATTGAGTTGGAAAAAAAATTAGCTGCATTTGTAGGCAAAGAAGATGCGATCATCTACTCTACCGGATTTCAGGTTAACATGGGTGTAGTCCCTGCTTTGACCGGAAGAGAAGATTACCTTATCTATGATGAGTTGGACCATGCCTCTATTATGACAGGAAAACAACTCTGCTTCTCCAAAGTAATGAAGTTCAAACACAATGATATGGACTCACTGGAAAAAGTTCTGCAAAAATGCGAACCGGACAAAGTGAAACTGATCGTGGTGGATGGAGTATTCAGCATGGAAGGCGATATAATCAAACTGCCTGAAATAGTTGAATTAGCAAAGAAATACAACGCAAACATATATGTAGACGAAGCTCACAGCCTTGGTGTCTTAGGACGTGAAGGACGCGGAGTCTGCGACCATTTCGGATTAACCAAAGATGTTGATTTGATTATGGGTACATTCAGCAAATCATTAGCCTCTATCGGTGGGTTTGTTGCTGCCGATGAATGTATCATTAACTGGCTAAGACATAATTCACGTTCTTACATTTTCAGTGCAAGTGCAACTCCATCGGCAACAGCCGCAGCGTTGGCAGCATTAGAAATCATGCAAGATGAGCCCGAAAGATTGAAAAACCTATGGGATGTTACTCACATGGCATTAGACGGATTCCGTTCAATCGGATTTGAAATAGGACACACCGAAACCCCTATCATCCCTCTGTTCATAAGAGACAATCAAAAAACATTTATGTTTACCAAAATGTTGTTCGACGAAGGCATCTTCGTTAATCCGGTAGTAAGTCCGGCCGTTCCTTCTGCCGACACATTGATTCGTTTCTCTTTAATGGCAACACACACAAAAGAACAGGTTTCGATGGCACTCGACAAAATCGAAAAATGCGCTAAACAACTGGATATTCTAAAATAAGTCTATTAAGAATCCTAAAAATCAAACGATGCCTGATTTTTATTATGTTTAGGATTTAATATATTTCAAAAAACAAAAAAGAACAGTTATATACTGTTCTTTTTTTGTTTTCAACTACTTTAAAACCGATATATCCCTCGTGTAAGTTCTGAATCAACCTGCAAAATATAATCTCCTTTAATACCCTTGAATTATGAAAAACAAATAAATCGCCATAAAATAAAAGGCACGGCAAGCATCCCAAAATAAGGATTTTGTTTTTGGGAATCCTAAATATTACATATAATTCATTGTGATTTGTTAATGAATTATTTAAATTTGTCTTCGTATGATTTTAAGATTAGCCACATGAACGTATATATAGAACAGGCAAACCATCAAGGAAAACCCGTGCTCAAGCTTTTGTTTGAATATGATGCTACGCTAGTATGCTACGCGATTATTTCAAATTTTATCGCCCACAAACTTGGCTTTTTGAAAGGCAGGAACCCAATATGCCTTATGCGGAGACGAGTCTTCAGCGTGTTTTTACGGCAGCTAAAGAGAGAGCAGGCATAACTTGTTCCGTTTACATTACATTGTTTGCGGCATTGTTATGTAACGCATTTACTCGAAGCCGGGACCGATTTGCGTTATATTCAAGTTTTATTAGGGCACAAACATAGTAAGACGACGGAAATTTATACACATGTAAGTAATAAAAGTATTCAACAAATAAAATCACCCTTTGATGATTTGGATTTATAATATCAACACAATGATACCAACTCTCCGGATTAGGGATGTTTGGTATTAATTTATGGTAGCAACAATCAAGTTAGGGGCAATTAACGAAAGTGCAAAATAAATTGAAATTGAAAATGAAAATAAAAACAGCAACAACAATCAAGCAATTCATAGATTTAATGGAAGAAATTGAAATAGAAAACAAGAAGAAAGGTAATAGCACCGACTTGCTTTTTAGAGGACAACGAATAGACAGACCTTTATTACCTAAGTTGGCACGATTAAGTTTGAGAGGTCATGACATGGCCAACATGGAAAAATTGATACTTGACAAATTTAAACGAAGCGCTCTTCCTTTTACAGAATTTAAACCAGAAAATAATTGGGATTGGTTGGCATTGGCTCAACATCACGGATTACCAACGCGATTATTAGATTGGAGTTATAGTGCTCTCGTTGCATTATGGTTTGCTGTTGAACAGCCAGCATTTAAAGACGACAAGGGAAATCCTGAAAATGGTGTCGTTTGGATTTTTGCTGGAGAACTTGATGATTTTAGGACTGACACGGAAATGATAGACCCTTTGTCAAATAAAATCACAAAAGTATTCCGTTCTTCTGTTGTTTCAAAACGAATTTCTGCACAAGCCGGCGTTTTCACAGTACACAAGATTAATAAAAAAAGTGGAAAGATAATACGATTTGAGACAAATAAAATCTACAAAGATAAATTGACAAAAGTCATTATTCCTCATGAAAATTTTTCTGCGATTAGACAACAACTACATGTACTTGGAATAAATAGTTCTACTGTTTTTCCTGATATAGATGGACTTTGCAAACATATAGAATGGCGATACTCAAAATACTCTGATGAATGATAAAAATAACTGCCCCTAACTTGTGTCCTGCCTGCAAGCGGGTTAAAGTGGTTAATTGAACTTTTGTCGCCCGCTTTGGCTTTGTCTCGGTGGATAGTAAAGCCGTCCGCAAGCCCGCTCGCAAGCAGCCGCCGGTCCGTTAGGTGCAAGCGATGGACAGTGCATATGGACAATGACAGAAAATAAAGTAAAAAGTTATTTACAATTTGACAGATTGAAGAATAAGACAATGAGAAAACATCCACAATATATAAAACAGAATTGCAACTGTTCCCCCAAAAATGTGAAGTGAAACTGCAAAAACACTAAAATCATATTGCAGGGCAGAGAAGAAACTCCTAAAAACGGGCAAGACCTGTGAAGCCGTGTCAGAAGGGAAAAAATAGAAATTAAAATTAGGTAAATATTATGGGAACTAAAGACCAAGAAATAAGAAGAATTGAAAATGAAATTAGGCGAAGAGAAGAATTGCTCCGTACGCCACAAGCTCAAAATGACCCCAGTTACTACAATTGGATTTACCAAGAGATACAAGGGTTAAAGGCTGAACTCCGTCACTTTTTGATGGGTGATTAATGAATCTGTTGGTGTTTGTTTATTTAAGGTTATAAGACAATAATTCAAGACACAGGACACAACTCTTCTTTCTGTATGTAATTTTTCGCATACGGAAAGAGTTTTGACTGTACGTAATTGACCGAAAAAAGATAAAAATAACCAAAAAAGAGACGGAAAAACAAATGCCAGCACCTAACTTGCGTCCTGCTTGCAAGCGGGCTGAAATGGGAGTTTGAACTTTTGTCGCCCGCTTCAGTTTTCGTCTCGTGGGATAGTGAAGTCGCCCGCAAACGCGCTCGCAAGCAGCCGCCGGAACCTTAGGCACGATGTTGGGCGATAGCACAATTCGAAAAGTTTGTAAAATTCACGACGAAAAATTCCTGACAAAGCCTGAAAATGCCAAGAGATAATAAGAACAATAAAAATTAAGAAATATGAGTCCAGAAGTTCCTATAATAATATTGATTCTTGCAATTCCTGTTTATTTTTTATCGAAATGGATTTTGAAAAAACTTAAACTCGGGAATCATAAGAACAGAAAATATTTAGCCATAATTCCGACAATTATTTTAAGTCCTTTATTGTATGTCGGAATCATTATGATATGGATATTCTCAGTTTCATATTATCCTAAAACTACGTTCAATAAACAGAAATGGGATGAACAAATAGAAGAGAGATACAAAATGTCGAAAGACATAATGAAAAGTGAAATGTTAATTGGAAAGACTAAGGCTGAAGTCGTAAAACTTTTAGGGGAAGATTTTAATGCATACGGTGAAAACCACATTTCATACTATTTGGGGTTTGTTCCAAGAATGTTTAATATTGATCCTGATATTTTAGAGATATATTTTGAAAATGGGAAAGTGGTTAAAGTGAGTCAACGTAATACGTGAAAAACACAGTGCCTAACTTGCCGACTGCTTTCAAGCGGGCTGAAATTGGTAATTGAGCTTTGGTCACCCGCTTTGGCTTTCGTCTCGTGTGATAGTGAAGTCGTCCGCAAGCCCGCTCGCAAGCAGCCACAGGAACGTTGGACACAATTTAAACAATAATAACATTGAAAATTATGAATTTGAAATTTTGGAAGAAAAGAAAAGTAAAATTGAAAGAACGAGATTTAGATGAAATAAAATCAATCTGCAAAATTCTTTTTATTGATGATAAGGCATTTCCTTTAGTAGATATACTAAAAAGCGAAAGCTGGAAAAATACGGTCAGAATAAAAGATGTTGATGCATTAGAGCAATCAGAGATAAAAGATGCCCATATACTGATTGTTGATATTCAGGGCATAGGAAAGAAGCTTAGGTTTAAAGACGAAGGACTAGGTCTTATTATTGCATTAAAAGAAAAATATCCCAACAAAAAAGTTATTGTTTATAGTGCAGAGGACCAAGGAAGAATACAAGCCTTTCACCCTGGTATTGATAAAGCCGATAAAAGATTAAGTAAAAATTCAGACCCTTATCAATTTCAAGTTGCAATAGAAAATTTCGCTAGAGAACTATTTTCTTTGACTGAATGTGTTAAAAGAATTCAAAATCAGATACTAAAAGAGTTTGGATACAGCATAGAATCAGAAAAAGTTATCAGTAACTTGAATAAAATTTATTTAAAGAATGACACTTCTTCTAAAAATATATCTGAAGTATTTAGTTTAGAGAATGCTGCAACTGTAGCAGGTATCATAAAAGTATTTTTATCCGTTTAATATTTAATTATGGAATTTATTATTAGCAACTTGACCAATGAGATTATCGCAACAAATATAAAATCTTATGAAAAAACAAGCCAGTTGTTACGATGCTGTAAAGAAGTAGAGATTATTGAAAAAGAACCGAATAGAAAGATTAGACAGGGTTGTGTTATTGATTATAAACACAAATTGTATTTGAGTTGTGATGACACAAATGTAACGAATAGAATTTTCAAGCATTATTTCCGATTATTTAAAGACTTAGCAAATGAAATAACTTCTTCACTAGAAGTTACAAGGAATAAGGAAAACCAAAAAACAAGGCGATTAAAACACAACTTGATAAATTACAACACAAATAGTATTCAAGAACTGTATAAATTATTTCCTCAAGATTTATTCAAAAATGATAAAAATCATTTGGATACAATAGAAGATGTAATTAAAAAATCACCACGAAAAGCCGCACTTGCATTTTTAAAAATCCTCAAAAATTCAAATTTAATGAAAGCTGAATTTGATGTCTATGAAATGCTTGATCAAGAGAACCCATATTTGGATTTTATTGAACACCCAATACACAAAGTTGTATTGTTGACATTGAATCCTTTTTGGTTAGATTTGGCAGAAAAAGGGATTATTATTAACATTCAATCGTTTTATGAAAAGATTATAATTGATTATAAAACAATATCAGTGGCTTTGTCTCATATTTTTGACAACACTACAAAATATATTTTACCAAATACCCCTCTAAACATTTCATTCAAAAACTCTTCGGAATGTATTATCCTTTGTTTTGATATGGTTAGCTTGAGAATTGAAGAATCTGAATTAAATAGTATCTTTTTAGAGAACGTATCTGGGAAATGGTCTAAAGATACCGAGCTTGCCGGAAATGGTATTGGTATGTATATTGTAAATAAATTAGTATCATTAAATAAAGGTTCTGTATCCATTAAAATTAAAGTAGATAGAAGTAAAAGTAAAATTGTAGAAGAAATCCCATTTGATAATAATATTATCGAAATAAGGCTAAATAAAAACTGTAGCTAACTTGCGTCCTGCTTCCAAGCGGGCTGAAATCGGTAATTGAACTTTTGCCGCCCGCTTCGGCTTTTGTCTCGATGGATAGTGAAGCCGTTCGCAAGCAGCCACTGGCACGTTGGGCGTCAGCGGATGACAACACATTAAACAATAAATAAAAGTAGAAATGCATAACCTCACATATAAAAATCAGAAAAACTTAAAAATATGAAAAACAGAATGAAATTTAATCAAGAAATTATCTATGCTTTATTAGCAATAGCGCTAATATCTTTATTTATTGGTTTCTTTCAACAAGAGCCAGAATCTTATTTTTTAGTAGCAATAATCATTGTTTTGATAGCGATATTTTTCAATTTAAAAATTGACAATAAGCCCATTCAAGGTCTGAATGAAATAAAAATATTACTTGTTTTTGAGCTGTTAGACTATCAAGAAGAAATTGATAAATTAGATTTCATAAATAATAATATTGAAGACGAAGTAGTTTTAGATGAAATTTTAAAAAAACATCAGGGGTTATCTCAAAAAATGAAAATTATCGAAAATAAAATCAAGATATTAGACAAAATGAATAATACAAATGGACAGAATATATAAAGCTATAATTGTTATTTTGGCAACAAGCTTCCTGTTAAATCTCACTATTGTTTTTTTAATAAAACAAGCAAGAAATATAAACAGAGAGGTTATTAGCGCTACACGCACTAATAGGATACCTGAATCTGTTCAAATAAAAGTTGATAATCTATATTACAAACGCACAATAGAAAAATGGTCAGATAAATATTATAAATTGAATGGTGAACATAATTCAGAAGTCACACAATTTGTTTTATCAAATAATTCTCGTTTGAATGAGATAATTGGCAATAAGAAATATGCAAGTCTATACAATTTACTTATGGATTTAAAGCTACAAGGTTACGATAAAGAAGAGTATAACGTTGTTAGAAGTTGGATAAATTCGAGAACTTTTACAGATTTAGACAAATCAGAATATTTGGATTTTTTAGATTATTATTATATGACCCCGATTATTGAGTTATTCAATAATTATGAAATTGATAATGCGATAGCACTATCTAAGCAATTGTTTAATCGTATTTCGATGCTAAGCTTTCCTCCCTTATATTATGGAGATGTATACACAAATGAAAGAGTTAGTAAAATGTATCTAGTCTGTGCTTTTTTGGCTTCCCCAAAAGAAGTTTTAATAAACTATGATTTTTTTCATAGTGCAATTAATGATTATATATTGCAAATTGATGATGAAAACTTTAAAGACATTTCTTCCGAAAATTTGGACAACAAATTAGAAGATTATTACAACTATTTACTTTATATCTATCATTTTAAAGAAAAAGATTATATTATTGCATATGATATATTATTAGAGATTAGCAAAAAAAATCACATACTATATCAGTTAACTTTACTGCAGAAAGCACGAGTTATTTTTTGGTTAGAGCAAAATAGAGAAATACAATACTTGACAGAACTTTATATTATTGACAAAGATAAAATATTAGAAGAATGTGTGTTACCTTCTTTTAAGTTAGATATTCAAATGTATTTCTTTTAAATTTAAGACATTATGAAACGAACTTCTGAGATTTTAGCGATAATTAACAGTCTCCTTATAATAAGTACATATGTAACTCCTTCTCTTTTAGAGGGCACACATTTTTTAATCATATTTGACTTTATAAAAAAGATACGCATAGAAATATTTGTTTTTTTAATCATAATAATTTTGTTTCACATAAAACCAAAAACACCTATTCATCAGCTATTTAAACG
Organism: Paludibacteraceae bacterium; assembly: GCA_031553005.1. Taxonomy (GTDB): domain Bacteria; phylum Bacteroidota; class Bacteroidia; order Bacteroidales; family Paludibacteraceae; genus RGIG9379. Next base: position 36,525 of record JAVBMA010000006.1, on the reverse strand, counting down.
GTATTTTTATCTTTTAAAGTTTTCAAATATTATATCAAAGAGTATTGTGATTGTTGTGATTACTTCGGTCATTGTCATAACTTTCATTAACTCATATAATTTAACAAGAGCACGATATTACTTTTATAAAAATGGATTAACGACGAATATTACTTTAAAGAAAGAATTGATTGATAATGCGATTTATTATGAAAATGCAGACAAATTTGATTTCGCTATAAATAAGTATAATCAATATATTGAGATTAGTGGCAAAGATTTCAACAATAACTTTTTAACGGAGAAAATAAAAACATTAGAAAACAGAATTGACTACGCACAAATATTTTATAATTTGTCTCAAAAAGAATATAATATTCAAGATTCTACCATTACTATGAATGGACTTAGCCTTTCACTAATCGCAAACACACTATTTCCAACAAATCCGACAATATCTTCTTTTGCAAAAGAAAACGCAATCAGAACCATTCATCGCATAGATAATTTTATTGATAAAATAAAAAATGATTCATTAAATATACGTTTTAATGATGATGAGATTACAACTTTAATTGGACGCGAATTAACGAACGAATTATCAAAAGGTAATTATGGTAAACCTGTATTAAATGCCTCTGACAGCATTCGGAGATATGTAAAAAAACTTGATAAAGAAATATTGAAATTATACTTGTTCAATTCTTGGAAATATTATAAACTAGCAGAATTAATTGATAAATAATGTTTTAGAAACAAAGAAATACCGAACGCCCAACTTTCGTCCTGATGGATAGTGAAGTCGTCCGCAAGCCCGCTCGCAAACAGCTGTAGGAACTTTGGACACAAGCGAGATGCAATACTGTGGACAGCATGTATATTCTTATTCTTTTCTGTTTATTTCTAAAATTATTATATTTTTGCATTCACAATTTTGTCCCCCAAATATAATAAATCGGGGACAACAAAAACAGATATGCAAACAACAATAAGTCAAATAGAATTAAAAATAAAAAAAGTCAAGCGTGGAAAAATACTTTTCCTTGACGATTTCGCCGATTTGGGGACACCCGAAGCCATTAAAAAAGCGTTACAACGCTTGACAAATTCGGGTTTACTTGTACGACTCGCTAACGGTATTTATTGGCATCCCAAAAAAGAAAAAAAGTTATACGGCGTAAAAATTTCAGGTAAACCGACGCTTGACGAAATTGCCAAAGCCATTGCCAAACGAGATAAAGCACGTATTGTCCCCACAGGTTTACACGCACTTAATTTGCTGAATTTATCAACACAAGTTCCTGCAAATATTGTTTATTTAACGGACGGAACAGCGAGGAAGATACAAATTGGCGAGGGAAAAGGCATTTTATTCAAGCACACTTCCGAAGTGAAGCGATTGGCATATAAATCCGAATACTTAATGCTTATCGTTTCGGCATTGCGAGAAATCGGCGAGAATAACATAACAAAGGAACAACTTGCCATTATCAAAGAACATTTTTTACATATCACAAAACAAGAATTTGAAACGGACATAAAATTGATACCTGTTTGGATTCGCAAAATACTTTTAACATTATGAGTTTCCTACAATTACCCGAAAACGAGAGGATTGAACTAATCAATCAGATGAGTGAGGAAACAAAACTTCCTCAAGTCATTATCGAAAAAGACTTGTGGGTTACAGCTGTTTTGCGTGCGTTGTTCGCTTTGCCTTATGCCGAAAATTTATCTTTCAAAGGGGGAACTTCGCTAAGCAAATGTTGGTATTTGATAGAGCGATTTTCGGAAGATGTAGACATTGCTATAAATCGTGAATTTTTCGGATTTCTCGGAGATACTTTTACTGTTAAACAAATCAGTAAGAATTTGAGAAAATCAGTTTGTAAATTTGTCCGCACTGATTTACAATTTGATTTGGCTAATCAAATGAAAGCCGACAATATTCCTGCTGACTTGTTTTCTGTAAAAGTAGATATCACACATGAAACAACCATTGACCCAGAAAAGGTATTTGTAGAATACAAATCTGTTTTCAGTGCAAGTCTATATATTAAAAATACCGTTGTATTGGAAATTGGCGGTCGTTCAATGAAAGAACCATTGAAAAAAGTCGAAATACAATCGTTTATCGACAAACATTTTCCACAGGCAACTTTTGTTGAAAAATCATTTGAAATCAATGCCGTTGTTCCTGAACGTACATTTTTGGAAAAAGTTTGTTTGTTGCACGAGGAATTTTCCAAACCAAGCGAACAAGTGCGAGTAGAAAGGATGAGCCGGCATTTATACGATTTGGTGAAAATGGCAGGCACATCTATTGCTGAAAACGCATTAAACGACAAAGATTTATTTCAATCCATAGTTGCGCACCGCCGTATGTTTATCGCAATGAGAGATTTTGATTATGACACACTTTCGCCGAAAACGCTCAGCATTGTACCGCCCGAAAGCGTAATTGCAAAATGGGAAGACGATTATAATAAAATGCAAACGATGATTTATGGTAAATCATTGCCTTTCGATGAATTGATTGAAAAAATAACGCGATTGAATGAGGAATTAAAACGAATTGAATAACGAACTTCTGTTTAGAAACTATATCATTGAAAGTAAGATAAATTTTTCACGTCCCCAAATTTTTCCAAATTATACAACTTTGTATTTAGGTTGTGGCGTATCTGATATTAAGAAGTCTGATTTTTTACAAACTACTCAAGCAGGATATATATTGGGAATTGGAACAGGAATAAATGTACGTTGTTTTCATCATTGGGCATCTCTTGGAATAGGATTCAAATCTGTATATTGGACAAATTTCTGGGAATGGAAAGGCGAAATTGTCGGTAAAATAAATCATATGGTTGTATCGGCAGAAATTGATGTGATTGATTCTTCGGTTACGTCAAGTATCAAAATCGGTTATAGATTTGGGTATCGCCGCATCCCATCTCATGTTAAACAAAATATTAAATAAATATAAAATGAAGAAAAAATGATAAAAAGTACCAGCAGCTAACTTGCGGCCTGCTTTCAGGCGAGGTGAAAACGTAATTTGAAACTTTCGTCACCCGCTTCGGCTTTTGTCTCGTGGGATAGAGAAGTCGTCCGCAAGCCTGCTCGCAAGAACCCGCCGAAACGTTAGGGCTCATGCTAAAAAAACGAATCAGACAAAGAATATTAATGAATACATAGATAATGAAACAACATTCGACACCGATAATTATCAAAAATAGGAAAGCGCAAACACTTGAAAGAGTGTCGTTAAATTCGGCCTCATATAATGAAGATTGGATTCAACAATTGTGTTTTAATAATCCAACTCTTTTGCCTGTGGAAGAAATAGAACCAATATTTGGCGGCATGATACCGATTTGCAGAGAATTAACAACAGAATCGGGAAATGCTGATTTAATTTATATCAATGAATATGGTCTTATCACAATCGGTGAATGTAAATTGTGGCGAAATCCCGAAGCTCGCAGAAAAGCTGTCGGACAAATTTTAGATTACGCAAAAGATTTGGCAAAGTGGGATTATTCCAAATTTGAAACAGAATGTTTAAAATCAGCAAAATGTATCGAAAATAGTTTGTTTAACGTCGTCCAAAAGTATTATCCCGACATTGAAGAATCGAAATTTGTGGATGGTGTTCAAAATAATTTAAGAAAAGGTAGATTTCTTTTAGCAATTATTGGAGATGGAATCCGTGAAAACATGGAAGAATTAGCCAATTATATACATAGAAATGGAAATCTCAGTTTCACTTTGGCACTGATTGAACTTCCTATTTTCAAAAATCCATCGGAAGATGAAATTATTGTAACACCAAGAATTTTAGCAAAAACAAAAGAAATTGAAAGAATAATTTACCGAATTTCAGATAAAGTAACCGAAGAAAACATACAAATTGAGCAAAGAAAAGAAGTAAGTCAAACCATTTCAGAAACAATATTTTTCGAGCGATTGCAGAATGCTATTGGAGTGATTAATATCAACAAACTAAAGGATTTTATTGAGACTTTATCGTCAAAATTAAATGTGATTACCAAGTTGGGACGAGGCAAAAGGCTCTCGCTTAACCTGAAATCCGGAGACGATACTCTTAATTTTGCCTCAATTCAAGAGACAGGAGAAGTTTGGTTTTACGGAATTGTCAATAAAACGGAAGAACTTGGAAGTAAAAAAATAGGTGTAGATTACTTGCAAAAGTTAGCAAAAGCGGTTAATGGAAAGTTTGATGACAGTTACAAAGAATGGAATTGGTGTATAAAAAGAGAGGGGAAATATATCAGCATTATTGAGTATTTAAACATACAAAAAAAATGGATAGAAATTATTGCTGAAACATTAGACGAAATTAACAGATTAGATGAAAATAATTGAAAAGTACGAAGTCCGAACTGGCGCCCTGCCTGTAAACGAGCTAAAATCAGTAATTTTGGTTTTTGCATCATTATAAAAAAAATCAGAGCCATATATTCAGACTCTGATTTAAAAAGAAGTAAAATTTTTTTAGAGAAAAGCTAGCTTGTTGTTATATCGTCTTTTCGATATTCCAAACAAATGCGCGTAATCCGAGTTTTTCGGTTGCCTGATCCAGTTTGTGAAACATTTCCAACAAAGGATCTACTTTATCGTCTTCAACTACTGATATAATGGCTGAGCACATAGAAGGCCAGGCATGGCTTCCATAATGAGGTTCGCCTGTTTTAGAACCGCGTCCCTGTACTTGTTCTATATAAGAAAAGCCACGGCAGTTTTGCCTTTCCAATATGGCAATAATGCGTTCGTAATAGGCTTGATCGAATGTTATTAATATTGACTTCATTTTAATAAGTTGAAAGTTGAAAGGTAAAAATTGAAAATGAAATGTTTTTCATTTTTTGATATATATATACAATTTGAATGTTTTCAGGTTGTAAATTGACAGTGAACTGCTTTTCACTATCAATTTACAGCCTATTATTTTATTCAATTATGGCATCCAGTTCTTTTGCTTTTTTGCGTTGGCGTTTAATACCTGTTCCGGCAAATACGCAATAAAGAACAGGAATCAGTATCAGAGTAAGGATAGTAGATACTGTCAAACCTCCAATAACCGTGATACCCATTGGTTTCCACATTTCCGAGCCCTCTCCGCCTCCGATTGCCATTGGTAACATACCGAGGATTGTAGTGAGGGAGGTCATTACAACCGGACGCAGACGTGATTTACCTCCTGATACAACGGAATTGATAACAGCCATTCCACGCTCCCGATTCAACGATATATAGTCGATCAACACAATACCGTTTTTTACCACAATACCAATCAACATAATCGCCCCGATCATGGACATCACATTCAATGTTTGCCCTGTAAACAGCAATGCCAGAATAACACCCGAAATTGCAAACGGGAGCGAGAACATAATGATAAACGGATATGTCAACGATTCGAATTGTGCCGCCATTACAATAAATACCAATACTATGATCAGTAGTGCCAGTGTTCCTAAGTCCTTAAACGAATCCTGTTGGTCTTCATACGTACCGGAAAGTTGTATGGAAATTCCGGTCGGAAGATCCATCTTTTCAATTTGGGCTTTTGCCTCATTAACAACATCGCCGAGAGCTGCTCCCGAGATTACGGAGGTTACCGTATTCAATCGTTCGCGGTCCTTACGGTCGATAGTCGGAGGAGTAAACCGTTCAACCACTTTTCCTAAGTCTTTCACGCGAATTCCTTGTCCTTGCGAATTGTAAATCAGGATGTTTTCAAGGTCTTCAATAGACTGGCGTTTTTCAGGTGCATACATTACTTTAATATCGTATTCGTCTCCATCTTCACGATATTTAGACGCTGTAGCTCCATTAATACGGTTTCTCAGATAAGTAGCAGCAGTCGAAGAGTTAAGTCCGTGCAAAGCCAGTTTTTCTCTGTCAAAATCAACTTGGTATTCAGGTTGGTAATCGGATCGTTGTATACGTACCTCCGAACATCCTTTTATCTTCGATAATAGTTCCTTCAATTCGTTTGCAACTTTATCCGTTTTGTCAAAATCGTACCCGACAATTTCGAAGTCAATGGTTGATTGTCCACCCATTCCTCCCATACCTCCACCAAGATTGACAAGGTATTTTTTCAGTTCGGGATAGGCCTTCAGGTCTTCACGCATCAAATCACAGATTTCAGCCAGGGTTTTATCCCTGTATTCCGGATTTTCCAACCTGATATTATATTTTATAATGTGAGAACCATTATCGCTTAACGCAGCCCATGTATTATCACTGCTGGCTTGCCCTACGGAATAGTTGATAATCATTATTTCCGGATATTTTCTTACCCACTCTTTTTCTATCCGGTCGGCCACATCCTTACTAATTTCCGTACGAGTGCCGATAGGAAGCTCCAATGTAACCCCTATACGAGAGTTATCTTGTGTTGGAAAAAACTCGGTGCTGATAAATCGAAACAAAAACAGAGTGAATGCAAAAAAAGCTATACAGGAACAAATAATGATTGTCCGGTGGCGTACTGCCCAGTTTAACAACCAGGCATATCCTACATCAAATTTATCCAGCGCTTTTTGTACCGGAGTATAAAAAAGAGTAAACGCCTTACTTTGTGTACGTTGCAGACGAAGCAATTGAGAACAAAGCATCGGAGTAAGCGTAAGAGCACAAATAATAGATATAATCATGATGATCGTAACCATCCAACCCAATTGTTTAAACAAGACTCCGGTCATACCGGTTACCATTGTCAATGGGAAGAACACGGCGATCAACGTTAGAGTCGCCGCAATTACGGAGACAGCGACCTCATTTGTTCCGTGGATAGCCGCCTGTTTAGGATCACTTCCCCGTTCAATATGCGTAGTAACGTTCTCAAGCACCACAATCGCGTCGTCCACCACCATACCGATAGCAATAGTAAGCGACGAGAGAGAAATAATATTCAGCGACCCTCCGGTTACAGCAAGGTAAATAAATGACCCGACGAGTGACAATGGAATAGTAATCAAAATGATCACTGTAGCTCTCCAACGTCCTAAGAAAAGGAACACTACCAACGAAACGAAAATCAATGCATCGCGTATCGTATCGGCCAAACTGTTGATCGTATTTCGGATATTTTCCGATGTATTTACGATTACCCCCAGTTTAACATCTTCCGGCAATGTTTTTTGCAGTTTAGGAAGAGCTTCGAGTACTTTTTCGGAAATATCCACAGAGTTTCCTCCCGATTGCTTCTGAACTACGATCATAGCTCCACGAACTCCATTATTGTAGGTTTCCTGAGTACGTTCTTCCACCGAGTCATCAATGCGCGCCACGTCGCTCAGGTAAATATTGGCACCATTGGAAGAACCGACAACTATTTTTGCCATATCCAGCGGATCGGTAAATTCGGCTTCCACGCGCAACGGATAGGTTTCCGAACCGATATCGAATGTTCCTCCCGGGATATTCGCATTTTCGGCTCCGATAATGGATGCTATTCTTTCTATCGATAAATTATATGCTTCCAGGCGAACCGGGTCTACATACACATGGATTTCACGTTTGGGCGCTCCTGAAATAGAGACACTTCCCACTCCGTTGATACGTGCTAACGGATTGGCTACGTTATCGTCCAAAATTTTGTATAATGCCGGCATGCTTTCGTTTGCCTGAACTGAAAGCAAAACGATAGGAATCATGTCGGTGCTGAATTTAAAAATGATTGGCGTTTGGGATTCGTCAGGCATAGACGATTTGGCCAAGTCCAATTTATCTCGGACATCATTTGTAATCACGTCTATGTCATTTCCATATTCAAACTCCAGTGTAATGAGCGAAATATTTTCGCTTGATCTGGAAGTAATATGTTTTAAGTTACTTACTGTGTTAAGTACGTTTTCCAACGGACGAGTAACGTTATTTTCAATATCTTCGGCACTTGCTCCAGGATAAGAGGTCATTACCATGATCGTATTCGTTTCAATATCCGGATACAGGTCGATAGATAATTGCTGGAATGAGTACAATCCTAATATCACTACCGCAATAAAGCAGAGAGTGGTCATAATAGGCCGTTTTACTGCGCCTTCGTATAAACTCATATTTATTTCGTGTTAATTATTGTTTGTAAGATTTTCAGATATTCCGATGTTCAGATAATTAGATTTTTACAAAAAAACGTTCTGAATATCTTTCACTCTGAACATCTGATTATCTGCTTGTCTGAATTATTTTTCAATAGCAACTTCCATTCCGTTACTTAGTCGGGATTGTCCGGAAATAACTACTATTGAATTGTTTTCCACACCCGAGAGCAGCTCGTAGCGGTCGCCCAAGCGTCGTCCTAACTGCACTTGATTATAAGAAACTTTTCCGTCTTTATATACATAGACAAAACGGTCGCCGGAACCGGCTCTTTTTACAATTGCCAAGTCAGGAACAACTATGTGATTTTGTGTACCGAAGTTCATTACGACACGGGCAAACATTCCCGGGCGAATTTTTTCGTTGTTGTTCGGGATAGTTATTTCTACCGGGAAAGTACGTGTTCCCTGATCAACGGTCGGGTAAATAAGGCTCACTTTTCCGGTAAATTTTTCTCCTTCATACACATCTGATTGAACATCAACACTCATACCTACTTTGATTTGAGAGAAATATGCTTCAGAAACATTGATTTTAATTTTTACCGGCCTGATCTGCATTACTGTCAAAATCGGCATAGCTCCCGAATACAAATCTCCGTTATCATAGTTACGAGCTGTTACAATACCGGAAATAGGGCTTGTCAAATTGACATTTTCGGATAAATTTTTGTAAACGGTACGCGCATTATCAAGTTGTACTTTCAACTGGTCAACCGTTTGTTTTGAAGCACCTCCTGCATTATGCAATTCCAATGCACGATTGTAGTCAACTTCCAAATTGGCAAGCTGAGTTTGGGTTTGCAACAGGTTAGTAGGATCCATTTTAACGAGTAGCTGACCTTTTTGAACATATTTACCTACTTCTGTCAATATTTCCATAATACGTCCCGGTGTAGAGGATGCAATATTGTTTTTCACTTCCGGTTCTACTGTAGCCGTAAAGTCATACAACTGTTCTACCGGTTGTAATTTTACAGTGTCTATTTTTACCAAAACTTTTTCTTCCTGGACATTTACTGTTTTTTTCTCTTCCGAGCTTCCGCATGAAGAAAACAAAACCAATGATGCCAACATCATTACTGCTAATTGCTTAATCATTTTCATATTTACTTGTGTAATTTATTATTTTCTTTTTCTTTAAACCAAGAGTTCAAATCCTCCGTTACCCCCAATTATTCTCAACTTTCAACTATTACCTTTCAATTTTCAACTAATTAATATATGCATTATAAGCATTTCCCAACACCTTATCCAAGGCGTTTTTAGCCACTATATAGTTGTAAATAGACTGATAATAATTAAGCCGTGCCTGAGTCAAGGCATTTTCGGAAGAAATTAACTCCAATGAAGAGCCAGCTCCGATTTCATATCGTTTTTGAGAGATTAACATTCCTTTTTCGGCCAATGTCATAGCTTCTTTTGTTGATCCGATCTGTTCTACCGAAAGGCGTATCTGGTCTATGCTTGCCTGCAATTGTGTACCCAATTGCTGGCGGGCATTTTGCATAGTATACGACATTTCATCATAAGCAATTTTGGCTTGCTTTTGTTTGTAGTAGCGGGCTCCGCCCTGAAAAATAGGGAAAGATAAGGTAACTCCGGCTGTACTGTACGGATATACCTGATATTGTGAAAAATCAAAATCATCGTTCAGTGAAGTCCATTGATAAACCGCAGAAAGAGACAATGTCGGATACCACTGGGCTTTTTGAAGTTTCAATTGTCTTTCAAGGAGTTTGGTTGCCACTTCCAACTGGCGTATGGTTGAGTTATCGGCTAAAGTCGTATCTACATCACTGATCGAAACAATTTCAAACATACTATTTTCGTAATCAGCCAGTGTACCCAATACCGTTATCTGATACTCCGCAGGAACACCCATCAGCACCTTTAACTGTAGTTTAGCCAGCTCTATCCCGTTTTGAGTAGCAAGCAGTGTCGGTTGCAGGTTTTTTACCTGAACTTCCGCCTGTATCATATCATATTCGGAAGCTAAACCTTGTTCGTATCGCTTTTTAGTTATTCTCAGATTTTCATTAGCGGTATTATAACTGTTCAGCAGGACATTATATGAATCTTGTGCATTTAAAATGCCATAGTAAGCGTCTGTTACCGATGCTACCATATCTATTTTCGAGGCACGGGCTGTCTCTAGTTTTTCGTTAACAGCTTCTGCGGTTAATTTGATAGATTGCCAAAGTGGAACGTTTATTAGTGGCATACCTGCACTAAAACCAGCACTCCATGAATTTTCCGATCCCATTTTCATAGTTGCTCCGTTAAAATTCATGGTTTGTTTTTCAATCATCCTTGTATAAGATGCCGATGATCCTATATTAGGAAATAATCCTCCGATTACCTCTTTTTTTGCATAATTGGCTTTTTCAATTTCCATATCTGCGACTTTGATTGTCGGATTGGTACTTATCGCAATTGTAATTGCTTGCGTTAAGTCCAGATTTAATGATTGTTGTTCTGATTGTGAAAGAGAATCCTGCTGTCCGTATACATTTATATGTGCCAAGACACATAATGTTGCAATTAATACTCCTCTAAATAAATTCTTCGTTTTCATCATGTATAATTGTTTATTTTCTTCTTTGTAATTTTTATGAAACTGTTGATTAACGTTTAGTTCTCCGTAGGTTATGCTGCGTATTCGTTTTCCTGTTTTATTAATTCGCGTCTTTCTGTAAGAATCCGTCTATAATAGCTAACCCTCTAGCTGTTGCGATCCCTCTTAAAAAAGTAATGAATAATGTTTTGTATATATCAAAAAATGAAAATTTGGTAGCGAGAAAAATTTTTCCGTTAAATAGTAATTCCATCTCTCCCGAAATCAATACGCTGAGGATTTCCGGATTTAATTCATTTCTGATCAATCCTTCATTTATCCCCTTTTGGAAGAACTGGATGCTTTTTTTAAGACCCTCTTCTTTTTTCCGGTCGTGGCATCGTTTTATTTCAGGAAAATATTTCTGGATGTCATCGATAAACTTTTTATTTATTTTCTGCATCTTAACAAGGCTTTCCTGATACATCTTCATTAAAGCCTCAAACATATTTTCCGACTCTTCAAATATCTTTTTTGTCTTCTGATCCTGCGAACGCTCCATGTAAGTGACACATTCGTTGACTAAGTCCTCTTTGTCTTTGAAATATTCATATATCGTACGTTTGGACATTCCCATATACCGGGCTAAATCGTCCATAGTAATACCCTTGATTCCGCTTTCGGAAAAAAGTGATACCGCCCTTTCTATAATCCGATTTTTAATTTCTAAATCCATTGTTGCTATGTATCAGTCTTTTTATCCCGATTTTAACCATGACAAAAAGAAAAAAATTTCGCATAAGAAACGGTGCGAAGGTATACATAAAACTTTCGAAACTAAAACAGTTTTCTGTGTTTTTATGTTTTTTAACATGGATTTATCATGTGTGGATTTTCACACAATAAAACCAAAACGCAAATATTTAAAAATCAATTCATTATCAATGATTCTTTTGTATATTCTTATTTCTTTTTTAGTAAAATATACTTAACTCATTCCAATAGTTGAGAATCCATTTCTAATTATTTAAGACAAACTAACAGAAGAAATATTTTATGATTAATGAAAATATTTTTTAATCTCTTTTAGATAAAGATAAAACAGCACTTTTCGGGTAAAAACAAATTGTGTCCTTTGTGGTAAAAACGGGACAAACCACAAAGGACACAACACAAATGCCAATATTCGATAATTAATAACTTTTAAAGAGTCCGATTACTACTTATCACTTCTTGGGTTTCAGGGTTATGAGTGGGATCAACATCTCTTCCAAAGAGATTCCGCCGTGCTGAAAAGTTCCTTTATAATAAGAAACATAGTAGTTATAATTGTTTGGATAAGCAAAAAAGTCATCGTTTCCGGCAAAAATATAAGAAGAACTTACATTAGGAGAAGTAAGCCCGATTTTTTCCGGTTGTTTAACCCAGAAAACTTCTTTTTGATTAAAGTTCAGGTTTTTACCTACTTTATAACGAAGATTGGTAGTTGTGTTCCTGTCGCCAATAACTTTGATAGCATTATTTACACGAATCGTACCATGATCGGTAGTAACAACGACTTTAATATCTTTGGTTGCCAGTATCTTGAAAAACTCTATAATAGAAGAGTGCTTAAACCATGACAGGGTAAGCGAACGGTAGGCAGCTTCGCTGGAAGCGAGTTCGCGTATCATTTTGGAATCGGTACGGGCATGCGACAGCATATCTACAAAATTGAAAACAACAACGTTTAATGGGTTATCAATAAAACGAGGCAGATTCTCAATTAATCTTTCTCCGGCAGTATTGTCGTTTATTTTATGGTAAGAAAATGCATATTTCTTGCGAAACCGATCCAGTTGAGTCTGTATTAACTTCTCCTCATGATTGTTTTTTCCATCTTCTTCATCGTCGTCAACCCACAGTTCGGGAAACATTTGTTGTATCTGCAACGGCATCAATCCCGAAAAAATAGAATTACGGGCATATTGGGTTGCTGTAGGCAGAATACTACAATACAAATCTTCTTCTTCGAATGTAAAATCGCCGCGGAGGGTCTCCTTAATTACACGCCATTGATCGTAACGGAAATTATCGAGTACAACCATAAACACGCGCTCGCCATTATCGAGCAATGGGAAAATTTTCTTTTTAAATATATCGGGACTCATCATAGGACGTTCATGTCTTTCCTCAAACCATCCCATGTAGTTCTTTTTGATGAATTTAACAAAAGTTGAGTTTGCTTCTTCCTTTTGCATTCTCAGCACTTCATCCATCTGGTTTCCGGTATTCTCAAGTTCCAGTTCCCAATAGACCAGTTTTTTATATACCTCTTTCCAGTCCTGATAAGTGAGGGAGTCGTTTATCTGCATACCGATACGCCCGAATTCGGAACGGTAGCTGTCGGTTGTGGTATCGGATATGATTTTGAGCTTATTAATATTCTTTTTTATGGAGAGAAGAATCTGATTGGGATTAACGGGTTTGATCAGGTAATCGGCAATTTTGTTCCCGATAGCCTGATTCATAATATTCTCTTCTTCGCTCTTGGTTATCATTACTACCGGAACGGTATTATCAATCTCCTTGATTTTCGCAAGGGATTCAAGACCACTCAGGCCCGGCATATTTTCGTCCAGAAAGATAATGTCGAAATGTTCTTCGCGCGATTTATCAACCGCATCCTGCCCGTTGTTCACGCAAACAACTTCATATCCCTTTGATTCTAAGAAAAGGATGTGTGCTTTCAATAAATCAATCTCATCGTCAGCCCAAAGTATTCTGTCTTTTTTCATAAAAATCCTCCTAATCTTATCCTCCCTCAAAGTGAGGTTTTCTATTTCAAATAAAAATGTTTAAACAGTTCCATATAAACCGTAAAGTTTCCGCTTTCTTTCAACGTTTTAAGGTTATCCTGTGAAATTACAATATTCCTGTAATTGATATTTTTCAAGGATTCTTTGATCCCTTCGTCTTTCACTACCTGAAGAAGATATGACTGGGCAACATCAGCTCCGGGAATCACTCCTGCAATGATCATCTGTGCAAGGTTTTTGCCCGAATCCTGTGTAACAGTCAGATTCAACAATGCTTGTGAAGTTGAATTATATTTATCAATTGCGGTTTTTACAGTATTAAAGTCGGCGTCTCCTTTTGGAATCAGAATAACAAAATAGTGAGGCGCTTCTTTATCGTATGTATACAAGCCTTTGTACTTTTTCAACTCTTTAGCTGGTTGTGGAGCAGCTTCGCTTGTTTTTGCCGGGCTTTGAGCTTGTTTATTTTCTGCCGGGGTTTCCGGTGTGGTTTTAGCTTCCGGAACGGCAACCTCGCTTCCGGCATCCGTATTTTGTGGTTTTACAACTTGTTGCGCATTGTTCAGGTTGTCTCCTTCTTTAATGTCGGAAAGTCCTTTCTGTGCGGAAGTGATATCTTCCATTACTTTTTCTTCTCCGATCAATTCTACTTTTGCTCCGGCTCTTGTCTTCTTTCTGTTGGCAATATTGTCCTTATAGAACGTTTGGTAAGCTTCAATTGTTAAGCCTTTGAGCAACAAATCGTAATTTTCTTCGGAGATAATAATGTATTTATAATCGGTTCCGTATAGTAGTTTCTGGATTCCTTTATCATCAAATACCCCATTAATATACCAGAGCGCTTCCTCCAGATTATCAAGTCCCGAAACAATTACCTGCCCGCCTTTTACTTTTATATCAAAGTCTTTTACTAGGAATTTGGTAAAGTTATAAGTCGCAATCTCATATAAAAGCCTGTTCTCATCTACTTTTTCCGGATCGGTGAGTAATATGAATAAGTGAGGTACATTATCATTTACTTTAAATTCCAGATCTTTTGTATCCACTTTTGACACCTCCTCACTTTCACCCTGTCCGCGTAAAGCCATTAAACCTCCGGTTGTTCCTGCTTCCGGAGTCTGTCCCTGACTCATCAACGCCAGGATATCTTTCGCCATAGATACGACATCACTGTTCGGATAACGTTCTATCAAGCTATTCAGGGCTACGGTGAATGCTTCCGTATTTCCGGTCTTCCCAATGCTAAGTGAATTTAGTAACAGAAATTTAGGGATTAATGGCGATACAGGATAGCTTTCTTCCATGTAGACCGTATTTTTCTTTACCGTTTCGAAGTTTCCGGCAAGGAACTCTTTATAGGTCTGCTCATATAGTGAGTCTTGTTCGACATGCATTTGCTCAAGCTTCCTGCGGAAATCCGGTTGAGAAAGTATCTTCGCATATTTACTTTCTGGATATTCGGAAATCAACCTGTTACGATATATCGAAGCTTGATCTTCATTGTCGAGTTTAGACTGAATCCTATAACAATAAAAATAGGCATCAGCAACCCGTGGATCATTTGGAAACCGCCTTGCAAATTCTTCGAATGTCTCTATTGATTTCGGATAATCGGACAATTTTTCGTTATAAATGATTCCCATATTAAACAGGGCATCAGCAATCTGCTGATTGGAAATAACCACCTGTTCATCAGTAAATGGAATTTGCCTCAAGTAAAATTCCGGATGTTTAGGATTATTTTCAGCATCTGTTACTTTTTTAACTTCCCTGATCGAATCGGCTTCTGCCGGACTCAAATCGCTAAGTTCGTCCTCTATATCGGCTAAGTTTTCTTCTGAAAAGCTTACAATTGCTTTATTTTTTCTGTTCCAGTTATCTTCCAGCCTTCTTTTTCCGTATTTCCTCTGGAACTCCATTTTTCCTTTTTCAACAGTATTTTTGTTATCGAAGTACCAATTTACCTTTTGAGCAGTTCCTAAGGCACGTTGGTCCATGATCGCCATATTATCAATTTCATGATCAAGCCGTTCATTTTCTATCCGCTCTCTTTCTATCCTTTTTTGTTCTTCTATCTCCTCTTTTATAATCTGTTGGATCACACTATTTATCACTGCCAGTCTTTCTTCTTTAGGTAAAGAGGCAAGGCGTTGCAAACTATCCTGCAAAATAACGGTTTGATCGTTGGCTGCTAATTCATCCAATATCAACGACAGGTTGGAAACCCTCAAATATTCGGGGTGTTCTATTCCAATAATAGAAGATGCTTCCGAATAGGCGGGCTGCGCCTTCATGTACTTCGCCTGTTCATAGTACAAATCTCCGAGAGCAATATAAGATTGTGCTTTCTCCAAGCCGTCGCGTGTACTCTTTTCCGTGGAGAGGATATAATTTTCTATCGCCTTTGCCGTGTCTTTTCTCGCCAAGTAGATATTACCCATAGCATAATAAATCTGATCCAGGTAATCTTTGTTTTTGGAACTTTTCGCCATTTTGGCCAACGACTTGATCACATCTTTATTCGAACTTCCGGTATAAACCTCGGTTTGCCGAATGCTTGCATTAAATGCCATTTGATATTCAGGATGAGCCGAAAGTACTTTTTCATACATATCGTATGCTTTTTCTTTCTCTCCTTGTTGTTGGTATATTTGTCCGGCAATAAAAATAAACCGGGTCCGCGTTTTTTTATTTTTTTCTAACAAAATTGCTGTTTCAAGATAAGGGAGCGCCTCTTTCAACTCTCCTTCCTTTATCAATAAATCGGCATACGTTCCGGCATAAAGGCGATTCAACTTATCGGTAAATTGGTCATCCGACATTTTTTTCAGCAAGTCTTCCGACTCATAAGTCCAATCCATCTCTTTGAAGCATCGGGCTTTCCATATGTTTGCTTCCGCTACTAAGAGTTTATCTTCCGAAAAATGGTTAATAACATAGGTAAAAGTGGCAGAGGCTGCCAGATAATCATTGGAATAAAATTTGGCTTTTCCCATCAACATCCATACATCATCCATTTTCGGATTAAATTCTTCCTGATTATAGAATGACATATATTTCGGATCGCGGGTTTTATTTGGATTTTTTTTCGGTTTTTGCCGGATCGAGTGTTCTTTAATGGCTTTTTCGCACTTTTCTATAGTGCGGGACATATCCCCTTTACCAGCACCAGCCGTAGATTTATCGCTAACGGCATACATATTAATAATATGAGAATAGTCGGGTTTATAACTCTCCTCAATATTTTTATATCCTTTCTTGAAGGCTTCATTTGCATTGAAATGGACATTGAATGTAGTAGTCAATGCATGATAGTTACGTCTGAATGCTGTATTCTTTTTAGTAGTACATCCTCCTGCAAACAATAGCAGGCATAATACAGGAAGAGAATATATAATATATCTGGCTTTCAATTTTATCTTTGTTTTTTTATAAAACTGATTTTTTTGTAAAAAATTGCGCGAATTTTCTATTTTCTTGAGCTAACAAAAGTAATAAAAAAGATTAACCACTTAGAAAGTTAAGGACACAAAGATTTTTTCTTTGGCATTTTTACTCACCTAAGCAGTTAAACTTACCCCAAGTTGCACCTTCGACCTGCATGGGGTCATTCATATTCATCCTCTACGAGGACGGAATAAATAAGTAAATATTGGCATTCGCTCAAATAACATCCTCTGCAACAAACACTCTTACCTTATTATAGTCTAAACACATAACTCAAACCGAACTCTTTTAACTTTCAATTTTCACCTTTCAATTTTCAACTCATTAAATTTGCCTGGTCGATTATTTTCCGAATATCAATCCCAGCCTTTTCTGCTATTCCTTTTCCACAATCCTGATCGGCTTTATAAAAGCGGGCGATAGCACGTATCTTTATCTCTTCAGGAGCTTCAGCCATATGTTCGGCAACATTGCCGTGCAGACGCATCTGTTCTTCCTTCGAGAGTAGCCTGTAAAGATCACCCGGTTGTGAATAATAATCATTATCTACCCTATGGTCATAATAATCTGCATTTCCTTCAATTGCTAAAGGAGGTTCCTTCATCTCCTTGCTTTCGGTAGGACCTCCGAAACTATTCGGTTCATAATTGACAGCGCCTCCGTCATTACCGCTGATGCGCATAATTCCGTCCCTGTGGTAATTATGTACCGGACATTTTGATGCATTGACCGGTATCTGTTCGAAATTAACCCCTAAGCGGTAACGGTTGGCATCTCCGTAGGCAAATAATCTCCCTTGCAACATTTTATCCGGAGAAAACCCGATTCCGGGCACAACATTTGCCGGATTAAAAGCGGCTTGCTCCACATCCTGAAAATAGTTATCGGGATTTCTGTTTAGCTCTATAACGCCCACTTCAATAAGCGGATAATCTTTGTGGTTCCATACTTTGGTCAGGTCAAAGGGATTGTGTTTATAAGTTTTTGCCTCAGCCTCGGGCATAACCTGTATGTACATAGTCCATTTCGGGTAATATCCTTTTGAGATATGGTCGAATAGATCTCTTTGTGCATATTCCCGGTCTTTTCCTACAATTTCTTCAGCCTCCCTGTTCGTAAAATTGGCAATTCCCTGTTGTGTACGGAAGTGAAATTTCACCCAGAAGCGTTCATTCTTAGCATTGATAAAGCTGTAAGTGTGACTGCTGAATCCATGCATCTGACGGTAATTCTGAGGAATTCCACGATCACTCATCAAAATCATTACCTGATGTAGCGTTTCAGGCGAAAGGCTCCAGAAGTCCCATGCAGCAGTGTTATTCCGCATATTATTTTTAGGATCCCTTTTTTGCGTATGAATAAAGTCGGGAAATTTCGTAGGATCACGGATAAAAAAGACAGGAGTATTATTTCCCACCAAATCCCAGTTTCCATCCTCTGTATAGAATTTCAGGGCAAAACCTCTTACATCCCGTTCGGTATCTGCAGCGCCACGCTCTCCGGCAACTGTGGAAAAACGAATAAATAATTCTGTCTTTTTTTCGATTTCGGAAAAAACGGCAGCTTTAGAATAAGCTGTAATGTCTTTTGTGATAGTCAATGTTCCAAAGGCCCCGCTCCCTTTAGCGTGAACTACTCTTTCAGGAATCCTTTCGCGGTTGAAATGGGCGACTTTTTCCAGATACCATACATTTTGTAACAAAGCCGGGCCATGCTCTCCGGCAGTTTGAATGTTTTGGTTATCTACTACCGGAGCTCCGGTTTGAGATGTCAATTTGTTTTTTTCTTCCATGATACGATTTTTATATTTTTATAGTAGGCTAATTTTCGAAAGAGATATAAATATTGGATAAATGTAGGTTTTAAGTAATTACAAACTATTAGTTACAAGTTATCAGTCTTTTAATAAGATAATAAGCACCTGAAAATACGTCATTAAATACTTACAATTACTTAATGTTCGGATTCCGACCATAACTCTCCCTATTGCCGATGATTAAAGCCTGAGTACAAAATTTATCCGTAGCAGATATGAGATTTACAGCCTTAAATGCTTTCTCCTCTTTTAAACAAATAAAAGATCGTTTTTGTTGCCACAATATTTTTTGTGTTATTTTTGCTTCCGAATAACAAAAGACGGGAGTAAAATGATAAAAAAAGAGAATATATTTCAAATAGGTAAGATTATTAAACCTCATGGTTTGCAGGGAGAACTTTCATTCGAGTTTTCTACCGATATTTTTGATGAGGTAGAGATTCCTTATTTTATTTGTGAAATAGATGGCATTTTTGTCCCTTATTTTATTGAAAGCTATCGGTTGAAAGGCGACGATACCGGTCTCATTAAGTTTGAAGGAATAGATTCGGACAAAGATGCAAAAGAACTTTCGAAAACGAATTTGTATCTGGAGAGAGCATTACTCCCTTCCGACCTCTCATCCGAAGATATCCAAAGCATAGATTTTTACATTGGTTACCGGATTATCGACCAAAATGAGAATATAATAGGGGAAATAATTTCCTTTGATGATTCTACTGAAAACATTTTATTTAATATCCTATCAAACTCGGATACTGAAATATTAATACCTGCCTGTGATGATTATATTTTAGAGATCGATGATAGTGCAAGAATTATCCGGATGGAAATTCCGGACGGTTTATTGGAGCTGGATTAATCTTGTTTTATAATAAAAATTTAAAAGTTCTTGTTAGATAATTTTTTATAAAACAAGTAATATATGATAAAGAATCATATAAAATATTATACATTTATCCTATAGGCTCCGATAAATTGTTGTAAATTAAGGTGATGAAACAGCATTTTATTGACATAGGAGAAGTGATCAGGGGAGTCCTAGCTGATCACCGGATCTCTAAGGCCGAATTGGCTAGGAAACTTGGAATTAAACCACAAAGTGTAGATTACCTATTGAAGCGCAAAAGCATTGATACGGATACATTGTACAACCTTTCGGTGGCATTGGATTACGATTTTGCTTCTTTGTATTCAATAAAGAAAAATCAGACAAATTGTGATAGCATGGATCCTCATGTCCAACTTTCCAATGCCAAAGTCGTAGTAGAGATGGAATTGAGCCGAGAAGATATCCAGCGTTTACAACTAAAAGAACGCATTACCGATAAATTGATAAGTGAGGTATAGGGTATAAGATTAAAACTTATTATTAAAAACAAAAAAAGTCCGATTTCTCGGACTTTTTCGGTTTCTTTTCTCTCACAAATTATTGAGCAACAACTTCTTCAACAACTTGAACTGTTGAATCTGCTACTGCAGCAGTAGTATCTTCTACTACAACAATTTCTTCTTCTACTACTACGATAGCAGTAGAATCAACTGCTGGTTCAACGTTTGCTTGTTTGTTTCCGCAAGAAGCCAAAGCAACGGCTGCTACAATACCGAAAAATAAGACTACTTTTTTCATTTTTTTATAAATAAATTAAACAACATCGTTTTCTTTGAAAACATTACAAAAGTATATATTTTTTTGACGTGTTGAGACAAATCTTCTTTTTTTTTGGTTTAAAAAAGTAAAAAATCTATAAAATATTGGAGTTTCGATTTATTAGTCAACATAAAACGGCATTGATATTTATGTTTCATTTTGCATATCGGGAGATTTCGCTGCCGTTATTTCATTACATAAATCAAATATTAAACTTTTATAAGGTTCGGTATTATAATACAAACTAATTATGAGCACTTACTTAATTGAATTATTTCCCAATATTTTCGTACAAATAACGCTTAATGCTTTTTTTAGGCGTTTTTTCGAATTCATTCGGATAAAGATAAATCTTGGAAATATTTTCGTATGCAGCTGTTACCGAATTTAACTGTTTACGGTTTTCTTCCATAATCAACTCCAGTTCCTTGTTATTAATATGGCTTTCATCCATTGCATCCAAATCCGGATATACCAATGCAATCAGTTTATCATCCTTTTCTGTCGTTACAATACATTCCGAAACAAAAGGCAGGTTAATAAGCTTTGCCTCAATCTCTTCCGGATAAATATTTTGCCCGCTCGGACCTAATAGCATGGTTTTGCATCGCCCTTTGATAAAGATATTATAATCCTCATCAATGGTTCCGATATCTCCGGTATGCAACCAGCCCTCGGAATCGAAAACAGCGCTTGTCGCCTCTTCATTTTTAAAATAACCGCACATCACATTCTCTCCGCGCACACATATTTCCCCGGCTTTATTATAAGGATCATCCGAATCGATCTTTACTTCCATAATATCCAAAACCTTCCCGACAGAACCCGAAACAAATTTTTCATGTGGAGAGTAGCTGATAAGGGGAGCGCATTCTGTCATTCCGTAACCTACCGTAAACGGAAATTTAATCCGTGTCAGAAAATCTTCCGTCTCTTTATTGAAAGGGGCTCCGCCAATAACAATTTCGACAAACTGACCGCCAAACCCATCAATAAGCTTTTTCTGTATTTCCGATAAAATTTTCTGATCTAACAACGGAATACTCAGGGCAAAACGCATTGTACGTTTATTGAGCATCGGTTGAATTTGTTTTTTGTATATCTTTTCAATAACAAGGGGAACGGTAAAGATTACGTTCGGCCTTATTTCTTCGAATGCCTTCAATAAGATTTTAGGCGAAGGTATTTTATTCAAGAAGGTGATATGTGCACCACTGCATACCTGAGTAAGAAAATCAAATGAGCAGGCATATGCATGGGCTAATGGCAAAAAGGTAAGAATACGGTATCCCCTCGCCGTTAAACGGGTGCGAAAACCAAATGTAATATTTCCCGCCAGATTATTTCCGGTCAACATCACACCTTTACTGAATCCCGTAGTTCCCGATGTATAATTAATTACTGCTAATTCAGAGTTATCTTTTTCGGCATATTTTACATCCTCTTTATGAAATCCGGAAGGATATGTCTCTGAAAATAAATTATCGAGATTTTTTATGGTTTTCTGGATTGTTTCGCCATCTTTCTGGTGTAAACAACGGAAGTTAGTCAATGAAAAAATCCCTTTCAGATCGGGAAGCTTTTCTTCTTCCAGCGAATCCCAGATATTATCGCTTAAAAACAATAGTACGGAATCAGAATGATTGACAATATGATGAATGTCATTTGGATGGAAATCCTGCAAAATAGGAACAATAACAGCTCCGTAAGTGACAACCGCACAAAAGGTGATTGCCCAAGAGGGAGTATTTCTTCCAACTAATGCTATTTTATCATTTGGTTGTATATTTAATTCCCTGAAAAGGATATGCATCTTTGCAATCTCTCCGGCCATTTTACCGTAAGTGAATGTCTCCTTTGTATTATAATCGGTTAAAGCATTTAACTCCCAGTTTTCTTTAAAGCTGCTTTCAAATAACTTAACAAGGTTCTCTTTTATCATAAAGTAAATTTTGTGACTGACAAAAATAGACATATTGCACGAAAAATCAAAAAATGTGCAATAATTAAAATAAGTTGAAAGGTAAAAGATAAAAAGTGAAAGGTGAAAATAGTTGTGCTTATTTTATATTTTCTATTTACCAAAAACTAAAACAGATGAAAGAAGCAGGTATTAAATACCGGACTTTCATCTGTTTTAGTTTTTGGTAAAATGTTTTGCGTTTCTTATTCGAATACTCCTATTGATTTGCAATATTCATATTCTCCGTCTAAGATTGCGGTGACAACTTCTTCGGTAAATTGTTCCGTTTTTTTATCGTCACCCACCTGATTAATTATAAATTCAAGCATTTCGTTTTCAATGATATCAACGGTTTCTTCGTTTTCCTCGTTCTCTTCGTCCAAATAACCCTTTTTTTCATAAAAGTCATAGACCGCGTCTAATACGTATTCGATATCATCACTTTGCAATTTTTCTTTCATTTCGGCAGGCAATCTATTCAAGATGAACTTTACAGCTTCATCTTCATTGTATTCTAAATCTTCCATATCTTTTCTATTTAAATTAAAAAATAATCAATTACGGTTTTGGAAATTACAGGGTTTAGGGATTCATTTTGAATTTCAATATTCCCTGTCCCCAAAGATATAACTTCCGATGCGGATAAGTGTACTCCCCTCTCCGACTGCGATTTTATAATCGTCCGTCATCCCCATCGAAAGAGTATCGAGCTGCGGGGCATAGCGTTCTTTTATTTCATTAAAAAGGGAAGAGAGAGAATGAAACTCATTCCGGATTTCCTGCACATCGTCGGTCAAGGATGCCATGCCCATAAAGCCTCTAATCTGAACATGCCCAAATCCTTTAAAACTATTTTTTTCAAATAGCGTGCGTACTTCTTCGATTGAAAATCCGTACTTCGTATCTTCCTGCGCTATATGTATCTCCAGTAAACAGTTGATTGTCCTATTCTGCTTTTCAGCTTGTTTGTTTATTTCTTCCAGCAACTTAATACTGTCTACGCTGTGTATAAGTGAAATAAAAGGGACAATATATTTTACTTTATTCGTCTGTAGATGTCCGATAAAATGCCATTCAATATCTTTAGGCAGATGCTCTTGCTTCTCCATCAATTCCTGCACCTTGCTCTCTCCAAATATGCGTTGTCCCTCATTGTATGCTTCCAATATGGCGGCATCGGGGTGAAATTTGGAAACGGCAACCAAACGGGTCGTTTCGGGAAGGTTTGAATTTATCTCTCTTATTTTACTGCCAATACTCATAAACCGGATTTTTTAGTAAACGAAAAAAATGCGTCATTCGCTTATTTACCGGCTTCCGGCTCGTCTACCGTATACGGATAAATATCCATAATAAGGGTTTCGGATATAGCGGGAACTTCATAATCGGACATTGTATCTTTCAATGCAATTGTCAAATGGTCCAGAGCTTCTTTTATATTTGAACCGAGAACCAGAATATTGCTTGTTATTTTTTTCTCGGTGGCTTTTACTTCGTCGATAGAGATAAAGTTTACTTTGCATTTATACCAGCGGTCACCTTCGTCATTAGGAAATATTTCGTTGATTCCTGCTTTTTTTATTCCGGAAATGGAGAACTCGCCAGTCATAAACGGCGCTATTTCTTTGCTTATCCGTTCTTCGGCTTCAGAAAACGAGAGTGCATCCACCAGGTAGGTTTCGGTCACTTTCTTTCCCTTTCCTTTGTCATCCAACTTCTCATAACGAATCTTGCACTCAAACCAATTGTTCATTTCTTGTAATTATTTGATAGTTAATAAAATTTATCCTGTTTTTCTAACTGATGAAATCAAAAACCAGCACACAAATATAATTAAAAAAACAGGGAGACATTCTCCGGACAGAAAAGAAATTTGATTCCCACCCTTCTCTTTTTTAAACCTTTTTTTATACAAATTTGTTTACATCCTGTTTTCATTACCAGTCTATTAATATGAATTATGCAACAAAAAAAGATATTTAAAATAATCATTTGTTTAGCCTCTTTGCTGACAATATTTTTTTTTATAACAGGAACTGTAGTGTATGCGCAGGAAAATGAAAGGTCATTAACATACGATGGCAAAAAGGTTTTGACTTTCGGGGCAAAAAAAATGAACAATGATTCGATAAAAGATTTTTTTGTTGCAGGAAGAGACTCTAATAAAAGGGAACCTCAAAAACCGTCGCTCATCTTGTCCACACACGATTCGAAGTTCCATTTTGCCGTCAGCGGATATGTAAAACTGACGGTTGCTTATGATGTGAAAGGCTCCATTGACAATAATGATTTTATCACTTCGTTGATTCCAACAGAGGCAGAACCGGGAAATTCAGAGGCTTTCAGGATGGATGCATCATCTTCGATGCTTTCGTTTAAATCGCTCGTTAATACTGAAAAAATCGGTCCGGTGATAGGTTATATTTCAGCCAATTTCCGAGGTCCTAACCTGACATATCATTTACGGAATGCGTATCTCACACTTTTGAATTTTACGTTTGGTTATACGGAAACAACATTGTGTGATGTCGGTGCAGAACCGAACACTATTGACTTGCAGGGACCAAATGCAATGACTTTAACCCGCAACACACAAGTGAGATATGTTTATAATCCGTCAAAGGCATGGCAACTGGCAATAGCCGTAGAAAAACCGAATTTGAATGCATCTTATTCCACTTTATCCCAAAATCTTTACCAAAGAGTACCGGATATTCCTCTTTATGTCCAGTTTTCAAGAGTAGAAGGTAGCCATATACGGCTAAGTAGCGTATTTCGCAGTCTGATATACAGAAATCTGAATACGGAAAAAAACAGCAACAATTTTGCGTGGGGAGTACAATGCAGCGGAATAGAAAAAATAATTCCAAAATTCACATTATATTATCAGGGAATATATGGCAAAGGAATATCTACTTACATTCAGGATTTGTCTAATTTAGGGTTGGATATGGCTCCCGATTCCGATGTGGCAGGAAAACTGTCTCCGGTTCCGGTTTATAGCTGGTATGGAGGTATACAATACAATTTCACTCCTGATTTTTATTGTTCGGCAACTTACAGTCAGGTAAGAGTTCGTGCCGAAGAAAATCTACAAACTCCAGACATGTATAAATTATCGCAATATATTGTTGCCAACGCATTTTGGAATATAACTCCGGGATGTCAGTTGGGACTTGAGTATTTGCACGGAACAAGAGAAAATATGAACGGTAACTTTGGAAGCGCCAACCGTATTCAGGCAATGGTACAATATAATTTCTAAATGTAAATCGGAGTGCGACTTAAAGTCGCGCTCCGAGTATAACTTTCTCAATATGGAATATATACAGCCTTTAGCTTCGCTAACTATCGGTTCTGGCAGCAATAAGATATTTGTATCTTTCAAAGAGCAACACCCTTCTTTTATGATAATTAAGCCCTTTCTGACTATCTTATAAAATAGAAATTAAAAAGTATTTTAGGTATTTACGAACAATTAGTTACAAGTTACCAGCCTATTATGAGATAATAAACAAATAAAAGCACATCATTAAATATTTACAATTACTTAGTTGATAATAATTCACTATTTTGACTTTCCTGCCCGATTATTTTTGTAGTTTTATGTGCAATAAAAAATAAACAAGGAGATTTATTATGTCTAAAATAGTGAAGCAGTTAACGGAACTGGTAGGAAACACGCCTCTGCTTGAGCTTTCTAATTTCAATAAAAAACATAAGGCAGGAGCAGTTATTATAGGAAAATTGGAGTATTTCAATCCCGCCGGAAGCGTGAAAGACCGGGTTGCACTAGCAATGGTTGAGGATGCCGAAGCAAAAGGTTTGCTCAAACCGGGAGCAACCATTATCGAACCTACAAGTGGAAATACCGGAGTAGGGCTCGCTTTTGTCTCATCCGTAAAGGGATATAACCTTATCCTGACCATGCCCGAAACAATGAGTATCGAGCGGCGTAACTTACTGAAAGCTTATGGTGCAAAGTTGGAGTTGACGGCGGGTGCTGCCGGAATGCAGGGTGCTGTGGATAAAGCGAAGGAGTTGCAGTCTTCAATTCCTGGTTCGGTAATTCTGCAACAATTTGAAAATCCTGCCAACCCTGCCATTCATAAAAAGACAACAGCCGAAGAGATATGGCGGGATACGGACGGAAAAATAGACATATTTGTTGCCGGAGTCGGCACAGGGGGTACAATAAGCGGGATAGGAGCCCGGTTAAAAGAGTTGAATCCTTCCATTAAAATAGTTGCGGTAGAGCCTTACGAATCGCAACTTCTTGCAGGAGGCAAAGCAGGCCCTCACAAAATTCAAGGTATAGGTTCCAATTTTATTCCGAAAACTTATAATTCCGGTTTCGTGGACGAAATATTTCCGGTAAAAAGCGACGATGCAATCAAAACGGGACGTGAATTGGCTCAAGAAGAAGGCTTATTGGTTGGAATTTCCTCGGGAGCTGCTGTTTATGCTGCATTACAATTGTCCGAACGAGAGGAAAACAAAGGAAAAATGATTATTGCATTATTGCCCGATTCGGGAGAGCGTTATCTTTCGACAGTGCTTTATGCTTTTGATGAGTATCCTTTATAAATTCATTTATCTGATTACTCTCTGAAGACAGGATTAGTTTACGAAGTAGGGAATATCCCGGAACAGATGCTATTAGCTCGGAAAGGGCTGATAGCATCTGTTCTTTTGCCGTGGATTTCATCCACGGTTATTTATGTTACTCCCTGCGGGAGCAAAAAAGGATATTTTTGAGGACGAGAATTCTACTTTTTTATTGAGACGTTTAATGTAAAATCGCCGTTATATTCTTCTCCTACCATGTTACTTTCATCGATAATAAATTTCCATTTTCCGGATTCATTTAGCTCATATTCCATATCATTGCCAAAAGGCCCGTCCATAATTCCGGAAGGGGTTATAATCTGTTTAATCCGAACATTTGCAGGGTATTTTTCAGGAGAGACAACAATATGAACTTTTTCTCCTTTTTGAGCTTCAAATAAATATTCTTTTGAATCTCCTATCCCTAAGATATGGTCATTGAACGAAATCGAGAGTGAATCTTTTGAGAAAATTAATTCCTTCCGCCCTTCATCTGCGTTTATTACCATACTTGTTTGTTCATTACCCTGCTTATTTAAGGTATTATTGTTTGTCTCTTTTTGGGGTTGGCTGCATGAGATAAATGCAAGCATACTTGTACATAATAGAATTGTTCTAATCATAAATTTTCTAATTAATGGGGTTCAACATAAAAATATTTATACGTTTATCTGCAATATTACCAACTGATGCCAACATTAATAATTTTATAAACACAAAGGTGCAAAGGACACGAAGTTGTATTTATTTTCTTTGTGTGCTTCGTTCCTTTGTGTTTACTATTTTTTATTAGTGGTAATATTGCGGAGAAGCATTAATATTTATTATAAAAACATTATTGGTATATCTTATGTTCTTTATTCTTTCTAAAAACATTATCAATAACCATCTATTTATCTTCATCATAATATAAAAAATCGCGAAAGATAAGCTATTAGCCGGATCTTCCGCGATTTATATTCAAGATATATGTTTATTTTATAATCCTAAAGATTTCTTTACAGCTTCAATTTTTGTTTCTGCTTTTTGGTTAGCTGCATCGTAATCTGCCAATGATTTCAGTTCTCCGCGGACTTCTACATAAAACTTAATCTTCGGCTCGGTTCCTGAAGGACGGATTGAAATTTTACTGCCGTCTTCTGTAAATAATTGAAGTACGTCCGAAGTTACCGGCATAATCAATTTCGATTCAACACCATTTCTGTCTTTGGCTATCAATGTATTGTAATCTTTAACCAGAACTACAGGAGAGCCTGCAATTTCCTTCGGTGGATTACTACGGAAGTCTGCCATCATACGTTGGATTTCGTCAGCTCCGGCTTTTCCTTCTTTTGTAACCGAAATGCCTTTTTCTTTTGAGAATCCGTATTCCAAATAGATATTTCTTAGTAAGTCATACAACGACATTCCGTTATCTTTTGCCCATGCAGCTATTTCGGCAAGCATTGTACAGGTAGAAACGGCATCTTTATCGCGTACGAAATTTTCGGGCAGGTAGCCATAACTTTCTTCCCCACCACCGATGTAATTCATCTTACCTTCATTTTCGCGCATAATAGCGGCGATCCACTTAAATCCGGTGAATACATCAAAGCATTTAACGCAATTACGTTCGGCAATATCTTTGATTAGTTCTGTCGTAACAATTGTTTTTACAACATACTCTTTTCCTTCTACCTTACCGAGTTCTTTCCAGCGGCGAACGAGATAATAAGTCAGCATCATGGCTGTCTGGTTTCCATTTACAAGGATAAATTCACCCTTGTCGTTCTTAATGGCAATCCCTACTCTGTCGGCATCCGGATCGGAAGCTAAGACCAGATCGGCATCTGTTTCGATCGCTTTTTTTACAGCCATATCCAACGCTGCGGGCTCTTCGGGATTAGGAGAAGTAACTGTCGGAAAATCTCCGCTTACCACATCTTGTTCAGGCACATGAATAATATTTTTGAATCCGAATGCTTGCATGGTTGCAGGAATAATCCGCACACCTGTTCCATGTATCGGAGTGTAGACAATCTTCATGTCTTCGTTTCTCTTGATTGACTCAGGAGAAAGAGTGATTCCCTTGATTGCCCGGATATATTTATCGTCAATCTCTTTACCGATAATCTCGATAAATGATTTATTTCCTTTAAACTTAATTTCGTCTACGGATTTGATCTTTTCCACCTCTTTAATCACATCTTCATCGTGAGGAGGAACTAATTGTCCGCCATCATTCCAATAAGCTTTATAGCCGTTATATTTTTTCGGATTGTGGCTGGCTGTTAATATAATACCGCTTTGGCAACCCAATTCGCGGATAGCATAAGACATTTCAGGGGTCGGGCGCAAATCTTCAAATAAAAAGACTTTTATATCATTTGCGGAAAAAATATTTGCTGCTGTTTCAGAAAAAAGGCGGCTGTTATTACGGCAGTCATGCCCAATAACCACTTTTATCTGTGCTAAAGTCGGAAATTGTTTTTTCAGGTAATTGGCTAATCCCTGAGTTGCAGAGCCTACCGTATAAATATTCATACGATTGGTTCCTACTCCCATTATACCTCTCAATCCTCCGGTTCCAAATTCCAAATCCTTATAGAAAGCATCTATTAACTCTGTTTTATCGGGATTATCCAACATGCGTTGAACTTCTTTCTTTGTTTCTGCGTCGTAATTGCCGCTCAACCATATATTCGCTCTGGCCTCAACCTCTCTAATCAAAGCTGTATTATCCATATAACAATAAAATTAATTTTCAATATAAAATAGATCGTTTAAAAAACGACAGTGCAAAGATAAAATTTTAGTTAGAAGTGACAAGTAACAATTAATAAATGATAATGATAAGTTTTTAACAAGCTCCGACCACCTTTCACCTTTCAATTAAATATTGTCTTTTTCAATAAACTGAAAATAACGGACTGTGGATACTTTCATTTCATAAGTAGACATATCATCACATACAATGATACCTTTCGGATGTAATTGCAATGCACTGAGAGTACACATTTGGGAGACACCGCCCTCTATTGCCTGTTGCAATGCGCGGGCTTTATTATAACCGCTTACAATAATGAGTACTTCCTGGGCATCCATCACAGTTCCTACGCCTACCGTCAGCGCAGAAACGGGCACTTTCGACATATCATTTCCGAAAAAACGGGAATTGGCAATAATGGTATCGGCAGCAAGTGTTTTCATACGGGTGCGGGAAGCAAGTGAGGAGCCGGGCTCGTTAAATGCAATATGGCCATCAGGTCCTATCCCTCCGACAAAGAGATTAATTCCACCTGCCCTCTTTATCCGTTTTTCGTATTCATCACACTCTTTCTGCAAGTCCAGAGCATTTCCATCCAAAATATTTACCTGACCGGAGGGAATGTCAATATGATTGAAAAAATTATTCCACATAAATGAATAATAGCTCTCGGGATGCTCTTTGGGCAGATTGATATATTCATCCATATTGAATGTTACTACATGCTTAAATGAGACTAAGCCTTTGTGGTTCATATCGATCAGTTCTCTGTACATTCCCAACGGGGAAGAGCCTGTCGGCAATCCCAATACAAACTTTTTATCCTCAGTAGGATTAAATTTTAAGATTGAGGCAGCAACATAATTTGCCGCCCATTTTGAAACGGACATATAGTCCGGTTGAATAAGTACTCTCATCTAAAAAATTTTAATACGAATTAGAAATAAAGACGAGGCATGCCTCGTCTTTACTAATATTTAAATTTAGCGGCAATATCCATTCCGAGCGAGAAACAGGCATTGTACTTTTCTTGTTTCAACGCTTGTTTTTCTTCTACCGAACCGACAACTTCCCATTTCAATGCTTCAACTACAGGAGACATTCGCTTAATGGCAACACCTGCCCAAGTAAAGGATCCGAAAGAGGCAAAAATACGGTTTTTCACCTGTCTTGATTCCAGTTTACGGAGAAGTGATTCGATACCGGGAAACAACTCGTTCATATAGGTTGGACTGCCTAAAACCAATCCTTTGTATTTAAAAATATCGCTCAGAATGAATGATGGGTCTGTTTTGGAAACATCGTACAGAATAACATCTTTCATGCCTCCGGCTACAATACCCTCGGCTATGGCTTCCGCCATTTGTTCTGTATTCCCATACATTGAGCCATAAGCTATGACAACTCCGGGTTGGGCTTCATACTTGCTCCAACCGCTATATAGATTTACAACTTTTTCTATATTTTCTTTCCAGACAGGCCCGTGTGTGGAACAGATGTAATCAATCTCTACTCCTTCCAGTTTTCCCAATGCATTCTGAACCGGGACGCCATATTTCCCGACAATGCATGCATAATAACGGCGCATTTCATCCCAAAACTTGTCCAGATTCATTGTCCCGTCTATTACTCCTCCGTCCAATGCACCAAAGCAACCAAAGGCGTCGCCTGAAAAGAGAATTTTCTCCGTCATGTCATACGTCATCATGGTTTCAGGCCAATGAACCATCGGCGTTAAGGTAAAACTTAACTTGTGTTTTCCCAATTCCAGTACGGTTCCGTCCTTCACCTCCATCAGACCGTCTGTAATTTCAAAATAACCGCTTATCATTTCAATTGTCTTTGCATTTCCGACAATCCGAATATCGGGATAACATTCCCTGATAAGGCGGATAGAGCCAGAATGATCCGGTTCCATGTGGTTTATAATAAGGTAGTCAATTTTTTTATTACCAATTACGGCTTCTATTTTCTTCAGGAAAATATCGAAACAGCATGCATCTACCGTATCAATCAGCGCAACTTTCTCATCATCGATCAGATAAGAGTTATAGGAAACGCCGTAAGGCAACGGTAGCTGGTTCTCAAATAGAGACTTCCGGCGGTCATTCACGCCTACGTAGTAGAGGGATGGGGTGATATTTTTTTTTCTGAACATAATAGTTGGGAGTTGAAAGGTGAAAATTGAAAGGTGAAAGGTGGTTAATGTTTTTTGGGGGTTGCTGGAGATGGATTGGGGGATTTACGGAATATCAGGTAAAACCCTAAGAGGAAAAATGGAATGCTTAATAGTTGTCCCATGTTGAGCATCATGCCGTTTTCAAATCCAACCTGATTTTCTTTGATAAATTCAAGGAGAAAACGGGTAAGGAAAATTCCAACTAAAAACACGCCAAAAATCAAACCTTCTTTTTGTGATGCTTTTGTTTTCCAATACATATACATAAGTACACCAAAGGTAATAAGGCAATAAAGCATTTCGTAAATCTGTGTCGGATGACTCGGAGCAGAAAAAACCGGAGCAGCGCCATTTTGCCATTCATGAATATTAGTAATAAAACGGAAAGCCCAAGGCAAGTCGGTAGGGTGCCCGTATATCTCATGATTAAAGAGATTACCAAGCCGTATGCAAGCGCCGCATATTGCAACTGCAATCACAACACGGTCGAGTACCCATAAATAACTTTTCTTGACCACTTTTTTATGGAATATCCAAAGAGCGATTAAAATACCGAAAGCCCCTCCGTGACTGGAAAGTCCGCCTTCCCAAATAAAAAGGACTTGCAGCAAATGCTGGGAGTAATAACTCCAGTCGTAAAAAAAACAATGTCCGATGCGGGCTCCGACTACAGTCCCGATAAGCATATACATAAAGAGGCTTTCCATCGATTCTTCGGGCAATTTTTCGTTCTTATAAATACGGCTTTCAACCATATAGCCGAGGAAAAAACCTAAAGCCCACATTAATCCGTACCAGCGGACAGTAAGGCTTCCAAGATGAAGTAAATCGGGGTCAACTGTCCAAGTGATAAATGACAACATAATTAATAAAGAATTAAAAAGTTCGTTTAAAATCTTACTTTTTTCCAGCAGATGAAAAAAGTAAGCAAAAAAAGTCGCCGCTGTGGATTCTTCGCTAAAAATCTTCTGCATTACGCTAAAACGTTTTAAACTTCTCCCTTCCTGCGGTCGGTCGTCAAACAAAAAACGTTTCTTAACGCTCCATTACGAAGATTTTTTTAACGCTGCGTCTCCAAGGCGGATGGAGCAGTAGTGCTTTTGATAAGACCTTTTTATGTCGAACTCAAGTTAATTGAAATTTAAACAGACTCTAAGAATCAAAGTTTAAAAATTGAGAGATAAATCGTTTTTATCTCAAACTACTTAATGAATATAAATATCGGCAAATCAAGAGAAAAGAGAATTAAAAATTATTTCCGTTTGTGCGATCCTTAATTTTTTAATTCTCTTTTCCTATGTTTTTATGCTTCCATTTGTCCGTGACAATGTTTGTATTTCTTTCCGCTTCCACACGGGCATAATTCGTTACGTCCGATTTTCTTCTCTACCCGAACCGGTTCAACTCTCCTTTCAGGAGCTGCTCCGGCAGGTCCGTTTTCGCGTCCGACACGATACTTGGAATAATCTTCCCTCCTTTGAGGGGCTGCTTCTTTTATATCGTCTCTCCTTTCGGCAACGGGTATCTGTCCTCTCATCAATACGGAAACGGCTTTACGGTTCATTTCGTCAACCATTTTCTTGAAAAGGTTGTACGATTCGAGTTTATAAATCAACAACGGGTCTTTCTGCTCGTAACTTGCATTCTGTACCGAATTGCGAAGTTCGTCCATTTCGCGCAAATGCTCCTTCCAGTTATCATCAATAGTATGAAGTAAAATGGCTTTTTCAAAAACCTTAACGATCTCTTTTCCTTCTGATTCGTAAGCTGCTTTTAAATTAACCGGAACATTGTACATTCTTTTTCCGTCTGTAATCGGTATCAGGATATTTTCATACTGAGCTCCTTGTTTTTCATAAACGTCTTTGATAACCGGATATGCGACTTCAGATATCCGGTCTGTTTTCCGTTTGAAAGCCTGCATTGCAGATTCGAATACCTGTTCGACCAAAGCATCTTCTTTCATGGTGCGGAACTCTTCTTCCGACACAGGAGAATCAATAGACAATACGCGCATCAACTCTTCTTGGAAAGATTCAAAATCAAGTGTTTCTTTTGTTCCTTCAATAATGGCTTGTATAGAGTCGTAAATCATATTCATGATATTTACTCCCATACGTTCACCCATAAGTGTCTGGCGACGTTTTTTATAAATAACCTCACGTTGGGCATTCATTACGTCGTCATATTCCAACAGGCGTTTACGAATTCCGAAGTGATTTTCTTCCACTTTTCTCTGTGCACGTTCGATTGATTTGGAAATCATTGAATGCTCAATTACTTCGCCTTCTTTGAACCCTAACCTATCCATTACGCCCGAGATCTTTTCGGATCCGAACAAACGCATAAGATCGTCTTCAAGAGAGACATAAAAGATAGAGGATCCGGGGTCTCCCTGACGTCCTGAACGTCCTCTCAACTGTCTGTCCACACGGCGGGATTCGTGTCTTTCGGTACCGATAATAGCCAATCCGCCTGCATCTTTCACTTCGGTGGAAAGTTTGATGTCCGTACCACGTCCTGCCATATTGGTAGCAATAGTTACAGTGCTTCCTTTTCCGGCTTCAGCAACGATATCGGCTTCTTTCTGGTGCAATTTCGCATTCAACACATTGTGTTTTATCTTGCGCAATGTCAACATACGGCTGATTAATTCGGAGATTTCCACCGATGTGGTTCCGACTAATACAGGGCGGCCGTTTTCTGTCAATAAAGCAACTTCATCAATTACGGCGTTATATTTTTCCCTTTTAGTACGGAAAACACGGTCTTCCATATCGTTCCGCGCAATCATCCGGTTGGTAGGAATAACCACAACATCAAGTTTGTAGATACTCCACAACTCTCCTGCTTCGGTTTCTGCCGTACCTGTCATCCCTGCCAGCTTATGGTACATCCTGAAGTAGTTTTGCAGGGTAATGGTTGCAAAAGTCTGAGTTGCAGCTTCTACCTTCACGCGTTCCTTTGCTTCGATCGCCTGATGCAGTCCGTCGGAATAACGGCGTCCTTCCATAATACGGCCGGTCTGTTCGTCAACGATCTTGACTTTGTTGTCTACGATAACGTATTCATCATCTTTTTCGAACAGAGTGTATGCTTTCAATAATTGATTGATTGTATGTACGCGCTCTGACTTAATGGAGTAGTTTTGCATCAGAGTGTCTTTTTCTTCCTGCTTGGATTCGGCAGATAGCGACGATTTTTCTATTTCGGCTATTTCACTTCCGATATCGGGAAGAACGAAAAACTGAGGGTCTTCGGAAGCTCCCGTTAAAGCATCAATACCTTTGTCGGTAAGCTCAATGCTATTATTTTTTTCGTCGATAACAAAATATAACGGATCGGTTGCAATATGCATATTCCGGTTATTTTCCGCCATATAGTATTCTTCGGTTTTTAATAAAGTAGCCTTTATTCCGGGTTCACTTAAGAACTTAATCAACGGCTTGTTCTTAGGAAGTGCTTTATAAGAACGGAACAGAGCTAAAGCGCCTTCTTCGGCTTCTTTCTTGTCTGAAGATTTAAGTTGCCGTTTTGCATCCGTCAGGTAGTTGGTAGCCATTGTGCGTTGCAGTCCTACTAATTTTTCGACACGTGGACACAACTCTTCAAATTGCTGGTCTTCGCCTTTAGGTACAGGGCCGGAAATAATCAATGGTGTACGGGCATCGTCGATCAAAACGGAGTCAACCTCATCGACAATCGCATAGTTATGTTTTCTCTGTACCAGATCTTCGGGCGAAGTCGCCATGTTATCACGAAGGTAATCAAACCCGAACTCGTTATTGGTCCCAAAGGTTATATCTGATAAATATGCTTTTCTACGTCCGTCAGAGTTTGGCTGGTGCTTGTCAATACAATCGACCGTCAATCCATGAAACTGATATAAAGGTCCCATCCATTCCGAGTCACGTTTTGCGAGGTAATCATTTACGGTAATCACGTGAACTCCGTTTCCGGTAAGCGCATTCAGGAAAACAGGCAAGGTAGCAACCAATGTTTTACCTTCTCCGGTTGCCATTTCGGCAATCTTTCCTTTATGCAAAACTACACCACCGAATAATTGAACATCGTAATGTATCATATTCCAAATGGTGTCGTTTCCTCCGGCTTTCCAATGATTTTTATAAATAGCTTTATCTCCGTCTATTTCAACAAAATCGCGGGTAGCAGCCAACGTGCGATCCTGCTCGGTAGCTGTTACTTCAATTTCTTCGTTGGTTGTAAAACGGCGGGCTGTATCTTTTACTATTGAAAAAACTTCGGGTAGAACTTCTTCCAACACTTCTTCGTATTTTTCGAGGATCACTTTTTCGAGCTTGTCAATATCTTCATAAGCTCTTTCCCTCTCCTCAATTTCCATGCCTTCAATCTGAGCTTTCAGATCATCAATGCGTTTTCTCTCTTCCGAGACATATTGTAATATGCGTTCACGGATATCTTTCGTCCGTTGCCGCAATTCGTCATTTGACAGTTTTTCTATATCCGGATAAACCGATTGAATTTTCCGTACATAAGGTTCGATTTCACGGATATCCCGTTGAGCTTTATTGCCAAACAATTTTGATAAAAAATCATTAAGTCCCATAACAACATTATAATGTAAGAAGTGAAAAAATTAAAACCGACAGTATAAAATGACAATT
>JAVBMA010000022.1:0-98705 GCA_031553005.1 Paludibacteraceae bacterium | reverse complement strand
AAGCCTATATTCTTTACCACAAAGGACACAAAGGAAATTCACAAAGTTCACAATATCCTGATAATCAACCAGCATTCTTTGTGTTCTTTAGTGTAAAACTTTGTGTCCTTTGTGGTAAAAAGACTTTTTGGACAGCTTCTTCTCCGCCCTTCTTCTGTGATAAGTGAGTGGGACATTCCGAACGCAACGGAGTAGAGTAAGGAATCTTATCCCAAATACAAAATTATTTTATAATCCTGTACTCGTCGATTTCGATAATCTCAACCTCTGTTTGCTTTCTCACCGGAAAATGATAGCTGAAAGTCAACGTTAGCGGAGCATAGTTTATTTCCGTCCGGTTAAATACCAATCCGAAATAACTTTGGCTGGTAGAGTTGTTGTCTCCTTCAGGATTGGAATGTTCGTAGACAAAACTAATCATCTCGTTTAAAGACGCTGATATAGAGAAACGGGAATTAATAAAGAATTCAATTCCCGGCGTCATACTGGCGGTAACTGTGGTATAGTCGGTTTTTGCCTTATCAACACCGAAGGCAACGCCTACTTTGGTATCGTTAAAAATACCAATTCTCCGTCCATGAAAAGCATAACAGCGCAAAATAGGCGCAATCCCAAACATATTCCGGTAATCCTCATCGGTCATCTGGTCATTTTCATAAGTTTTGTAATAATGCATGTCAGCCGAGAGTTCCCCTCCGAAATACACGTAGTCATTAAATCCATACAACAGGGAAGGTGCAAACCGAAAATTAAGGAAAGACTCTCCGTTTCTGTTTCCATCTATCTTTTCCGGGCTCAGGTAATCAAAAGTCAAGCTACCGCTCAACACCCAGTCTCCTTTTTGAGCAAAAGCTCCACTCATTGCCAATATACCGGCAATCAAAAAAGTAAATAATTTTTTCATTCGTAAATAGTTTTTTTCGTTAAGACCGAACCGAATCCGCATGATGAATTCCAATTCATATTTTATTTAACGGACCATGCCCGTTTTGATACATAGTTACGAGTTACAAGGGTTACATAGTTTTAAAAAAAAGCCGTTTTAAAAGAAGACCTGCTGAATTTTTATCAGGAAAGGGAGAGCGATTTTCCGGTAATGTCCATATATAGATTTTGCAATTGATGCAAATAGAAAAATCCAATGCTCAGAAACTTATCGAAGTAGAAAAAACGGTATCCGTTCTGCTTATTCCAGTACAATACAAAATCTCCGTTGGAATAAACACGGTCCAGCATTTTTTCATATTCAAACTTAAAACCCAGTTTAAACAACATATCTTCCGTCAGTTTTACCGGGTCGCAAGAAAATTTATCACTTCCGAAAAATTCATTCTGGGACATATAAAAAATATCCGCCCCTGTTACCTTATGCATGGCCCCATTTACATAAACCTGGTTACCAATGCGTAGCTCACTTGCTTTCATGTCTCTTCTTTTAGAATAAAGTAACTCGTTAATAAAAACAATAGTCGAATCAAATAGTTCATTTAAAGATGATTCGGTATCTCATTGGGAGTGCGACTTAAAGTCGCCCTCCCAATACCAATCTCTATTTCATAAATATAAAATAAACCGCTAATATCAGGCAGACAAAGGCGGCAAAATGGTTCCATTGAAGTGTTTCTCCTTTAAACAACAGAGCCGAAAATACGGTAAAGACAAGAAGCGAGATAACTTCCTGAACAACCTTCAACTGCATCAGATTGAAAGGACCACCGTTGCCTTGAAATCCTATCCGGTTGGCCGGGACTTGGGCACAGTACTCAAACAAGGCAATTCCCCAGCTAATGAAAATGATAGAAGCCAGTCCGAGCTTATTGAACCCTTTCATTTCCGCAAATTTCAAATGCCCGTACCAGGCAAAAGTCATAAATGTATTGGAAAGTACCAATAACCCGATAGTAGATAAACCTTTGAACATACTTACTGATAATTTAATTTAACGTGGATTAGATATAAAAATAAATGATTATCCGCAATATTGCCCCTAAGAATTGTCCCGTTAGGGACGTAATATTGGTAGAGAAAACAACCTGTTATTACCTTGTCCCATTCGGGACAATATATTTTCTTCTTATATTGCGTCCCTGACGGGACTTGGATTGACCTAAAATTCTTCTTTCTACCAATATTATCTCCCTAACGGGACAATAAACAATATTTTTTACTACTCTTTTTTAGAGGTAATATTGCGGATAATCATATAAAAATAACATAATGTCCTCAAGCCGGACAGGCTCTTACTTTTTTTCTACAGCTAAAAAAAGTAAGCAAAAAAAGCCGCCGCTGTGGATTCTCCGCTAAAAATCTTCTGCATTACGCTAAAACGTTTTAAACTCCTCCCTCCTTATATCGGTCGTCAAACAGAAAACAAAACGTTTTTTAACGCTCCATTACAAAGATTTATTCATATAATATCTTTTAAATTAAGGTATTCATGATTTCCGCTTCGCTACAATTTTTTAACGCTGCGCCTCCAAGGCGGAGGGTGCATCTGCTCTTTTGGCAAAGCTGTCTTATCCCGAACTCACGTTATTTTTAGACACAAAGATAATTGAAAACGAAAGGGTAGTAAGCTTAAAGAGCCAGAAAAATTTGTCCGCCCCAATGTATGTTTAACAGATATTTGTCCACTCGCTTACTTCTTCCTATTTTTGCCATGCCATCTGATAAAAAAGGCTCTTCATTTACAGACTAAAAAAACAACAAGATAATGGATGTGAAAAAATTCCCTTCGTTAAAAGAACGGTTTCTGAGATATGTATCATTCAACACCCAATCGGATGAGAATAATACGGAAAGTCCTTCGTCCGAAGGTCAATATCTACTTGCAAAAGAGATAGTAAAAGAACTGCACGGGATAGGTTTGAGCGATGCCGAAGTCGATGCCAACGGTTATGTTATGGCTACTTTGCCTTCCAACACTACTGAAAGTTTGCCTGTGGTCGGCTTTATTGCCCATCTGGATACAAGTCCGGACGCCTCGGGAAAAGTATCCCCAAAATCTGTCTTTTACGATGGAACAGATATTGTATTAAATGAAAATCAGCAGATTATCCTGCCGGCACAGCTTTTTCCTGAGATAAAGCAATATATCGGCCAAGAGTTGATTGTAACCGATGGGACATCTTTGCTGGGGTCGGATGATAAAGCGGGAGTTGCCGAGATTATTACGGCTATGGAGTATCTGGTTTCGCATCCTGAAATACCACATGGCACAATACGCATTGGCTTCACGCCTGATGAAGAGATAGGACGGGGTGCTGACCGGTTTGATGTAAAGAAATTCGGAGCCGATTGGGCTTATACGGTAGACGGCGGAGAAATCGGAGAGTTGGAATATGAGAACTTCAATGCGGCAAGTGCAACGGTATCTTTTACAGGAAGGAATGTGCATCCCGGAAATGCAAAAGGAAAAATGGTTAACGCAGCTACATTGGCACGCGAATTTGCAGCCTCGCTCCCACCCGGCGAAGTGCCGGAACTCACCGATGGGTATGAGGGTTTTTATCACCTGACAAAAATGGGCGGGACAGTTGAGGAAAGCTTCTTAAACTATATCATCCGCGACCATGACCGTTCCCTTTTTGAATTGCGAAAAGAAAAAATGCGAGAGATATGCTCTTCCATGCAAAAAAAATATGGAGAAAATGCCGTTCATCTGGTAATAAAAGACCAATACTACAACATGCAGGAGAAGATAGAACCTGTAAAACATATTGTGGATATTGCCCGTAAAGCAATGCTAAACTGCGGTATAGTTCCCAAAATACAGCCTATCCGGGGTGGAACCGACGGAGCTCGGCTCTCTTTCGAAGGATTGCCTTGTCCGAATATTTTTGCCGGAGGGCATAATTTTCACGGGCGGTTTGAGTTTATTCCCGTCCCTTCGATGGAAGCGGCGGTGGAGGTTATTTTGGGAATAGTTGGGGAGGTGAAAAGTGAAAAGTGAAAAGTGAAAGGTGAAAGGTGAAAGGTGAAAGATGAGAGGTGAGAGGTGAAAGGGGGTATTTTCAATATAAATATTGAAAATATATTGAAAATTCAATGCGTAGCAAAACCGTAGAGACGCAATGCATTGCGTCTTCTCCGTATCAATAGTGTATTGCGTCTCCCTGCAAATAGCGCATTTCGTCATTTATTTACCGATTAATCTGTTCATCTGAATATCTAAACATCCATCATCTGACCATCCATCATCACATTCGGGTAAGAGGTTTATTTTGGCGTTTGGGAAATGGTGTTTGCAATAGTCTTGGATAAAACACAGGGAATCGGCTTCGATTAGTTTGTCGGAAGATGGATATTGGTTGTAAATGATTGAATGCAATTCCATACCTCTGGTTTTTAAGGCTTCCAAACTCAAGAGGGTGTGATTTAAACTTCCCAGTTTTCCGGAAGTTACCAGAATAACGGGATAATTTTGCCGGGCAACATAATCGATTGTAAGTATATCTCCGGAAAGCGGAACCATCAAGCCTCCGGCTCCTTCCAGCAGAACAATATCATAGAGTGTTTCGAGTTGCCGGGTACAAGCCGCCAGGTATGAAAAATCAATCGTTCTTCCGTCTATCTCTGCCGCAAGGTGGGGTGAACACGGATGAGTAAAAATATACGGGCATGTCAGACCTGCTTTATCCTCTTCCGTAAAAGGGATTCCTGCAATCCGGCGGTGGGTTTCGATATCTTCGGAAACATCCGTGCAACCTGTTTGTATCAATTTCTGTGTGATAACATGAAGACCATCTGCAAGCATTTTCTTATAAAGATAAGCGGTAGCTACGCTTTTACCTATATTTGTGTCGATTCCGGAAATAAATAAAACCATGTTTTTTTAGTTGAAAAGTGAAAGGTGAAAGGTGAAAGGTGAAAGGTGAAAAGTGAGAGGTGAAAAGTGAGAGGTGAAAGGGGGTATTTTCAATATGGATATTGAAAATACATTGAAAGTTCAATGCGTGGCAAAACCGTAGAGACGCAATGCATTGCGTCTCCTCCGTATCAATAGTGCATTGCGTCTTCCTACTAATAGCGCATTACGTTATTTAAGCGTATTTCATCATTTATTAATTCATGCGGTCATTGAGTTTTCAATTTTGTTATAAAATAGAGCGGATGGTAGGTTAGTTTTACCTTTTCGCCGTTGGAAAACAGATTGCGGTATGTATTTTCGAACTGCCTTATTTTACTGGGAGTCCATACTCCCGATTGATTTTTAAGGGCATTTACTCCGGTTTGCTTCAGGTGGGTCAAAACATCCTTTGGCGAATTTAATTGCAGTTCTATCGTTTCCTCTTCAACATGAACTATTTCGAAATGAACAGAAAGCAACTCCCGCCATTTCTCTGTGGAAAAATAGTCAAGGCCTGTTCCTGTAAGCGTTTTTATCTCCCTCATGTTTTCCTGTCCGAAAGTGCTGAAGGCAAATATTCCGCCGGGATATAGATGCCGCCCTGTCTTTTCTAAAAAAGAAGGGACATCATTGAACCACTGAAATACGGAAGACGATATGATTAAATCATATTTCCGGTTCAACACAATCTCTTCGGCATCTTCCACATAGAAACCGTAATTATATCTCTTATTTAAATCGGAAAAAAGAGGAACAAAAGCATCCGATATATCATTAATATGCACCGTTTCAAAAGCAAAACGGGACAATATAATGCGGGTCAGCAATCCTGTCCCGCAACCGACCTCAAACATGGATTTCCATGTACAATCCTCCGGAGCCGCACCTGATACCAAATCACACAAACGGCATGCAATCATCTTCTGCGCCAACGCATTATCGTCATAAGTAGCCTGCGCCTTCGAAAAACGGTCAACTAACAACTCTTTCTTTTTCAACATAAATTATAAAATAGATGTTCGGATGGATAGATATTCAGATGAACAGATATTCAGATGAACAGATTAATTGATTAATCGATTTTACCAATTGGACGATTAGACATTTTATGAGTCATCTGCATTCAAAAAATCAAATCCTGCGTTTTATGTATCTATCCCCCCGCGTTTACACACGTGGTTATATAATGTCAGCCCTTCGGGCTTTTTAAATAAATGATGAAATGCGCTATTGGGGGGAAACGCAATGCGCTATTGGTAGGAAGACGCAATGCATTGCGTCTCTACGGTTTTGCTACGCATTGAATTTTCAATATATTTTCAATATTCATATTGAAAAAACCCTTTCACTTTTCAACTTTCACCTCTTCCCCATCATAGTGCCCAATCTCTTCCAGCCTGATATCCGGAAAATTCGCCCATGCGCGTTTTTGGTTTTCGGGAGGAAAAATCCGGTCGGACAAGCCGATAACCACTTCCGTGAAAATATTCTTATCTGAAAGAAATGGTTCCCTCTCCTGCGTCATACGGATATTTTGTAATGCATCCTGCAATTCCGGTATTGAAAAAGCAAAATTGAATTTTAGAAAATTTTCAAAATCATTTGCGCGGTTACACATTCTCCGGTAAAACTTCAAAAGATTCCCTTCAGTTAAATTTTTCTCCGTCCCGGTATAAATTGCAACAGGGATTCCTTTCTCGTCATGACACGGATAAAGGGTTCCGTTTATGGCAACTGCACGCACAACGGGCAACCTCCGTCCAAGCAGCAGTTTGTTTGCAACAAATACCCCCATAGACCATGCCATCACCTCTATCTCCTTGTATGGGCGGAATATTTCCATATCCCATTCCAATGTCCGGTAATCAGAACAGACACAAATATCCTTTTCCGTGTCCGAAGAGATTGGGAAAAGCCTTTCGTCGGACGCCCAACCGCTAAAAATCAACATCAAGCGGTCGGAAATTCCCTGTTTAATAAAATGACATTTCATTTATTGCCGGTATTGATTTGTGGCGATGCGGTATCAGACGCGGTGTGCCACGCCGTTACAAATGATTTTACATCCTGTGCCGTTAACTCGGCAGTCAGGGATATGCGGATACGGGCAGTCCCGTCGGGTACTGTCGGCGGCCTGACCGGAAGGGCATAATAGCCCAACTCTTTCAACCTTTCCGAAACAACAATGCTCTTTTCGCTGTTCCCAATCAGCAAAGGGAATATATGTGAAGAAATATTTTTTTGGGGGAAATATTCCTGAATACATTGTTGAAGAACCTGAAGATGCTCCCGCTCCTTTGTCATAAATGGAAGCTTTTCCATTATAAATTTGCTCCAACAGATATTTACGGGAGGCAACGCCGTGGTAAAGATAAAAGAACGGACACTGTTTACCATCATCTTTTTCAGTTGGTCATTAACAATCGCAAAAGCGCCTACAGAAGCTAATGCTTTCCCAAAAGTACCGACAATAATATCTACTTCCGGCAAAACCTGTTGCTCTTCACAAACCCCTCTCCCGGTAGTTCCCCGCACTCCAACCGCATGAGCCTCATCCACATAAAGGAGCAGGTTCGGGTATCGTTTCTTTAGTGAAAC
The DNA here is from genome assembly GCA_031553005.1 of Paludibacteraceae bacterium. Classification (GTDB taxonomy): domain Bacteria; phylum Bacteroidota; class Bacteroidia; order Bacteroidales; family Paludibacteraceae; genus RGIG9379. The sequence continues at coordinate 91,258 of JAVBMA010000022.1, read as the reverse complement.
CAATCGTTGCAGGTCGCAGACATCGCCGTCCATGCTGAAAATACTTTCCGTCACAACAAAAACATATTCATGCTTCGGGGCATTCTCCCGTAGTAGCCGCTCCAACTGCTCGTAATCATTATGCTTGTAGCGGATTGTCCGGGCACGGCTGAGAGAAATGCCATCTATAATGCTGGCATGCACCAGTTTATCGGCAAGAATAAGAGATGATGCGGATGCCAGTGCCGGAAGGATTCCTACATTGGCATGATAACCGCTATTGAAAAGCAAAGCGGCTTCACGTTCATAAAACGTTGCTAAAAAAGATTCCAATTCGTTATAAACGGCATAATTTCCGGTTAGCAAGCGGGATGAAGAAGCCGAGAATATATTTTTCCCGGGATGGTAATACGCTGTAAATTCTTCGTACAAAGAAGATTGTCCCGCAAGTCCGAGGTAATCATTCGAAGAGATATTCAGCATTTTCCTTTCTCCTTGCAGGATATATTTTTCCTGATGAATGATTTCGGGTAATTCACGGAAAATTCCTTTTTGTTTTATTTTTTCTAAATGATTTTGGAACATGTGGTTTCAAATTTATCGGGTTGTAATAAATTGGGGTTGTACGAGACGCGGCATGCCACGTCTCTACGGTGGATGCGGAATATATAATACGGGATTACCGTTGCATTCCGACAACCTCGACCATTGTTTTTGCCAATGCGATAAGCTCGTTTGCTTTTATGATATAGGGCGGCATAATGTATACCAACTTTCCGAACGGACGAATCCAGACGCCCCGGTCGACAAACATTTGTTGTATCTTTGCCATATCGACAGGTTGTTTCATCTCTATCACTCCGATGGCTCCCAATACGCGCACATCTGCTACTCCCGGAAAATCGAGTGCCGCCTTAAGTTCGCTTTTCAATACAATTTCAATAAACCGCACTTTCTTCTCCCAGCCCTGTTTCAGCAATTCCAGCGAAGCAATGCCCAAAGCGCACCCCATCGGATTGCCCATGAATGTAGGGCCGTGCATGAATGTTCCCGGAAATCTTCCGGAAATAGTCATTGCCACATTGTCCGTCGTAAGGGTGGCGGCAAAAGTCAAATACCCTCCGGTCAAGGCTTTGCCGATGCACATAATATCCGGTGTAACTCCGGCATGTTCACAGGCAAAGAGTTTTCCTGTCCGCCCAAATCCGGTTGCAATTTCATCGAGAATCAGCAACACACCATGTTCATCGCACCATTTGCGGACAAGCGTAAGAAAGCGGGGATGGTAAAAGCGCATCCCTCCGGCTCCCTGAACAACAGGTTCGAGAATAACCGCAGCCGTATCAGCGGAGAAATTGGCAATTGCCTTCTGCATCTCTTCGCCCGCGCTATCATCCCATTCGTCAAAAAAACCGGCAGGCGGGGAATCGACAAAATGCCTGTTCGGCAAATCGCTTCCGAACAGATGGTGCATGCCCGTCTCCGAATCGCACACGGACATCGCATTCCAGGTATCTCCGTGGTAACCATTGCGAATCGTGATAAAATTGGTCTTCTGCGTCTTTCCTTTGGCATACCAGTACTGTATCGCCATTTTCATTGCTATCTCTACCGAAACGGAACCCGTATCGGCGTAGAAAATACGCGAAAGCCCTTCCGGAACTATCTCCAAAAGCATCTTACCGAGCTGTATGGCTGGTTGGTGCGTCAATCCGCCAAACATGACATGCGACATGCTTTTCATCTGTTTTTTCATGGCACGGTTCAGATGCGGATGATTGTATCCGTGAACAGCAGCCCACCATGAAGACATGCCGTCAATAAGTACCTTACCGTTCTCAAGCGTTATAAAAACATCTTGTGCCGAAGAGACCGGATAGACCGGCAACGGGTTAACCATCGATGTATAAGGATGCCATAAATGGCTCCTGTCAAAATTTAAATCCACGTAAATAATATCTTTAAAATGAATGATATTCAGATGAACAGATATTCAGATAAACTGACTAACCGATAAATTGGTTAATCGGTTAGATATTTCCTGCATTATCCTCATTCAAAAAAACTCCTGCGTTTTATGTATCTATCCCCCGGCGTTTACACACGGGGCTATATAATGTCAGCCCTTTGGGCTTTATCAATAAATGATGAAATGCGCTATTTGCAGGGAGACGCAATGCACTATTGATACGGAGGAGACGCAATGCATTGCGTCTCTACGGTTTTGCCATGCATTGAATTTTCAATATATTTTCAATATCCATATTGAAAATACCCCCTTTCACCTTTCAACTTTCAACTTTCAACTTTCACTTTTCACTTTTCACCTTTCACCTTTCCCTTTTCCCCTTCATAAACTTTCTCAAACATCTTCCTATCTTCCTCCGTCGTAGCGCAGCCGGGAGTGGTCAGCAGCCCTCCGGTAATCGAGGCATTCACTCCTGTTTGCAAAGCCTTTAATTGCATCTCTTTACTTAGTGCCGATTTTCCTCCGGAAAGGCGGAGGTACGCAGAGGGGTTGATAAAGCGGAAGAGGGCTACTGAAGTCAATATTTCTTCATCGCTCAACCTTGGGACTTTTTCCAGCTTTGTTCCTTTGATTGGGTCTAATATATTGACCGGAATAGAGTGTACATTCAGTTTTTTCAGTTCAAATGCCAGTTCAATGCGTTGTTCCACTGTTTCGCCCATACCGATAATTCCTCCGGAACAGATTTGCAGTCCAACCTCTTTCGCCCATTGCAAAGTCAGGATTTTTTCTTCGAAAGTATGGGTTGTACAGAGGACCGGAAAGTATGAGGACGACGTTTCAAGGTTGCAATGGTAATTTTGCATTCCTGCCTCCCGGAGCAATTGCAACTGCTTTTTGGAAAGCAACCCTAAAGAGCCGCACAACTCGCAATCCTGCTTTGCTTTATTCATTTTTTGATAAATGGAGAGTATTTTTTCAAAATCGGTATCCGACAGGCGCTTCCCGCTTGTTACCAGCGAAAACTTATGTATGCCTTTCCGCTTGGCATGTTCCAAATGCAGAAAGGCATCCTCTTCGTCAATCAAACCGTATGTTTCAATCCGGCAATTATGCCGGGACGACTGGGCGCACCATTTACAGTCTTCGGAACACTTTCCCGACCGGGCATTCCGGATAGAACATAGATTGTATTTTCGTGAAGCGCATTTCCGGGTAATTTCGGCGGAAGCCTCATACAGGGCATCTTTATTGCCGGCTTGTGCAAGCAGGCATGCTTCTTCTTGCGTCAGTTCGTTGCCTTGTAGTACCTTGTTTTTCAGTTTTGTTATTGGCATGGGTGTTTTTTTAATCCCCATACTGCACTGCGTTTGTATGGGGTTATTTATATTTTGCCCCGTTAGGGGCAATTGTATGTGATGATTATCAATTCAATCCAAAGTGTTGCCGTTGAGCTGAGATAGAAATGGTTTTCAACCATTCTTTTGCCACAAAAGCTAACATAATAGCTATAAATTGGATAGCTATTTTGCATTTATTCCGGCTGTAAGCCGAATATATCCCAGCCCAACGGCAACGCCTCGGGACTTAGTAGGGCATATATACAATTACCTTTCTTTTTCTATAAAAATACAATGCCTTCGGCATTGAGAATAAGAATTTTTATATCGAATTCTCGTTAAATTAAAAACAAATCAGACTTGTTCCTATCTCTTTCCGGGAGACGTTTTTCTTTATATAACGGGATAAAAAAAAATGACCGCAGGTATATTGAATATCTACAGTCATTTTCTATATGTTATATAAAAGTGTATGCTTTTGGCAACAGGGGTACTCAGGGCAGGAACTGCGCTGTAAGTGAATAACTCCTTTTGCCAAAAATCATCTATTTCTTCGGACAAATCTTCATCTTCTATCTCATCTTCAATAAAAGCATTTAACAAAACAGGAAAGCTTTGTATGGCTTTCATCGCAATGTCTGCCAGCTTATACTTCAACGTTCCGATGACAACTTCTTTTCCCAAACATGCAAATAATGAATAACTCTTTCTCGACCAGCGGGAAAAGCATATTCTGTTTTTATGTTTGTAGTACAGATGCATAATTGCGTAATAAAAATTTTCAAGCGCAAAGATAAAAACTTTCAAAGAGCGAGCGACAAATCATAAGTTAAAACAGAGAGGAATTTTTCAAAATATTGGCACACAACTCCGTAATGGTTCAAATAAAATCTACCTTTGCCTCTACGAAATTCAATAGTTTTGAAATGAAACACCCACGTCAAAAAATTGATACACAAGCCAATGCTTATATGGGTGTTCCATCTGACATTAATGTAAAAAAACATATACAGATGAAAATACTCCTTATAACGCCTCCTCTGACACAATTGAACACACCTTATCCGGCTACTACGGTACTGAAAGGTTTCTTACAAACAAAAGGATATCGCGTAGCGCAAGCAGATATGGGCATCGAATTGATTCATCGTGTTTATACTGCTAATTTTTTGCAAGAGTTATTTTTGCAGACGGCGTCAATCAAAAAGAGCAAAAAATCACAACGTATTTTTGAGGATAAGGAGTTATATATTCAGTGTACGGAGGCGGTAATCCGCTTTTTGCAGGGAAAAGACAAGACGCTGGCTCAACGTATTATCAACCGTTCTTTACTGCCCGAAGGCCCGCGTTTTGACCGGACGGCTGATTTGGAATGGGCTTTCGGGGTATCGGGAACAGAAGATAAGGCGCGTCATTTGGCGACTTTATTCGTAGAAGATATTGCCGACTATATCAGGGATACGGTTGCTCCCGATTTTGGTCTGGTGCGTTATGCCGAGCAATTGGCAACTTATGCGCCGCAATTTGACCAACTGGAAGAAACATTGCAAAAGGAGCCTAACCGGATTGACGTGGAAATGCTCTCTATCCTCCGGGAAAAAATCGAAAAAGAACAACCTGATGTTATCGGCTTTTCCGTTCCTTTTCCGGGATGTTTCTACGCTGCCCTGCGTTGCGGTCAATTTATAAAGAAGGAATATCCGGAAATAAAGGTAATTACCGGAGGAGGTTATCCCAACACCGAATTGCGTTCGTTGCAGGAGAAACGGATTTTTAAATATACCGATTACATTGTGTTGGATGATGGTGAACTTCCACTGGAACGGCTCTTGTTCTTTCAGGAAAAGAAGTGCGATAAAAAAGATTTAGTCCGTACTTTTTACCTTTCTGATGAAAATGTGACTTATAGTGGAAATGAAAAGGAAAATATCCCTTTTATCCAAACGGGCATCCCCGATTTTTCGGGATTACCGCATGAAAAATATATTTCGTTGGCAGAAATGACTAACCCGATGCACCGGCTCTGGACAAATGGGAAGTGGAACAAAATGGTAGTATCGCATGGTTGTTACTGGGCAAAATGTGCTTTTTGCGACACTTCGCTCGATTATATTTGCCGTTACGAAGCTCCGGACGCCTCTTTGGTAGTAGATAAGATGGAGTCCATTATGGCACAGACGGGAGAGTCGGGCTTTCATTTTACGGATGAGGCGTTGCCTCCCAAATTATTACGCGAGGTAGCTCTGGAAATCCTGCGCCGGAAACTGACGGTCTGCTTTTGGGGAAATATCCGCTTCGAAAAATCGTACACTCCCGAATTGTGTAACTTACTCGCCGAAGCGGGGTGTATTGCTGTTTCGGGAGGATTGGAAGTGGCTTCGGACAGGCTTCTGAAACTGATGAACAAGGGTGTGGATATACGCCAGACAGCGCAGGCTGCCTACAACCTGACTCAGGCGGGAATTATGGTTCATACTTACCTTATGTATGGTTTTCCTTCGGAAACGGAGCAAGAAACGGTTAACGCCCTTGAGGTTATACGACAGATGTTTGAAGCGGGAATTGTCCAGTCGGCTTTTTGGCACAGGTATGCAATGACAATACACAGCCCTTCGGGAGCCAATCCGGAAAAATTCGGGGTAAAACGAAGTTCATATAAACTGAATCCGTTCAGTAACAACGAAGTGGGTTTTGAAGAGAAACAAGACTTTGATATTGATGTGCTTGGCAACGGATTGAAACTGGCAACATACAATTATATGCATGATATAGGATTGGATTTTCCTATCCAAAAATGGTTTCCGGTAAAAATTCCAAAGTGTACAATTGACAAGAGATATATCCGGAATATCATCTGAAATTCAGATATTCAGATAGACAGATGTTCAGATATTCAGATAAACAGATAAAAACATCTGAATATCTTTCTGTCTGAATATCTGAACATCTGTTTATCTGAATATCAACTATTTTTTATAGATTTGTGCATGTCCAGATTCTGTTATATTATTTTATTTTGTCTTCTTTTTTCGTGTCACGGGAAGAAAAAAAACGAACTGCCTACCGCAACTACGTGCGAGAAAGACACCATTGCAATCATACCTGATAGCGCTTCTATTGCACAGAAAAGATGGAATGACTTAGCCGCCTTTATCTCAGGCTCGTCACTAAGTCCGGAAAATAGTTTTTTTTCACAGGCACAGAGTGCCGAATGGCAAAGTTATCATCAGCGAATGGATTCGCTCTGGGCAGAATTTGAAATAAAAACAGAGGGTATCGCACATTGGCAAATACAAAACCTGCCGGATAGGGTTGACGAGGTTTTTTATCCTTTTAGTGGTCCGGATGTTCCTTATCTTATGCTCTTCTATCCGAATGCCAGCCGTTACTATTTATTGGCGTTAGAACCTGTCGGGTCAGCCCTTCCCTCTCCTGCTGGAGAAGAGATTCACAGTCTAAGCGATACATGCAAAATATACGATTGTTACTTCAATTCCGTATCATTCGTCCTTTCTTCCGGTTTTTTCAGGACGGAAGATATGCGGGAAGATTTTTCCGGTTCCGGTACGGCGGGTGTTCTGCCGATACTGATTATGTTTCTGAACCGCACCGGGAATGAGATTCTGTCCGTCTGCCCGGGTTCATTCAACGAAAAAGGAATTTATGCTGCAAATGAAACCGGAGGGCAAAGCGTTGAGATTGTTTTTCGCAAACGCGGGGAGAAAAAAACAAAACAGATGTTTTATGTTTCCTGCAATTTAAGTAACCGCGGAATCGGAGAGAATAAGCCTCTGCAAGCATTGCTTGAAAAAAAAGATGCAGGAGTATTCATAAAATCAGCTTCTTATCTGATGCATAATGCGGGATTCAGCCGAATCAGGAATACACTTTTGGAAAATGCGGCGCTATTGGTGCAGGATGATTCGGGAATACCATATACGGCATTTTCCGGTCGTGTCTGGGATATAAATTTATATGGAGATTATTCAAAGCCGATTTTCCTTTTTCGCCGCTATTTTCAACAAAATCTGGCGGATGCATACAGGGATTCTTTACAAATAACGCCGGTAGATTTCAGGTTCGGCTATGACGCTAAGTCTAATTTATTAATTGCAAGAAAGAAACGATGAACAAACTGATTGGAAGTTGGGTGTTTTTACTTTTCCTGTGTGCCGATATTTCGGCACAGACAGAATTTACCGCCACTCCGCGCGTGAAATCAATAGAAGATATGATGACTTTTGCCGTAAAGCAGCAACGGAAACCTTATAAAACAGGAGCCGAAGGTCCGAATGCGTTTGACTGTTCGGGCTTTACGCGCTACTGCTACAAACAGATAGGTATCGACTTAAAACGTTCGTCTCAGGAACAGGCAGAAACCGGAGAAAAAGTCCGGAAAAGGAAGTTAAAGGAAGGAGACCTGGTTTTCTTTAAAGGGAATAGCGGGAAAGATATCAATCACGTAGGCATTGTATATAAGAAGAAAAGCGGGAAAAATTTTGAATTCATCCATGCGTCTACTTCTTCGGGAATTATCATTGAAAGCAGCCAGACGGAATATTTCCAAAAACGATACATTACAGCCCGCAGGGTTACTTCGGACAAAGAGATACGCAACAAAATAAAAACGGTGGAGAAAGAGAATAAGGCGCTCGAAAAAAAGAGGAAAGAGGAAGAAAAGTTGCAAAAGAAACTGGCTAAACAGGAAACTAAACAAAAAAAGGAACTGGAGAAAAAACAAAAAAACATTTCAAAAGAAACCGGGAAAATATCATCGCCTTCTGCAAATGCCTCAAGTAGCCGTTATATAGTAAAAAAAGGAGATACCCTCTACAATATATCCAAACGTTTCGGTTGCACAGTAGACGATTTGCAACGTTGGAATCAGTTGAAAAACAATGAAATCGTACTGGAACAGGAACTGATCGTAAAGCAATAACCGGTAGCTTTTTCATATATTTATCCGCCATCATCATACGAAACGAAAAAAACAGGGCTGTATCAAAAGGTATTTCGGATACAGCCCCATTCTAACTATGCATGAGCATTAATAAGGATTCAAATCGTGTTTATTTGAAAAATTTACTGATATAAACCTGATTATTTCCATCAACGGCTTTCACCGTATAAAACCCTGCAGGCATATCCCCCATATTTATCGAAGATCCGTTGTTATAATACCTTTCATGTTTTCTCAATGCCGGATTGGTTAAGTTTATAATTTCCACATCTTTTACTTCAACACCGGACAGGCTGCCGTCGGATGTATGGAAATTTAATATTAATTCATCGCTGCCGGACCATGAGATTCCATGCATGGTCACAGGTAATCTCGGTGAACTTAACGCTGCGGCTCCTGATCCAAGATAATAATTAGGATCGCCGCCAATCTCCAAAATAGCGTCTTCACTCTCTCCATATTGATTTTTTGCACGGACTTTGAAGATATAACCGAAATCCATATACAAACCTTCAAGGTTATAAGTATTTACATTGCCTGCTAAGTTTTGAGACAAAATAAAATGACTACCTTTTTCTTGTTGGGAAAAGACATAAGTTGTTACTTCCTGAAAAGATGAGAATTCCAAAACCACATCCGTTTCCCAATCTTCCATCCGGTCTACAATTGAACGTACTTTTAGCTCCGGTTTTGCAGGCTTTGCAGGAATCAATAAATCATAATCCAGAATATAGTCCCTGAATCCATTATTAAGAATTTCACCTGTAACTAAAACACGGGCTTTAATCATTCCCGACTGATTACGCGCCCAGTTTCCGTTAGGAATTGAGTTGGCATTCAGATTTAATGTAAATGAGTCAGAAGTTTGTTCCGGAATAATCGTTACAAAAGTTCCATCTGTCTTTAAAACCTCCAGTTTCCATCTTGAATCCATAACTATAGTCTCATTGTCGGAGTGAATAGAAAAAGAATAATTTCTATTAAACTGCAACAGTGAGCCTTCCGGAGCAGCTGAATAAATCCACACACTTGGATCAGTATACATACCAACGGCTTGAGAATCATCAAACCATCCTATTTGCCGTAATACACCTAAAACATTATTTCCTATTTTATGAATGGCTTCTCCTTTCCTTTGTTTAGGAGCCATCAATGCGCTTTCTTGATTCAAATAGGCATCTTCGTCAAAATACATAAGAGAGGTATAATTTTCAAATGTATTTGGTGCATATAATTTTAAATCATAAGCATTATTGTCAGCATCATATATCTTAAAATAGACATCTTTATTATTATGAGCACCTACTCTTTGTGCAAAATCGCCAACCTCACTTGAATTGAAAGGTATTGAAACCAACGCTTTATTTGCATTAAAAATTTCATAATCATAAACACAAAATAAGCTAGCAGCGAAAGGCTTGGATAGGACTGCGCCTCGGGCATTTTTGCTGATATTGGAATAAAAGCCAAAACTTTTTGCAAGCTCCCTCAAAACAGCTGTAACAAAATCATATTTCGAAGACGGAGCATTTCTATCCGTACCAAAATACCATAAGTTTTTATTGTTATTAAAGGAAATAATAACATCTTCATCACTATTATCAAGATCCGGACTTAACCGCCTTGCCAAAGTCATAGGGTAATAAGCAGATGAATTTACACTATATAATAATGGATAGGTATCATTAATTTCACTTCCGGATGCATATCTTATAGTTGTGGCAGCTAAAATATCTTCGCTTAACGGTTCAAATTGAACTTTAATTTTTATGCCCTCCACTTTCCATAAAATGCTTTCCCATAACTTCACTGCATAATTTAATGCCTCTCTCTCAACCACACCCCACTCGCTTTCATCTCCTTCATATATTATCTGGAAAATATTTGTGGTCGTTCCGCTTCTAAGTTCAGATTGCGGATCAGGAGCAATTTTCAAACTTCCGGTAATAGCGCTTGAGTATGTATAATACGGCTCACTCTGTTCGAATTCAATAGCATTTATTGATAAGCAAGTAACAATAAATAACAAAAAAATAATCTTTCTTTTCATTTCTGTGATTTTAATTAATGTTTGTAATAATCCGGATCTCCACCAATTTCCAAAATAGCTTCTTCACTCTCTCCATACTGGTTTTTTGCACGAACTTTGAAAATATAACCGAAATCCATATACAAGCCTTCAAGGCTATAAGCATTTATGTTACCTACAAAGTTTTGAAACAAAATAAAACGACTGTCTTTTTCTTGCTGAGAAAAAATATAAGTTGTAACATCATGATGCGATGAAAATCCAATTATCACATCACTTACCATATCCTCCCAACGATCCTCTATCGATTCCACATACAAGTCAGGTTTCTGCGGTTTATACGGCAACTCCACTTCAAAACTCTCTTTAAACAGCTTGCCATCTTCAAAAACACCGGTGAGTAATACGCGGGACCTGAGCATACCGCTCTCTTTTCGAGAAAAATCTTCCCGATGATCGATTTCCTCTATAGATGGAAGATTAACGATGAACGCATGCGTATTCCCGGAAAAAGAAGGGATTTCTATTGCCTCATTGTTTTGGGTAAAAACTTCCAGAGTCCACGCCTGACTCTTCACTCGTTTATTGCTTTCATAAGTAAAAGTATAGTCTGTGTTCAGTTCTAATTTTTCACCTGCTGCAATGTTATCCGATTGTATGTAAACCAGACCATTTTCTTCGTTGTCTTTGCCACATCCGAGAAGTAGAGACAGGGCTATAAAAGCTATGATTATTCGATTTTTTTTCATATTCGTTATATTTATTTTATTAATATAATTTCAAATTCAAAATATTCTAATTAAAAATAAATTACATATTTAATACTATTAATAAGTTTTAGATTATAACCACAATAAAAATATAGTTATTCAATAATTATAAATCTTATTTACAAACAAATAGACTTTAAAAATACAATTCCAATATTAATATTATAATTCCAAACCGCTTTATAATCTTCAAAAATAAAAATAATTTATATAATATAATACATATAAATAATATATTTATAATTATATAATAAATTACCATACATATTTTCACCCGTTATGGTTTAATTCGATAGCTATATCAATGAATAATAAAGCATTTTCTTATTTTATAAATATTTTCAATTGATAAGAAATTTCCATAGTTTTCAAATTTGCCGTTTTGGTTTATATCGGGTTTATATAAACGGCTTGAATACATTGATATTCCTATTTTAAACTTAAACAAGCATATTTGGAGTTTAAAATTACTGTATTTTTGCACTCTCTTATATTTCCGTTTAGATATGAATCAAGGTTTCCATTTCCCGAAAATAAAAACAGACAAATGAAAATAGCAAAAACAAATGCCGCCCGGATTCTGGACAGCAAGAAAATAGGATATGAATTGATTCCTTACGAAGTGAATGAGAATGACCTGAGCGCCATTCATGTGGCAGAGCAACTAAACGAGCCTATCGGACAGGTATTCAAAACATTGGTATTGAAAGGTGATAAGTCCGGTATTTTTGTATGCATCATTCCCGGAGCAGCAGAAGTTGACCTAAAACTGGCAGCTAAAGCATCCGGAAATAAAAACTGTGACCTTGTTCCAATGAAAGACATACTTGGATTGACAGGTTATATCCGGGGAGGTTGCTCCCCTGTCGGGATGAAAAAAAATTATCCTACATATATCCACGAAACAGCCGCTTCTTATCCTTTTATCTATGTCAGCGCGGGTATAAGAGGGTTACAAATAAAAATTGCCCCGACGGATTTGATTCAATGTTGCAATGCTACAATTTGTAGTTTATTTTAGCCAAAGTTTTAAAAAAAGCAAGCCAAAAAGCCACCATTTTAAATCCTTCTCCAAAAGTCTTCTTAACTCTCAGCTTTCAATTTTCAAAAAACCGCCCCACTTCCGCGCTATATGCGAAACCGGGGCGGTGAGTGAAAGAATTGCAAAAAAACAATGTGTTAACCGAAATTAAGATTTATAGTTTACAACGGATCGGCGGCGGCTTGCGAGCGGGCTTGCGGACGACTTCACTATCCACCGAGACAAAAGCCAAAGCGGGCAACAAAAGTTCAATTACCGACTTCAGCCCGCTTGCAGGCAGGACGCAAGTTAGGCGTTCGCTTTTCTCTAAATTAGTCCATTCTATCACAATACCATTTTAAAAAAGTTTATAACTCTTCATCATCTTCTTCTCCATCATAAACTATTTGTTCTTCCCATTGTTCTTTAAGTCTTTGTATCTGTTCTGTGTAATTTGGATTTGTTACCATAATCAAGCTTATTATTTGGTCAAGATTTTCAGTAGCCTTGCCATTACAATCATTAATAAGATTTTGATATTCAAATATAATATCATTTTTTTCTTCTTGATAAAGTAATGAATTTATGACTTGATTTATCAATATAAATTCAGCATTTGGGACATCAATCGCACTATCATTTACTTTTATTTTTACAAATACTTCAGGTGCACGATTGTATTTGCTTATAAATTTTTTCTTATTTGAGAAATTTTGCCGAACAATGTCAATATATTGCTGACTGTCAATTTTTTCGTAAGAAATAAATTTGTGTAGCCACACATTACATAAATGACATAGAAAATCAAAAGCAGATACATTTAATTGATTGTCGAATTTATTATTGGTTAATTTCAATTTTATTTCAATCAACGCTTCGCTATATTTCGGTTCCGCTGTGCAATTTTCTAATGTGTCATATACAGTATACATTGTGGATAAGCAATTCTTAAATCTCGTTGTTTTTTCTTGTTCTTGGACTATCTCTAAAATTTCATAGTATTTATCATTTTTATTTTCTTGTGAGAAAAAGAGATAATAACAAGCTAAATCCAAATGTCCTGAAAAATCATTATAATCTAAATCTTCCCGAGTTAAGTATGTAAATATTTTATTTTTCAGTTCATCGGATTGTTCTAATACCAGTAAATCACCTAACGCCTCTGAATAAGGGAACAATTGCTCTTTACCTATCCAAAAAGATTCATATTCTTTTTTGTTTTTGAGTTTCTCTTTTTCATTCATTTGTCCAAACTCAAAATTCTTCCATATTGCTTCCGCTTCTTCTATGTGCGGAGTGTTATTTTGTTTTAATTCTTTTAAAATGCGAGTAAAAAATTGTACCGAATTGTCGTCTTTAAACTTCTCCAATGTATTGATTAAATGTGTGTAACTTGTATCTACATTTGTAGAAAAATAAAATAATATATCATTTATGTATTGTTTTTCATTGCGAATAAAACAATCTATAACTTTTTTAAGGTAATAACCACCATTACGCCAATTTGCAATCAAACACATAAACATATATTCTAATTGACTTTTGGTGATTTCGACACCCTCTATAGAGTTACAAGCTTTTTGAAAATAATTAGAACTTGCCTCATCGCCATATCCAAAATATAAATTGCATAAAGTAAAATTAGCAACTGTGTTCAAATGGTGTTTTGTTTCAATAATTCCTAACTCATCTTTGAATTTATATTTTTGTTCATCTTCTATTGTGTATGTGACATAATGTCTTTTAGATTTTCGTACTCGTGAATTGTCAATATTCCAACAAGAATATAGTTGAACTCTAATGATAGACAAAAGATAATAACGGGTTATATAATTGCCTTGTCGCCACATTAAAGATTGTAATTGTATTAGTTTCATTACATCATCAAATGCCCTCATATTATCGTTTATATTAATTTTTAAACGATATAATTTGATGATTTCCTGCATATATTCTTCGAGCCTTTGATTTTTTATCGCTCTATTTGTTGCTTTTATCATTAGTATAGAAGCAATAATAATGTACGCATTTCCTTGCATAGTTGTATAGAGCATTGTTAGCTCTATATCGTTACGACAATTTATATGTTGTTCGCTGTATGTTGTAAATGAGAATATCAAATTTTCAATATAATCAACCAATTCATCATACTGCTTCTTTTCAAATTCATTGGTGGAAATATTGAAAATGTTTATCCATAGCCAAAGGGCAATATTTCTGATTTCCTGCCCTGTGTCATTTATATTTTGCAGATTATTCTGCGTTAAATAATTCTTTATAATAGATTGTAATTCATCTATTTCTTTAATCGCATTTCTCATTGTATATCGTTTGTCAGAAATGTGTAGAAATAATACCTTTTCCCAACAGCGTTCAATAAGCACATAAATAATTTCATCAGAAAGGAAATCGTATTTTTCAGAATTCAATAATTGTCTTGCAAGTTCTAAATCGTCTTTTTTTAGAAAATCATATAATAACTCATAGCCAATTTCTTTTAGTTTTTTTCTTTCAGGGAGATAATCGAAATTAAAAAAAGCAAAAGCAATATATGTTACCAATTGCTGAAGCTTGTCCTCGACATTGTCTTGTTCTTGAATATTCAACCTTAATGCACTTTCTATTGTGTCAATTATTTCTTTCCGCAAAAAATACTTCATACTTTTTTCTATGGCGAGTAAGTGTGCGTCAAACATATTTTTACGAAGGTTATTATCGTCAATGCAATATGCTGATTTTAAATGGTGTGCCAATTTTGGAATCCAACTTATTTTCCATCGTTTCTTCCCGAAAACAAAATACCAACACATTGCCCAATAGCCATTACTATAATGATATAAATTGGCTTGTAAATTAGTTCTTTCTTCCTTGCCTGTTATGTATCGAATGACATTGTTTCTTACTCTAAATTTTTCATCTCCATAATAGCGTAAAAATTTTTGAATTTGTTCAAAATATACTTGCAATTGTTGCTCATCTGGAGCTAATTGTTTTTTTAGAATTTCAGGTATGTATTTATCTCGCTCTTTTATTTTTTTTGTATATCTCATCTTTTCTATCAATGCTTCACGCTTAAATTCCATATCCGATGGAAAAGCATTAGATGCAATAAGATAAAGAAAACGAAATGTATCTTCGTCTCGTTTTTGTAAGTCTTCTATCTGCCCTTTTATTTCTAGCAATGAAGTTGGTGATAAGTATTTACAACAAATGTCTTTAAGAACATCACAAGTTGAATTTTCTTGCGGAAGTTCCAATTGTTTTACCAATTCTCTTTTTTCTTTTAATTTCAGAGTTAGTAATTTAGCATATTGAAATTTAGGAAACTCTCTATCTTGGTTATTCCACGATTTACTTTGTTCGGAAATAGCAAGATTAGTATTTAGAATTATCCACAATTCTTTATTTTGTGGATTTTCGTATTTAGATTCATAGTATTTCTGTAAAACATTTCGAGATAGTTCGTGCAAAGCCGAAAAATCATCTATCACAAGAATCCTTGGAGTATTAAGACTTGATATTTTTCCTGCTAGAGTTTGTATCAATCTTATATAACGAGGGTCTTCATTTATTTTTGTGTTGTGGATTGTATCTAAAAAATCGGTTAATCTTTTTTCTGTATTGTTTTTTAGTGAACTAAGGATAATTCCTATGACACCAAGAATGCAAAAAGCAATTATTATGATTTGCACTGGTAGATTGGAGGTAAAATCAATTATTTTGGAGGCATTTGCAATTATCCCAAAAACAACAGGGAGAAGTGTACATATTATTGACAATAATAGTAATAATGATTTTTTCATTAACCCACTTTTTTTTGCGCAATTAATAAATTGCCGTTTTCCAATAAGATCGGATATTTCAGGGAGTTTTTTTGAAGTAGCTTCTTTATCCTCTTTTAATATATACAATTTTGGAGTACTGCAATCTGTATATTGTTTATTGAGGAAGGTCTGAAGTATTTTTTCTGAAAGCCACGAAATACCATCCCCTTTCGCTCCATCTATCCATAATCCATAGAAGGAAGAATTGTTTGTTTCTGTTATGAGATATTTGTACAAATTGACTTTAATACTATCTCTTTGTCTTTTTCTTAACAATAAGTCATCTAATTCATTTTCATTAGAATTTTCATCTTGTAGTTTCCGAGGAAGAAACAAAGAATTAAATTTCACTTGTTCTTCGCCAGATAAGAAAGAAACGTAATTTTTAGAAGTATCCATTTATTTTATTTTTTATTTAACTATTCATTTTTAGGGAACAGACTCTTGAGTGACGCCTAACTTTTAAGTAGAGGTTATTTTTTGATCATTTGTTGTGTTACAGACCGGGTTTCCGTCCGGATTTTTATCAGGTAAACACCCGATGCCAGCCCGGAAATATCAAAAGAATTATCAGGCGAAAGTATCACCTTTACCTTTTTACCGGTAATATCAAAAATATCGATATTCAATACCGGTTCGGCAATATCCACATATAAAATACCATTAGTGGGATTCGGATAAATAACGGTGTGAGCCGAAACGGCAAGGACGTTATTATTTCCGGCTTCTTCTTCGTAAGCTTTTATAAGATTTTCTTTAATAAATGCACCGGAAACCGAGGTCGAATTAAATGTTTCATCCCCACAGGAACCTGCGGTTAATGCGCACGAAGATTCATTTTTATCTGCAAAGCTCCAGTTTACCCAGCTTATATTCCGCTCATTCATCCAGTCGATCCATGTCTGGCTCGCAGCTCTAAAGAATCCGCCGCTTCCGTCATCCTTCGAGGTCCCAAATTCAGTAACAAATATCGGCAATCCCTTTTCGAGTGCAAAATCAGCATATTCCCTCAACTCCTCTCCATGGCTACCCGCATAGAAATGTAAGGAATACATAATGTTCCATTCGTCTACCACAGGCGCCATTGCAGCAATATTTACAAACTGAGACCAATTCGGAGTCCCGACAATGATAACCGAATGTTTATCATTATTGCGGATAATCGGAATAATCTCGTCGGCATAAGATCTTACACGTCCCCAAGTGACAGTGACATTCAAATCCCCATCGTTCGGTTCATTGCATATTTCGTAGATAACATGTGCTTTGTCCGCATATTTTTGGGAAATATATCCCCAGAATTCCCTTGCGTCTTCGATATTGCACCAAGGGTCGCCCGAAAATTCATTCAGGATATGCCAGTCGATAATGCAATAAATGCCCAATCTCTCGCAGAAGGTTACCAATGAGTCAATCCTATCCTTCCATTCATCTTTGGTCATTTTAAGTTCTGTGGCATATCCCTCTTCCTGCACATAGTTCGCAATCCGGAACACATTGATTTTCCAATCCCGCACCAATGCGGTAAGCGAGGAATCCGTATAGCAATCAGGAAACCAGTGAATACCGTGCGAACTCATTCCGCGAAGCCGAACAGTATCCCCTTCTTGATTTACTAATTGAGTACCGTCAACCTGTAGCTTGCCATTGGTTGCTACGGGAGAGTTAGCCGGATAAGCGCTCAAGTTATACGCAGGAAGTGCAGGACGAACGGGAGTTTCTATGCCGGAGTAGTAGTAAACCCAGTAATCATCAGACCAGTAATCACTATAACTATTATATTGCAAAACGATATCTCCATTTTTATTATAAGCATAATCGGTATACCGATCTGCATATCCAGTAGGAGTACTCTCTGCATTATAAGATACGTCTAAAATCAGAGTTCCATTTGGATTATATACTTCTTTATAGTTTTTAATCCATTCTTTAAGGGTAGTATCCCAATTATATTTAATCCTTATTTCTTGCTCATTTTCATATGTAGTTTCAATTTTGTATCCGGAAGTAATTGTTCCATCCGGAGAATATTGTTCTTCTAAAATGGTATTTCCAGTCTCCGGATCTGTTATATATTTCCGAAATCTTACCCATTCATCAAGAGATATATCCCAGGAATATGAGATTTCTATTTTTTGCTCATTTTCATATTCAACATCGGTATAACTTTTCTCATTCCATTCAGACAAATCATAATCCCAAGAGTATGATTTTATCAAGACAACCCTTTTATTATCCAATATAGAGACAGTACTGTCTTTTGAAATAGGATTATAATAACCCTTTACAATTTCTATTTCTTTGTCTTTTTCATAAATATAATCTTTTTCATAAACTAAAATTTTATTTTTTTCTTCACCAAATCCAATTGCATAATACTTATAATTTATACACCTCTCATTTACATCGTAACTGTATTCATACATAGAATAGGAGAAATTCTGTATCTCTTTTCTCCGTTTACCATATTCATCGTACTCATATTCAAGCACGTACCCAAACCCACGCCATAGATCAGAATGAACTACCTTAATCAATTTATTTTGCTCATTATATTCACGTTCTTGACTTTCAATCAAAGATTGATTACCCGATTCATCTACACTAACGTATTCATATTTAATTTGATTCCCATTAGCATCGTAATAGAATAATTCTTTATACGCCGGTTGGTCGAATCCCCATTGACAATACAGCACTGTACTATCCAACCTCGCCTTTTCCGGCTCTGCGCTTGCTGCTCTCAATAAAGAGTTCTTCTTCATTTGCGGCATTTTTGTTATATCCATTCTGTTTCCGGAGATGCGGGGGTCTTGTTCTGCCCTTTTCCTTATGTCCGCCGGATTCTCTTTCATAAACGAAGCCTGAGTTTGCGGCGACGTTCTTTTTGCGGGAAAAGCTTTTTGTTGACTTCCGGCAGACTGGGCATACAAGCCCGCGCTACTGCATACAAATAAAAAAATCAATAATTTTCTCATAACCTGAATTGTTTTTTAATTAATCAATCTGTTATTTTACGTTAAATATGAATGCGAAACAGTAGAATACAAAAGCGTAAAAAATAAACTTAATTTCATGCATTTAATATATAAAATACATATCCAAAGTAATGCAATTATTACACCTCTATAAAAACAAAGAAATTCATTTAAAACAAATCAATTCGAACTATTTTAAACAATAAAATAATTAAAATATCTTCTAAATATAAGGCTATACCAAATCTACTATATATATCTTTCATTATATTAAATGTTATGTTTTATAACAAATATTATGCCACTAATCAATCAGGTAGAATATAATAAAAATAAAAAAAAGACTTCCTAAGTTTTGAAAACTTAGGAAGTCTTTTTTTTATTTTTATTCTATTCTCCCTTTAATAATGGAACGCCTTTAACTTTCCACTTTCAATTCTCACCTTTCAACTTATGCTATGTTTTCCCGCACTTTCGTCAAAAAGCCAAGCATCGCTTGTGAATCTTTTTTACCGACAATATCCAGTAGTTCGGCAAGTTTCTCCTGTATCTGTTCCAACTGGTGAGGCGTGTTGGGATTGAACAGGATTTCGGTTAAAAGAAAATCATCTTCCGAAAGTAATCCCTGGGCAATCGCCATGTGTTTTTTGAAAGTAGTTCCCGGTGCATCCTGATGTTTCATGATAGATGCAAAAACAAGCGTAGAGGCAAACGGGATTGAGAGCGAATAGGCAACTGTCTCGTCGTGTTCCTGAAACGAATATTCGAAGATATTCAGCTTTAATGAGCCGTAAAAGTCTTTGAAAAAAGCTTTTCCCAGATGATCGGATTCGGAAATGATAATCGCATTCTGTGTACTCAAATCGCTCAAACTGGCAAATGTCGGGCCGAACATCGGGTGTGTAGATACATAACGAAAACCACAATTGGCGTAAAACTCGGGAAAGCCAGTTTTTACAGATGCAATATCCGAAAGGATACACTCTTTCGGCAAGTGAGGCATCACCATATTGAAAGCTTCCAGCGTATATTTGATAGTTACTGCGTTTATCAGTAATTCGGGCTTAAACTCTTCAACCTCTTTCATCGAGGTCAGACGTTGCGTATTGAATACAAAACGTAACCGTTGGGGATCAACATCGAACAACGCCACCTCATGTTTCATGCAAAGCGCATCGGTCAAGAATGTGCCCATCTTTCCGGCACCGAGTATTAATATTTTCATAACAAAGCCCCCTCTAACTCCCCCACAAGGGGGAGAACCGGAGAGGCACGGTTTTTAAATTTAATATATTTTTATCATTTCTTTTGCAAGCCCCTCCTGAGGAGGGGTTAGGGAGGCTTCTATTTCATTATCTCCATTTGCTGACGAACCGACTCGGAGTGGATTGCTTCCAGAATTATTTTCATAAAATCGGCGTCCATACCCATAGATGTTGCTTCCGAAACACGCTTTGAGATAATTTCATCGTATCTTGTCGTTTGCAGGATCGGCATTTCATGCTCTTTCTTATATTGCCCGATTTCGCGCGAGACACGCATACGTTTTGCCAGAAGTTCAATCAGGTTCATGTCAATCTCATCAATCTGTTTACGAAGCGCCGACAGGCTCTCTGTTGTTTGATTCATCTCACGGACAACCAGCGTATTCAGGATCAATCCCAATACTTCAGGTGTTACCTGCTGGTCTTTGTCGCTCCATGCTTTATCAGGATCGCAATGAGCCTCAACGATCAGACCGTCAAATTGCAAGTCCATTGCCTGTTGTGAAAGAGGAGCAATCAAGTCGCGGCTTCCTCCGATATGGCTCGGGTCGCAAAAGATCGGCAAATTAGGAATACGGCGGTGCAACTCGATCGGAATATGCCATTGCGGAAGGTTACGGTATAATTTTTTGTCATAAGAGCTGAATCCGCGATGAATGGCTCCGATTTTACGAAGTCCTGCGTTATAGACACGTTCAATAGCTCCTATCCAAAGTTCCAGATCGGGATTAACCGGATTCTTTATCAATACGGGAATATCCACTCCTCTCAATGCATCGGCAATTTCCTGCACGGCAAACGGATTGGCTGTAGTACGCGCACCGATCCAAAGCAGGTCAACGCCATATTTTAGCGCTTCCAATACATGCTTTGCGGTAGCAACTTCGGTAGAGACATACATTCCGGTCTCTTTCTTCACATTCCGCAACCAAGCCAGCCCTTCGGAACCAACACCTTCAAATCCTCCCGGTTTGGTACGCGGTTTCCAGATTCCCGCACGGAAAATTTTGATACCCTGTGCGGCAAGCTGTTTAGCTGACTGCATTACTTGTTCTTCTGTTTCTGCACTGCAAGGCCCGGCAATTACCATCGGCCTTCTGTCTTCCACTCCGGGAAGTGTAATCTTCTCTAATTCCATTTTATTTAATTGTAAGTTATTGTATCGTTTGGGGGTAGAGACGCGGCGCGCCACGTCTCTACATGGGTTTGCATTATTTGTTAATTTGAATAACGGTTTGGATTCGGCGCAGTGCATCGTTTAGCACCTCTTCTTTTGCGCAAAGGGATATCCGAATGTATCGTTCTCCGTTGCTGCCAAATATAAATCCGGGGGTTAAAAACACATTTGCTTCATAAAGGAATTTATCTGCCAGTGCTTCCGAAGAAACCACGGAATCGGGTATCCTTGCCCAGACAAACATTCCCACCTGGTCTTTATCATATGTGCATCCAAGCGCATCCATAATCCGGAAAGCAAATTCGCGGCGCTTACGGTATACTTTATTGTTATTTTCATACCACTCCGCACCTGCATGCAGCGCTTTTGCCGCCGCCAATTGCATGGGTTTGAACATACCCGAATCGACATTGCTTTTTGCTTTCAGTATCCATTCGGTAAACTGCGGATTGGTTGCCAGCATTCCGATACGCCAACCCGGCATATTGTGAGCCTTGCTCATGGAGTTCATTTCGATACAACAATCCTTCGCTCCTTCTACGGAAAGGATGCTCAAGCGTTCTTCATTCAGGATAAAACTATATGGATTATCATTGCATACGATAATGTTATGTTTGCGGGCAAATGCAACCAGTTTTTCAAAAAGTTTGCGGGTAGCCCGTGCGCCTGTCGGCATGTTCGGATAATTTACCCACATCAATTTCACACCATCCAGATCCATCTTTTCGAGTGCGTCAAAATCGGGTTGCCATTGCTTGCTTTCCAACA
Source organism: Paludibacteraceae bacterium (assembly GCA_031553005.1). Lineage (GTDB taxonomy): Bacteria > Bacteroidota > Bacteroidia > Bacteroidales > Paludibacteraceae > RGIG9379. The sequence goes on along the minus strand of JAVBMA010000022.1, from coordinate 69,178 downwards.
GGTCGTAAGAGAGGATGCGAGCGCCCATCAAACGGCTTACCGAACTGTAAGTCGGATATCCGGGATTTGGAATCAACACACCGTCGCCGGGATTCAGAAATGTCATTGAAATGTGCAATACGCCTTCTTTGGAACCAATCAGGGGTAATATCTCCTTATTCGGGTTTAATTCTACGCCGTACCATTTTTTATAGAAAGATGCAAAACCTTCGCGCAATTCAGGGACTCCGATATAACTCTGATATCCGTGTGCATCCGCTTTCCGGGACTGTTCGTTCAGTTCGTCTATTGCCTCTTGTGAAGGCGGCATATCCGGACTTCCGACTCCCAGGTTAATCACGTTTTTACCGGCGGCGTTCATTTCGGCTACTTCTCTTAATTTCTTTGAAAAGTAGTATTCCTGTACGCTATTCAGCCGTTCTGCCGGCTTGATTGTTGCATTCATATTTTTTTAGTTACGAGTTATTAAGTTACAAGTTACGAGAAAATGGACAAGTTGGCGAATAGACAAGTAAACGGAAGAATGAAAAAACCCAGGCTCCTGGTTCTTGACTCTTGGTTCTTGATTCCTGGTTCTCCTCCCTCAAACCGTCTGTCTTCCTTCTTCATATTCGCCAAGAATCTGCAAATCCTTTGTTAGCGGAATAATAGCATCCAGTGCCTGCTTATACCTGAGGTATTGTTCGAATTGCAGGTTTATGTAAAACTGATACTCCCATTCACGCCCGATAATCGGAAGCGATTGGATTTTTGTAAGGCTCATATTATAATAAGAGAGAATGGAAAGCACTTTGGCAAGGCTGCCTTCTTCGTGAGGAAGAGTGAAAACGAGGGAGGATTTATTCAATCTTTTACCTTTATTCATATCTTCTGTCAGCCAAGGGTCGGCGATTATCAGGAAACGGGTAAAATTCTTCTTGTTGGTTTCGATTCCTTTTGCAAGGACTTCCAATCCGTAAATTTCAGCGGCGAGGTCACCGCAAATAGCGGCTTTATCTTTTATCTTTTCTTCGCTTACGCGTTTGGCACTCGATGCGGTATCATCACTTTCAATAGCTTTGATATGCCTGTTTTGTTCAAGAAAATCACCACATTGCATCAGTGCGATGGGATGAGAGTGAACTTCTTTCACATCAGCCAGTTTTTGTCCGGGCAACCCGACAATGTTATGCTTGATCCGCAATTTATGCTCCCCGGCTATTTTCAGGCCGCTCTCTTTAAGCATATTGTGGTTTTGAAGCAAGCTTCCGGCAATTGTATTTTCAATGGCAAGCGCGCCTATAATCGAATTGTCCTTCCGTATGGTTGAGAAAACATCTTTGAATGTTGCACAGGGAACAATCTCTATCTCTTGATCGTTGAAATATTCCCGGGCTGCAATGTCATGAAAGGAACCGGCTATACCTTGAATGGCTACTTTTTTCATTTTTCTTATTTTTTATCTGTTGTTTCCGCTTTAAACCAAAAAATCCCACCTTTTCCGGCGGGATTTTATATTTCTGTACTCTCTTTAAACACAATAAACCATCCCGCCTTATGATCTCATAAAGTAAAAATAGAAGTAATAAAAAAATCGGCCGGAAGTATTTATTGTATTCATTTTGTCGTTATAAAAAGAAAAGTCCCGCATTTTCTTGCAGGACTTTTTGTATTTAATTTGAGTTATTCTCTTTCATTTCAAACATCAAAATCCTGCTCTCACTGTTTAAAGTAAAAGTAGTAATAAAAATATGTAAAGCTATTGCGTTTCATTTTCTTGATTTTGATGGTGCAAATATAGCGGTTATTTCGAATACTGCAATTTTTTTTTAAGAATTTCAAAATTATTTTTTAGTAACAGAAATAAATCGCGATGTGTAAAAGGGATGAGGGTAAATCAAATGTTACATTCAAATCTCAAGAACTTTCAAATTATATGTTCATAAAAATTTTCCTCCAATGATTTTTATTTAACATCGGATATTACAATTTGTAATCTTGAATAAATATCACTACTAACCGAGAAAAATAAATATTTCAGATAAAAGTCTATATTTCATGGGTAATTGAGAGTTTTAGAATAAAACAAGAGGTGCATTTTGAAAATCAAACAAAGTCTCCGTAGGAGACAGATTTTAATAACCCCGTGCAAACGAAGTGCAGCTCGGGGCTAAAGAGTAGCCCTGCCACCTGAACCCCGAAGTGGGTTCAACTAAACTAAGGATGTACGACCCACTACGGGGTCGGATATGAGAGTAGCCTAACTTCGTTTGCACGAGGTTATTAAAATTGAACTCCTATCGGAGTTATGAGTACATAAAAAAATTAGTCGGTCAGTAGTGAATAAATATCTAAATAACTTATGAGCCATTCCCATAAAAGCAACAAGACAACGATTTAAAATCCAATATTTTACAAAATTTACTCTAAAATATTTTCAACTCCTCCTTCCCTCTTTATCATCAAACAAAAAAAACACTTTCTCAACCTTCTTTCCCAAAATCCTTCAATTTTCAACTCTCAACTGTCAATTTTCAACTTATAAAAATTTCAGATTTGATACGCAATAATTCGCAATTAATTTCTATCTTTGCGGGGTTTGGGAATGTAGGATTTTCTTTCCGATAAACGCCTATATCAACCTCTTAACTTTTGAGAGATAATAGATTTCGATATAAAAACAATTATTTTTATGATTAACACAAAAAATGCAAAATTGAATGCATGGGTAAAAGAGTGGGCAGAAATTTGCCAACCGGACAATGTTTACCTTTGCGATGGTTCTGAAGAAGAATACGCTCGTCTGATGGACGAAATGGTTAAAAGCGGAATGGCTCGTAAATTGAACGAAGCAAAACGCCCTAACTCATACTATTTTCAATCAGACCCAAGTGACGTTGCTCGTGTAGAAAACCGTACTTTCATCTGTTCTGAAAAAGAAGAAGATGCAGGTCCGACTAACAACTGGGCAGATCCGAAAGAGATGAAACAAACATTGCTTGCAAAATACAAAGGTTGTATGAAAGGCCGTACTATGTACGTAATTCCATTCAGCATGGGACCTCTTGGTTCTAAAATTGCACACATCGGTGTTGAGCTTACCGACTCTCCTTACGTTGTTACTTCTATGAAAATCATGACTCGTATGGGTAAAGCCGTATTGGACGTGATAGGAGAAAACGGAGAATTTGTTCCATGTGTCCACTCTGTAGGAAAACCATTGGCAGCAGGAGAAAAAGACTCGAACTGGCCTTGTGCTCCGATTGAAGAAAAATATATCACTCACTTCCCTGAAACCCGCGAAATCTGGTCTTTCGGTTCAGGTTACGGCGGTAACGCTTTGTTAGGTAAGAAATGTTTGGCATTGCGTATTGCCAGCGCTATGGCAAAAGAAGAAGGCTGGTTGGCTGAACACATGTTAATCTTAGGACTTACTAATCCTAAAGGTGAAAAGAAATATGTTGCCGCTGCATTCCCTTCTGCTTGCGGAAAAACAAACCTCGCAATGTTAATCCCAACTATTCCGGGATGGAAAGTTGAAACTGTAGGTGATGATATCGCATGGATGAAATACGGTGCTGACGGACGTTTATATGCAATCAACCCTGAAGCAGGTTTCTTCGGTGTTGCACCTTTCACTTCAATGGAAAGCAACCCTAACGCATTGTTAAGCTGTAAAGCAAACACAATCTTTACTAACGTAGGTTTAACTCCTGACGGAGATGTTTGGTGGGAAGGAATCGGATATGACTGTCCGGCCGGAACTATCGACTGGAAAAATAACGTATACGACCCGGCATCAGGCGAACCTTGCGCTCACCCGAACTCACGTTTCGCAGCTCCGGCATACCAATGTCCGGCTATCGACCCTAATTGGGAAGACCCTGCAGGTGTGCCTATCTCGGCTATCTTGTTCGGTGGACGCCGTCCTTCTACCGTGCCTTTGATTCACGAATCAAACAACTGGAACCACGGTGTTTACATGGGTTCTATCGTAGGTTCGGAAGTAACTGCTGCCGCTATCGGTTTGAAAGCAGGTGTACGCCGCGACCCATTCGCGATGTTGCCATTCTGCGGATACAACATGGGCGACTATTTCCAACACTGGATTAACATCGGTCAAAAAACTTCTGCTGACAAATTACCGAAGATTTTCTTCGTTAACTGGTTCCGCAAAGACAATGGCAAATTCTTGTGGCCGGGATACGGAGACAACAGCCGCGTATTGGCTTATATCTTCAACCGTTGCAACAACGAAGGTCAAACAATAGATACTGTTATCGGTAAAGTTCCTGCTAAAGGACAAATCAACATTGATGGTTTGAAAGACGTTACTGACGAAACAATGGAAAAAGTATTGGCAGTAAATCCGGAAGAATGGAAAGACGAAGTTGCTCTTATCGAAGAACACTACGCTCGTTTCGGAAGCCATCTTCCAAAAGAATTGAGAGCTGAATTGGATGCTTTCAAAAAGAGACTTGGAATGTAATTTTCCCCTATATAAAAAAAGAGCCGGTTGAAAACAACCGGCTCTTTTTTTATATAGGGGAAAAGGTGAAAATTGAAAAGGGAATTGCTAAATCGACGGAGTCAAAGGTGAAAGGAATTTCTGTTTTTTTGAATTTTATTTGACTTCGAACTTTTGTTTAATTAACGCTTATCCGCAATATTACCACTGATGCCAACGTCAATAATTTTATAAACACAAAGTCGCCCTTAGGACACTAAGTTGTATTTATTTCCTTTGTGTTCTTCGTTCCTTTGTGTTTATAGGGGTAATATTGATAAGCATCTATCCCTCATGCCTTTTTATCAAAAGCCAGCTATTAGGTGTTTTGGATTTTTCCATGCGGGCAAGGGCAAATTTACCCGTTAGCTTTTTGCCTTCAAGAGTAAATTCAAGCAAACCGTTTTTTAACGCTGTTGCGACATCTTTGTGTTTTGCCTCCGGTTCCCACGTGCCGGAGTCCCAAATTTCGACTGTTCCCGCTCCGTAATTTCCTTCGGGGATTTCTCCTTCAAACTCGGCATATTCGACCGGATGGTCTTCCACCATTATGGCGAGCCGCTTATCGGCAGGATTCATCGATGGGCCTTTAGGTACTGCCCAACTTTTCAAAACCCCGTCAAACTCCAGCCTGAAATCATAATGAAGATGCGATGCCTGATGTTTCTGGACAACAAAAATCAGTTTCTCTTTTTCTATTTTTCCCTGCGATTTGGGTTCCGGAGTGAGATTAAAGTCTCTTTTTTCGTTATAAGCAGATAAATTATTCATAGGGTAGTTACGAGTTATTAGTTACAAGACAAGAAGCCTGAAAGTTTAATATTTATTATTACAGCCTCCTATGAAAATGAAGAATAAATAATAATTATCAAGCAAATACTCCCAATATATTCAAGCGCTACACGCCTGGTTAACAATCACATTATATATAACAATATAATAAAGGAAAAAGTTACGGAAAGGAATTATCGCACAGCCGGAATATCATTTTGGCTTAATAGGAATATACAGTTCTTCTTCAGAATCCGGATTTTCATTTTTATATATCGGCAATGTTTCTCTTCTTCCGGAAAAAGGATAGCAACAGAAAGGAAACCAGCCAGACAATGATTCCGCAAACAAAGGCAAAAACAACGCTTCCCAATAAATATTGCAACAGGTCATTCCGTATCGTTTCAAAAGAAATCGTATCGAATTGAGGCAGGACATTGTTTCCTAATAAAATACCTCCGGTTACATAACTACCGAAAAGGATAAAAGGAATCATTGGAGGAATACTGATGTTTGATGCCACAAGGACAATCCATTTATTCAGCTTCATAAAATGGGCTAAAGCAAATGCAATAATCATCTGGTAACCCCAAACAGGTACAATTCCCATAAAAACGCCAAAGCCGACAGCTGACGAGAGGCGTAGATTGCTATCAGGCGATTCGGTGAAATTTTTACGAAAAAAGGCTTTTATATTTTCCTTTGTAAGGCTCCGGAAAAAAGCAAAAGGTTTTACCCAAAGAAAAGTAACCAGGACTAAGAAAGTATTCAGAATACTGATGCGGGTAAAGTCGCGTAATGGCCTGAAATGAGAAACCCTTTCATCATCGGGGGCATAGTAAACTTTAATCTGCAAGGGAATAAGCGGTATATTTTTCCAAGCGGAACGCACCAGTACTTCCAGTTCAAATTCATATTTTCCGGTAAAAAAGCGCATGTTTTCCAACCTTTTTACCGGATAGAGGCGAAAGCCGCATTGTGTATCGGTCAAGCCTACTCCGGTCTCCAAACGAAACCAGAAATTGGAAAACTTATTGGCAAAAGTATTCTTGCCGGGCATGTTTTCCTGTTTCAAATTCCGGCATCCGACGATGAAGCTATCCGGATTTTCCTTTATTGCATCGATAAACAGGGGAATATCTTCGGCATAGTGTTGCCCATCGGAATCAAGGGTAATGGCATAGTAAAACCCGGCTTTCAGAGCCGCTTTTATACCTGTTTTCAGGGCGCCGCCCTTCCCTTTATTTTTAGAGTAGGAAATAATGTGAATGTCCGGTATGGATTGGAGAATTTCCAGTGTATTGTCGGTCGAACCGTCGTTAATAACAAAAACGTCTTCACAATAATGCAAAGCATTGCCCACAACCTGCCTGAGGGTCTTTTCGTTGTTATATGTAGGAATCAGTATACAACAGTTAAGTTGCTTGAAATCTTCTCTAATATTCATTCCCCGTTTTACTCTTGCTTTAATTTTGCCTTTAATGTCAAAAACGTCCGAGCCTCTTTTTTGACAGTTGCTTTCAGTAAATATGTACCTTCTTCTTCCGATACAGACAAAACGATGTCTAATTCGGGAATATCCGCAGGTACGATTAATGCTGTAAATTTACAATTTAAAACAGATATATATTGCAAAGTTTTTTTAGTAATTACCTCCATGCACTCTTTTATCATCTGGATAGTGCAGACACCGGGCACAACCGGAATATGCGGAAAGTGTCCTTCATAAACAGGATGTTCAGGATTGAGCCTTACGGACAAGTGATAGTTCCCGGCAGAAATCTCCCTGATATCATCCGAAATCGCAAAAAATGTATTTAACAGCATGCTTTATATTTTCTACCGGAAGTCACCTCACCAACTTTCACTTTTCGACTTTCAACTTTCAACTATATAAGTTTTTCAGCAAAATCAACGAATGATTAATATTCCGGTAATGATTGTATATCAGTATGTTTTTAAAGGATTGATTTTTTCCTTTCCGGAAAGAGACAGCAGAAGGAATCTCTTTTCTCTTTAAAATATTTGCAGCCAGCCACAAGGCAAAAGAGGTGGAAGTCATATATTCGCCACATAAATGCTTATAATAAACTATTTCCGTATTTCTGGAAATAAAATCCTTTTCCATATCCGAATAAACCGGGTCTGTAATGCAATCGCCATTTTTTCCCAGAATCATAATGCCGATATCCTCTATCGACAACTCATGCTTTGCAAGGAAAGCGGAAATAACGGATTCTACTTCCGAAGTACTCTCCGGCTCTAAGAAAGAGTGGACTGCGGTTAACTCTGCATATGTCTCTTTTGACGGTTCTTTTTGTAATATAAAAAAACCGGCGCCTTCTCCGGCTATCGTACCTGGCGAACAAGGGCTTTTAAAAAGCTCCAGACTGTCTACCGGTTCTTTCCTCCATATATCAAGAAGCCCGAAAAGATTGAAATAGTGGCGCGAATATTCGTCAATACCTCCGACTAAAACACTCGATGCCTCTCTCTCCGCCAACAGCATAAGGGCATCCTGTAATGCGTATTCGAACGAAGAGCCGCGATGGCAATAGGTATTATTGTAGCCTTTGACCTGCATCATCATTGATATCTGGGCGGCAACGGTATTATGCGAGGAATTTATGAACGGAATGGGCGACAGCATTTGTTCATTTTCATTGAGCACCGATAATAGAAATTTTTCTAAATCGGAAATACAGGCAAGGCCGGTCCCGACAACAATTGCATCAACCTTCGTCGCAGGCAGATTATTCATACAGATACGCGATGCTCCCAATCCCATTTTCAGGATACGCGACATGCGGCGCAATTGCACCGGATTGATAAATTCCTTATAGGAAGGTTCGATGCTCATCAAGAAGGGTTCCGGCGAATGATGCAAGGGATGTTCCAGAAAACTTCCGTCGAATGTTTGCTGCGGGGATATCAGCGCGATTGAATTGAGATAGGCATACATGTCAAACGTTGGATATGATTAGAGTTGAATTGCTTCCCCCAAAGCCAAAAGAGTTGGACAACACATGGTATATCTCATGCTTTTTCACCTCTTTTTGGGGAATAAAAAAGAGTTCTTCTATAGGGTTTTCCAACCGTAAATTTGGGAAAACAGTCTGATGTTTTATTGCTAAAAGTGAGATTACCGCCTCTATCGCTCCGGCGGCGGACAGCGTATGCCCGGTATATCCTTTTGTCGAACTGACAGGAGGTATTCCTTTTCCAAAAACAGCCTGAATTGCGTTGCCTTCCGATAAATCGTTTATCTGTGTTCCGGTTCCGTGGGCATTTATATAATCAATATCTCCGGGATGAAGGCTTGCAATCTCCAATGCCTTGCGGATGGTCATAATCGCTCCGGCTCCGTCGGGAGAAGAAGCCGTCTGATGGAATGCCTCGTTGCGGTTGGCATAACCGGTTATCTCCCCGTAAATTGTTTTTCCGGCAACAACCTCTTCCGATTCCAGCACCAAAAAGGCAGCGCCCTCTCCGATTGTTACTCCATTACGGTCACGGTCGAACGGGCGGCATCCGGTAGGAGAAAGAATCTCCAACGAATTAAATCCATTCAGCGTAAAACGTGTCAAAGCATCCATGCCGCCGACCAACATCCTGTCCGATAATCCGTTTTTTATCATACGGGCTCCTGCCATTATAGTATTGGCAGAGGAAGAGCAGGCTGTGCTCATCGTTGCCACATTCGATTTTATACCAAAATGGCGGGCAATACGCTCCACACAATCGGCACATTCGAGTGATTGAATCTTATCTATGTGCCGGGGATTTCCGGTTAAAAGTTCTTTATAATAGCGCTCGTTCAAATCCATCCCGCCAACGGTAGTAGCGCCTAATATGCCCATAGAAGGCAATTCGGTCTTACAACCCGACATACAGACAGCTTGTTGTGCTGCAATCAAACCAAGTAAAAAAGTGCGGCTATATATATCCTCATAGGGAAGTCCTGCCAATTGGCACAACTCTTCATTGCTTCTCTTTACTTCAGAAACCGGATAACGGGACAAAGCCGTCTCTAAAAATAAAACACTTCCAATCGCCGAACGCTTTTCTATAAGCGATTGGAATGTCTCCTCTTCTCCACACCCAATTCCGGAAATAATTCCATAGCCTGTTACAAAGACTCTCCGGCTCATTTTTTTCCTTGTGATTCAATCAGTTCAGCCATTGTACGGACAGATGTCAGAATTTCCCTGCGTTGTTTCGGGTCTTCGATACGGATGCCATATTGTCTTTCGAGCAATAACATCAATTCTATTGCATCGATAGAATCCAATCCGAGCCCTTCTACAAAAAGGGGAGCATCGGAATCAATATCTTCCGGCGTAATATCTTCTAATGATAATGCATCAATAATCTGCGTTTTCAATTGTTCAATTAATTCTTCCTGTGTCATTTTTTATTTTTGTTACAAGTTAATTTTTCAGTAAACAAGTTGACAAGTAAACGAGTAAACAAGGTATTATATAAAAATCTACTCACTTTACATTGTAAATTATACATTTTACATTCTAAATATATTTCTCAATTATCAATCCTCTTGCGCTTGTCGTAGATGATAGCAACAGATGAGCATAGTATAAAAAAGAGAAATAAAGCAAGGCTTTCAGGCAAAACGGAATACCAACCGCCATCGCGGACAAATATATCATAAAAACCATTCAATCCCCAATTTAACGGCGATAACCTGCTGACGAGCTGCATAATATAAGGCATAACGAAAGTAGGAATCCAAACCCCTCCTATTGCCGCCAGAATCACCACCGAGATAGAACCGAATACTGCGGCTTGTTGATTGCTCGTGGCAATCTTTCCGATTGCAATGCCATAACCGATTGCAGCCAGAGATGCCGATACAGACATCAATGCCAACGCAAACAAACTATGCCCCAAGGTCAACGCCGGAAGCCCGAGCAAAGGAAGAATACAGATGCCCATCAAAAACATCAAAGCCAGTTGCAACAGGCAGACGCATAAATATATGATGATTTTACTCAGGATATAAAGCCAGTATGGGCAGGGCATGGTAAGCAGGCGGGTGAAACTGCCGTCTTCACGCTCTTTGATAATGTTTCCGGAGAGGGAAATGACAATAAAAAAGACGGCAAACATTCCCCATGCGGGAACATTGTGTTGTACCGAATTGGGAATAATCCTTGCGTCGTTCAATTGGGCATATTGCTCTTTTATCTGTATCGGATTACCGATATGGATATTCCTTATGGGAAAAGGAATCAATTTATTTACTTCGGATGTTATTTCGCTCAAAACAAATTCACTTTGTATTGATGCTGCATGCTCGCGCATGGAACTCATCAGCGTAACTTTGAACGAACTCTTGGTTGTAGGGTCAATGTAAATAAGAATCGGCAAGGAGTCGCCTTCAACGGAACCGGTTATAGATGCGCCATTAAATGTTTGCATAACACTCTGCTGTACCCTCGAACGTATAAGCGCGGTAGTATTTTCGGGAATAACAATTCCAATCTGGTAGTCACCACGTGCCACTGCATGCTCCAGCTCATCAATAGTAAGCGGGTTGCTCCCTACATTTGTCGAAACTTTAAATATATTGGTCGAACGGATGTTCTGCTCTATTGCATTGCCAAGAGAATCGTTATCGGCATTCAAAAGGAGCAACGGCACACGGTTTTCGTTTATCGAATTGAATGTGCTGTCTTGCAAATAAGACATCAGCACCACCAATGCAAGAGGCATAAGAAACATCATCGCCAATCCGGCAATATCCCGAACCAGCAGTAAGTAATCCTTATATAACAACGCTTTTAGCTTCCGCATATCAATCCCTCAGTTTTTTACCTGTCTTTAACAAAAAAAGTTCCTCCAATGTTTCTACGTTTGCCGTTTTAATGAGTTCTCCGGGTTCGCCTTCGCAGATAACGCGTCCGTCGTCGACCAGAGCAATGCGGGTACAAAACGACTCAGCCTCATTCAAGTGGTGCGAAGTATAAACAATCGTAGTGCCTTCCTGATTTATCTTCTTCAGGTTTTCGATAATCACATGGCGGGACTGTACGTCAATACCCACGGTCGGCTCGTCGAGAAAAAGGAGTTTCGGACGGTGCAGTAAACCGGCAATAAGGTTTACACGCCGCTTCATACCTCCCGAATATTTTCCGACAAAACGGTTTTTATTTTTTTCCAATCCGAAAAGTGAAAGCAACTCATTCACCCTGTCGTCGAGTTCTCTCTTCTCCAGTCCGTAAATGCCACCGAATATCTTGAGGTTTTCATACGCCGTAAGCGTCGGATACAGGGCAATGTCTTGCGGTACAACGCCAATAAGTGGCTTTATCTTGTCCATTTCGTCTTTGACGGAATATCCGGATATACACACCTCACCACGGTCAAACGTACGCAATCCGCACAACACACTGATGGTTGTGGTTTTGCCCGCTCCGTTAGGTCCTAACAAGCCGAAAATCTCCCCTTCCCGCACAGAAAGAGACAATCCGTCTACCGAGGGATTCGTATTTCCCCTGTAAAGCTTGTATAAGTCTTTTATCTCAATAATCATAAATTCCGTCATCGTTCGTCCTGCATGGGACGATATTTTATTAACCGTAGGCAAAGCCCACAGACATAAGAATCACTTTAATTAAACTATGTTCTTCAACCGTAAGCTTCACTAGCGTTTGCCTACGGTTAATAAAATGACGTCCCTACGGGACTCTTTTTCGTGCACTTTACTTCTTTGTTGCGCTTGTTGCCCAAAGACTCAGTCGGATATTCAACTATAGATTCACACCGCTTTTTTCAATTCTTTGAAAAAAGATTCTTCTAAGGTAGCTATCCGGAGTAAGATATCGCCTAATTCGTCGTACGAATATTGTTCGCCTTGGCGCTTTTTAAACATCCGCGCGGCTTTATAAGCAAAATCACGCCATAAATCACCTATCTCAGTCATGCGTTTTGAGTAATCATTCAATTCGGCTATTCCTGTAATCGAGGCTGATTGTTGAAGAAAAGCAGCATACATATAGCGGAAACCGGCCCCTCCCGTACCTATCTCTTCCAGCATACGGATAATCTGGGCAAGGTTTAAGGCTGCCTTGCGGCTTCCCATCTTCTCTTCCCATTTCCTTATTTTTTTTGATAAGTAATAAATACCGTTTACACCGAAAAAGGGAATCCACTTGGGTTGCGAGGTCATAAGCCAGCAATTTTTCCGGATTGCTTTTTTTATAATCGGCGCTAAGTCGGGCAGTGCTTGGGGTGCAGAGTTAATCCAGTACATCTGACCGAATAAAGGATAGGTTCCTCCTTTGGAAAAGCGTACGCGTTGAAGGTCTTTAGCCGATATGGTTACTTTTTCGATTGCATTGGGGTCGCTGACAGTGTAGGTGCTTTTATCGTCTTTGCCGATAATGCATATATTATGCCCGTTGAAATGAAAACGGTACTCTATCGGCATATAAGGGAGATAATACATCCCGACCACGCATCCTACGGGTGTACCGGAAAGGAGCACATCGTCCATCTTTTGCATCGCGCGCTCCTGATTCAGGAACCGTTTTACCTGCCTCTTGAAACCCAGAAGGCGGGAAATACGGGAAAAGAGGACTCCGGGAAAGGTACGGAAAGAGGTAACTGCCATGCCCGACAGTTTGACAAACGGAATATGGGAGAAAAACAAGCCGCTGGACATTCCGAAAATCATGGGTTCCGAAATATCAAATCCGTAAAATCTCAATAAATTGGCAATGACTCCATTTTCACAATGGGCAGCGGGCCTATGTTCAAATTCCATTTTTCAATATTTTTTCAAATGTGCGAGGATATTGGGTTAATGTTATATGCCAATTGACTATCCTCCCGATATATTATTAATTTTTTAATGTTTATCCGCAATATTTCCGTAAAGAGATAATAAAAGATTTTATCTATTGTCCTGTCAGGGACATAATGAGCCCTATGGGAATATTGGGGATAAGCATTCTATTTTCTTCGTATAACTCTACCTGATTAAACTTATACTTATTAAACGGTAATCGTTCCTATACTTTTTTTAACTCGTCAACTGAAATCCGGAGGGCGTCTGCGTACTTTTGCAATATATCTTGCTCCAGCGCGGCAAACTGTCCAGGCTCCATGTGTTTTTTTATATGCCGTTTGGAGAATCCGGTATAGCCGGAAAGCAAACCGATATTCATCAGGTTTTTCTCCATGTGGTATGCCAACGGACTTGTTTTTCCTGCCAACACTTGTTCTTTTATCTTTTGACACTCTTCGTCAATAGTATCCCAGGTAAGTCCCAAGGCATCGTTTTTGACTTCCCAACCGTCGCTGATGACAGACTGGTAATTGCCATTTTCATCTATTGCATAGGCTACATCGCGGATTACCGAATTTTTGAAAAAGCCTAAATCTTGTGGAACGTCTTCGAGTTTCATAAGGGGAAAGGTAAAAAGTGAAAGATGAAAAGTGAAAGTTATTTTACGGTGAACATACAGTAGCAGTAGGAGAAGCGGGCGCTTTCGGGAACCATCAGCAGGATTTTCTGCCCTTTCTTCAGTTTTCCGGAATCAAAAAGTTCGGCTACCATTGCCAAGGCTGATGCCGAGCCTATATTTCCAATCCGCGAAAGGTTCAAAAACCATTTTTCTTCGGGAATAAAAAAATTAATCTTTTTAAATTCTTCCATAATCCGGTCTTTGAAGAACATCGATGAAAGATGGGGTAAAAACCAGTCGATATCGTCCGGAGTAAAATTCCTCTTCTTCGCCAATTCGATTAAAAACCGCCCGCCAAGGGGGACAATATTTTCGCTCAAAACGCGTGTATCCTGTTTCAGCGAGAACAGCGAACGGGTCAGCCACTCTTCTTCAGGGAACGACGTCCAACCGTCAAAGCCTCCATCTTCACGTTTTTCGCCTCCGGCATACATGCAAGTCTCCACTTCGTTTGCATAGGAAGTCAATTCAACCCAGTCTATCCGTAATGAAATATCTTTATCGGAAGGCTTGTCTTGCACCAGTAAAGCGGCTCCGCCGTCGGAAAGCATCCAACGCAGAAACTCTTTTTCGAAAGCGAGCATCGGTTTTTTTTCCAATTTGACGAGGTTCTCCGTCTCTTTCTGAAAGTTGCGCGCCGACATCCATGCCGACATTCTTTCGGAGGCTGCACAAACTGCATTCCGGGCACTTCCGGTGAGGACTGACATGTAAACATATTTCAGGGCTTGCATTCCGGTGCAGCAAGTGCCCGAAAAGGATACGACCTCCATATTTTTCTTACCTCCCAATTCGCCGTGTATCATAACTCCGTGGGAAGGTACAATCTGTTCGGTCGAGCTTGTCCCGCAAGCCAGCAAATCAATATCTTCCTGAGTAACTTTTTCATCTAAAAGCCCACGAACGGCATTGGCTCCGATTTGCACATTGGTGTGGGTTACATTGCCTTCTTTATCCAATGCATAATAACGAGTCTTAATTCCATTTTTTCCTAATATAATACGCCTTGCCAGCGATGGTTTCCCATTCACCATACCCAGATATTTTTCCATATCTTCATTTGCAACAGGCTCATTCGGAAAAAACGTTGATACTCTTGTTATGTAAACAGATTCATTCATCACGTGATGTATTAGATATTCAGATGTTCAGATAAACAGATGTTCGGATAAACAGATATTTGGGACTGTTTATTACCGGGACATCTTTACCTGAGCGTCTTCACTGTATTTTTTTATAATCGTTCCAATTTAACTCATAGCACATTTCCCGTTTATGCTTTTTGATAAAGAAAAAACGGAAGGGGAAAGTTAGATAAAAAACTAATAATCCGATAGGGGAGGCAATGTAAAGAACGAAAAAAAGGTAATAACAAAATAACCGTACGCGGAGACTTCTGCGTTTATCCTGATATCCGCCCTTTTTGCGTATAAAATTAGCCCAGATTCCAAACATCCGGTGTCCCGCCTTCTCCACAAAAACGACACTGGGTTTGTATTCTACTGCGCCGGATTGCATTAATTTTTCCTGTAAGTTGCTCCACTCTCCGTTTTCGAGTGTCTCTTTCAGAATCACACCGAAACGGGAAGCTGCTTTTATATCTTCGTCGCCGACACCGGCAGCAGGTAAACCGTGTGAGGCTGCTTTCTTATTATAGAAAAGCCAACGTATAATAGTCAATACGCTGACCAGATTGGGCGCTTTGTCCTGCAATACAATATGTCCGGCGTAATTTCCTCCGGCTTCGTAAATGTATTTACGGATTTTTCGTTGTGACATTACCCACATATTACGGCATCCGGAAACATTTACAATATTTTTCCCATTAAGGAAGGCTTTTATTTTTTCATCCTGAAAAAAAGCGTGTAATGGAAGGGATGGCGATAAATACCACGATTGCCCGGCAATAATTACCAAGTCGGCATCGGCTACATCATCCAACTCTATCTCTTTTATGGGAGATACCGGAATAGAAAGCCGGGATTCGGGAAACGCCTCAAAAAATTCCATACAGCTCCATGGAAAGGGAAATGCTTTTTCAGGCTCTATTGCCTTGTAGACAATCTTATTGTTTCCATCTTCCAACGGGGCACAGATACTACGAACAATATCCAAAGCCTGACCGCTTTGGGTATAATAGAATATGACTATTGTTTTTTCCATTTGACCTCCCCCACCCCCCTCCTTTGGAGGGGGAGCAGAGCATATTTCATTATTAGTTCAAACATTAAAATAACCTTCCGACTTTAGCCACTCTCCTCCTTCGGAGGGGGATGGGGAAGGCTTTCTACTCAATCCTGTCAAGCTGCATGCTGAGCTTTATTTTCGGATGTAACATCCGTATATGTTCCGGAAAAGCGTTGCTATAATTTTGGTAATCGAGACACAACAAGGTTATGCATCCGGGCATTTCGACTTTTTGCAACTGCTTATCGGTTGTGTTTGTCAGGAAATAGCCCTTACCGTCTTTTGTTTTTATTTTATAACCGACAGTTGCCTCTTTTCCCTGATAAATCTTTGCATCGAAAACGAGAGGGACGTTATAGAGAAACAGCGTCCTGAAATCTTTTTTCAAGAGATTCAACACCATCTTTTTCTGCATTTGCTCTATACAACGGTTTACGATGAATTCCGCTTCATTAAACGTAAAGTCAAAAACCGTCATTCCGAAAAGAGTCGTAAAAACAGCGCGTGTAAAACCGTTTTCATCAGGCTTTACAATAAGTAATCCGGAGAAGTTATGCTCTTTGTAATCAATCTGCATGTTAAATATGCGGATTGAATCTCCGGCATTGAAAACCGGATATAGTTCTTGCTTGGATATGCTTTTTTTTGTTCCGGCAGATTCCAGTCCGGAGAATATTTTAGGAGAACAGGCAGCAAAAAAGAGTAGAAAAATCCCTAAGCCCATCCGGAAAAGGGATTTTAATAGTGCTCTTTTTATTTCGTTTGCAGTATCGGTCATTAAAATCGGTCTGGTTGTTTTCAATTGAATTGGCTTGCCGGAATGGCAGCGTTCAGTTTTTTATTCAGGAATTGATATTCCGTATAGTCTTTGTCTTTCGCCTTTTTATCTTTGGATGCTTCTACCATCCGCATGCGGGTTACCGACATGTCGTTTTTATCGAGATAGATATCGACTTCGTCAATTATCGCTTTAGCCGATTCGTTCAACGGGAATATCTTCACGAGGTACTCTTTGGCGTCCTGGAAATACTCTATTGTATAATTTCCGTTCATTGCTTGCAGGTTCCCTGTCATACAAGCGGAAACAACGTCTTTCATCTCCTTCATCAAACCGTTGGATGCCACATCGTAAACGCTTGTTTTCCCGTTGGCTACCATCTTGATTTTGGAGCCGTTGATGATTATCAGGTATTTCATCGGGGAGGTGTAATCCAGACTTACTTTGTCTTCTTTCTGGTAATAGAATTTTCCTTTTGAAGTCATATCTCCGGCAAGTGCTGTCATGTGTTTTACCTGTATGAAGTCGCTTTCAATCGAATTTACTTTTTGGGCTTCTGCCGCCATTTTCTTTTTTAACGCGCTTACATCACTCATTGGTTTCATTTCACTTTGGGCAAACAGGGAAATAAATCCTGCCAGTAATACGGTTATCAATGTTATTTTTTTCATGATTAAATAGTTACAAGAATTAATGCTTGGAATTTATGTCAAATAATTTATCTACTCTTTTTATCGTATAATCGTTTTCGTCCAAATAAGCCAATACTTTTACCAATATCTCTTCCGAATGTGGCAAAGGGTCATGTAACAGGATGACCGAGCCCGGACGAATACGTTTAATAATGCGCTCTGCCACCTTACCGGCATCTTTGATAGAGGTATCCAACGAGCGGATACTCCAACCAATCGTATAATAGTCAAACGACCGGAGCGCCTTTTTTATTATCGGATTGGTAATTCCAAAGGGCGGACGGAAAAACCGTACCGGTTGATTGGTTACTGCTTTTATGGCATCATCGCTGCGTTGCAGGTCTGCAATCATCTTTTCTGCCGGAAATACCGGAAAGGTGTTAACATGCGAATAGGAGTGATTTCCTATCAAATGCCCTTCTTCCTGCATCCGTGCTACTAATTGCGGATTTTCTTCTACTTTGCTCCCGATGCAGAAAAAAGCGGCCTCAACTTTTCGTTCTTTCAGGATATCCAATATCCGGGAAGTATGTGTTGCATCGGGGCCATCGTCGAATGTGAGTGCAATTTCCTTTTCGTCCGTCTCTTTTCTGCAATACGTTTTCAGATATACTCCGGAAGAGATGCTGTATGAGGCGTAGAAGAAAAAAGCAAGCAAAAATGCAATAAAAAAGAGCAAAAGAAAAAAAGGCAGCATACTATTTACACTTTTCTAACAGAAATAAAGAATGATTCGTATTCCTGTAAATATTATATATGAGAACCCTTTCTATCTTTTCCGGTTTTCTTTCCGGAGACAAAGTTAAAGGAATCTGCTGATTTCGCAATATCTGGGCGGCGCACCAGAGTCCGAATGAGGATGCTGTCTGGTATTCTCCGCATAATTGTTTGAAAGTTGCGGAAGGAATTTTATTGAAAATACCTTGTTGCAACGGAACGAACGGTTTATCCTGCCGTGAATCTCCGCTTTTGCCGAGCAAAATCAAGTCTATGTTTTGCGGTGTAAGTCCGTTTTTATTTAAAAAGGTAACGATTTCGTTTTCGGCGTTTTTACTGTTGCCGGGGAGTAAAAAGGTGGAAACGGCTTTTAATTTGGCATAATCGCTTTCGGAAGGGACGGAAGAGAGCATAAAAAATTGGGCTCCTTCTCCCATTTTAGCGCCATTCTTCCAAAAGCCCATGCGCTTCATCACTTGCGATGAGACTTGCGTTATCTCGTCGACGGCTCCAACGAGTACACTTTGGGCTTCTTGGTCTTCCAACTGCATAATAGCATCGAGCAGAGCCGATTCGAAAGAGAAACCTCGGTGCACGTATGTGAAATTATAATTGTGGTTTTTCAATATCAGGGCTATTTGTGCTCCGATTGTATTGAACGTTGATTGGATAAATGAGGTTGGATTGAGAAGTTGTTCGTCGTTGACGACAATAGCGTTCAGGAACTTTTCCGTATCAGACAGGCAACCCAGTCCGGTAGCGGTAATAATTGCATCGGGATTTTCGACAGACGAGTTTTTCACGCAATTCAATGCTGCGGCGACACCCATCTTTACCACACGGCTCATCCTGCGGCGCAAACCGGCATCGGTGATATAGTCTTTATAGTTGGGTTCAATAGCCGGCAAGCAGTCGGAACCACTTTCTCCGTCCACTAACGGTTGCGAAAGGAATCCGTCCGTTTCGAAAGTATGTTGCGGACTGATTGAACTAATATTTTGTATGTAATATTCTTGCATGAAAATTGTCTAATTGACTAAACGTCTAATCGTTTAATTTGCTACTTTTTGGAAAAAACCAAGGAAGAAACATTTCCTCCGAATCCGAAAGAGTTGGAGAGGACGGTCTTCACTCCGGCATTTTCAATAAATCCGGTTTCGGGTGTTAATCCTAAATCTATAATTGGTGTTTTAAAATTGAATGTCGGGAAAATAACGTCGTTCGCAATTGACAAAACAGAATAAACGGCTTCGATGCTTCCGGCTGCTCCCAACGTATGTCCGGTATATACTTTTGTGGAACTGAACCTCGGTACACAGTCGCCAAAGAGCCGCTTCATTGCTTTTCCTTCCGAAAGGTCGTTATTTCCGGTACCTGTGCCATGCACATTGATATAGTCGACCATCCCGGGTGTCATGCGGGCTTTCTCCAACGCTTTGCTCATTGCAAGCAGAGGGCCGTCGCCTTCGGGCGAAGTCGCTGTTTGGTGGTAAGCGTCATTGGCATTGGCATAGCCTTTCAGGCTGCAATAGGGTTCGCGCCGTAATGTCTCTTCCCGTTGTAAAACAAGAAATCCTGCACCTTCTCCCAAATTGAGGCCTGTGCGGGATTCGTCAAAAGGGCGGCAATGTTCTTTGTCCAAAATCATCAGAGAGCTAAAACCGTTTACCGTGAATTTGCAAAGCGGGTCAACACCTCCGACAACAACGACATCGAGCAATCCGTGGCGCAACATCCGGTCGCCAAGCATAATGGCATTGGCGGAAGAGGAACACGCGGTACTGATTGTTGTTACAAATCCGGTAATACCGGCATAAGCGGCAATCTTCTCAGTGCTGTCTCCGCAATCATGTGAGGCAATATCGCGTAGTCTGCCGCCGTTGGCTTTTTCTATGTTTTCTTTGTAAAAGCGTTCGCTTAAATCCATGCCTCCCGCGGATGTAGAGGAAATCAATCCGATACGCAATCCGTTTGTATCTTCCAGACAAGCGTCTTTCAGGGCTTCTTTGACTGCCATCATTCCCAACAGGGCTGTACGGGAATAGCGTTTAGCGGAAGAAAGCTCCAAGCGGGATTGCAACTGTTCGTTTGTCAGCTTTACTTCTGCAACGGGCACTTTATGGTTTGTCTCAAATAAAGTAAGGGAGGAGACTCCTGTTTTTTTGCTTTTCAGCGAACAGAAATTTTCTTCTACATTGTTACCGATAGCCGAAACGACTCCCAATCCGGTAATATAGCACCCTTTATTAATCACTTTATCACTAATCACTTATTATTGTTTATATAGTCTGCTAATGTCTTAACAGAGTAAAAAATATCTTTCCCTGCTTTCGGGTCGGTAATGCGTATTCCGTAATATTTTTCGAGAAGAAGGATAATCTCCAATGCATCAATCGAATCCAATCCTAATCCACCGTCGCCGAACAGAGGGCTATCGGTATCGATATCTTCCGCGGTTACTTCTTCCAGATTGAGTTCTTCGATTAACTGTACTTTTAAATTATGTATTAATTCATCCATATTTCTTTTCAAATTAAAAAATTATATGTTTATCTGCAATATTACCACAAACGAAAAAAGGTAAACACAAAGGCACAAAGTCCACAAAGAAAATAAAATAATAAATTACTACTTCGTGTTCTTTCTGTCTTTGTGTTTATAAAATTCATTGATGTATGTATGCATCAGTGGTAATTTTTCGGATAATCGTAAAAAAAATCTCCATCTTATGTGTTCCTTTTCAAAGGAATTTTAAATCTGTATTAGTTACGTACAGAACCTTTCTCCAGTAAAAACAGCCGGGCATAATATCTCCCATTCAGGTAATCTGCCCAACCGGCAATGCATGCTTTCGCCTTGCTCGTGGAAAAAAGTATCTCCGCTTGTTTCATCATCTCCTTTTCATCCCGGTTTTCAATGACAAGAAAGAGGTTTTCGCCTTGAAATTTATGCCTGATGCATATTTCACCCATCACAATATTAGCCAGTGTATAGACAAATACGGCAGGGCTGGGTTGATAAGGTTCTTTTATATCAATAATATTCTGATGGGCTATATCGGTATCCAGCGATGAATAGCGATTTGCCAATAAGACGGCAATATCCCGCGGGTTATATTTGCCTGAAAGATTCTCTCCCTGCAACAGAAACTCGGCAGCAGTCAACCCCAGTTTGCAAAGGTCGTCCATCTTTGAAAACTTCATATAGGGAGCGGAAACCGACTTGAAGGCAGCGCGTATAAAGGTTCCGAAGTCTTCACATGCGGTTCCGTCAAATGCTACCGCACCGCCTACTATAACTTTTTTGTCTTCAATCAGGCACTCTTTTACAATCCGGACATCCTGAGCCTGTTTGTAAGGGCTTCCGGCGGATACGGAAGAGAAAATAACCGAAGCGTTGCAGCCTCCGAAGCCGGATGCCGTTTTCAATACATTCCGGACAGTGGCTTTTTTTACTTCTGTGGTTACATTCACCGGAAGAGGAACTCCAATCTCGGTAAATCCTTTTGTCTTAAACTGAATTTGCCTGCGTATAGATTCTATGCAAATAATAGATTCTATCAGCCCGGCAGCTCCCAACGTGTGCCCGATATAGCCTTTCAAGCCAAGTAACGGACAGCCGGAAAGTGAAGCTAATGCAATCGCTTTGGATTCCATCTCATCGTTGAAAAGCGTGGCTGTGCCATGCGGATTTATAAGGTCAATATCCGAAACCGGTATCCCGGCTTCTTCCATTGCGTCTTTCATTGTAAAAAAAAGTCCGTCGCCCGTGCGTGAGGGCCCGGAGATATGATTGGCATCGTTACTGCTCGAACCGCCTGCAACCATCACCGGAACAGCGTCTTTTACCAACGTCCGGCCGGAGGAGAGTATCAGTGTGGCAATACCTTCGCCCATTGATAATCCGTCCCGGTCTTTATCATAGGGCTTGCATGGATTGGGGCTGACCGACTTAAAGGATTGGAAACCGGAAATAGCAAATTCGGTAGATAAATCTCCGCCAATCAAAACGGCGTGGTCATAACTACCTGATTTTATCAACCTCTCGCCCAAAACAACTGCCAGTACTCCTGAGATACAGGCATTCGAAATAACCAGCGGTTTGTTAGGGGAGTTCCAAAAAGAGGCAACCCTCTGAGCCATGATGCCTAACTCTGCATCCGGATGCAATTCTCCGGCATTGGCTAATAAATCTATATTGCCTTTGGTGGTGGAGAATATAAAAATAGTCCGGGAAGAAGCGGGCTCAACACTGCAACGTTTTAATGCATCGGCAGAAGAGAGCAACATCAGTTGTTCCAACTGATGGAATCGGGCAAAGTCTGCCGGAAGCATATCCGAAACTTTTTTCCGGTCTATCAAAGATGCGGGAAAGGGTTCGGGATACAAAGCAGTATCCGAGACAGGCAGGATTCCGGTTTTTCCGCTCATGACCTGTGCAATATTTTCTTCTGTGGAAAATCCCAATGAAGAAATAATATTATCACTTACAGCATAAACTACCGGATTATATTCCATTTCTTTTTCCATTCGACAAAAAAATCAGGACTCACCAGCTCCAGTTCAAAATCCTTGTTTAGAAAAACCTGTACGCTGCGTCCTGTTGCAACCAATAAATTATCGGATTCCCTGAAAACGGAATACTCGAAAATAATCTTAGCTGCATCGCTGTTTATAAATCGGGTCTCTACAATGGCGCGGTCGTCTACCTTCAATGGAGACTTGTATTGACAAGTGATTTCTACCATCGGAATCGTATATCCGGCGTTATACACATCCATATATTTGATGCCGAAATTCCTTCCGAAAGACTCGCGTCCATCTTCAAAATACCGGACATACTCACCATGCCAAACAATCTGCATGGAGTCCACTTCGCTGAAACGAACCCGTAGCGTAGTTCTGTCCACTAATGCAGCTTCCTCACTTTTTTTCCTTATCATTTGACTTTAAGTAACAGAGTATTTTGAAGATTGCAAATGTAAGAATAAAAAGCGGCATTTTATACTTTTATTAACAAATAAACGAAAATATCCCATTCTAAAACAAGCTGCTTTTATTTTAGAATGGGACATTTTCGGACTTTTACGCCGGAAGGTCAATTATATTCGCTCTTCACGGATTTCTCTTTATTTTTGAGGTTTTTTTGTTGCTGTTTTATATCTGCTTGTTTTGCCTTCAGGTCTTTCAACTGTTTTTCAATATCCGATTCTTGTTTTTCCAGCAGTTTTTGTTGGGAACTAATCTCTGCCAAACGGTTTTTTTTCTCATTCTTCAACCGGGCTACTTCGTTCTTGTCAATTTGTTTCTCTGCCTTACTCCATTTCACCGGATCTTTTGACAGGGCTTGGGAAACTTGTGTACTCGCCATAAAATCAGCCAACTTCGAATCGCGTTCGTTTTTCAATAACTGTATGCGGCTTTTCTTCTCACCTTGAGTCATTTCCGCATTATCTACTATGCTATTAAGCTGCTTGGTGGTCTCCTTTTGAATTGTTTTCAATTTCTTTTCCTGGTCTTTGGTCAAAGGTTCCTGACCAAAAGCGTTTATAGCTAATAATAGCATACCGAATAAAAAAATATTCCTCATACATTTCAGTTTTTAGTGATTCAAATTCTATTTGTAGTATAGTTGTGTAACTATATGAATGCAAAACGATAAAAAGCGGCTTCTTTATATCTATTACGCAATATCATACAGTACTTAAAAACATTCAAAATTATAGCTAATTTTTATTTTATGAAAATGAATGCGGGATTTTTCTTTAGTCCTATTCTCAAGCTAAGGAATAGTTAAATTAAATCCGAAGAGAGTTGTACAAATTAGGCGAGCATCTTTATTTATAAACATGCAATACGTTCGATATTGGCAACAATATTTATTGCTTATCCGCAAAAATACCCATAAAACAAACTGATTTAGCCCGAATGGGTTATATTTTCAAGCTAAAAAAACATTTATGGGTAGTTTTACGGATTAATATATAAAATTTCATAAATACCTGTTATTCGGCAAATAAAAGTCAAAAAGATTTACTCAGTAAAAAAGCCACTAAAAATCCGGTTACGGTAACTAATGCAATAATTCTACCTCCGTATTTGAATGCTTCGGGAATCATCGTATCACATAGCATCGCTAAAATAGCGCCGGAAGCAAACGCCATTGTTCCGGCATGGACGAAAGGGGAACTGTTTCCGAGAAAAGCATAGCCTCCCATAGACGACAAGATGGTAACAATAAGTGTAATCACCCAAAGGGTTAGAATATTTTTCGTAGACATCCCCGCCATCTTCATGCCCAGTGTTCCGGACATTCCTTCGGGCAGGTTACTAAGGAATACGGCAGTCATAAAAACAAGTCCGGCACTTCCTCCAACAGCTACGGAAGCCCCGACAACAAACGATTCGGGAATTCCATCAAGTAATGTTCCGAGCAGTATAGCGGTACCGGAGTTATCTTCGGGATTATCACCTTTTGCTTTTTCCGAGATGCCGTGTCCTCTTTTTCTGAACTGCCCGCCTTTTTTATCAATAAGGTAATCCCCACCGACAAACACAATAGCGCCGGCTAAAAAACTCAAACCGATTACCACCTGGTCATGGCTCTTATCGAAAGCATCATTCATCAAATCTATCGACAGGGCAGAAATCAACACTCCTGCGCCAAAAGCCATAATGGTGGCGATTAGTTTATTATTCAACTTCAGGTATAATCCGAGTAACGCTCCTATCAGGACTGCCGACCCCGATATAAAGCCTAATAGTGCAGCTTGAATCATATTATTTAGGTTTACAAAGACAATCAATCAACAAACAAGGGTGTGTGAATGTTTTTTGCTAAGGGGAAAATGGAGGTATTAAACGAAGTAATTTGGAGACTATTGGGATAGCGACTTAAAGTCGCCATCCCAATAAAATTCACTGGTAACAGATACCGGCAACTATGGGTACTATTGCCGACAACTAGCAGTAGAATTGCAGGCAATTGCAGACAGAGTACTTGATAACAGATACCCGATTTGCCACCAATTGACAGTAGAGTTAGCGGCAACAGATAGCAGGATTGCCGATAGTTGTGTTCAGAGCAGTTGGAAACAGATACCCGGTGGAGCTGTAGCTGCGGGTATTATTGCCGGCAACTGATAGTCGGTGGAGTGGCAACTGATAGCAGGGTTATCGGCAACTAACAACAGGTAAGGGCAACTGTGGGTAGGTGGAGTAGCAACCGATTGCCGGATTGCGGGCAACTGTGGGTAGGTGGAGTAGCAACTGGTAGTGGGATTGCTAGCAACTGTAGGTATTGTCCCTGGGAACAGATAGCAGCATTACCGGCAACCGATAGTCGGTGGAGTGGCTACTAATAGCAGCTTTAACGGCAACTACAGGCAGAGTAACAAACCACAGTTCGGCGAAAGACGCTATGCAGAACGTTTACTCTTCATTTTTACATTACGCTAAATAAGGTTAATCATGCGAATCAGTAGTTTAAAATGACTTGAAAAGCCAAATATTCATAACCTTAGATTAGCGAAGCGTAACTTACGTGAATAAAAGAAGTGCGGCATCTGCCTGGTAATGCAGGGTTTACCGAACGAAAGTCTTGCCTTACCTTTAGAGATACATCTGTTTTTATATCCACAGGTTGCACTATGCTTACCTAAGAATATTGAAATTTAGCCCAATAGGGCTAAATTTCAATATTCTATTACTGATTCGCATTAATAGATATTTTTCATTTTTTTCTATTAAAATAAGTTGAGATTTCTTCGTTTTCTATTATACTATTAATGACACTAGTGCTTATCGAACCTTTATTATAAAAGAATGAATAATCTTCTTTTGATACATATAATTCAACAAATGGATCATCATCTATTTATTGTATAATTCTTTATTAGTAAGCCCTATCGTCTCTTTTTGTATCATTCCAATCTTCAATAGTTATAGATAAATAGGCTGCAGAATTAGGGTAAAATGAATTTGGTACATCATACATGTAATATTCATCGATCAATTTAAACGGTTTCTGTGCCAAATAAGGGAAAGAACCTACAATTTGTTCTTTTTTTGAAATATTAACGAGAACATATTCCGAATAATCGCTTTTGGTCTTAAAAAGATAATGACAAGTTTTTTCTTTTTGTGGAGGAAAGTCTGATGGTCCACAGCAGGACGTTATAACAAAAGAAAACAACAACAATACTTTTATTTTCATACTCTTTTCATTTTATCATTTGTTTAATACCCACATAATACGTAAGTCACCAGGCATATAGTTGAAATTTTAAGACAACACCGGAATTAATAAAAACTGTTCAATAATAATATTTATTCCATTTTCATGTTATTTTACTCTATATAAAATATTCTTCTAAATAATCAATCGTAATTGTTTGTTTCTTAATAGGATTGTAATATTTTCATATAAATATTTATCATTTTTAATATAAACTAATTTTCATCATGTGCTTAGTTTAAAATTAAGATACTTTTATCTAACCAGTGCGTCCAAGCGTGATTCCAATAAACTGTTCTTCTTTTCCAACTCAATCACATAGAGTGTTAGTTCTTCAATTTTTCTTAACAATAAAGCGCTCATTTCACTCACATTGATCCCATCCGATTCCATTTCGCGCGCCGGAGCCACATGAGGGAGATGCTTATTCGTTTTTATAAATTCAGCTGTTTCGCTGATACTCATCAGGTCATAATCCTCTTCGAAGACAAAATCACATCCCTGATTGAGACATACTTTTACTTCGTGAGCACGGACAACCCCAGCTACATCAAGTTTAGTGCCTGGATTAAGACCAATACCAACATTACCATTTGAAGTTAAATATAATGACGTATTGAGATTATCATCTCCTCCTCTAAAAATCAAATTAGGAGAAAAGTCAATATAAGCATTAACATCATTATGATGCAATCTAAGACGATTGCCCTGATCACCAGTAGCCCCAATCTTAATATCTCCTGGAGCAGGCAATTGAAGATCCATTGCTAACTTATCATTAATATAATATAAAACTTTCGCCCATACTCCTTCTCCGTTTTCATCTTTACTTCTGAAATACATAGCTGGGTATACATTATTATTAAGTATTGCTATCTGCCCTCCATAACGATAATTGGGATTATTGGCGGAATGGCCTATATTTATCCCCCAAAACCAACCTGATGATTCAGGAGCATAAGCTGCATTTTGAGAATCATAAAATCCACTTTGCCACAAAGTATTCCAATTGCTAACAGTAGTTGGATGATTCACCAATAGCTTTTCCGTTTGAGTCACTCCTGATATAGTAGTACTATTTCCCCTGAAAATGACATTTCCATTCACATCCAGGCTTTCCTGAGGTGTTGACGTCCCTATGCCAAGATTTCCCGACATAATCGCCACATTTCCTCCATTAAAATACCCGGCCCATCTTTTACTGGCAGAGCCTCCTGTCACCGACGAATAGAGTCCATATATCGTACTGCTTGTATTTGAATTACTGGCAGATAAATAAGATCCGTATACTACGCCTGTTGCACTTGTACTGGAATTGCTCACAGTTGAATAAGATCCATATACTGAACCGGCCTGGCTTGCATTAGTATTTGCCATGGTTGAATATAATCCATATAGGGTTCCGGTAGAAGACGAATTATTGTTGTAAATACGTAATTTAGCAGTAGAAAGCGGAGCAGTTCCTATGCCAATATTAGCTGTACTTGGAGAAAGTGTTGCTGCATCGGTTCCCATTGTCCAAGAAGCCTGCGGATAAATATTTACTACGTATAATGTAAAAATACACGATGCTACAATTAATTTTTCTAATAGTTTCATATGATTAATTTTTTAGTTAATGCTTTATAAAATAAACAGCTACGAAATAATTTAAACTCATCAAAACAGTTTTATTCAAAAAACAGATATTATTTTATATATGAATACAAACATATAAATTATTTTTTAATATAAATTAAAAATACAAAATTTACATTTTAAATAAAATATAACAAGCTCTATCTAATGATTTTAAATCACTGGTACAGTGTAAAAAAAATATAAGTAATATATGATTTGTCTTGTGGTTTAAGTAGAATACACCACACAATTAAATTGAAAAATCTATAAGCAATTCGGCGCGCGACTTTAAGTCGTATGCCAAGTACGTACATTACCTACACTACTTCTGCAGAAATATCTTCATTTCGCATTCCGAAATCATCTCTTCGGCAATCATCACTTTTGCGGAAATAAGGGTAATATCCATGAAATCCTGTTCGATTTTTATTGTAGTGTGCAGGGTTTCTCCGGTCACAGGTAAGCGGTAGATTTGAAAATTTTTGATTGCTCCGATAAATCCGACCGGAACGGGTATGTTTTGTTTCATGCAGAGATATCCCACGCGGGCGGCTGCCGATTGTGCCACGTGCTCTATCAGTCCGGGTTCGCGCAGTGTATTATTTTCACAGAAGATATTACCGGGGGTTATTGTCAATCCGGAATACGACAAAACTTCATCAGCGCCATAAAACGCATCGACCATCACAATAGGATGGCGTTGCGGGATAAGAGAGAGTATCTCCTCGCCTTGCATCAGGGCTTTCTCAAATATTCCCATATCAGTCCTTTCTTTTTTCGTTTTAACCGGAGCACATCCATAACGTCGCTTTTGGGGTCATCGGGAAAAGACCATGCTTTTCCGGTAGCAGCGGCTTTCTCTTTTAAAGTTGACATATCAAAGTTTTTCGAAATATAGTAGGCCGGTTGTAATAATAAATCGGATGGAGAAATAACTCCTTCTTCTATCGCTATTTGCTGGAGCTTGGTATTCGGATAGATTCTCATTCCTACGAAAGGGAAAAATACGGTATAATCCAGTTGTTTGGAATTATCCATTGTTTCCCGTATTGTCTTATCGGTCTCTCCGTATCCTCCGAGAATCAGGAAATGAGCATAATAAACATTGTATTTCAAAGCAAGGTCGGAAGCGGCTTTCACGTCGGCAAAAGTAAAATGCTTGCCATAATTTTTCAATTGGGTATCGCACAGCGATTCCGTTCCAAACTCGATATGAGTTAATCCGGATTGTTTATACAAAGCCATCTCTTCGTCCGTCAGGTTACTTGGAGAGAAATAGGCTCCCCATTTTATTTTCAGTCCGCTGCGTATAATCTTCTCTGCAAGTTCCATATTGTAGTCTTTGCAAAGATTAAATACCGAGTCTGTAAAAAAGACATAATTGATTCCTCGTTCTTTATTCAGGCGAAGCAGGTTATCTACTATCAGGTCGGCATTCAGCGTACGGATTTTCCGTCCGTCAATAATCGGATAAGAGCAGTAAATGCAGTTGTAACAACACCCGCGCTTGGTCTGTATATTAAGCATTCCGCTGTTTTCCCAATAAAAATTGATGATATTCTCCTCAAACTGTAATTCGAGGTTTTTCAAATAATTGAGATGCGGATTCTTTATAAATTCACCGGATTCGTTGTAATAAACAAGGCCTTCTATCTGGCGGCAATCTTTTCCTTCGTCCAGACAGGATATAAGGTTTATCCACGACTGTTCTCCTTCTCCCATGATACCGTAGTCAGGACGCAATTCGTCGAAAAGAGGTTGAGGATAGATTGAAAAGCCGGCGCCTCCGATAACAACAGGAGCTATACTGTTTTCGCGGATTGTCCGGACAATTTCTTTGTATCCGGGAATAAAACTGCTGCGGTCGAAAGAGTTGGCTCCGTCGATATTGCGCAACGATATTCCGATATATTTAGGTTGGTACTCTTTTAATGTTTCAACCAAAGAGGCATAATCGCCCATATTGAAATCAAATACACTTACCTGATAATTAGGGAGATTTTTCTGTATATATGTTTTCAGATAGGAAACTCCTATCGGATAAACCGGATAGGGGTCGGTGTGTCTGTTGGCGGAAATTAAGAGTACTTTATTCATGGAAGTTGAAAGGTGAAAGGTGAAAGTTATTTCTCGGTGCTCCAGAAGGGGTAGAAATTGAACCATTGTTCGGGGTGTTCTTTTATCCTGCTTTCGAGCACGTTTATATATTGGGAGAGTAATGCTTGTTCGGGTTTGATATCTTTATTCCGTTTGACGGGCTCGGCAAAGAAAAACCGAAAGCTGTATTTATAGGTATCTTCTTTTTCCGAGAAATAAAAAACAACGGGAACTTTAAAGCGGGATGCTATCTGGAAAGGTCCGGCAGGGAAACAAGCCTCTTCTCCTAAGAACGGCGCGTTTAAAATATGTTTTTCATTTACAAAACGGTCTCCCTGAAAACAGACGTACTCTTTTTTATCCAAGGCTTCTTTGATGGCAAATACGTGTGACCAATTATCTTCATTCACCAAAATAACACGATAGGTATTATTTCCCATAATATCCTTGAGTTTTTCTTTGATTTTCTGATATTCGGCATCATACATTACAATATTTAATTTAGGAGCATAGTCGCCAAAAAACTGGCTGCCAATCTCCCAATTGCCAAAATGCGCTCCAATCATCACTACACCGGTATTTCCGTTCAGGATGTCCAGAAAAGCATCGTAGTTACAGAAATCATATTTGAACTTATTGCTAAAACCTGCTAATGCCGCTATTTTATCAATAAGTACTTGTCCAAAACGATAGTAGTGAATATAAAGCATCCGAAGGGCTTGCAGGCGATTTTTCTTATGTATTCTCCGCCAGTAAAACCAGCTTGACCGGGTTGACTTGGGAGCAAACGGAATAAAATAAACGATAATCAGGCTTAGGAACAAATATGCGGCTCTTAAACCAGCGTATTTTATCAGATAAATAAAAAACTGGTATCCAAAAGCTCCTCCTCTCGTTTTTCCTTTCCAGACCGGCATGAAAATTAATTTAACCGGGAATCCAGGAAGTCGTAAAAATCCTGAAATGTTTTGATTCCAGCAAAATCAGCTCCCTTTATGATGATTCCAAAATTTTGTTCTATCAGGACAACCATATCTACCAAATCGAGGCTATCCAAATCCAATGTTTTCATTAATGGCGCATCGGGCAGAAAAACACTTTGGTCTACTTCAAACTCTTCGGCTAAGACGGAATTAATTTTAGAAATAATCTCTTTTTTCTCCATATAATTTAGTTGGTAATTATCTTTTATGATTTTAAATTTTTTATGACTAAGGTAGAGTTGGTTCCTCCAAACCCGAAAGAGTTGGAAAGGAATATATCTGTTTTTTTTTCTATTTTTTGAGAAGGTATGCAGATACGGGCAGAATCTTCGTCCGGATTTTCGAAATTGAGATTCGGTGCAATAAAGTTATTTTTCATCATCAGTATGGAATAAATAATTTCGCTTGCGCCCGACATCCATAATTCATGCCCGGTCATTGATTTGGTAGATGAGACAATGGGCGACCGGCCGCCCCAAATGGCATATATTGCTTTTGCTTCGTTGGCATCGCCTACGGGAGTAGAGGTTGCGTGTGCATTAATGTAACCGACATCGGTTATTTTAATTCCCGAAACTTTCAGTGCCATTTCCATCGCTTTTTGGGGGCCTTGAACATTGGGAATAGAGATATGGTCGGCATTGGATGAAAAGCCGTACCCGATTACTTCTGCCAAAATATTTGCTCCGCGGCGAACGGCGGATTCATAACTTTCGACCACTAAGGCAGCTGCTCCTCCGCTCGGAACCAAACCATCGCGGTCGCGGTCAAAAGGACGGGACGCTTTCTCCGGTTCATCTTCCCGGACAGAAAAGGCGCTGATGCCGTCAAAACTTGCAACCGAATATTTGTTTACTTCTTGAGCGCCTCCGCACAGAATGCAATCCTGCATTCCCGACTGAATAAGCAGATGTGCCATTCCGATAGCGTGTGAACCGCTTGCGCATGCTCCTGCTACGGAGAAATTAATCCCTTTTAATTTGAAAATCACAGAGAGATTCATGGAAACGGTGGAAGTCATGGATTGGAAAACGGAACCGGAACCAACCAGAATAGTCTTTCCTTTCTCCCTGATAGTATCTATCCCTTCTATGATAGGGGCTGCACTTGC
Source organism: Paludibacteraceae bacterium (assembly GCA_031553005.1). Taxonomy (GTDB): domain Bacteria; phylum Bacteroidota; class Bacteroidia; order Bacteroidales; family Paludibacteraceae; genus RGIG9379. Next base: position 37,012 of record JAVBMA010000022.1, on the reverse strand, counting down.
ATCGCTTCCAAAAAGGATTCCGACATCGTTCTTATCCAGATAATCGCTGTCTATTCCAGCATTACGGAATGCTTCACGGGAAGCCATACAGGCGTAATATCCCTGTTCGGCAAGGCTATGCCGCTGGCGACGGTCAATGAAATCCTTCACATCCGGTAATTCGAGTTTTCCGGTCAATGCCGAACGGTAGCCCATTGCTTTCCTTCCGGCATCAAAGCCAATACCGGACTGCCCGGCATATAGTGCCGAGGTTACTTCTTCCAAGTTTTTCCCTATGGAAGAATAGATTCCCATTCCGGTAATGACTACTCTTTTCATTAAAATAATATTTTATAGTAAACTAGTTGACGAGTAAACAAGTAGACAAGTAAACGGGAGCCCGACGGATGTCGGATGTTTTATTTGAAACAAACCCATTAAACACTTATCACTTACTACTTATCACTTATCTCCTTGTCAACTCGTTTACTCGTCTACTTGTTTACTAATCATGTATATAATCCACCATTGATGGAGATAGTTTGCCCTGTGATATAGGATGCGCCTTTGGATGCAAGGAAACCGACTGTCTCCGCTACCTCTTCGGGATTTCCGAAGCGTCCCATCGGGATAAGCGCTTTCAATTGGGATTCATCCAAGTCTTGCGTCATATCGGTGCGGATAAATCCCGGAGCCACGGCATTTACGGTTACGTTCTTTTTTGCGGTTTCCTGAGCCAACGCTTTTGTAGCTGCAATAACAGCGCCTTTAGCCGCCGAATAATTGGTTTGTCCCGGCAATCCTTTCAGGCCGGAGAGGGAAACCATATTGATGATGCGCCCGTATTTTTTTACAAGCATCATCTTCAGTACGGCACGGGTTGCATACATGAATCCATTAAGGCTTATATCCAATACTTTATGCCAATCTTCGTCGGTCATCCACATCAGGAGGTTGTCTTTCCGTATTCCCGCATTATTTACCAATACTTCTATATAGGTGTCAGGATGGGCGGTTTGCCATTGCGAAACTGCCTTTTCAACATCTTCTACATTGGAGACATCAAATTTAAGGATTTCGCCATCAGTGCCTTTCTCACGAATCATTTCCAGTGTATTCAACGCTTCTGTCTCGTTGGATTGATAGTTAATAAGGACGTAATAGCCCATTTCGGCAAGTTTGACCGAACATGCGCGTCCTATTCCTCTCGAACCTCCGGTTACAAGTGCTACCTTCATAATATTTAGTTGAAAGTTGAAAGTTGAAAGTTGAAAGTTGAAAGTTGAAAGTTGAAAGTGATAGATAACCACTTTCAACTTTGGCTTTCAACGGGATATTATTTTTAAAATTTCTTTGTTTTCAAATATTCTTGCATTCTTTCTATGTCTTTGTATTTTGGGGTGTCTTCGATGAAGACTGGAAAGAATGCGCGTATTTCGTCGTATATGGCTTTCGACTTGCCGGATAGTTGGTTTTGTATTTTCAACGAATCGATAGCTTGGACGATTGCCATAAAATGAATGGACATTACCTGATATGAGTTTTCGACTACTCTGCGGGCTATCAATGCCGAGTTGGTTCCCATACTTACAATATCCTGATTGTCGTTATTGTTTGGAATGGAATGTACGTACATCGGATTAGATAGTGTCTGGCACTCTGCCGTAGTGGAGGTTGCGGTAAACTGGGATGCTTGCAGCCCGTAATTCAATCCAAGTACGCCCAAGTTTACAAACGGAGGTAAAATACCGTTGATACGGTCGTGGAAAAGATAGTTCAACTGCCTTTCTACCAGCATTGTCAGTTTAGTAACTGCAATTTTCAGTTTATCCATTTCGAAAGAGACATAGTCGCCATGAAAATTACCTCCGTGATAAACGTTTCTTGTTTCCACATTTACAATCGGGTTATCGCAAGCCGAGTTAACCTCGTTAATCAATATCCGTTCTACATTTTGCAATGTTTCTAATATCGGTCCGAGTATTTGAGGAACGCAACGGAGAGAATAGTATGGTTGTACTTTATGGGTAAATATGGTTTGTGTATTTTTAGCTGTATAAAGCTCATTTTCACGTTTCTTCATACATTGGCTGTCTTTGCTCCATTCGCGTATTTTCTTCGCGATTTCATTCTGACCGTTTTGTCTACGTACTTCGTTCAGTTTTTCGGACATGAAGTCATCGTATGAAGATGCGATTTCATTTACCATGACAGAAGCAGCCAACGCCCAATTAAGCAGTTGTTGTGACTGGATGAGGTTTACCAGTCCGATTCCGGTCATCACTGAGGTTCCGTTTGTAATGGAAAGCCCTTCTCTTACGTAAATGCCGAAAGGCTTCAAATTCTTTTTCGACAGGACTTCGGACGCAGGTTGCAATTTCCCTTCAAAGAAAACATCGCCTTCACCAATCAAAGTCAAAGCCATGTGAGCCAGCTGTACCAAGTCGCCGCTAGCACCTACACTCCCGTGCTCGGGAATAAACGGGCAGATATTGTTATTAATGAATGCCGTCAACAAAGAGATTAACTCCGGATGAACACCTGACTCTCCCTGAATAAATGTACCTACCCGGGCAATCATCGCCGCCTTTACGTAAATTTCAGGTAGCGGAGTTCCGGCTCCGGTAGAGTGGCTTCGGATAATATTATATTGTAATTGAATACGTTCTTCGTCGCTGACACGATATTGCGCCATCGGACCAAATCCTGTATTTATACCGTAAATGATTCTTTCTTTGGAAAATTCCTCTAAAAACTCGTAGCTGTCTTTTACTTTTTCTAAAACCTTCTCATCAAAAGATAATTTTTCTTCTTCGAACAATATATTTTTAATATCCTGTAAAGAAAAGAAATCAATTTTCTTCATACGTCCGTACTTATTTTAATATCAAAACCATGCAAAATTTCTTCCAGATTTAGACCCCAATAAACATTAATCCGCAAAAACTTTACCGGTCTTTTATAACTAATTTATAACTCGCGAAGATACTATAAAAAAAGGGAAAATCTAAAAAATAATTAAAAAAAATCCCCGGATGGATATCTCAGTTAAGAATGGATAGAGAGTGTATAATCACCACATAAGTAGCTGTTTAAAAACAGATTATAAATTCACTCGTGTATTTCCCCTTTAATTAAACAGAATTAACTGCACTCAACCGGATTCAATTGTTTATCAAATTCAATTTACCTTTAATCGCTTCTGTTGCATTTTTTAATGTTTCAATCACAACATCACACCATTGGTCAAATTCTTCATCGGCAATCTGGCACTCTTTATGGGATAAGACGTAATCAATAGTTTTCTTCACTCCTGCGTCAAAACGTTCGGTGGCTATAAAACCGGGAACGAGCCTTTTTAATTTTATATTTTCAAAAACAACGGAATTAGCTTTATCTCCGGTGAGGCTTCCCAGAAAATCATAATCGCTGCATGCGGTCAGAAATCCGGAAGAGACATGCACGGCATTCAGCCTCACACCCAAAGCGCGGGCAATGGATTCGTAAATCTGGTTCCATGTAAGCGTTTCATCCGAAGTAATTTGTACGGACTCACCGATAGCATGGATATTTCCGAGAAGTCCGGCAAAACCCTTGGCAAAATCGCTGTTGTGAGTCATTGTCCAAAGCGAAGTACCATCTCCGTGGATAATAACAGGCTTGCCCTCCATCATTCGCCTGATGACCTGCCAACTTCCATTTTTACCGTGTACTCCGAGAGGAACGGAACGTTCATCATACGTATGGCTCGGGCGGACAATCGTCACCGGAAAACCATCTTCACGGTAAAGCTTCATCAGGTACTCTTCGCAAGCGATTTTATTGCGCGAATATTCCCAGTATGGATTGGACAAAGGCGTCCCTTCTGTCACACGGTAATCGGACAACGGCTTTTGATAGGCGGAAGCGGAACTGATAAACAGAAACTGCTTTGTCTTATTTTTGAATAAGCGATAATCGCGTTCCAAGTGTGCGGGAACAAAAGCGATAAAGTCTGCCACAGCATCAAAAGCCAAATCCTTAATCAGCTCCGACACCTTTTGTTCATCATTGATATCTGCCACCAACGAAACAGCACCTTCCGGCATCGCATTATTCCTGTTGCCGCGGTTGAGCAAATAAAGCTCATGCCCCTGTTCAACCAAAAGGTTTGAAATGGCGGTACTTATAATACCGGTTCCTCCAATAAATAATATCTTCATATATGTGTGCTAAAAGTTACGGGTTACAAAGTTACAAAATAAGTAGATAAGTAAACGAGTGGTTAGTGGTTAGTGGTTAATAGGGTTATTTCAAATAAAATATCTAACATCCGTCAGGCTTCCGTTTACTCGTCCACTTGTTTACTTTTCGAAAGAACGTTAATAAGTCTCAAAAAAAGCAATCATCGTGCACTTATTCCCTCAATATTTGTTTTCTTCATGTTTCAATCAAGAAACTACTAATCAATTAAATAAAAAATAAAATGAAAAAGGTAAAATTATTATTAGGAATTTTTTGCATGGTATTAATATCTGCATCTTGCTGTAATTCAAAAAAAGAAAATGCTACTCCATGCGGAGGACCTCAAATGGAATGCAAAAAGGGAGATAAAAAATCTTGCGCTCCGAAATGCGAAATGAGCGAAGAGCAAAAAGCATTTTTTGAAAAATGGAAAAACTTTGACAATCTTCCGGCAGAGGAACAAAAAGAGTTGATTGCGAAAAGAAAAGCATGCATAGAAAAACGCGAGGCTGAGAAAAAAGCTGCTATCGAAGAGTTTGAAGCTAAATGGGCAAACTTTGACAATTTAACAATCGCTGAACAAAAAGAGTTGTTAGAGAAAAAAGATTGTTTTATGGCTCCTTGCGGCAGAGAGATGATGAGACATGGCAAAGGAAGAGGCGAATGCCCTATGATGAAAAAAGAATGTAACAAAGGAGATAAATAAAGGAAAATAATTTTGAGGTGATAACATCAAATATCCTTGCTTATCAGCATAAAAAAAACCGCTCAAATTTGAGCGGTTTTTTTTATGCTGATAATATCCGGTTATTTATTCACACGGAATTTTTCGTTACCGTTTTTAAGGAAATCTACAATCTGGTTAGCGGCAGCAAGACCGGCATTGATGTTTGCCTCGGCTGTTTGGGCTCCCATTTTATTAGGTGTAGCGAAATAGCGTGTAGGGAATTTTTCCGACAATGTAGCATGATTGGAAGGCATTATATCGGAAACGTATTTGAAATCGGCACGTTCTTCCATTACCGCCACCAATTCGGCTTCATTGATAACTTCCTTGCGGGCTGTGTTTATCAACATAGCGCCTTTAGGCATCTTTGATAATAGAGCGTGGTTGATGGAGTTTTTTGTTTCGGCTGTTGCAGGGATGTGCAATGATACAAATTGACAAGTTGAGTAAAGTTCTTCAACTGAGTTAAGCGCTTTTACTCCGTCTTTTTCAATTACTTCTGCCGGACAGAATGCGTCGTATGCATAGATTTCCATTCCGAAACCTTTTGCGATACGGGCAACATTGCGTCCTACATTTCCGTAAGCGTGGATACCTAATTTTTTTCCGAGCAGTTCGGTTCCGGAAGTACCATTGAAGAAATTACGGACACCGTATACCATCATGCCCAAAGCTAATTCGGCAACGGCATTGGCATTTTGTCCGGGAGTGTTCATCACACAAACGCCTTTTGCAGTAGCGGCGGCTAAATCAACGTTGTCGTATCCGGCTCCGGCACGAACTACAATTTTGAGGTTCTTGGCAGCGTTCAATACTTCGGCATCAATAATATCACTACGGATAATGATTGCTTCGGCGTCAGCCACAGCTTCCAGAAGTTGTTTCTTTTCTGTGTATTTTTCAAGCAATGCCAATTGGAATCCGGCACCTTCAACTATTTTTTTTATACCATCAACTGCAACTTTTGCAAATGGTTTATCTGTTGCAACTAAAATTTTCATAATATATTTTTTAAGATGTTCAGACATTCAGATAATCAGATATTCAGAATCTGACAATCCGATTATCTGAATATCTGATTATCGACTCAAAAAACGAATTGTTCCTAATATTAGATTTTTTACATCCATCAATTTTTCAGATATATATGTATTATCGAATGAACAATAACCAAGTTTTTCTGCAACTATCAGTTGTGTTTCTGTTTCAGATAAAGAGCCTAACGCAATATAGAGGAAACGGATTGCATCGGGTTTTGTCTGACGAGAACATCCTTCGGCAATATTGGATGGTATTGAAACTACCGCCCGTTTTATTTGCATTGTAAGACCGAACATTTCTTCCTTTGGAAATGAATTAACAATAGAATAAATATCTGTCACTAATTCAATGCTCGTTTTCCATGCATCCAGCTTCTTATGTTCCAAAACCACCATTCTCTTCCAGTCTAAACATCGGAATATCTGAAAATCCGAATATCAGAATATCTTACTTAAGCATTATTCTTTTCAAATTCATTCATGCAGTCAACTAATGCCTGAACGCCTTCAATTGGCATTGCATTGTAGCAAGATGCACGGAATCCGCCGACAGAACGGTGTCCTTTGATTCCGACCATTCCTTTGGATGTAGCGAACTTCATAAAGTCGGCTTCCAAGTCTTTGTATTTTTCCTGCATTACGAAGCAGATGTTCATGCGGGAACGGTCTTCTTTTGCTGCTGTTCCGACAAACATTTTGCTATTGTCAATTGCATTGTAAAGCAATTCTGCTTTTGCAATGTTTTTCTTTTCCATTTCTTTTATTCCGCCTTGAGCCTTCAACCATCTCAATGTCATAAGGGAAGTATAGATAGGCAATACAGGAGGTGTGTTAAACATAGAACCTTCTGCAATGTGCGTGCGGTAATCCAACATAGTCGGGATATAGCGGGATACTTTTCCAAGGATACTGTCTTTAACAATCACGAAAGTAAGTCCGGCAGGCCCGAGGTTTTTCTGTGCTCCACCATAGATAAGACCGTATTTGGCAACATCAATCGGACGGGAGAATATATCGGAAGACATATCTGCTACAACTGGAACGGGAGAATCGAAATCTTTGAATAATTCGGTTCCGTAGATAGTATTGTTTGTTGTGATATGGAAGTAATCCACATCGGCAGGGATAGTAAAATCTTTAGGGATATATGTATAATTTGCTGCTGCGGAAGATGCAACTTCGACTACTTCGCCGAAACCTTTAGCTTCTTTCAGCGCTTTTTTAGCCCAAACACCGGTATTAAGGTAAGCAGCTTTCTTTTCTAATAAGTTGAAAGGAATCATACAAAATTCCAAACTAGCACCACCTCCAAGGAAAATTACCGAATATCCTTCCGGAATGTTTAATAATTCTTTGAACAAAGCAACTGCCTCGTCTACAATCGGTTGGAAATTTTTAGCACGATGGCTAATTTCCAGAATGGACAAGCCGTCATTTTCAAAATCCAAAACTGCCTGGGCAGTCTTTTCAATTACTTCTCTCGGCAAGATAGATGGTCCTGCATTGAAATTATATTTCTTCATTGTCTTTTGAAATTATATTAGAAAATTGTTTAATTCGTTCAGTATGATACCCTGCTTTTTTTGAAAAAAAGATGCGTCAAAAATAATACATTTTTTTGTTACACCGAATATAAAATTTCTTTTTTTTGTTAACAAAATGAAGTTTTTTAGCATTCAAATATTGTTTTTACAAGCCTCAAAAGAACAAAATGATATATTTACACCTTATTTTTTATCTTTTTGTTTTTTTTACCCCAAAAGAATCGAAAATGACTAACAATTTGTTCTTAAAATATGTTTTTTATCTCCGTTTTGTTAATCCGTATTTCTTATTATTCCTCTATTATCAGTGATAAAATAAAAAACAAACAGCCAGAAGAAGAGAGAATTATGCTTTTCATATTTGCATAGTTTTCTGTTTGCCAACTCGTCCACATCTTATAATTTTGCTCATTACAATATTTCTCAATAAAAAAAATGATTGCTATTTTCAGTCCAAAAAAAGAGAGGCAAGGGAGAGTTCCTCAAGTGATTGCTTACAATCCTTAATTTACAAGGAAAGCCTCCGTGCCTGATTCTTTTTGTTTATTTTTTTAGGTCTTCAATTAAACTTTATTGGCTAAAATCTGTTTAGCGTAAAGAAAATTTACAGAAAAAAGGATGCTATACGAAAAAATTATTATTGTTGGTGCAAGCTCCGGTATCGGGCAAGGATTGGCCAGGGAGTATGCCCGAAGGGATTGCAAAATAGGTATTACCGGACGCCGGCAAGACCTTTTGGAGGAGATAAAAAGTGAAAATCCGGGGAAATTTATTGTTAGCGCTTTCGACATAAATGGAGAGGATGTGGAACAACGCCTGCTGGAACTGGTCGAAAAGCTCGGAGGACTGGATTTGCTGGTTATCAGTGCGGGGGTAGGCTACCGTAATCCTGATATGGAGATAGCACTTGAAATGCGAACTATTCAAACTAATGTGGTGGGATTCTCCAAAGTGTTATTGTTTGGTTTCGATTTTTTCAAAAAACAGGGGCATGGGCATATTGCAGGAATCAGTTCCATTGCAGGAATACGGGGCATTGACCTGTGTCCTGCTTATTCTGCCAGCAAAGGTTTTGAAGCTCTTTATATGGAAAGTTTGCGCCGGAAATCTAAAAAGGAGAAACTTAATATCACGGTGTTAACTATCATTCCGGGATTTGTCAATACGGTAATGGCTCAGGGCAAACATGTATTCTGGCGCTCTTCGGTCGAAAAAGCGGCAGTCCAGATAGTAGAGGCAATAGACAAGAAAAAAAATAAAGTATATGTAACGAAAAGGTGGAGAGGTATTGCCTGGATACTCCGCCGGATGCCAAACTGTTTATTTAATAATATATGATATTTTATTAAAACGTTGAGGAGATAAAGAAGCTGTCCAAAAAGTCTTTTTACCACAAAGGACACAAAGTTTTACACTAAAGAACACAAAGAATGCTGGTTGATTATCAGGATATTGTAAACTTTGTGAATTTCCTTTGTAGTAAAGAATATAGGCTTTTGGGACAACCCTTTGTGGTTTTTACAGAGTCCTTTATTGGGAGGGTGACTCGAATTCACCCCTTCAAGGGGAGATATCAAAGCTCCTTTTTCATAATATAATCGTACATGAAGAAGCCATTGCCGATTGGAAAGTCTCGTTGCCTGTCAATGGCCATGCCCATCTTTTCGTAGAAATAGCGGGCTTTGTTGTCACGGTTCACATTCAGTTCAATGGAGCAAGGATTGCCGGAGGCTTCAGTTTTTGCAAATTCAAATGCCTTTTCTATCAGGAGTCGACCTATTCCTTTGCCGTGTGCAGAAGGGTTTACATAGATTTTATGCAGATGGAACAAGTTCTCGGATTCACGTTCTACGGATACATATCCGAGCATATTTTCATCTTCAAAGGCGAGAAAAAAAGTGTGCCCGCCCGAAATCTGCTGAGTCAGCGAGTCGGCCGAATACATCATTTCAAACATATAATCGGATTGTTCCTGCGACATAATACCGGCATAAGTCACATACCATGTTTCTCCGGCAACTTTGCGGATAAAGGGAATGTCTGATAGTTCGGCTTTACGGATAGTAATCATATTTTAAAAATTAGCAAATTAGCAAATTAGCAAATGTGTGAATTAGCAAATTAAAGAACCTAAAAGACTCCTATACCTAAGCTTAGTTTTAATTTGCTAATTTGCTAATTCACACATTTGCCAATTTTTTAATTAAGTAATGATTTAACTTTTTCGGAAATCAATTTTCCTTCTACTTTTCCTGCCAGTTTTTTAGAAGCAACGCCCATTACTTTCCCCATATCTTTGGCGCTGGTTGCTCCTACTTCGGCTATAATCTCTTTTACTGCTGCGGTCAACTCTTCGTCGCTCATTTGAGCAGGGAGGTATTGTTCGATAATGGCGGCTTCTGCCAATTCGTTTTCGGCTAATTCGGGACGTCCCTGTTGTTTGAAAATATCAGCAGAGTCTTTCCGTTGTTTAACCATTTTCTGGAGAATCCTAATGCCTTGTTCTTCAGTCAGGTTACCATCCGAACCTTTGGCGGTCTTTGCCTCCAACATCTCTTTTTTTATTCCGCGTAAGGCTTCGAGCCTTACTTTATCTTTAGCGAGCATTGCTTTTTTTATGTCCTCGCTTACCTGTTCAAAAAGTTCCATATATTTTTATATTTATAAACTTAATACGCCCCAATTCCTGACTCCTGATTCATGGCTCTTGGTTCCTGATTCCTACCTCAATCTACATTATTATGCAAATAATCGTTCTTATCTTTCAACTTGAATCCGTCATCTTCTTTTCCAATCGAAAAGCGGGAAATATCATCAGATGGAAGAGGCTCGGAGTATCCGTTGGAAACCTCACCGCCTTGTTGCCTTCTTTTGAATGCCGAAGTGCTTTCCATCCTATCCAGATTGACATCATCATCCAAATCAAGGGTAACTACGCGTTTGCCTTCTTCACGAAATGCACCCGGTTTGGAATAGCTTCCATAAGATGGGCTTTTCCTTGTAATATTGTCGGCGTTTGCTCCGTAATAAGCTCCGAGGTCAATATCTTTTTCCTCTTTGGGAGAATATTGGGCAGAAGGTTTTTCGGGTTCCTGTTGAGGTTGGGAAACTCTTTCTTTCGGATTTTGCATCTGCGCGGAAAGAGCTTGCGTGTCAAGGTTAAATCCGGTTGCAACAATAGTAACACTTACCTCTTCACCAAGTGTTTCGTCGAAAGTGGCGCCCCAAATAATCTGGGTATCCGGACCTACCTGTTTTTGCAGGTAATCGGTAACAATACCTACCTCATCCATTGTAACTTCCTCTTCGCCGTACGAGATATTAAGCAATATATTTTTGGCTCCTTTGATATCGGTACTAAGCAGTAAAGGAGAATCCAATGATTTCTTGATAGCCTCCACAGCACGGTCGGCTCCTGCCGCTTTTCCGGAGCCCATGATAGCATCGCCGCTATTGGTCATCACGGTCTTCACATCATTAAGGTCGACGTTGATGTATCCGGTAACGGTAATGATTTCGGCAATACCTTTAGCTGCAATAGTGAGTACATTATCGGCTCTTGAGAAGGCATTGCTCAGTGTCAAATCGCCATAGAGGGATTTTATCTTCTCGTTGTTGATAATCAGGATAGCATCTACATGCTTGCGCATCTCTTCTACTCCTTCGATTGCCTGATAAACCCTGTTTTTTCCTTCAAAAAGAAAAGGGATAGAGATAATACCGATTGTAAGGATTCCCATATCTTTGGCTGCCTGAGCAATGATAGGGGCTGCGCCGGTTCCTGTTCCGCCACCCATTCCTGCCGTGATAAAGACCATTTCGGTCTCTTCAAGCATTTTCTGGATTTTAGGAAGGCTTTCAATAGCTGCCTGACGGCCTATCTCGGGTTTGTTTCCGGCTCCCAATCCTTTCTCTCCAAGCTGTATTTTAATTGGGATGGGCGATTTATTCAGTGCATGTTTATCTGTGTTGCAGATAACAAAGTCTACATTGCAAATGCCTTGCTTGAACATGTAGTTGACGGCATTCCCGCCGCCACCTCCGACGCCAATCACCTTGATGATTGATTTGTCGTCGTTAAATGATATATCTATTCCATCACTCATAACCGTAATGTTTTATATTTTTGAATCTTCTGTAAAAATCTCGTCTATCTTGTCGAACAAAGAGCCCCATAATCCTTTCTTGTCGGATTTATCGGTTTTCTTCGCGCGCGACTCTTTTTCGTTTTTTGAAGTGGTATTATTATTGTTTTCCGGAGCCTGAACTGCCGTTTTTTCCTTCATACAGGTCATTTCGGCATGAATCAGTAGTCCGATAAGTTGCGCATATTCCACCTTCAGGTATTTTTCTTCCATATCGGGAGCAATCTTCTGGTTCGGAAGTCCAATGCGGACATCAAGCCCGGTACGCAATTTTAATTTCTCAATCAGATTCAACAGTTGCGAACCACCTCCGGTAATGACTATTTCGTCCATGTGGCATGCAAGCCCCGATTTTTCTATCTGGTCGCACACATAATCGAGAATCTCTTCGATGCGGGCTTCAATGATTCCGGCAAGGAATTTATTGGAAACCGTTTTTCCTTCTTTTCCTGCTACTACTGGGGTTGAGATATAAAAATCTTCGACGAGTTCTTCCATTGCCGAGCCGTATTTTACTTTCAGCTTCTCGGCAACAACTTCCAACACTTTCAGGTCCATAATGTCCTTAGTGATTATATCGCTACCAAAAGGAATGACGCTGATATGGCGAAGCATATTTTTATAATAGACAGCTACGGATGTTGTTCCGGCTCCAAAATCAATCATCACACAACCGAGCTCTTTTTCTTCTTTGGAGAGTATTGCCGATGCGGTTGCTATAGGTGATAAAAATATCCCGGCGACTTCATATCCCGCTTTTTCAAAGCATTTGTACAAGTTGCTTTTCAGGGACGGACGTCCGGCAACAATTTTATAGCGTCCTTCGATGCGGGTACAGATACAACCTACGGGGCTGACTTCGTCCGAATCGTCGACCAGATATTCCTGAGTGACTATCTCAAGGATTTCGCCGTTTTCAATTTTTATATTGCGGTTTTCACGGTATAGTGTGTCGATGATATCCTGGGTAACTTCCACTTCTCCAAGGTTACGGGGCACACGGCTGTCCATTGTCTTGATGGTCTGTCCGTTCAGTCCGACATAAACACCGCTTATTTCGTATGTTTTCTTCTCTTCGTCGGTTCGCCCTTCGTTGAAAAGTATATTGACTTTATTCTGCAAAAGGGAGAGTATGCTTTTGATACAAAAAGCGGCTTCTTCCAGATTACAGATAGCGCCTCTTTTGATTCCTTTCGAAGCCACAGACTCGGAAGCGATAATTTCCACACGGCCGTTATAATCTTTCCTTCCGGCGACTCCACTGATTGAGGATGTCCCGAGGTCAATTACCACAATTAAATTGTCTGTCGTAAAGTTCTGCATATCATATATTTTTTAATTTTCTTTTTCAGTAAACGAGTAAACCGGTAGACAAGTAAACGAGAGATGACCTGCGTATTTTGCCTTTCCGTTTTATTATAAAACATGCCAGCGAGCAATATAGACTTCGAATATTGAATTATTTTCCAAATTTACGTTGTCTTTTGCTTTCTGCTTGCATTTTTTATTATTTTTTCGTACAAATAACCTGATTATCATATTTCAGGTTAATTTGCCTGTAACAATTCCAGCCCGTCCGGCTGAATCCGTTTTTGTAGAGCGAGAGTAATTTATTGAGTTTAAACTCATAATTATCGAGCTTGCCGAGCAGGATAATCTGGTTTCCCACACGTGGAATCAACTCTATCTCTTCATTATAATCGACATATATCTGTTCAATCTGGGCGTTCCAGAATGCATCCCTTCTCAGGAACAGGGCAAAATCGTAAAGAGGTCCTTTTGCGAAAACTTCGTTGATGGCTCCTGTTGCAACGGGAACGTAGGCGGTAAAAGCGGTAGAGACAGGCATAACCTCGCCTTCCCTGTCTATGTAGTAGCTTTTGCCGCTGTTCATAATCCTCAAAATGGGCTCGCGCTGGGTTATCTCAACGCAAACGGTTCCTGAAGGGGTTTTGTAGCATTCGGCATTTTTTATGCGCGGCTGTTTTTTCAATACTTTTTCTATCTCTTCGGTCTGTATGGTTTGCATGTTCAGCCCTATCGGGTTCAGTTTTTTTTCTTCGAGGCAAAGGATTATCTCTTTTCTGTCGATAAAGCGTAAACGGGCGCTGTCTTTTATCAATACGTCAACTGTGCGGCAAACCTGCTTGTCCGATTTGTAGGAAAAAGCCACAATAGCAAAAATGGCATAGCCTACGGCTGCCGCTATTCCTATCGATATGAGAATCTTCCTTCGCATTTGCTGTTTTTTATTCTGATACAGTTTTAAATTATTGTTTGGTAGAGACGGGGCGCGCCCCGTCTCTACGGCGGGTTAATAAAATTTCTTTTATTTGGGGGACTAATAATTCGATGTCTCCGGCGCCAATGGTAGCCAATACATCGAAGTCATTCGCGCGGATGTACTCTTCGAGTTCGGCTTTGGAACATATTCTCTTTTTGTCGATTGTCACTTTATCCAGTAACATTTGAGAGGTTACTCCTTCTATGGGTTTTTCTCTTGCGGGATAGATATCGAGCAAAATCAATTCATCCAACAGAGAGAGGTTGCGGGCAAAATCGTCGGCAAAATCCCTTGTCCGGCTGTAAAGGTGCGGTTGAAAAATGCCGCATATTTTTTTGTCTTTATAGAGCATACGGAGCGAATCGATGCAGGCTTTCAACTCTTGCGGATGGTGTGCATAGTCGTCGACAAAAACCAGATTGTCTTGTTTGATATGAAAATCAAACCGCCTTTTCACTCCTGCAAAGGTTGCCATAGCTTCGCGTATTTCGTCGGGAGTGACTCCGTTTAATAGTGCAAGCGCCATTGCAACGATTCCGTTTTCAATATTTATCTTAACGGGAACACCGAGCTTGATGTCTTTGATAACCTCGGTGGGGGTGACTAAATCGAAAATAATATCTCCGTTTTGTACTCTTATATTCCGCGCATGGTAGTCGGCGTCTTCTATTGCATAGGTGAAAAGGCGCACGCCTTTTTGTATCCTTGGATTGAAGGAAACTCCTTTTTTCAATAAGAGGACTCCGCCGGGGCGGATTAATGAGGTGAATTCTTCAAATCCTGCACGGTATTCTTCTTCATTTCCGTAGATATCCAGATGGTCGGCATCCACTGAGGTTATTGCTGCCATGTAGGGTGAGAGCGTCAGAAACGAACGGTCATATTCGTCTGCTTCGATTACTACCAAATCGCTTTTACAGGAAAGGTGTAAGTTTTGTTTGAAGTTTTTGGAAATTCCGCCAAGGAAAGCGTTACAGTCGACATGCGAGTGATGTAAAAGATGCGCTGTCATGGTGGATGTAGTGGTCTTTCCGTGTGTTCCGGCAATGCATATGGCGCGTTGGGAACGGGTAATTTCGCCAAGTACTTGCGAGCGTTTCAAAACAGGGAATCCGTTTTGGCTGAAATAGAGCAGCTCGCCCAACGACGAGGGAACAGCGGGTGTGAAGACAACGAGTGTTTTTTCGGGATTCCGGTAATCTTCGGGAATCAGGTTTGTGTTGTCTTCGTAATGGATATCCATGCCTTCTTTCTGAAGCTGGCGGGTAAGGCCGGATTCAGTCCGGTCGTAACCGGCTACCCGATAGCCCTTGGCTTTGAAATAGCGGGCAAGGGCGCTCATTCCTATTCCGCCTATTCCGAGAAAGTATATATTTTTTCTATTTTGAAGCATGTTATGCGTAATACGTTTTAATATTATGTCAACTTTTTAAAAGCCCGAAAGGCTGTGTAATTGCTCTTCTTTGATGTTAATCCATTGAACATAGAAAAAATTCTATTTTTCTATGTTTTTATAGAAAATATATTGATTTTTCTCCATCATTTCTTAAAATAGGATATGTATCAAAAGCCTCATTCAATTATTTTATTAAACTTTGCGTCTTTGTGTACTTTGCGTCTTCGCGTTTATGATTAAGCGCAAGCGCTTTTCCTTTTTAACGCGAAGGCGCAAAGATTTTTATTTAACAAAGTAATCTTACAACTTGTAATCCTGACAAAAGTCCGGAGACTTTTGCTCCATCCTCTGATGACAGGTGTTTTATTGCTTATTCTGCTGTCAGAATATCTTTCTACGAAGGCAACATCAGCAGAGGCTCAATATTTCCCCGGCAATTCTGTCGGCTGAATTAAGTTGCGCCATTGCATGGGCATTTTCGCCTAAACGGGTTAGCTCCTGATTGTCGTCAATCAACCTTAAAGCCTCATCAATGAGCAGTTCGGGAGCATCTTTATCGGTAATCATTTTTGCCGCGTTTTTATTTACGAGCGCCATGGCGTTTTTTGTCTGGTGGTCTTCTGCCACATTGGGCGAAGGGACAAGCACAGAGGGCTTGCCAAGCAGGCAAAGTTCGGATATGGAGCTTGCTCCCGCGCGGGAGATTACGAGGTCGGCAATGGAGTAGGCATAGTCCATGCGCATCACAAAATCGGTTGCAAGCAGATTGGGATTATCCGAGTTGGCTGCGGCTTTTTTTGCATTCTCGAAATAAAATTTACCTGTTTGCCACAGCACTTGTACGCCCGACTTCTTCAAGGTTTCCAATCCGTTGATTACGCTCTGGTTAATCGTGCGTGCGCCAAGGCTTCCGCCGATAATAAGAATGGTCTTCTTGTCCGGTGAAAAACCGAAACTTTCGTAAGCAGTTCTTAATTCTTCATTCTTCACTCTCAATTCCCTTACCGGGTTTCCTGTCAGGATAATTTTATCTTTCGGGAAGAAGCGTTCCATATTGTCGTAGGCAACACATATCTTGGCGGCTTTCTTGGCAAGTAGCTTATTGGTTACTCCGGCGTAAGAGTTTTGCTCCTGCAATACGGTCGGGATATGGAGTTTGCTTGCGGCGTACAAAGTGGGTCCGCTTGCATAGCCTCCTACTCCTATCACTACATCGGGTTGGAACTCGCGCACGATTTTCTTCGCCATAGAGATGCTTTTGAAGAGGCGTGCTATGACTTTGAAATTTTTCAAAATATTACTTCTGTCAAATCCGCTTACGGGAAGTCCTTTGATGGGATATCCGGCATTGGGGACTTTCTCCATTTCCATACGGCCTTCGGCTCCTACGAAAAGGATTTCGGCATCGGGATGTTTCTTCTTTAATGCATTTGCAATGGAGATAGCCGGAAAGATATGACCTCCGGTTCCGCCTCCGCTTATGATAAATTTTAGCTTCTTCATGTGGCTACAGTTTTAGTTTCTTCTGCCGGAACTTCCTGCTTTTCAGTCTCGTCTTTTACATATCGGCTGACACTCAGGATAATTCCGAAATAAATACCGGTAACAATAATAGAGGTTCCTCCGCGGCTAATCATCGGCAAAGGTTGCCCGGTGACAGGGGCAAGTCCTACGGCGACAGCCATATTGAGGAAGGCTTGTATCACAATCATGCTTGCGAGCCCGAGGACCAGCAAGGCGGGAAATGCGCTTGGACATTTATTGGCAATGACTCCCACCCTGAAAAACAGGATGAGGTAGAGCAGCATTACAAAGATAGCTCCAAGGAATCCGGTCTCTTCGATAATAATGGCAAAAATAAAATCGGAATATGCCTGAGGGAGGAAATCGCGCTCAATGCTGTTTCCCGGTCCGCGCCCGATTCCGTTACTGTTTGCAATGGCTATTTTAGCGTGGGCTACCTGATAATTATCGTCGTTGATAACAAAATTCTTAAGTTCTTTTTTTTCTCCTTTATTAAAAAAGTGGTGGTCTACGCGCTCGCGCCAGGTGGAAAGCCTATGAAAGGGCTTGACATCGGGCATATAAGGGGCAACAAGATATAACAGAAGGCACAGGCTAATGATAGCGCCAAAGGTTATTCCGAGCTTCTTTAATGAAACGCGTCCGAAAAACATCATCAGGAGTCCGACAAGGAAAAGCAGGAAACTGGTTGAAAAGTTTTCGGGAAAAATCATGATACAGGCAATGGCAAGGACAATCATGCTCATTTTGTAGGCATCGTCTGCCGACTGCTTTTCCTGCTGCTTTCGCCCAAGTATAACGGCAAGTATGATAATGACCGCGAGTTTGGCAAACTCGGAGGGTTGGAATTGGAAGCCTCCTATCTCCAACCAACGGGTGGCATTGTTGGCGCTTACTCCCATCACCAGCGTAACACCCAACAGGACAAACGAGAATGCAAGTAGCAACGCTCCTCCTATGGGGAACAGCTTGTAAGGTATCATGTGAACCATGAAAGCGATACAAAATCCTCCGACAAGAAATATTATATGTCTCCATACAGGCGAGTTATAGTCGCTCTGCCTGAAAGCAAGGGTACTCGACGCACTGTACATTTCTATTGCCGATATAGCAATCAGCAGTAGCAAAATGGTCCAGATAATCGGGTCGCCTTTGAAGTATTTTTGTATAAAATCTCTCATTTATTATGTAATTGGTTGTTATTAATCGTAATTGATTGTATTTTGATTAACAGCAACATATATCATTTATTTAATTTATTTCAACATATTCCGTCCTTCTATTTCTGTCAAAACGTTCATTTGCTGAATAGCAATTTGATTTAACTTTATCAAACGTTCACATTGAGGAAGACCCTCATTGATAAAAACCGAGTTCAGGTTTTCCATATTTGATAAGCAAATCAATTCGTTTATTGTGGCATAATCGCGAATATTGCCTTTCAGGTTAGAATTAGCTTTACTCCACTCTTTGGCGGTTACACCGAATAATGCAACATTCAACACATCTGCTTCGCTGGCATAAATAATCGAAATTTGTTGTGGTGTAAGTTCAGCGGGAATAAGATTATGCTTTATGGCATCGGTATGAATATGATAATTGATTTTTGCCAACTCACGCTTTGCACTCCAACCAATCGCCTTTTGCTCTTCTTCTTTAAGGCGTTGGAATTCTTTGAGTAAATACAACTTAAATTCAATTGAAATCCATGAAGCAAATTCTAATGCAATATCTCTGTGGGCATATGTTCCACCATACCGTCCGGATTTGGAAATAATGCCTATAGCATTAGTGGATTCAATCCACTTCTTTGGCGTCATTACAAAACTATTCAATCCAACTTCTTTTCTAAACCCGTCGAAAATGACGGGTTTAAAATCCGGGTTATGCAGACTCTCCCATATCCCCAATAATTCTATTGTATTCCTGTTTCTTAACCAGTTTTTTATTACATCATCTGTATGTGTGGCATTTTTATATCGTGCAAGGTCGGTAATGCAAACATAATCCGCATCATTGATTTGAATAATGGTTAAGTCAGTATTTTTTACACTTATTTTTGCCATATTTTCACGTTTTTAATTGTATCCCTATTAGCGATAAATCAGAGGTTCTTTACCTGCTCTTTGAATTTACGGCCACGGTCTTCGTAGTTATCAAAAAGGTCGAAGCTGGCGCAACAAGGGGAGAGTAAAACGGTGTCTCCTTTTTCTGCCATGCGGAATGACTTTTCAACGGCTTCGGACATAGAGCCGGCATCTGTAATCATTTTTACTTTATCGTCAAAAAACTGGTGCAATCGGGTATTATCTACTCCAAGGCAGATGATACCGCGTACTTTTTCTTTTACCAGATTTTCAATTTCGGTATAGTCGTTTCCTTTGTCTGTTCCTCCGAGAATAAGGACAACAGGAGTCTTCATACTTTGCAATGCGTACCAACATGAATTCACATTAGTGGCTTTGGAGTCATTTATAAATGTAACATTACGTACTCTTGCCACATATTCCAACCGGTGTTCTACGCCTTTAAAATCGCTTAGCGACTCACGGATAGACTCTTTGTTTATATTGGTAATACAGGCGGAGATACTTGCTGCCATTGAATTATAAATATTATGTTCTCCTCTAAGTGATAGTTTGTTTACGTCCATATCGAACTTTTTATTTTGCATTGATATCTCTAATATTTCATTTGCCACATAAGCAACGGTATTCTGACCTTTTTCAAGGGCAAAAGGACACATGGTTGCTTTTATCTCTCTTTTTTTCAATTCTTCGCGGATTATAGGGTCTTCGCTCCAATAGATGAAATAATCCTTCTCCGTCATATTTTGGATAATCCTGAATTTGGAATCGATGTAATTTTGAAAATTGTATTCATATCTATCCAAATGGTCGGGTGTGATATTCAAAAGGACAGCTATATCGGCCTTGAATTCATACATTCCGTCTAGTTGAAAACTACTCAGCTCCAACACATAATAGTCATAGTTATCTTCGGCTACCTGCCTTGCGAGGCTTGTTCCGACATTTCCCGCGAGTCCGACATTCAAACCTGCCTGTTTCAAAATATGGTAGGTCAGCATGGTGGTCGTGGTCTTTCCGTTACTTCCCGTGATACAAATTTTCTTTGCAGAGGTATATCTTCCGGCAAATTCGATTTCGGAAATAACAGGAATCCCTTTTTCTTTCAGATGCTTGATAAGGGGAGCCTTTTCTGGTATTCCGGGGCTTTTGATTACCTCAGTAGCCGAAAGAATCCGTTCTTCGGTATGTTGTTTTTCTTCCCATTCTATGGAGTACTTGTCCAGCTCTTCTTTGTATTGGCTTTTAATTTCCGACAAGTCGGAAACAAAGACATTCAGTCCATTTTTCTTTGCCAGAATAGCTGCGCCTACTCCACTCTCTCCTGCTCCGAGTATGACAATAAATCCTCCTAAATCTTTCCTTAAAAGAGATTTTTCAATATTTGGATTATTTGCTTGTTCTTTCATAAAATACTCAAATTTAGCTTTACACTTTCTTAAAGTCCCCCTTGAGGGGGATTTAGGGGGCTACCGCATCTTCAATGTCACAATCGTTAACACCGCCAACAGCATCCCGATAATCCAGAAACGGGCAACGATTTTTGCTTCGGGAACTCCCAGTTTCTGGAAATGGTGATGCAGGGGCGCCATTTTGAAAAGACGGCGTCCTTCTCCGTATTTTTTCTTCGTATGTTTAAAATAGGAGACTTGCAGTACTACCGACAGATTTTCCACCAGAAAAATTCCGCACAAAATAGGGATCAACAATTCTTTGTGTATAATCACGGCAAATACGGCTATAATTCCTCCCAGCGTAAGGCTTCCGGTGTCGCCCATAAATACCTGAGCGGGGTATGAATTGTACCACAAAAAGCCTATTGTTGCACCCACGAAAGCACAAATAAAGACTACGAGTTCTTCCGAATGTGGTATATACATTATATTAAGGTATCCGGCAAATTCGACGTGGCTTGAAAGGTAAGCCAGAATACCCAAGGTTGTTCCGATAATTGCAGAAGTACCTGTCGCCAGACCATCGAGTCCATCCGTCAGGTTTGCGCCGTTGGAGACTGCCGTCACAATAAAAATAGTAACCAGCACAAAAAAGATCCATCCGCACAACTGGGCATGCTCTCCCATAAAAGAAAAGAGGTCGGCATAATCAAAATTGTTGTTCTTAAAAAAAGGAATGGTTGTTTTAGTCGATTTGAGGTCTTGCCCGGTATATTCAACAATCTCGGTATCGTGATGAACTTTGCTAGTATTTTCACGGATAACCACATCATCACTTAAATATAATGTCATGCCGACAATGAGACCAAGTCCTACCTGTCCTACGATTTTAAACCTGCCATGCAAGCCTTCCTTGTCTTTTTTGAATACTTTGATGTAATCGTCGAGAAAACCGATACAACCCATCCAAAGTGTAGAAACCAGAATCAGAATCAGGTAAATATTTTCCAATTTTCCGAATAGCAGGCACGGAACTATAATGGCGATGATTATGATAATCCCCCCCATGGTAGGCGTTCCTTTTTTGCTTAACTGTCCTTCCAGATTTAAGTCCCTGACTATTTCTCCAATCTGTTTCCTTTGCAAATAGCGGATAATGCGTTTTCCTATGATTGTTGCAATCAGAAGGGAAAAGATAAAAGCAAATGCCGAACGAAATGAAATGTACTTAAATAGTCCGGCTCCGGGAACCTCCAACTCTGATAAATAATGGAATAAATAATAAAACATAGCTTTTAAGTGATAAGTGGTAAATGATAAGTGATAAGTGGTTAGTATCGGATAAGCAATGAACGAATCTTATCGTTTATCACTTATCACTAATCACTTGTTATTCATCATTCATCACTGATTGTAAAACTTCTTTATCGTCAAAATGGTGTTTGACACCGTTTATCTCCTGATAATCCTCATGCCCTTTTCCGGCAACAAGTATTACGTCTCCCGGCTGAGCAAACATGCAAGCCGTTTTGATTGCCTGAAACCGGTCGGGAATAGCAATTACTTTCCGTTTCTGAATTACGTCCAATCCGTCAACCATATCGTTAATAATATCCTGCGGATCTTCATTTCTGGGATTGTCGGAAGTAAGGATAACCTGGTCGCTTCCGTTTACAGCTTCCTGCGCCATTATCGGGCGTTTACCTTTATCGCGGTTACCACCGCATCCGACTACCGTAATCAGTTTTCCGGCGCCTTCACGTATTTCGTTAATGGTATTGATAACATTCAGAAGGGCATCGGGCGTATGTGCATAGTCGACAATAGCCCTGTAACCGGAAGGCGACTGTATGACTTCAAACCGTCCGGAGACACTGCGCAATGCGCTTAAACCAACTAAAACCGTGTCTTCTTCCTGCCCCAGTAATACGGCAGTCCCGAATACAGCTAATAAATTAGAGGCATTGAACCGTCCGATAAAGGGAACAACAATCTCTTTCCCATTCATTTCCAAAAGCATACCGTCGAAATTATCTTCCAGTATCCGTGCTTTAAAATCGGCAAGGCTTCGGGTGGAATAGCTATATTTCTTTGCCTTGGCATTTTGTAGCATTATCAAACCGTTTTTGTCATCGGAATTGGTAAGTGCGAAAGAGGCTTTAGGCAATTCGTCAAAGAACCTTTTCTTTGCTTTCAAATAGTTGGCAAAGGTCTGGTGATAATCCAAATGGTCGCGGGTCAGGTTTGTAAACACGCCTCCGGCGAATTCCAATCCTGCAATCCTCCTTTGGTCTACGGCATGAGAGCTTACTTCCATGAAAGCATACCGGCAACCGGCTTTTACCATATCCGCCAATAAGGCATTTAATGAAATAGGGTCGGGAGTGGTATGTGTTGCAGTAATTTTTTCTTCATTCACATAGTTACAGACAGTAGACAATAGTCCAGCTTTGTAGCCCAAGCGCATAAACAACTGGTATAGTAAAGTAGCGACAGTTGTTTTTCCGTTGGTTCCCGTAACTCCTACCAGTTTCAGTTTGGAAGAGGGGAAATCAAACCATGCGGAAGCCAGACATCCCAAAGCTTCGTTGGTGTTTTTTACCTTTATATAGGTAACATCAGGATTCTGCTGTTCGGGCATTTTTTCACAAACAACGGCAATAGCGCCTTTTGTTATGGCTGCCGGAATAAAATTGTGTCCGTCGCACTGTGTTCCGCAAGTGGCAACGAAGAGAAAACCTTGTTCGACTTTACGCGAATCGGATTCTATCCCATAAACAGGAATATTTGTCTTGCCGATGCATTCTTGTACCGGAATCGTGTGTAATATTTCTGTTATCGTTTTCATAAGAATCTTCTTTTTATTGCAATTGCAATTGAATAATATCGCCTTTGTTTATAGCTTTTCCGGGGCTAATTGATTGAGAAGAGACTCTTCCCCTTCCTGAAATCCGGACTTGTAATCCTTTATTTTCCAATAAAAAAATCGCATCTTTTGCTCCCATCCCGATTGTATTCGGGGCTACGGATGCATATATTTTTTGGGGACGTATGTTGACGTTATTTTTTTGTGCTTCCGAAAAAGCCCACTCTTCGGATGCTGCTCCGTCAAAAGTGTATGGGATATTAAGTTTATCCAATACCAGTTGCAGGTCTTTGCGCTTGCCGTCTTTGGTCACAGGCACTTGTATACCGGCGGTATCGCATCTGTTTCCGGGTTCGGATTGAAGTAATGCGCTTTGGGCATAAATACGCTCTGCTACATTTTTAAATACAGGCCCGCAAATATTTCCCGCCGAAGGATATACTCCGGGTCTTGGGCTCCAGACGACTACGATGCAACTATACTTCGGTGCATCGGCAGGAAAAAAGCCACAAAAGGTAAGTTGGTGTGTTTTGGCTACTCCCCTTTTTCCGTAGTTAACCTGAGCTGTTCCGGTTTTTCCGGCAATCGGAAAATTGTTGGAGCGTGCACCTCCGGCAGTACCTTTTTCAACCACGTCTACAAGCATCTGCCGTACTTTTTTCAGTGTGCTTTGGCTGCATATCGAAGAGTTAACCACTTCGGTGGAGAATCGTTCTATCTCGTCTCCATCCTTACATATTGCTTTTACGAAAAACGGTTTAATCATCTTACCGTTATTTGCAATGGCATTGTAAAATGTCAGTGTATAGATGGGAGGTATTTGAGTTTCATAACCAATCGACATCCAGGGAAGTGACGTCCCCGACCATTTGGCAGAGGGATCTGCAGGGTGTTTAATTTTGGGTTTTCCCGCACCGGGGATTTCAAGGTCAAGCGGTTCATTCAACTTCATCGAATAAATGCGTTCAACAAATCGCTCGGGTTTATCTTCGTAGAATTTGCAAATTACTTTTGAAACTCCAATATTAGATGAGTGCCAAATAGCTTGGGCAACCGATATTTTGCCATATCCTTCCTTGTTCCAGTTATGGTCTTTCATCTCTTTTCCTTTGATATTCCAGATTCCTTTTTCGGTGTCCACCTTGTAAGAAGTATCTATCACACCGTCTTCTAATGCTGCAATTATAGAAGCCACTTTAAAAGTGGAACCGGGTTCGGTCTCGCTACTCACGGCAAAGTTTTCGGATTCGACGTAACACCCGTCTCCCGTCCGCTTCAAATTGCTGATTGCTTTTATTTCGCCGGTTTTCACCTCCATGACTACAGCACAACCTCTCTCGGCATCGACATGCAATAGTTCGTTCATTAATGCGCTTTCGGTAATATCCTGTATATTAACGTCAATGGTGGTTTTAATATCCAGACCATCTACAGGGTCAACTTCATTGACCGAGCGGAACTTTCCAGCTATCTTCTGACGGGACGATATACCGGGTTTACCTTTCAGCAGCGAGTCATACTTCATCTCCAAACCGCTGCTTCCTCCTTTATCCATTTCACCGTAAAGTCCTCCGATGGAACGGGAAGCCAGGGAACCGAACGGTTTTTTGCGGCTTACCTGTTCGTAAATGCACAGGCCGCTTTTGTTCGGGCCTTTATTAAAGTAAGGAAGCGCTTTTATTTGTTTTAATTCTGTATAGGATATATTTTGTTTATCCAGCAAGTACCAACTACTTCTCTTTTTATATCCTTGGAGAATATGTTTTTTTATCTCTTCTTTGTTCTTGTTTTTATAGATAGTTGCAAGAGAAGCCGAGATAACATCGATGTATTTGTCCAATGTATCTTTCCTGAATCCTTGTGCATTAAAATCCATATATAGCTTGTAGGAAGGAATGGAACTCGCCAATAGTTTTCCGTCACAAGCGAGGATATTTCCCCTGTTGGGCTTTACAATCAGACTGTCTATTTTGGATTTCGCCCCTTGACTACGCCAAAAGTCACCTTCCTTGACAATGGTCTTTCCCGCAAAAAGAAGTATCGGGAACATTATCAAGATGGCTATTCCGTAAATAAAGCCAAAGCGTATTATAATCTCTCTTTTTATAGACATTATTCTGATTTTATCCTGTACGGAGGATTTGTCAGCTCCGTCAGGGGTATGCTTTTACTATTTATTAATTTGTGTACTTGCGATTGTTTTCCCATTTCCATCAATTCCGAAGAACGGGTTAACGCTTCAAATTTTACGTCAACCAATTTCTTTTGCAGTTTGTCCATTTCTGCTATTTTTTGTTCGCAACTGTAACGGTTTCCGATATAGCAGAATGTAAGGAATATGAGTAATAAAATTAATTTCCACTGCCTTGTAAGATTTTTCCGGGTGAGTATGTTCCCGGCAAAAACGTCCAGTATGGAATTTCCCGTCATATCGGTAAACTCCTTTACGTTGGCTAGCGGTTTCTTAATTTTTTTGAACATATTGATATATTTGTTCTTACTTTTAACTACTGAAAGAGGTAATTGATTTTGTGCAATTAAGAATTACGGTATTTTACAATAATTCCGCAATCCTCAACTTGGCGCTCCTGGCTCTCGGATTGTTTGCAATCTCTTCGTCGTCCGGAACAATTACCTTATTATTTATCAAACGAAACGGCGTCATTCTGTTTCCAAAAAAATCCTGCTCTACTTTTCCTTCAAAATTTCCCGACTTAAGAAAATTCTTGACCAAACGGTCTTCCAACGAGTGATAAGTAAGTACGACTAAACGTCCGCCTGTTGTCAAGGCTGCTTGTGATTGCTTGAGAAATCTCCGCAATGCGTCCATTTCATCATTTATTTCAATTCGGATAGCTTGGAACACCATAGCCATCTCTTTTTTTTGCTTGTCCTTTTTGAATAGAGGTTCTAATATTTCCAATAAAGCGGATGTTGTTTTGATTTTCGCATTTTCCCGGGCTTTGACAATAACGGCTGCTATTTTTCGAGCGTTTGTCAGTTCGCCGTAGTAGTAAAAAATATCCGCCAGTTGGCTTTTGGAATATTTTTCGAGAATATCAGATGCTTTTACAGGCGCTTGTTGGTTCATTCTCATATCCAGTTCTCCGTCGAAGCGAAAAGAGAACCCTCTATTGGAATCATCAAAGTGGTGAAACGAAACACCCAAATCGGCGAGTATTCCGTCTACTTTTTCTATCTGGTGGTATTTCAGAAAATTGGACAGGTATTTAAAATTACTTCTTACGAAGAGGAATCTCGGGTCATCGGGTATATTTTGCATGGCATCTTCGTCCTGGTCGAAACCAATCAGTTTTCCTTTTGGTCCCAGATGCTTTAAAATTTCCCTTGCATGTCCGCCTCCACCGAAAGTTGCGTCGACATACACCCCATCCGGTTTAATATCCAGTCCGTCTATACATTGCTGAAGAAGCGCCGGTATGTGATATACTGTCTCCATTAAGATTAGAGTTTATTATAATTAATTGTAATTCGTTTCGCGCAATTGGTTGTAATCAGGTTGCTTCAAGCAATTTCTTTTTAATTACGCCGAAGGCTAATTACCAACAATTACTTTTTTTCAATGTATATTGCCCATTTTTTCCTGCATTGCTTTATCGAAAGCATCGTCATCATACAGTGATTTGGCAAAATTTCCTTTGTTCCATACCTCAAAATAGCTACCGACACCAACAAAGAGGGCTTCGGTTTCTATTTCAATTGCCTCAAGATGTTTTTTCTGAATTAGCACTCTTCCGCTTGAATCCAACTCAACATACTCCACACGGGAAGTAAACTGGCGGTAGAGCCTCAAATCGTTTTTATCCCACAAGTTCAGGTTCGCCTTAAACTCTTCATCCAGTTTTTTCCAAACCGATTCGGGGTAAAGCTTTACACATTTGCCTATTGCATCGGCTTCCAAATACAGAGCCTCCTCCTCCCCTCTTTCAAGGGATTTACGATAAAGGGCAGGCACAAAAAGGCGTCCTTTATTGTCAACTTTGGCTTCTATATTTCCTAAAAACTGATGCATCCGGTTCTTTTACTTAAAATTCACATGGTAAAAGTAATAATTATTATTAATCCGCCACTATCCCCCATTACTATTTTTTTCAACTGCACTTTCACTATTTTTCAACAACTTATCAACAATTTACCTCTAACAATCCAATTCATGCAACATCTACAACTATTTGATTTTGTATGATTTAACTATTTTTCAACGAAAACAAAAGTAAAGTGGAGGAAAAGTCATATTATTTTCATGGTTTTTTAGCAGATTATGCTTTCTACTGTAATGAAAAAAATATACTTTTGGGCGGATTTAACAAACAGCATATGCCCGAAGGTATTACAAATCAAAAAGACAGGATAGATATTGACGCTATTCTTGCCAATAAGGCTCCGGGGTTAAAAAAGAAATTGCCACGGTTCGTAATCAGTTACCTGAAAAAGGTAGCTCACCAGGAAGACTTGAACGGTTTCTTCAGGCGATACGGACACCTGCAAGGCTCCGATTTTGCCAAAGCAATCTTAGAGGATTTCAATATTACCATCCGGGTTGAGGGGGAAGAAAATTTACCGGAAAACGGAAGGGTTATTTTTGCATCCAATCATCCTCTGGGCGGAGCCGACGGAGTTGCAATCCTGCATTTTTTGAGCAACCATTACAAAGAGGTAAAAGCTCCGGTAAACGACTTGTTGATGAATGTTGAGAATTTGTCGGACTTTTTCATTCCGATAAATAAACTGGGCGCTCTAGCGAAAGATTCCACTACCCTAATCAACGACACTTATGAATCGGATGCGGCAATCCTGTTTTTTCCTGCGGGAATGGTGTCGCGAAAACAAAAAAACGGGATACGGGATTTGGAATGGAAAAAAACTTTTATCTCAAAAGCGATACAATATAAAAGAGATATTGTACCTTTACACTTTATTGGATATAACTCGTCTTTTTTCTACAATCTGGGGTATCTCAGGACAAAATTGGGCATTAAAGTAAATATTGAGATGCTCTATTTGGTGGATGAATTATATAAGCAACGGAATAAAACTTGTACGATAAAAATAGGGCAACCTATTTCATGGACAACATTTGATAAGACAAAAACACAGTCGGAATGGGCAAGTTGGGTAAAAGAGGCTACCTATAAATTATAAGATTGAGAATTTTTTAACAAAAAAATAACAGAATAAAATCCACCCTGTTGAGTATAAAATTCCCCTTTCTATCCGCAAGGTACAAAGAGGAATCTTATTCTAAAGCATCAAAAATAGGGATTTCCCTAAATTGAACATAGGTTATCAGAAAATTGAAATAACGAAAAAGCTGAATGGAAGCGATTATCGAACCGGTAAGTGTCGAATTGTTAGAGGCGGAATTGACCTCTGAGAGATTCTTACGAAAAACAAATAAATGTAATAACGAAATTTATGTTGTAACCCAACATAATGCTCCTAATGTAATGTTGGAGATAGGCCGCCTGAGAGAAATTTCTTTCCGGGCTTCCGGAGGAGGTACCGGCTTTTCGACGGATATCGACGAATACGATTATATGGAAAAACCATATCAGCAATTAATCGTATGGAATCCTGTCGAAAAAGAAATCATAGGAGGATACCGTTATATCCATGGCTCCGAAGTTTCATTTGATGAAAATAATATTCCCAAATTGACCTCATCTCATCTTTTTGGTTATTCCGAAAAATTTATCAAAGAATATTTGCCTTGCACAATTGAGTTGGGACGCTCTTTTGTACGTCCGGAATACCAATCTACCCGGATGGGCTCCAAGAGCTTATTTGCATTGGATAACCTTTGGGACGGATTGGGTGCATTGATTATCAACCTGCCACATTCAAAATACTTTTTCGGAAAAGCGACTATGTACCCTTCTTTCGGAGAGAATGCGCGAAACCTGATTCTGTATTTTATGAGCAAATACTTCCCGGACGAAGACCATCTGATTTATCCGCTCAAGCCGATGGAAGTCTCGTTTGATACAGAAGAGATGAAGAAGATATTTCACGGTAGCAACTACAAGGAGAATTATCTGATACTGAAAGAAGAGGTACGGAAAAGAGGAAGAAATATCCCGCCGCTAATCAGTGCTTACATGTCGTTGTCTCCTACCATGCGTACATTCGGAACTACTATTAATGATGAATTCGGAGAAGTAGAAGAGACGGGATTGATGATTACGGTAGAGGAAATTTTTGAAGAGAAGAGAGTCCGCCATGTACATACTTATATCGAAGAGTGTATCACAAATAATAAAATGGACCCGGGGTACGGAAAAATTTGCTAAGTTTTTAATTTCCTATCATTCATGATATACAAGAATTATATTTCCGGTTTTTAAAAACCGGAAATATTAAAATAGCCCCACTTGATTTGGGGCTATTTTAATTTAATGCTTATAAAGTTTAAATTGGAGATTTAAATTCTGACAAAAATTCCGCTACAGACCCGTAACAAACCTTTCAATAATTATATTTCTTATCTACTTCTGCATATTTTTCATTATAACCGGGAATTTCGCAAGGAGATTTGTCCACTTCATCCGGATTTTTTACCATTTGGATAATATTATAATCTTTACCGCATAAAAGAATGAAATTGATATATTCAAGAGTTGCGGCTTTTGCTTCTATTTCATAATCATATTTATAAGCACAGGCATCATTGACATTATCGGCTTTCCGGACAATTTTCAAGAAATCTATCAATTCATTATTTTTACTTATATCCATGCTGCGATTTTTTATCTTTTCAAAATAAAGCTGAAGACCTGATTCGGAACGGCTATCTTTTCCCAAATCTTCAATCGCATAGCGGCTATCGGCAATCTCCTTTTTAGACTGACTGATAAACGAATCCAAAAGAGCTATTTGATTGTTTATTGCCTGTAACATAGTTATTGAGTCCGCAAACTCCAACCGGATCGTTTTAAAAGAGGATATCTCTTTAAAGTTTTCTCTTGTATATTTTTCCGCATTCTTTTGTAAAACACTCTCCTTCTTATTTTTACATGAACCGGGTAAAAGGATTAACGACAATACTGCAAATATCAGAAAAAGGATTTTTTTCATTTCTTAAATTATTAAAGTTAAACAAATCTGACCTTTTTGAGATATAACAAAACAAAAGAGACTTTTTCTAACAATTTCCCGTTATTTTTTCATTTTAAGTAGTTACTAACTATTGAGTTACAAGTTACCAATCTATTAATGAGACAATAAACAGTTAAAAACACATTATTAAATATTTACAATTACTCTTTGTCTTCTATTTTTTTGATGTAACAAATCCTATCGGATTACGAGGCTTATTCTGCTCTCTGTTTTTCACTTGCAATTCAGCTAATGTTTCATTGATCAGATCCAATTGCATACGGGTATCTTCGTTAATGTCGTTATAGTCGGTAAATGCATCTTCAATGTATTGTTTTAGCTCCTTCATTTCATTTTGCAATTCTTTTATCCCGTTAGCAGGCCTACTGATTACAAGTTGTCTCATTGCAACGAAAGCGCGAACTATCAGAATATTTGCCTCAATAGCAATATCACTTCTTAGTACGCTTGACAACATAGTTACCCCGTGTTCGGAAAATGCAAACGGCGGAATATAGCTATGTTTCATTGTTTCCGGTATGTGGTCACAAATTGTGACCAGTTCTTTCCATTCATCTTTTGTCAATAGAAGATTATCTTGAAATTAATGCCGAAGGCATTATATGTTTATAGACAACAATGACAAACCAATTTGTACGACTCCAATAGGAGTCGAATATAGAAAATCTTGATTATTTACCTATAAACATATAAATCCCCCGGATTTAGCCTGCCTAAAAACCAACTTATTATACATAATTCCACATTAAAAGGCAGTGATTTTTCGATGTGCTATTTTTGCCATAAAAATAAACAGGATTTGCGTGAGGATTTTTTATAAAACAAAAATGCCAACAATCTTATTTGTAAGATATTGGCATTTTATTTAGTGATCAGGAAGGGATTCGAACCCTTGACCCACAGCTTAGAAGGCTGTTGCTCTATCCAACTGAGCTACCCGACCATCCTTATTTGAGAGCGCAAAGATAAATATATTTTGAATTTATTGCAAAAAATCCGCATGAATATATTTGATTCATTTATAAAGAGAACATATATACCTGTAAATCATCAGAATGGATAACCTATCGCAAAGTGAAATGCGGTATCATCAGACCAACTAAAGTTTTTAAAGCGCCAGCGCTTCGAGCCTTCCTTTGCCGGATCGTAAGCCTTGACACCCGTATCAAACCGGATAAGGAAATAAGTAAAGTCAAACCGGAGACCTAAACCGTAAGCCAACGCAATTTGCTTATAAAACTCGTCTATACGAAAATATCCGCCGGGCTGCGACTGGTAATTTTTTATCGTCCAGATATTCCCTCCATCAATATAGGCAGCCAACTCCATTTTCCAAAAGAGCTTGGAGCGGTATTCTATATTCAAGTCCAGTTTAATATCTCCGGATTGCTGCACAAAGTCTTCTTCATTCTCATAAGCAAAGCTACCGGGTCCCAGCGTACGAACAGCCCATCCCCGGACGCCGTTAGCCCCACCTCCAAAAAAACGCTTTTCGAAAGGGACTATCTGGGCATTTCCATAAGGATAGGCAATACCAAATCCGGCATGATAAACAATCCGGTTCTTTCTATCAATATAGCGGTTATAAGAATAAGCTAATTCCCCCTTTACGTATTGTGAATAAGGTATATTAGCTATTTCATAAAAACCATCGCTATTTTTAGGCCTGTTGGCTAAATAGCTGAATGCATAGAGCAAATTGCCCGCACTTTCAACAGAGACACGGTAATATTTTTTGTTCAATACCTGCGCATTAAATTGATCGTCATACATCAAGGTAAATCCCGCATTCAGGATAAAGTGATCGGAATAACTGTATCTCAACACAGAATATTTAGGCGCGCTGTACAAAGAATCAAAAGAAGGATCGGTATTGATCTTAACATAGTTCAAATCAACGATATCGAATGTATAACGGTAGAAACGGCGCATATTCCATATATATTTCATACCCATGGTTGCAATTGTCCTCTCGAACGTGTTTGGCCGGATCTGATAATTGTAAGAGAGCTTAAACTCGGTCTGGGCATTAATCCTTTGCTTGAATGGCTTGGAAAGAAAAGGGAATAGAAAGCGGGGAAAAGTCAAACTTGTTTCGCCTCCTATATCTATAGTATTTTTTTTCAAAATGTCTTTGATTCCGGAATAAGCTTCCTGGGCATACCTGAATTTAACACTCAGTAATTCGGATCCCCTGAAAATATTCCGGTGCTGATAACCTACGTTAGTAGCAAAACCAAGGTCACCCCAAGAATTGGTTCCTTCTACATCGAACGAAAACGAATGGGGTTTGGCAGGAGCCAGAATAATTGAGCAGTCCAGTTCATTTAAACCATTTTTCAGATCATTGAATTGAATATTTGTTGAACGGATAATCCCTAATGAGTTAAACCTTGTATAGGTTCTCTCCACAAAAAAATCGCTGTACGGTTGACCCGGGAAAATACGTAATTCGTCTTCGATAATCTTGGGACGTATTAACGGCTTCCGATTTTGAGAGAAAATATACAGTGTCGGAGTATATTTGATCGTATCGAAAGTCAGCAGCGGAGAATTAACATTCGAACGGCTATCTTTTAATGTATAAACATTAATCCGGCGGATTGTATACTTTTCATGCGTTCCCTCCTCTATTGTTCCGTCCGGAATAACGCGAACAAACGGTTTCAGGTTCAATGTAATATCAACCTGATGGCTGCGCAAAGAGCTATCGGCAGTATAAGAGAGGTATTCTTTATTAAAATAGTAATATCCCTGCCTCCTGAGAAGCTGAGTAATCCTCTCCCGTTCCTTATCCAAAACATCCGTGTCAAAAAGCATTCCTTTTGCCAGCCGGGTATTTCTCAATCCTCGGTTCTGCATCAAAGAATCAATTTCACTGTCAATGGAAAAATTATAGTTAATATTACGAACCCGGTACGGTTCATTTGCGGTAACAACATAAGTTACCTTGGCTTTTTTCTTCTTATATTCAACCTCTGATGCTACTTGGGCATTAATATAGCCCTTTGTCTGCATATACTTTTGGAGTTCCTTCTCCGAACGGTATGTTTGAAACGGATCATATATGACAGGTTTTTCGCCTATCAGCCGGAGGTTTTTATTCAACCACTTAGTAGAGTCCCTGCCTGAAAGGTTATAGAGTGACAGGTAAAGGCGGTATATACCGAAAACTTTAAAATTGGGTTCCTGTCGCAGGAAATGGGACAATTCTTTTTCATTCTGGCTTTTCTCATCTACTTTTATCTCTACTTTATTCAACAAATAATTGCCATCGGGGACAAATTTGGTTGAAGAGCAGGACGATAAAAGTGCCGCTATAAAAATAGAAATAAGAGCCGGTACGAATTTTTGATTAAAGCTCATTTTACGCAAAAGAGAATTTTATGCAAAGATAGTTTATAAACAAAAGTAAAACAGTGAGCAAGACATTAAATTTTCATATTTATATGCCTATAAATACTCCTTTTTGTTAATTTTGCCCGAGGTATCATGAATTTGCGGAATAATTTTGTTTTTGTTTATAAAAAGCAATTAAAGCCGGTAAATTTGTACTTTGTTTCATTTTTTTGAATTAAGGTCAGAATATCAAGATTCATTTAATTTATACACATGACACTTATAAAATCAATTTCGGGTATCCGCGGGACAATCGGAGGTAAAGTCGGAGAAGGGCTAAGCCCTTTGGATATCGTAAAATTTACGGCAGCCTACGGTTCCTGGATAAAAAAGAATACCTCTTCTCCAAATAAAACAATCGTTGTAGGACGCGATGCCCGCATTTCGGGAGAAATGGCAGACAGTTTAGTAACAGGAACTCTCGTCGGACTGGGAATGAATGTAGTAAACATCGGATTAGCGACTACTCCTACCACTGAAATTGCGGTACAAAAAGAGAAAGCCGCCGGAGGAATCATCCTTACTGCCAGCCACAATCCGAAACAATGGAATGCATTGAAGCTACTAAACGAAAAGGGTGAATTCCTAAGCGATCAGGACGGCAAAGAGGTATTGGCAATAGCCGAAAAAGAGGATTTTGTCTTTGCCGATGTTGATAGTTTGGGAACAATTACATGTAAAAACGATTATAACCGGATACATATAGAAGATGTATTAAACCTCAAATTGGTTGATACGGAAGCTATACGCAAGGCAAACTTCACAGTAGCTATCGATTGCGTAAATTCCGTGGGGGGAATTATCCTACCCGAACTGCTCGAAAAACTGGGTGTAAAAAACGTATTAAAGCTCTATTGTGAACCGAACGGACACTTCCCGCACAATCCGGAACCCCTTCCGGAACACTTAACGGAGATATCCTGTTTAGTACAAACCAAGAAGGCTGATGTAGGATTTGTAGTCGATCCTGATGTAGACCGTTTAGCGATGGTTTGCGAGGATGGTTCTATGTTTGGAGAGGAATATACATTGGTATCGGTGGCCGACTATGTCCTGAGCCATACTCCGGGCAATACGGTATCCAACCTAAGCTCTACCCGGGCACTGCGCGACGTTACCCGTATGCATGGAGGAACTTATAATGCAGCAGCTGTAGGAGAAGTGAATGTTGTAACAAAGATGAAAGAAACTTCTGCCGTCATTGGCGGAGAAGGAAACGGAGGCATAATTTATCCGGCAAGCCACTACGGCCGCGATGCATTGGTTGGAATTGCCCTTTTCCTTTCATTATTGGCAAAAGAGAAAATCAAAGTTTCGGAACTACGCAGGAAATATCCGGAGTATTATATTTCCAAAAACAAAATACAACTCACTCCGGGAATTGATGTGGACCTCATTTTAGCGGATATAAAAACGAAATATAAAAACGAAGAAGTCAATGACATTGACGGTGTAAAAATAGATTTTCCGGATAAGTGGGTACACTTGCGCAAATCAAATACGGAACCGATTATCCGTATTTACGCGGAAGCATCTTCCCAAAAAGAAGCTGACTCTCTGGCACTGACAATCATGGAAGATATACGTAAACTGGCAGAGATATAATATTAAAGTGCGGAGAATGCAGAAAAAACAGTTTGGTTTTATCTGTATTCTCCATGTTTTATTTTTTACCACCAAACTTGTTTCCCATCTTCATACGTAAAAATCCGTTCCTCTTTTCCTTTGGTATGGTTTCTTAACCAAAACAGGGCATTGGAAGGTGCATCAGTATACTCCAAGTACTGTTTTGAAGTCCCGACCTGTTTTCCCAACGAAATCCATTGGTTATTTTCCCAATAAAAAAGTTCGTACTCCTCCCCTTCTTTAATAAAATTATCGTCGTTGCGCGGCAGGTAACGGAAACTTGCAATGTTCACAGGCTTCTCGAAATCCAAACCAACCCAGCCTGTTTCGTTCCATTCACATTTGTAGGAAGTTAAAGGGTCGTTGTCAAATGCCTTTTCCGCTTCCCATCCTTTCGGGCAATTTTTATTTCCAATCACACTTCCGGATAACTTTACCCCCGTTTCCGCCGAATAAATTTCTATTTCCGAAATCTCGCCTCCCTGCGAGTGTGCCGCCCAAAAGCGAAAATAACGGTACGGCTTATTCAATGTTAAACGAACAGAATTATAACGTATTTCCGGTATATCGTTGACTGCATACACTGTCAACGAATCGCTGAAATCTTCTTTGTTTGCCACCTGAAACCGGCCTCCGACAAGTAATTTACCTTTTTCCGGGACTCTGCCCAAACGGTATTTCCGGGTCAGGACAAGGGACTGTTTTTTCGAATGATCGGGAATAAGTTTTTTCATCTCTCCATCTTTGGTTAGTATAAAAGGCTCTGCCGCAGGCTGGATGCCGTTCCAGCTGTAGTAAACAGGCAAGTAGGCAACATCTTTTCCCATTTTTGTAAAAGTAACTTTTCCTTCTTTTATTTCGCCCCAATGTACCGGAATCCATACACTATTATTAAAATTACACAAATAGGCATATTCCCTTTTTTTCGAAGGTTCCTGTGTGAGGGTAACAGACACATCCATGCAGTCCAGATAGGTATCGGTCACGTCCCTGACGCAAGGGTTCCGGAAAAGAGGCGGCAAGTACCTATCTTTTTGTTGCATGGCAGGAGTTTCCGGCTGTTTACCGAAAGTCTTCCTGAAAACTTTAGCGGCTTTGTTCTTTTCATTGTCTTCATTGTCTTTCATGTGGTAGCCGATAACGTCCGACATAGCGCCGAATGAATAATCCTCCATCCTGCCATTTCCGGTATAAAGCGCATTCCATGAGTGCCCCATGCTGCGGTTTGCCCATTGCGGCACAAAATCGATTGCCGAAGGAATGCCCAACGAGCGGAAGACAGATGTGCCCCAAACCGCGTAATCATCGCACGAACCACGTCGCAGGTTAATCAGTTGGGTAGCCCGGTAGCCACCCGGAAGAGAAGAGTATACAATATTTACCTTATAAAGGCGGCTGATCCCCTGAATAGCCGCTTGCAACTGCTGTTTCCATCCCGGCGGGAAAGTTTTTCCCGCAAGTTTGCTAATCTCGGTACAATTCAGTTCGCGGTTATAAATACGGAAATTTTCTATTTCCCCTTTAAAGTACTTCCCCGGTTTCCCTGTTTTCTCGGCTGTCCCCAATTTTCCGGACTTCCCTGCCCTGCCGACACAATTACGAACCATATCTGTATGGGTCAAGGTTGTCCTTATCCTCTT
>JAVBMA010000069.1:0-18031 GCA_031553005.1 Paludibacteraceae bacterium | reverse complement strand
AAGCCTATATTCTTTACCACAAAGGACACAAAGGAAATTCACAAAGTTCACAATATCCTGATAATCAACCAGCATTCTTTGTGTTCTTTAGTGTAAAACTTTGTGTCCTTTGTGGTAAAAAGACTTTTTGGACAGCTTCTTTTTTTAACTTTCACCTTTCACTTTTCAACTTTCAACTATTTAACGCTTTGCGTATTTTAACCAACCTTGACAATAATTGTTCCAACAGGTCGAGCCTCAACATATTTGCGCCGTCCGATTTTGCATTTGCGGGGTCAGGATGTGTTTCCAAGAATAAGCCGTCGACACCGGCAGCGACACCGGCGCGTGCAATTGTTTCAATCATCTCCGGATTTCCGCCTGTTACTCCCGAAGTCTGATTAGGTTGTTGCAACGAGTGGGTAATGTCCAGAATAACCGGGAATCCGAATTTTTGCATAACAGGAATACTGCGGTAATCGACAATCAAATCCTGATAACCGAAACTGGTTCCGCGGTCGGTCAGCATCACATTATTATTGCCTGAGTCTACTATTTTTTGCGCGGCAAACTGCATTGACTCGGGAGAAAGGAATTGCCCTTTTTTTACATTGACAACCTTTCCGGTTTTTGCGGCAGCCAGTAATATATCCGTTTGGCGGCAAAGGAAAGCCGGTATTTGGAGCACATCCACGTATGCAGCCGCCATTTCGGCTTCATCTGCCGAATGAATATCCGTCACCACCGGGATTTGGAAAGTATCTCCTACTTTTTTCAATATCTGTAATGCCTTTTCATCACCGATTCCCGAAAAAGAGTCTATCCTTGAACGGTTAGCTTTACGATAAGAGCCTTTGAAAACAAAAGGAATTTTCAACCTGTTACTGATATCAAGAATATGTTCGGCAATCTGAAATGCCATCTCCTCTCCTTCAATCACACAAGGGCCGGCAAGTATAAAAAAATTACCCGAATCGGTATGTTTTAATTTTGGAATCATATATTTTAAGTTACTGGTTACAGAGTTATCAGTTACAATCAGTATTTTACTTATGGAACTATCATTTGAATGGCTTCCGGAAGAATAGAGATTTCATAAGGGGCTTTACTGTTTTTCAATAATATACCGTCAGCCTCTATCTTATGCCTTTTAGTGGTGGTTATGCGGAGTTCTTTAGTCCGGAAATACTTTACGCAGGAGTCTTCCTGCAAACTGGAACGGAACAAATGGTACAATCCCCTGATTAATTCAAAGAAAGAGGGTTTTATTGCTACCATTACGTCAAATTTTCCATCTACGGGACTTGCCTGAGGGGTCTGTTTTATTCCGCCCCCGGTATAAGGCCCGTTTCCGACAGACATGGTATAAACTTTGGATTCCAAAAAATGTTCGCCATCGGCATACAGGCTCAATAATTTAGGAGCGTGCATAATCGCCCCCGAAATAACGGCAAAGGAATAAACCCATTTTTTGCCGGGAATAAAACGCCCGATAATCTCGGCATATTGAACTACCTGCGCATCATATCCTATTCCTACGGAATTGATAAAGTATTTTACCTTCTTCTGGCGTTTAAGCCTGTAAGTCAATTTACCGACATCAACCAGCCGGGTATTTCCTCTCAAAATAACAGAGAGGCTTTTACGAATACTTTTGCGGATTCCCCAGTAGCGTGTCCAGTCATTGCCCGTCCCCGACGGGATAACGGCAAAAGTAACCTCTTTAGGGTTTACCGAAGAGCAGAAAACGCCGTGTACAACTTCGCTTACAGTACCGTCGCCACCGACGACAATCAGGTTGCGAATCCCTTTTTCAACAAAATTGCGTGCTAATTCACAGGCGTGTTCAGGATATTGGGAGAAAACAAAATCAACATCCAACCCAACCCTTCTCAATCGTTCTTCAACCGTAACCTTTCTACGAAAAAAACGCCTGGAACCGGACTTAGGATTAGCAATTACACCCCATTTCTTCTTTTCCTGAATCATTTATCTGTTACAATGTTTGCTAAATTATCTTCAGATATTGCAAAGCAGGAACAAAGTTAATCAGTTTTTCCCAAACAAGTTATTGTTTTGATTTTTTATTAAGAGAACGCCAGGAGGAAATTAAATATTCCGCCAAACAGCGTGCCGTCTTTAATATTGGGAGGGCGACTCCAAGTCGTCCTCCCAATTAGCAGATTAAACTCGCTGAGGGCGTAGGCTGTTTTAAAAGTTTTTAATGATTATCCGCATTTATACCACCAAAGATTGTTTTTTGAGAGATTCTTCCCTCCGGTCGGAATGACAACGTAATGTTGTAAGGATATAGAGTGGAGAGAGGCGGCGTTGCCGCCTCACTCCACTTCCCGTTCTACGCCGAAAATATTAGTCTTTCCGAACCTAACGAAGTGGAGTGAGGAATCTTCAAAATTAGTGGTAAGATTGCGGATAATCATTAAGTTTTTTGAACGAATATATAAAGTATCTTCTCAGTTGAGCCGAACGAGGGAGAAAGATTCGTGATTTTGTTTCATCCAGTCAGATTTTCTTGTCATAATTTTAAATTTTAAAGATTATTATTAGAAATAAGCCTGTTTAAAGCAAATTCGGATATTCCCCCATAAGTTGGGGTGTTCCCCAAACAAATTAGGGGGTTCCCCAAACAGATTAGGGGGTTCCCCAAACAGATTAGGGAGCCCCCGAAACGGATTAGGGAGTCCCCGAAATGGATTAGGGAATCCCCGAAACAGATTAGGGGGTTCCCGAAACGGATTAGGGAGTCCCCGAAATAGATTGGAGGAGTCTGTTCATTGAACTGTGCCAATCGTATTGAGTCTGTTCATTGTACAAAAAAATCGGAGGATTCACTAAATGCAAATCGGAATGCGACTTGAAGTCGCACTCCGGATAAAATCGAACTAAAGTCCGTTATACGATTACTTCCAATAAAAGAGGAATTTCATTTTCCGAATACATCATTTCTATGGATGCTTTCAACGTGGATTCATCTGTTGCACGGAGAAACTTCAAACTGTATAATGCTGCTAATTTCTCAAAATCAATCCAGTGCGGAGTTTCAAAATAAGTGTTCATCTCGGGCAGCTTCGAAGGGCCGTTTAGACTCCGGAAAATTCCGCCGCCGCCGTTATTGATAACAACCATTTTCAACCGGGGGGAGAGATAGTTATTCCACAAGGCATTACTGTCATATAAAAAACTCAAATCGCCACTGATTAGTGTAGTGACGCCTGGGTTCAGGAAGGCAGAACCTGCCGCAGTAGAAGTAGAACCGTCTATACCGCTTGTACCGCGGTTGGCATAGACCGAGATAGGTTTATTAAGCTTAAAGCGTTGTGCCAGACGGATACTCATTCCGTTGCTGATATGTAAGTCCGAATTTCCGGGAATGGCTCCCATCAATAAGGAGAATGCTTTCAAATCGTTCCAACCGGATTGTTGCAACAGGTTATCCTGATGTAATTGCAATTCATTTTCCCGGGCAAGATAAATAGTTTGGTAATTACTCTCTTTGGGTTGAAGCAGCGGCAATAACTGCTCAAAAAAGAGTTCGGGGCGCACATCTATCCGGTGCGTCAAACATTGGAAGGTATCAATAGATGTTTCTTCCTTTCCTATATACCAATGCTCCAAAGGCGGATTTTTACGTAAAAATTGTTTTGCCGACTTGGATACCAATGAGCCTCCGAAACTGATGAGCAAATCGGGTTGAAAGCCGGATACTTCGTTTTCGGTGATGGATGCAAAAACCGGTTCGGGGGTAGTAATCGTATTTTCAGAAGGAATATTTGCTATTAATTCGGACAAAACGGATACGAAAGGGAGGCGGGTAATTTCATCCAATGATAACTGCAACTGTTTTGTGTCATGCATAAATCCTGCCAAAATCATTACCTTCTTACTCCGGTTAAATTTTTCAGCAAAGAGATGTACCGTTTTATCTTCCAATCTTTCCGTTTCTACCGGACTAATTAACCGCTCATGCGAAAAGAAACTTCCCGTCTCACACAGCGGCTCACTCAATGATAAATTAATATGTACGGGAGCTTTCCTTCCGGACAGGGCAGTTATAAATGCGTCATTTACAATCCGGTTAGCAAACCAATGGGCATCTTTCGTACTGATATCTCCGGGCAACTGATATGATTTTTTTACAAAATTATGCAGTGCATCAAACTGGCGGATAGTCTGGCTATCGTCCTGGTCAATCCATTCCTGAGGGCGGTCTGCCGAAACTACAACCAAGGGGATATGTTGATAATAAGCCTCAGCCACAGCCGGAGCATAGTTGAGTAAGGCGGTTCCGGAAGTGCAAACCAGCACAACGGGCTTATTGCTCTTTTGCGCCATTCCCAATGCAAAGAATGCGGCACTCCTTTCATCGACAATAATCTGGCATTTTATCCTCTCCTCACGGTTAAATCCGATTATCAACGGAGCATTTCTCGAACCCGGAGAGAATACAACATGCTCAACGCCATGTTCAACACAGAGGGAAACCAATGTGCGTACAACTTGTTTATCGGTGGTTTGATTCATATCTTTATTTTTTAGCACACAGATGACACAGATCAGACAGATTTACACAGATTTTATTCATTGAATACTCTTTACGAAAAACTGTTTCAAAATCTTATCTCAAAATAATTAGATGTCCTTAAGCCGGACGGGCTCTTACTTTTTTGCTACAGCTCAAAAAAGTAAGCAAAAAAAGCCGCCGCTGTGGATTCTCCGCTAAAAATCTTCTGCATTGCGCTAAAACGTTTTAAACTCCTCCCTGCGGTCGTCAAACAGAAAACGTTTTTTAACGCTCCATTACGAAGATTTTCTTAACGCTGCGCCTCCAAGGCGGGGGAGCTGTAGAACCTTAGATAAGACTTTCTTATTCCAATTAATATAGATTTCAAAAAATTAATTAATCTATTTAATGTGAGTTCAATATAAGAAAGTCTTATTATCAATACCGATGATATTGCATGTTTATAGAAAATGATAATAATTTTATACGCTTATCAGCAATATTATCCCCGGTGCCAACGTAAATGAATTTTATAAACACAAAGGCACAAAGGACACGAAGTTATGTTTATTTTTTTATTTTCTTTGTGCACTTCCTGCCTTTGTGTTTACTTTTTCTCGTTAGGGGTAATATAGCTGATAAGCATTTTATTTGTACGACTTCTTCGGAGTCAAATATAGAAAACAATCGATATTTTCTATAAATATGTAAATCCTCCGGATTTAATTCAACTTTAATTCAATCTGTTATGCACAATTTCAAACGTTGATTAACTTTCAATTTTCACTTTTCAACTTTCAGCTTATTAAATTCATAAGTGTTTGAGCTTTCAACACCGTTTCGTTCCACTCTTCCTGCGGGTCAGAATCTTTTGTTATTCCGCCTCCGACAAAAAGCTCAACATGCTCCCGCCCTATTCTCATGCAACGCAGGTTTACGAAAAGATTCATCCGGTTGATTGCCGATACCGGACCTAAGAAACCGGAATAAAACTGACGGTTATGCTTTTCACGTTTCAAAATTTCATTCATTGCTTCTTTTTGCGGATAACCGCAGACAGCGGGAGTAGGATGCAGTAATTTTATCAGCTGATTGATTCCGGAACCGGATAAATTGGCTCGGACAGAAAAATCTGTTTTCAAGTGTATACACTCTCCTGCCCTGACCGCTTTCGGAGCGCTCTCTTCCCGTTCCTTTAACGAACAACTATCGAATACCTCACGTATAAAACGGCTTACATACTCCTGTTCCCTGTACTCCTTGCCACTCCACGATTCATTCGGGGTTTTCTTTGTTCCTGCCAAAGCAATCGTTTTTAAAATTTCCGGTTGCACCTCTAAAAAGAGTTCGGGAGTGGCTCCCATCCAGACAACATTTCCGGGTATATGGAAATAGTAGGCAAAAGCATCCGGATAACTATGCATAAGAGCCTGAAACAATCCGAAATTATCCGTAAATGATTTTTTCAAAGCGATAACGCGCGAGTAAACGACTTTCGACAATTTATCACCGTTCAATGCCCGAACTAAATCGGCTACTTCTTCCAGATACTCTTCCTGAGGTTGTATATATTCAGGCGATTCAGAACCTTCCGATTCAAAATGAACAGAGCAAATCCAATCTTCAAGCTCCTTATCCGAAGTATTTCCTGTAATACGAAAATCTTCCCTGATAAATAACGGGGCATTTTCTGCGGAAATAACAAAGGGAGCTATCAAAAATCCTTTTTCTATCTTTTCCTTTTCAAAATTGCCGGAAGGAA
The DNA here is from genome assembly GCA_031553005.1 of Paludibacteraceae bacterium. Classification (GTDB taxonomy): domain Bacteria; phylum Bacteroidota; class Bacteroidia; order Bacteroidales; family Paludibacteraceae; genus RGIG9379. The sequence goes on along the minus strand of JAVBMA010000069.1, from coordinate 11,768 downwards.
GTACTTCGGGACTGCTTTGAATTCCCATTACAACCTCCTGCGCGCCGGGCAAGCGGTAGCAATAAAACGGGATATTCCGTTCCAGACATTGATATTGGATTTCCTTTATCGACATATAATCAGCCCTAAAGACAACAACAATGCAAAAAATAACATATTGCGGGAAGTTTCTCCAATCAAGCCATTTAGGGCTTTACCATTCCTTATCTTATTTATTTTTTTCCAAGTCAGGAAATGAGGGATTAAATAGAATATGGTGGAAAAAGAGAGGCAAAGGCTTCTGCATGCTGATTCGGCTCCCTTTCCGAAAAAGAAAACAATACATACTATAAGCACTGCCAACACTCCCGAAAAAAGATAAAGATAACGGCCGAACGGTTCGCCAAAGCGCACTACTATTGTTCTTTTTCCCGATTTCCTATCGGTTTCCCTGTCGCGGTAATTGTTTAATACTAAAAGGGTATTGACCACCATACCTGTGGCTAAACCTGAAAAAGCAATCACTTTTGTCCAGCACAATGTTTGTACGTAACAGGTAAAACCAACGGCGACCAAACCGAAAAATATTATCACGGCTACATCTCCCAATCCGTTATATGCCAAAGGATAGGGACCGGATGTATAAAAATAAGCGAAGAGGGCACAAAAACATCCTACGAGAATCATCTCCCATCCGCCATAAAAAATAAGTATGGAGCCAATCAGGCAGGCAAGCAGGATAACCAGGAAAATCCCTTTTTTCATTGCCGGCATAGAAATCCAGCCTTGCGCAGTTGCACGCAAAGGTCCCAGGCGGTCTTCGCCGTCGCTGCCTTTGAGGTAATCGAACAGGTCGTTAATAAAATTGGCTGCCACCTGCATCAACATCGCAAAAAAGAGGCAAGCCAATGCGGGAATCCACTGCAACGAATGATAATGATATGCCAACGCACAACCTACCAACACGGGAACAATTGCTGCCGCCAACGTTTTAGGACGGGCTGCGAGCATCCATGCTTTTACTGAATTTATCTTTATATCAACCGGTTTGTCCACTTTACTTTTGTTTTTTTACTTTGTTAAATAAAAATCTTCGCTTGCTCTTAGCGTTTCTGATTAAGGGTGATAATCGGAGTGCGACTCAAAGTCGCGCTCCGAATTGCTCTTAAAATTGCTCTCCAAATCGCGCTCCGAATTGCTCTGCTTAACTCAAAACTCCAACGACGCAAAATTATCATTTTTACAGTATCGTTGCAACAATCTCACGGGTTCCCCCGCTATTGCGGAACTCGCAAAGATAGATGCCCTGCCACGTTCCGAGGTTCAGCCGCCCGTTTGTAATGGGAATCGTAACCGAGCTTCCTATCAACGAGGATTTGATATGGGCGGGCATATCATCATCGCCTTCCAATGTATGTGTGTAGTAGGATTGATTCTCGGGTACAATTTTATTCAAAATAGATTCGAAATCGGTACGGACAGAAGGATCTGCATTCTCATTGAGAGATAATGCCGCCGAAGTATGTTTAATAAATAAATGCAGTATTCCGGCAACCGGAAGAGGCGGCAGGTTTTTCAATATTTCATTTGTAATTAAATGATATCCCCTGCGGCGCGGCATCAATTCAAATTCCTGCTGTATCATAAAAGTTTTTTAAGGGTTGAAATTTCTTTTACAAAGAAAACTTTTATTCCTGATTTTCAATTTCTAATTCACGATTCTCTCTTGCTAACCATAATCCTAAGAATGTCAAACCGCCGTTCAGCATCAGCATTTCATATCCCAAGGCATAGTTGCAATAATAAAATAACAAACGGTCTATTCCGAATGTTAAGACCGGAGAGGAAAAAGCGATAAAGGGAATCCAACGGTCATTCACGCGCTTACGGGTAAAAAGCCCAAAGGTATATAAACCTAACAAAGGCCCATATGTATAAGATACAATCGTATAAATCCCATCAATGGCGCTTTTACTGTTTATCTCCCTGAAAAGAAGAATGGCCAAAGCGAAAATAACAGAGATTGCCAGATGTATGTAGAAACGGCTTTTCCGGAGCGATGTGTCGTTTTTCTTGTCTAACCGGAGAATATCGATAGAAAAAGAGGTCGTAAGGGAAGTCAATGCAGAGTCGGCGCTAGAAAAAGCGGAAGCAATCACCCCGATAACAAAGCATACGGTAACGATTCCGCCGAATTTCATTGCAAACATCGGCAGGATACTGTCGTCCAAAGAAGGAAGGGCGATACCGTTTTGCCCTGCATAAATAAGCAATAATGCTCCCAGCGATAAAAAAAGCAGGTTGACCGGAATAAATGAAAAACCATACGAAAGCATATTCCTGCGGGATTCCTTGAGATTTTTGCAAGAGAGGTTTTTCTGCATAATATCCTGGTCTAATCCGGTCATAACAATTACGACAAATATGCCGCTGAAAAATTGTTTGAAAAAATTTTGCCGGCTCTGCCAGTCGTCAAAAACAAACATGCGGGAGTAACCGCTTTCGTAAATCATCTTTATTGCATCTCCGCAATCCGTATTCAAAAAACGGACACTCTCTACTATAAGCAGTATTAAAGCCAGAATAAGAAAAAAGGTATGAAGGAAATCGGTCCAGACAATAGTTTTAATCCCACCGCGGAAAGTATATAGCCAGATAACAAGTATCGTCCCGCAGGTAGTCACGTAAAACGGTACACCCAACGCATCAAAAACAAACTGCTGCAACACAAGTACCACAATATACATCCGCGCCGAAGCGCTGACCATCTTGGAAAGCAGGAAAAACCACGCTCCCGTCCGGTGGGCTTTCCGTCCGAAACGAATACCCAGATAACCGTAAATGCTGGTAAGGTTGAGTTTATAGTATAGAGGCAATAAAACGTAAACGACCACCAGATACCCGAAGAAGAAGCCGATAACCATCTGCATATAAGTAAAATCAATCGACCTTACCCATCCGGGAACGGAAACAAAGGTAACCCCCGAGATAGTGGCTCCTATCATGCCGAAGGCAACGACATACCAAGGCGAACGTTTACTTCCGGAAAAAAAATCGGCATTGCTTTTATTTTTCCCTGTAAAAAAAGAGATAACCAGCAGTAAAAGGACGTAGGCAAAAAGAATAATCAGAATAGATAGCGGGGACATTGTAATCTGTTTTTAAAAACCAAAACATATATTTCACAAAACAGTAGAGACGCGGCATGCCACGTCTCTACTATTATATTATATACGGTTTTATTTTCCCTGTTTCCGTTTTTGCAATTCTGCCTGTTGTTTCTGGGCTTGTTCCAACCGTTCCATCCATGCGGATTTTTTCTGCGGCTTTTTCTGGTTTTCCTTTATGGTTGCCAGCAGCTCTTCTTCGTTCACAAACTTACGGATTGCATAGGTTTGTATGATTGTAATCAGAGTGGATACAAAATAGTAGTAACTCAACCCTGACGCATAGTCGTTGAAAAAGAACAGGAACATGACCGGCATGATGTACATGATTGTTTTCATTCCCGGCATTTGTTGCGAACCGGTATCGGTCAAGCCCATATTAATGTGCGTGTAAATAATATTCGTTATGGTCATCAACAAACAGAATAAACTGATGTGATTACCGAAATATGGGGTAATAATCGGAATGTATGTATTCCAACTCACGATTGCATCGTATGTTGACAAATCCTGTGCCCAAAGGAAACTTTGTTGCCTCAACTCTATGGACGACGGGAAGAAAGAGAACATGGCAAAGAGAATCGGCATTTGCAACAGCATCGGCAAGCAGCCTCCCATAGGATTTACTCCGGCTTTTTTATAAAGCGCCATAGTGGCTTGTTGGCGTTCTGTGGGTTTATCTGCCGGAATACGGGCATTGATTTCTTCGATTTGCGGACGAAGTACGCGCATTTTTGCCGACGACATATACGATTTGTAAGTAAGCGGGAAAAGGATAAGTTTGATTACGATTGTCATCAACAAAATAATCAATCCGTAGCTGGTTATAAACGAACCGAAAAAGTTAAACATTGGAATAATCAGCAATTGGTTTACCCAACGGAAAATACCCCAACCAAGCGGCACCAAGCGTTTCAACTCCAACTGGTCACTTCCGGAAAGGTTCTTATCGTACGATTTCAATATTTTATATTGGTTCGGCCCGAAATAGTACCGGAAGCCGGTTTCGTTTTTTCCGGTAACATCAAACGGGATAATCATCTCTGCCGAGTAATATTTCAGGTATTCCGAATTATCGGGAGCCATTTCTGTTTTCAATATGGCAGAAGAAATTTCTTTATCGGCAATCAATATACTGGAAAAGAACTGGTCTTTAAAAGCAATCCATTTCAATCCGGCGGTAATCTCTTTGCGCTCATTGCTGCTTTCGCTCAGGGACTCAACATCATTTTGCAAAAACTTATAGTTAAGGGATGCGTAACGGTTTTCAAATTTCCGTCCTTTCTCCTGTTGTTTCAACTTCGTTTTCCAGATAGCGCCTAAATCGGTAGAAGGCATCAAAACATCCCCGAGATTATTTGCCCTAACGGAAAAATTCACCATATAATCGTCCGGATGCAATACATAAGTATAATCGAGTGATTTACCTTCGCCCGCCGGCAAAGCCAACACAACAGAACTATCGGTCACCGCCTTCAAGCTGAAATACATTTCCGAAGTATTGACTACACGGTTATTTCCGGTATTCAGTACCAGGTTAAACTGTGAATCTTCTCCATCAAGCAATATTACAGGCTCTTCTTTATATGTATGATACTCTTTCAATGTCACTTTATTGAAATCACCGCCTTTTGCATTAAGCTCAACTTTTATTAGATTATTTTCTAAAATAATAATTTCATCCGTTCCTGCAACCGCCAATCCGAAAGCGCCATATTTATTAGATGCCTTTTGTATTTTAACGGAATCGGGCTCTTCGGCTGCCAATCGTTCCTCTTCTTCCAATCGGAGTAATTCCTGAGATTCCTTTATTGCATTCTCTGCCTGAACAGTGCGGATTGAATCCTGATAACGCCGATGTGCCTCTATTTGCTTTTCCGAGGGTTGGTTTATCCAAAAGAACCCTAAAAGAATAAGACCCATCAAACTAAATCCCAGTATCGTGTTTTTATCCATTCTTATTTATATTTTGCCTGAATGATTATATTATAACTTTCAATTTTCCCTTTTCAACTTTCAACTCTTCGAAGCTTTAATAAAGCTCATAAAAAGCGGGTGCGGGTCCAAAACCGTACTGCTGAATTCGGGCTGGAACTGAGTTCCTACAAACCATTTTAAAGAAGGGATTTCAACTATTTCGACCAGTTGGGATTGCTCGTTGATTCCGGAAAAAGCCATTCCGGCTTTCTCAAATTCTTCTTTATATTTATTGTTGAATTCGAAGCGGTGACGGTGTCGTTCGCTTACTTCATCCTTATCGTATGCTTTCTGTGCCAACGAATTTTCTTTCAAGCTACAGTTGTAAGCGCCCAGGCGCATAGTTCCGTTTGTCGGAAGCAACTCTTTCTGTTCCTCCATCAGGTCGAAAATTTTATATTCCGCCTGTTGATTCATCTCCGTAGAGTCGGCATTTTTATATTGCAATACGTTTCTTGCAAATTCCAATACGGCGCACTGCATACCCAAACCGATTCCGAAGAAAGGAACATTATTGAGCCTTGCATACTTTGCTGCTTCCAGCTTGCCTTCCATACCGCGCATACCAAAACCGGGAGCAACCAAAATGCCATCCAGTTCTTTCAATGTATCTTCGACATTGGAGCTGTTTATATTTTCGGACTGGAAAAAGCGTAAATCCAATTTCCGGTCATTATAGGCAGAAGCATGAATAAGCGCTTCGATAATTGACTTGTAGGCATCGGGAAGTTCAACATATTTTCCTACCAAACCTATTTTTACGCTCTTTTTTGCATTTTTCAGTTTGTCTACAAACAACTTCCATTTGCCTAAATCCGCCTGTTTGTCAGTCGGGAATCCGAATTTCTTCAATACGATACGGTCCAATCCTTCTTCCTGCATTCCCAATGGAACTTCGTAAATGGAAGAGACATCTATTGATTCAATCACAGCTTCGGGCACGACATTACAAAACAGAGCTACCTTGTTGCGTATCTCTTTGTTAAGCGAATGCTCGGTACGAAGTACTAGCACGTCAGGCTGTACTCCCTGCTCCAGAAGCTCTTTTACGGAATGCTGTGTCGGTTTTGTTTTTAACTCCTTAGCCGCTGCAACATAGGGAACGTATGTCAAATGGATGCACATGCAGTCCTGTCCCAACTCCCACTTCAACTGGCGCACACTTTCCACATAAGGAAGGGATTCGATATCCCCCACAGTTCCGCCAATCTCGGTAATAACGAAATCATACTCGTTACGCGAAGCCAACTGTTTGATGCTGTGCTTAATTTCATTTGTTATATGAGGGACAACCTGCACGGTCTTTCCCAAATAATCGCCCCGGCGCTCTTTTTGAATTACATTCTGATAGATACGCCCGGTAGTGACATTACTGTTTTTAGAAGTATGCACATTCAGAAAACGCTCATAATGCCCAAGGTCCAAGTCCGCCTCATGTCCGTCCACTGTCACATAACATTCGCCATGCTCATACGGATTCAGCATTCCTGAATTTATATTGATATAAGGGTCTAATTTCTGATTAGCCACCTTGTAGCCTCTCGACTGCAAAAGTTTCCCCAGCGATGCCGCTATAATACCTTTACCTAAAGAGGAGGTAACACCTCCCGTAACAAAAATATACTTCGTATTTCCCACAAAAAATCTCCTTTTCAGTTATAAAAATCAATGAAACGACAAATTTACAAAAAAAAACAGATTTACCGGATTATAATCTAGATATTCAGAGGAACAGATTTCCAGATAAACAGATTTTTATCTAAAAATCCATTTATTTAAGATTCGGTAACAAAAATTCATCTGCATTTATTCAAATATTTTCCAATTCAAACGGATAGCGGATGCGGTGAGGGCGGCACTTTTCATCCAGTGAGGCAAAAATAAATGTCGCTTCCAACGCTTTTTCCCTTGCTTGACCATACATCTCTTCCATATATATTTCAACTTTGACCGTAAGTTTTACCGCTTCCGCTTTTTCAACAAAACCGACGACCTCTACAATCGAATCTGGTTGAACGGGACGCAAAAAACGAACTTTATCCGTCGAAATGGTAAACATACGCTGGCGGGTAAAACGGGTTGCCGTGATATAAGCAACCTCATCCATCCAACGCATAGCCTCTCCTCCGAAAAGTGTTCCGTTGGCATTCAGCGTACTCGGAAATATTGCTTTAAACTGGCGGGTAGTACTCTGTTCTATCAAATGTTTCATCTTTTATTTTTTTTCTTCGCAAAAATAATCCTTTTTATAAAACATTTATACAGTGAAAAAAAATAGGTTTATCCTCAATATTATTACTGATGCCAACATCAATGAATTCTATAAACACAAAGGCACAAAGTACATAAAGAAAATAAATATAACTTCGTGTACTTTGTGCCTTTTTGTTTACCTTTTTGCATTAGTGGTAATGTTGCGGATAACATTTAAAAAATAACATGAACCCATCCGGAACGTAATAAAAAAATACGATGCTAATTTAACTTAATTTAACTACAAAGAATTCCAAAACCTATTCCATTGCTTTTTGATGATAATTGCAATTTGAATCAAATTTCCGGTCTATAAAACGGACGAAGAGACAAGAACCAACTATTTTACAATCATTTATATTTATTCGTAAAATTTTTAACGCACTTATATTTTGTAATTTATCAAGATATAAAACTTATATATTTTTAAATACGAACCTTATTTTTCTTAAGAATTGTTATAAAACAGACAACTCCCTTTTTCGGAGATATCTGATTTGAAATATTTATTAAATTTGCGTGGTTTGAAAGATTTTAAACAGAAAAAAGAATAATTGACATATATAATTAAACTACTAAAAAACAAAAAATGGCTAATTTAGACTTATCAAAGTATGGCATTTCGAGCAACATAGAGGTTGCTTACAATCCATCTTACGAGGAACTTTTTCAAGCTGAAATGGACCCGAAAAACGAAGGGTTTGAAAGAGGTACATTAACAAAAACAGGAGCAGTATCGGTTGATACAGGTGTTTTTACAGGCCGTTCGCCTAAGGACCGCTATATCGTAAAAGACGCTACAACAGAAAATACAATCTGGTGGGACGGAAACATCAACAAGCCGGTTTCTACCGAGATATGGAAAGACCTTAAGGAAAATACAATCAAGCAACTTAATACGGCAAAAAAACTATATGTAGTAGATACTTTTTGCGGCACAAACGAAAATACCCGCATGAAAGTTCGTTTCATTATGGAAGTTGCATGGCAGGCTCACTTTGTAACAAACATGTTTATCCGTCCTTCTCACTATGAATTGGCTAACTACGGCGAACCTGATTTCGTAGTATTCAACGGTTCAAAAACAACCAACCCGAAATGGAAAGAACACGGATTGAACTCGGAAGTTTATGTAGTATTCAATCTTACCGAAAAAATGCAAATCATCGGTGGTACTTGGTACGGTGGTGAAATGAAAAAAGGTATGTTCGCTATGCAAAACTACTACCTGCCATTGAGAGGTATTGCTTCCATGCACTGCTCGGCTAACGTAGGAGAAAAAGGCGACGTAGCTGTTTTCTTCGGTTTGTCGGGAACAGGAAAAACAACTCTTTCGGCTGACCCTAAACGCTACCTTATCGGTGACGACGAGCATGGTTGGGACAACGACGGAGTTTTCAACTACGAAGGTGGTTGCTATGCTAAAGTAATTGACCTGAGCCAGGAAAACGAACCGGATATCTGGCGCGCTATCCGCCGCGATGCTTTATTGGAAAATGTAACGGTAAAAGAAGACGGAACTCCGGATTATTCAAAAGAGGCTTCAAAAACAGAAAACACCCGCGTTTCTTATCCAATCTATTACATTAATAAAATAGTTCTTCCTTCAAAAGCAGGACACGCAAGCAAAATCATCTATTTGTCTGCTGACGCATTCGGTGTATTGCCTCCGGTTTCCATTTTGGACGAACAATCAGCTCAATACCACTTCCTTTGCGGCTATACTTCCAAATTGGCAGGAACAGAACGCGGTATTACCGAACCGGTTCCTTCTTTCTCTCCTGCGTTCGGCGAAGCATTCTTAACATTGCACCCGACTATGTATGCCCAAACACTGGTAAGCAAAATGAAAGAACATCAGGCTAAAGCATACTTGGTGAACACAGGATGGAACGGAACAGGAAAACGTATCTCATTGAAAAATACACGTGCAATCATTGATGCGATTATTGACGGTTCTATTGAAAATGCAGAAAAAGTCAATATTCCAATCATGAACCTTGTTGCACCGAAAACATTGAATGGCGTTGATGCCGGAATCCTTGACCCACGCGATACTTACAGCAACAAAGCCGAATGGGAAGAAAAAGCAAAATCACTTGCTGCCAAGTATATCAAAAATTTCGAACAATATACCGATACCGAAGCCGGTAAAGCATTAATACCAGCCGGTCCTAAATTGTAAGAAGTTTTTTTAAACGGAAAGTTTTAAAAACTTTAGTAGAATTTATTACAATAACATAAACTCTTTTAAGCCTCCTTTTCGGGAGGTTTAAAAGAGATTTTCAATTTTATATGAATTATATTTTCGAACAGGAATTTGAAGTACGGGACTACGAGTGCGACTTGCAAGGGATTGTAAACAATGCTGTTTACCAAAACTACATGGAACACACCCGCCACCAGTTTATCAAAACATTGGGACTCGATTTTGCCCAACTGCATGAGAAAGGGATTGATACGGTGGTTGCTAAAATCGAAATCGCATATAAACGCCCACTCAAAAGCGGAGACAGGTTCGTCTGCAAATTAGCCCTGAAAAAAGAAGGGATACGGTACGTTTTTTTGCAAGAGATTTACCGGATGCCGAACATGGAACTCTGCACAAAAGGAAAAATAGATTCGGTCTGTATTGTAAACGGTAAACTCGGAGAATCGGAAGAGGTTAATAACGCTTTTATAAAAGTCTTATAAATAATTTTAATTATTATCCGCAATATAGCAGGCAATGTCATTAAGTTAAGAATATATTAACCGCAATGAGCGCAATGTTTTTTAGCAATGAACGCGGTGATGTTCTTATTAAAAAAACATTGCGCTCATTGCAGTTTTTCTTCGCGTTCACCGCGGTTAAATATTAATGATTGGGTCTAATATTTTAGTGGTAATATCGAGGATAATCAAACTAACTTTCAATTCTCAACTTTCATCTTTCAACTCATTGAGCTTAATGCTGAAAAATATAAAACTTCTGTTTCAGGATTTTATAGCCTTCTTCCATCAGGATTATAAATTTTTGCCCTACTGTTATGCTTTTCTGATAATAACATCTTCTATTGTATTTGTCTATACAACTGATATCGGTTTGTCCATCGGGAAAGGAACTTCTCCTACCTCATATCCGGTAATAAACAGCATTTTACTGTTTTCCATATTATACTTTTTGGTCGCTATCCCTGTGCTTATCCTCCAAGGTAAATACCGGGAAATATCAAAACCTCATTTTTACCTCAAAGGATTAACTTTAATAATAGCCATAAGTGTATCCGCTATTTTTTCATGGCACGACAAATTAGATTTGCCGGAGTTATCATTTCCCGAACGGAATTTTATTTTCAAATCGCTATGGAGGATGAATAATCTCATTTTCGTGCTGCCCGTTCTAATATTACTTCGCATTTTCGTAGACAAAAAAGTCAAAGGTTTGTATGGTCTATGCAGCGGAAACCATCATATAAAAGCCTACCTTTCGCTTTACTTCATAATACTTCCCATCTTAATCGGCATCTCTTTCACGCCCGGATTTTTATCCTATTATCCCATCGGTAAACCGTGGGCATACGAAGGTTTGTTCGGAAATCCGGCATGGTTAAACACCATTGTTTTCGAAACAATCTACATGAGCGACTTTATAATGGTGGAGCTTATCTTCCGGGGCGCACTGGTTATCGGAATGGGGACAGTCATAGGACGTTCGGCAATACTTCCAATGGTAGCCGTCTATGTCGCCCTGCACTTCGGAAAGCCACCTATGGAAACCATATCCGCCATATTCGGAGGTTTCTTCCTCGGAACGCTGGCATTCCAGACCAAACATATCTGGGGTGGCGTTATCATCCACATGGGAATAGCCCTGGCAATCGAACTAATACGTTTTGCACAACATTACATGTTGGGGATTTAAAGAAGATATTATGCTTCGTTTCTTTCATTTATTAATATGATTATCTGCAACATTAGCAATACCTAAGATTTTTATAGTTCGGCGTAATAGTTGCAAATCGGCGAGCAGAGCAAATCGAAGCGCGACTTTGAGTTAGGAGAGTTCGGAAGATTTATTTTTGCTAATCCGCAAAAATACCCTTATATTTCAAACTTTCATTTCGGGGATTCCTCATTCCACTACGTTCCATTCGGAATGACAGACATTTACACTTTGCTCTGTAGGAGGGAGATGAAGCGGCGGCTTTGCCGCCGCTTCATCTCCTACTTGTTCTTAATATACGCGCAAAATGTCATTCCGAACGTAGAGAGGAATCTCTGAATGTATACTTGGGGATATTTTTTCGGATAGGAATTATTTATTTTAGTAACAATCGTCATGAAAAAGAGCATGGTTTGTGAACAAATGTATCTGTTTTGTTCTGTAATTTTTTCTTGAATTATTGATGA
>JAVBMA010000062.1:0-61364 GCA_031553005.1 Paludibacteraceae bacterium | reverse complement strand
TCCCCACCCCCTTCCAAAAACTTGGGGCTTCGTGTCTTGGGGTGCCCCCCCCCCCCCCACGACTTCCTTCCCATTACAAATTTAAAAAACAGAGTCATGTCGAACGCAGTGAGACATCTGTTTATTAACAAGTTGAAAGGTGAGAAGTGAAAAGTGAAAGGTTATATAGGTGAAAAGTGAGAAGTGAAAGGTTATATAGGTGAAAGCTTGGGGTAAGAGAGAAATAATTTTTCATTTTTGAAATTTAGCCCGACAGGGCTTGATTTTCATAACCTTAGGTTACAAAGCAACTACTCATTTTGCCTGAACCAAAGGTCAGCGAAGCTAAAGGCAAGACTTCCGTCCGATAAATCCTGCCTTTCAGGCAGATGTTACACTTTCTCTATCTCCGCAGGCTACGCTTCGCTTACCTACGGTTATGAATATTGGGCTTTTCAAGCCCTTTCCAACTACTGATTCGCATTATTAATGAAATACTATATTTAATAAAATGCATTCATTATATTTTTTCTACATAAATTCCATATATTTTCAATACAAACATTGAAAAACCTCATCTTTCAATTTTCACTTTTCAACTTTCAACTCTTACCCTATGGACTTTCAATTTTCAACTTTCAACTTTCAACTAAACAAGCGTGAAAGAGAAGATAACCCCTATTCGCGCTTGCAGCAGCAATCCCTGAGGATGTTGCAGGAATTGAGTGGTAAACGCTGGACGGACTTCAATGAACACGACCCGGGCGTTACTATCATGGATATATTGAATTACAGCCTGTTGGAGCTCGATTATCAAACAGGGTTTGATTTTGAAAAATACCTGGCACAGCCCCAACAGGATGAGCTTGAGTTTAGCCAGATAGGATTATTTCCGGGAAAAGAAATATTTGCCCCTTGCATCGTAACTGCACAAGATTACGAAAACCTGATTGAAAGCCAAGTGAAAGGTATAAAACAGTGCGAAGTAAAGCTGCTTGAGGGAAACAGGTATCATATTTTTATCGATGCAGATGAAAACGTCCCGACCGAAACATTGATTCAGGGGGTAGAAACAATATACCACCGCCACCGGAACCTTTGCGAAAATCTGGAAAAAGTAACCCTGAAAAAATTAACAAAGAAAAAACCGGGCAAAGAAACCCGGCAAATTGACTATTTCCAGGAAGCCGAAAAGATAACCGTCCGGAACACGTTTAAAGGAAATCACACCTCCGTGCAATATGATTTTCCCGATGCGTACGGAATCAATCACCAAGGATTGTCTTCCGATGCACCCGAAAGCCGTCAGGCACAAGCCCTGCAATTAAGAGCCTACCTGCTTATATTCGACTATCTGCTCTCCGCCACCAAACAACAATTAAGCCACATGCACCAAATGCTGGCGCTATCGGGAGAAATCCCGCCACCATTTTCGCCACAGATTCAAGCTGAAAATATTGGTCAACTACTGAACATTGAGAAACTACAAAAAACCGAAATATTCGGAAAAGAGCAACTACACAAACAAAAGTCAGCCTATTTCGATTTGTTGGATACGTTGTATGGCGAAGACACAAGCTTTATTGCTTCGAATAGCCAACTTTCGCAGGAAGAGATAAACGTTCGCAGGGCAAAACTGATAAAACAATTCCCCGCATTCAATACAAACCGTTTCCGCTCTTTCGACCTCAAAGACAAAACCCTTGAAAGCATGGCGGGCATCACCAATCTGATGCAGGCATTATGGAATAACAGCGAACAGCCCCAGACCACCTTGGAGAATCTTCTTCTGCGCTATAAACTCCGCTTAGTGAATGATAAAATGCTATACAACGGCAAATTTATTTTTAGTGAATTTTCTAATTTTATCAATAACTACGAAGCAGAAGAGTCCGGAGGAAAAACAGAATCCGTTCCGTCTATCCACTTATTGCAGGAACAAAAAAATTACCACATGCTGGAAAAACGGCTTCATTTTTTTGCACACCATATCTTGCTTCAAAGCCTTCTTACACACGGCACTTCGCCCGAAAACTACCGGATAAAACATACCGGATTCCAGAATCAGGTCATCCTGCTATACAAACGCCCTTCGGGCAGCCACTGGTTGAACATGGGTTTTTTCGACAATACGGATACGCTGATTGAAACCGCCAATATCCTGTGGGATTTTCTGGATATGCTGAACAACCAATGCACGGCATTTTATCCTGTCGAGCAGTTGCTATTACAAAGCACGGCCGGGGCATCCGAAGAAAACTGCAATATCCTCTACTTGGTTTTTCCCGCATGGCGCGAGCCGTTCTACAAAAAGAACAACTACCTGAAAAACCTGCAGGAACGATTGCCCATACACATCGAATCATGGGTTGTCTGGCTTCCCCTCGAAGAGTTCTACCGCTTCGAACAACACTATTTCTCATGGCGCAAAGCCCTCGCCGCAGAAAACAGCGAACAGGTGGAAAAATACTCAAAAGAAATAGTTAGACAATTGAAAGTTGAAAATTGAAAAGGGATTCACTAGTTGAAAGTTGAAAAGGGAAAAGTGAAAGTTAGAATAGATAAAAAGTGAAAAAATCAACATGAGTATTGAAAAAAAACATTGAAAAATATATAGAAAAAAGAATATTTTATCAAATACAATATTTCATTAATAATGCGAATCAGTAGTTGAAAAGGGCTTGAAAAGCCCAATATTTATAACCATAGGTAAGCGAAGTGTAGCCTGCGGGAATAGAGAAAGTGCGATATCTGCCTGAAAGGCAGGATTTATCGGACGTAAGTCTTACCTTTAGCTCCGCTGACCTTTGGTTCAGGCAAAATGAGTAGTTGCTTTGTAACCTTAGGTTACGCTTCGCTAACCTTAGGTTATGAAAATCAAGCCCTGTCGGGCTAAATTTCAAAAATGAAAAATTATTTCTCTCTTACCCCAAGCTTTCACCTTTCACCTATTTAAGCTTTCAATTTTCACCTTTCACTTTTCAACTAAATAAATGAACACCATCACCACCATAAAACTCCTTTTCGACATGCAAAGCGAAACCTTTGCACGGGAGCTCTATGCACGCTGGGATAGCTTTTTTGAGCAAAATTTCGAGCGCATTGCCGACGAGATTTTATCCAAGCACGATAAATCCGGCCATATTATCGAAATAGAAAAGCTGGAGCTCGATTTGGGAGACTTTACCGAAAGCGGTTTTTACGAAAACTTTCCGCTACGCATCCGGGAAAAACTCGAAGAATCCCTATTGCAAGCCCTCTACAATCCGGCAAAGCAAAATATCATCCAGAAAAAAACGCAACCAATATACCTGCTCGATATACTCACACAATTTTTGCGCAGCGGGACTTTGCCCGTCAATACGCCTCCGGAGTACCGGAATATTGCGCAGCTGTTTAGCGCCGTTGTGCGGCAGGAAAGCGCCGGGCTGAAAAAATTCCTGCAAACCTACGGACATTATTCTGCGCTGCAACAGCGGTTGGTGTATCAACTCGATAATCCCGAACTCGAAAAAGGCGTCGAGCTGCTGAACCCCTCGCAAGCGGTATTTATCAATTCCTATGTCCAGCTGCTTCGTGCCAAATATAAAGCAATCGAAAAGCCGCAATTGCAGGAAACGGCGCACCGCAACGCCGTTTGGCTGGTTGTGTACGCTTATCTGTTAAGCAACAGCAGTTCCTATTTCAACCGGAAAAGCTTTGTCACCCAAACCATTTTGCGCTTGGCGGCGCAATACAACAGCAACTACGGGGAGTTGCTCCGGACGATTACCAGCGAATTGGCAGCCTACTCGAAACAGCTCGCCATGCCGCCCGAATTATTCCTTATCCTGCAAGAGCTGAAACAGGAACTATCTGAAAACCAATGGCAAAAATCAACGATTAATGCCGCCGGGTTTTTCAAAACCATTTATGCGTCCATCCTGAAAAACAACACGCCGGTTACGACCGATGCGCGGGAGTCGCTCATCAGAATCTTATCGCGGGCGGACTCTTGCCGCCTGTTCCTGCAACAACTAAAAGAAGATGAAATCATTCGTTTGGTAGCCATTGTAATGCCTGCCGAAAGCGACTTTATCATACAGACAGCGCAGTTAGTAGAAAAAGGAAAAATAAAAAACGAAACCTCTGAGGCAAGCCAACAAAAACTCGAAGGTAAAACGGGCGGCGAATTCCGGTTATTGAAATGGCAAATCATCTTCCCTTTGCTGCTTCAAAATCGGGGCGCAGCTTTCAATCGCCGTTATTTTGTAGAAAATTTTCTAAAACAAATTGCCGCACACTACAATCTGGCCTATCCGGATTTGCTTGGCTATGTCTGTCAAAGCCGCGAACAATTCGACGCTTCGCTTCAACAGATATTGACCTTTTTGCTCGAAAAAGAGACACCGGAAACAGCCGCAAAAAAACCGGAAACCGCATTTTCCGCTCAAAAAGAAGAGGATTACATTGCGCTTATCCACAAGCATTTTCCCGCCGAAAGCGGATTTATCATCGCCTACGCGCAACAATTGGACGCCGCCAGCGAAAAAGGAATGCTCAAAGAGAAATCCGGCAGCGGATTCCGCCTGTTGAAATGGCAATTTATCCTTAAAACATTGGGCAAACTGCAAGAATCGGCTTTCAATCGCAACTGTTTTGTAGAAAATATTCTAAAACAAATAGCCACACACTACAATCTGGCGTATCCCGATTTGCTTGGCTATATCTATCAAATCCGCGAGCAATCCGACGCTTCACTTCAACAGGCAGTAAGCTTTTTGCTCGAAAAAGAGACACCGGAAACAGCCGCCCAAAAACCGGAAATCGCATTTTCCGCTCAAAAAGAAGAAGATTACATTGCGCTTATCCACAAGCATTTTCCCGATGAAAGCGGATTTATCATTGCTTACGCGCAACAATTGGACGCCGCCAACGAAAAAGGAATGCTCGAAGGAAAAGCCGGCAGCGGATTCCGCCTGTTGAAATGGCAATTTATCGTTAAAACATTGGATAAACTGCGAGAATCGTCTTTCAACCGCCGTTATTTTATAGAAAATATTCTAAAACAAATAGCAGCCCATTACAACCTCAGTTATTTCGATTTGCTTATCTATTTCCAAACCCCGGCGGTTGCCCCGTTTGTGCCTTTCCGGTTGCAAACACTATTGGCGGAACTGTTCGAGCAGGAAAAAGAGCATTGGGTAAACAGCGCATTAATCAATTCCGCCGAAAGCGAAAAACTCAAACTGGTGAAAATATTGTTGCCCGCCGAATACGCGTTTGTGAAATTATATGCGCAAACTTTACTCCAATTTAACGAAAAGGAAAAGCTGCAAGGCAAACTGTCGGGCGATTTCCAACAACTGAAATGGCGGTTTATTTTTGAAGTATTATTCGAGTCGCAAAAAATAGCTTTCAACAAAAAACAGTTTATCGAAAGCACACTCGGCCGGATAGCCGCGCATTACAACCTTACTGTCAGCGACTTGATTGCCTGGCTTCGCGAAAACGGACAACTAAGCCAAACAGCCCGTTACAAAGAGATTGCCGTCATTTTCGACGAATTATATAAAAGAAAAATAACTTCGCAAAAACCAAATTTAAACATTATGGAAAAATACATTTTAACAGACCCGGCAAACAAAGCCGAACAGGAGTTGCTGGAAAAATTATCGCAACAAAAGGAGTTTTTAAGCTACGCAAGCGACATATTGAAACTCTTGCCAGGCATTCAAAAGTTCCTTTCGGCGACATTCCGCCTCTCATTAAACATGGAGAAAATACTGGAATCGTTATTGAAAAGCGCTTCCGAATACCGCCAACTGAGCTATGCCCAAATAACCATCCGGCTGCTCGAAAGCATTGCGGAACAACTCAACACGCAACAAAAAACTATTTTCTATCAATCCATAGAAAAATGGTGCAAAGCGCAAAACTTGCAATCAATCGTTCGGGAATACCAAAAACAGGAACAAAAAACAGGCAACGGAGAACGGAACCTTCAGGAGTCCCAACTTCCGGAAACGGAGAACAACGCCGTTGAAACCGCCGGAAACAACGAAGAAATTTCCGAGCCGCAATTTATTAATAACGCGGGAATTGTACTGCTCGCCCCCTATTTGCCCCGTCTGTTCAATATGTTGCAATTGACGGAAAACAACAGGTTCAAAGACAGCGAAGCGCAAATCCGCGCCATGTTCCTGTTGCAACACGCGGTATTCGGAATAATCGCATTTCCCGAACACGAAATGACGCTCAACAAACTATTGACCGGGTTTGATGTCGCGGAAACCATTCCCCAAACAGTGGAATTGACTCCGCACGAAAAAGAAACCGTAGAAAATATGCTAAAAGGAGCTTTGCAAAACTGGCAAAAACTCAGGAACACATCTATCGAAGGATTCCGGGCAGCCTTCCTGCAACGCAACGGCAAGCTCGAAGAAAAAGACGATTTCTACCAACTCACCGTCGAAGACAAAGCCTACGATGTACTTTTGGACACTTGCCCGTGGAATTTCCGCACTATCAAATTCCCGTGGATGAAAAAAATGATACAGGTAAAATGGAGGTAGATGAATTAGAATGAAGAATGAAAGGTGAAAGTGAATTTCACTATCCAGTTTCTCCGCTGCCGCGCGATTGTATCGCGTGGTTGAGTAGAATAAAAAATAAAAGAATGCCAGACAACGGAAAAAGATAATATTTTCAATAAAAACATTGAATATTTATAGAAAATATATAGAAATAACATAGAAAGATATATAGAAAAGATATAGAAGGTATATTTAGAATAAATTCTAATAACAAAAACACAGTATGAAATACAATATCAAACAAAATCCCACAAATAATTATAAGTGAAAAATAAAAAATTATTTCCCCGTGATGCCGCGCGATTTGAATCGCGTGGTAGAGTAGAATAAAAAATAAAAGCTATGAAAACAAGTGCAAAACAACCCCAGCCCGTATCGCACACGATACAAAGCAAAACCAAAGCTGCCAATCAGGCAAGCATACAAACCGTTTTACAGAAATATCGTAATAATACAATCCAATTATACAGCGAAACTCTTACAGATGACCCTACCTATGTAAGTAATATGCAAGCCAATAGAAATTCTATTGGGTATGGATTTTCTATAAGTGATTGCAAAAAAAATTTTGCATATAATAGAACTTCTCCTGCTATATCTTGTCATAGTCAAGAAAACAGACATGCTGAGCCCGGAGTGATTATGAATTCTAAACTTGATGCTGATGGGCACATTGATGTGGTTAGTGAACGACAACCTTGTGCTTATTGTGAAAAAGATATGCGAGATTGTGAAGTAAACCTACCTGCTATTATCGATGTTTTATATTTTGTAAACCACGATGAAAATGCAGCTCAAAATCTACACGATTTATATAGCTAGTATCTCATTTTCATTTATAATAAAAACAAATATGAAAACACAAATAAAACAACCTAAAGCGGTATCACATACGATACAAAGCAAAACGAAAGCCGCCAATCAGGCAAGCGTAGAAAGCGTTTTGCAGAAATACGCCCAATCAATTGAAAGGGGAAAATTAAACGGTGCAAGTGTACAACGCCAAGCTAACGAAGAGTTGGACGAAGAACTCCTGCAAGGAAAGTTTGAAACCGCCCAATTGGAAGCATTTGACGAGGATGAAGAACCTTTACAAGGTAAGTTTGATGTTGCACAGCGGGAAGAAATAGACGATGATGAATTGCTGCAAGGCAAGTTTGAAACGACGCAGCGGGAAGAAAATCCAACGCCGAATTTGACAGGCATTCCCGACCAAACAAAAGAGAACTTTGAAAATATGTCCGGCTTCTCTTTCGACGATGTCCGTGTGCACTACAACTCCGACAAGCCCGCCCAACTCCAAGCCCTCGCCTACACCCAAGGCAACGAAGTACATATTGCCCCCGGACAGGAAAAACACTTAGGGCACGAACTGGGGCATGTGGTGCAACAAAAGCAAGGGCGGGTACAACCTACTATGCAACTGCAAGGGGTGAATGTGAATGATAATGAGGGATTGGAAAGGGAGGCGGATGTGATGGGGGAAATTTCAACTAAGAATATTGTCAATAAAAATATGATTAATAAACAAGAAATATCAACTTCATCACCTCTGCAACGAAAAGTAGGCTTTGAGTTTGAAACAGGCTGGGATTTATTTGAATATACAGGGACAGAAACACCACTCCCCCAAAGAAAAGATATTACCGATGATAAACAAGTTAGATTAGAGAAGAATAAATATTGGTTTGAAGGTACCAACTTCAAAATATGTGCAGACCCTTACCCAAATAAGAATGCAATAGAATTTGTTACAGACCCTATGAATTCTTTGGACGAGGTAGCGACCACAATGGATGGAATAAGAACTAAAACCGACCAACTTGTTGGAAAAATAAGTGGTGAATATTTTATACACGATGAAGGCGGAAAAAAATTTTATATAAAACCTGATGATGACAACATGACAGCTGTACCACAAGTTTCGTTTGGTATACAGCTTAATCAATTACCTAAAATGCTTGATTTTAGTGACAGTTTTAATAATACAGAAAGAAAAAAAAATAATTTGAAAGAATCAATGGATAAAATTAATCCTGCAGACAGAGCATCATCTAGCATCGATGGAGTGTGCTATTTGATAAAAAGATATATTGAGGATGGAAAAGAATATAAATATGAGTATCCTAAACAAATAACAGACGGAGCGATTCTTGCAAGAACAGAATTTGGAAAACTTCTTAGTCTTGCAGTAAAAAAAGATGGTAAGAGTTTAATAAATACTAAAGACTCAAATTATTTTCCTATAGACAATTGGTTGGATTTATTCAAAGATAAATATAAATCAGACCAACTCCTTTTTGCAAAAGATGTAGAATCGGATGGTGACGAAGAATCTTTGAAAGATGGAGAAATTTATGCGAAAGATCTCACTATAAATGATTGGTTGAAAAGTATTTATGAAGCAGCAATAGATGACACAAAACAAGATAAATTAACACAAGTAAAAGACCATGAGGGGCTTGGCGCACTTGGTAAAAAAACTGAAACTGTTGCCGGTGAAGAAGCGGGAATTTTTGAAAGTCGTCTTCATGCTCCGCGTAGTATTCCACATACAGAATGGACAGAATATGCTGAAAATTGGACAAAATTCGTAGCAAAAATGACAGGAGCTGATGAACAAAGTCTTGACAAGAAAAAAAAGGGTTGTTATCTAACCACTGCCTGTGTGGATTATATGGGTTTGCCAGACGATTGCGAAGAACTTACTGTTTTGCGAAATTTCAGAGATACTTATTTGATAAATAAAGAAAATGGAAAAGAATTGATAAACATATATTACGAACAAGCTCCAGTAATACTTCTCAATATTCATAATCGTTATCGGGAAGAAGAAGAAAAGATATTATTAGGATTATACAGTATTATTAAAGATTGTGTGAATGCTATAAAGCAAGGAAATAATGAATATGCCTTTGGAATATATTGTGATATGGTTTTCAAATTACATCAACAATATGGGAATTATTAATTTTCAAAATCAATATGCATAGGATACAAATTACCCCCGTGCTGCCGCGCGATTTGTATCGCGTGGTAGAGTAGAATAAAAAATAAAAGCTATGAAAACAAGTGCAAAACAGCCCAACTCCGTATCGCACACGATACAAAGCAAAACGAAAGCCGCCAATCAGGCAAGCGTGCAAACCGTTTTGCAGAAATACGCCCGGTCAATTGAAAGCGGAAAATTAAACGGTGCAAGTGTACAACGCCAAGCCAACGAAGAGTTGGACGACGAACTCCTGCAAGGAAAGTTTGAAACCGCCCAATTGGAAGCATTTGACGAAGATGAAGAGCCTTTACAAGGTAAATTCGATGTTGCACAAAGGGAAGAAATAGACGATGATGAATTGCTGCAAGGTAAGTTTGAAACGGCGCAGCGGGAAGAAAATCCAACGCCGAATTTGACAGGCATACCCGACCAAACAAAAGAGAACTTTGAAAATATGTCCGGCTTCTCTTTCGACGATGTCCGTGTGCACTACAACTCCGACAAACCCGCCCAACTCCAAGCCCTTGCCTACACCCAAGGCAACGAAGTGCATATAGCCCCCGGACAGGAAAAACATTTAGGGCACGAGCTGGGGCATGTAGTGCAACAAAAGCAAGGGCGCGTACAACCCACTATGCAGCTGCAAGGGGTGAATGTGAATGATAATGAGGGATTGGAAAGGGAGGCGGATGTGATGGGAGGGCAAAGCAATGTTATACAATATGTTAAAAAAGAACCTACTTGTACAGGAACAAATAAAGCAGAACAGGTATCTTTACATCTGGACCCTGGAGATTATGTAGCAAAAGGTTCATCACCCTATGAGGACCCTGCAGGGTATGAAAATCTTCGCACATTAGGTCTTAGTAGAAAATGGATAAGATTTCATGTATTAAATGAGTGTTCCGGGGGCCCAGGATGCATGAAAAATCTTACATCTACCACACAAAAAGCCAATAAATGTACTAATTGGCATGAGAATTTCGAAAAAAAAGAAAAAAATTATATTCCCCATAATAATGGAGTAGTAACTAATACTATCGATTTTAACGCAAAGGTTGATTATTATCCAAGCAACAATAAAAAATGGATAAATGGGACTGACCATGTTCAAATAGAATCAGCAGATTATCCCAACAGAGTAAATGCATCACTAAAAGTTAACGGAAAGACAGAAGCCTCGTCATCAATCGACCAAAATGATCATTTGCTTGACCCTAATGATTGGACATCTGTAAATGGTTGGACAAAGAAATGAATACAAATAATGCCACCTCCTACTTCCGTACCCTCCTCCATGCCGCCTTAGTTGAGCGTAGTCTGCGCACCGTTAGGCATAGCGTTCCGCTATGTCTGAGTTAAAAGCAAATTTTTAATTTGCAAAACCGGAGGAAGGACGATAGTATTTCCAATAAAAACATTGAATATTTATAGAAAAGACACAGAAAATACATTTAGAATAAATTCTAATAACAAAAACACAATATGAAACAAAATCCCACAAAATAATTATAAGTGAAAAGTGAAAAATTATTTCCCCGTACTGCCGCGCGATTTGTATCGCGTGGTAGAGTAGAATAAAAAATAAAAGCCATGAAAACAAGTGCACAACAACCCAACTCCGTATCGCACACGAGACAAAGCAAAACCAAAGCCGCCAATCAGGCAAGCATACAAACCGTTTTGCAGAAATACGCCCGGTCAATTGAAAGCGGAAAATTAAATGGTGCAAGTGTACAACGCCAAGCCAACGAAGAGTTGGACGAAGAACTCCTGCAAGGAAAGTTTGAAACCGCCCAATTGGAAGCATTTGACTAGGATGAAGAACCTTTACAAGGTAAATTCGATGTTGCACAACGGGAAGAAATGGATGAAGAAGAACCCTTGCAAGCAAAAGCAGAAAATAAAACCGGATTGCCCGACAACTTGAAATCCGGTATTGAAGCAACCTCCGGCTTTAGCATGGATGCTGTGCGTGTACATTACAATTCTGCTAAACCTGCCCAATTGCAAGCCTTAGCTTATACTCAAGGAACCGATATTCATGTCTCTCCCGGGCAGGAAAAACACTTGCCTCACGAGGCTTGGCATGTGGTGCAACAAATGCAGGGACGCGTACAACCAACTATGCAGTTGCAAGGGGTGAATGTGAATGATAATGAAGGGCTGGAGAGGGAGGCGGATGTGATGGGAGGAAAGGTATTACAGCAAAAGCATAATAATGAAAATAATGGTATAAGAGAAGTTACTATAGATCAATTACCAGAAAATGATGCCTGTGAGCATATAGCAAATTCTTTCAAAAAAGGCAGAATGAATAATCCTATTATAGACCAAACAGGAAAAATTGTGCAAATGGTTCCTAAAAAAGAATCTTTTTCAGGTGGAGATCTTTTTACCGTTTTAAAATCTGATTTAGGTACAGGCAGTGATACTACTGAAGAAACACGAAAGCATGTAAATGACCCAGCTACTAAAAAGCCTAATAAAATTTTATTAAAATACCGCACAAACAATAATACTAGTGAAGCTAGTAAAGCTTTAAAAAAAGATGCAAATGCATATAATTTTGATAATCCAAAAGCCGATTCCTCATACAAATCTGGTAAATATTGGGATGCCGGTCATAAATTAGCGAAACAAAATGGAGGTCTTGGCAACCTTAAAGAGTGGGTATTCCCTCAGAATCCTGCTTATAACCAAGGAAATAGCATGCATATGAAAACTACACATTTAGAATGGAGAAAACACGAAAATAATTTCAAAGAGGGAGTTTATAAAGATGGTGCTGGTGCTTGGTGGATAAAGCTTGAATAATCCTTAGTTGAGCATAGTGTGCCCTTGCTACGCCCGCTGGTGCGGACTTGCAGTCCGTGCCTCATTAATAAAAACAATTGCGGGGCTGCGAGGAAGAAAGATAGTATTTTCAATAAATACATAGAATATTTATAGAAAAGACACAGAAGATATATTTAGAATAAATTCTAACAAAAAAACACAATATGAAATACAATATGAAACAAAATCGCGTGGTAGAATAGAATAAAAATAAAATAAGAATTACATAGAATACCACGCGATGCAATCGCGCGGCAGCAGCGAGGAATACTTTACAAAACAAGGCGATATAACAAGCATTGATCATCCAAATAAAAAAGATATACAAATTTAACAACTTATCAATATGAAAAAAAATATATTAACATACAAAGAAGCAAAACAATCTCCATGTTTAGCTTGTAACTCTGTTCTATGTTGTAGTTTATTAACACTTACAGAATTCACATTATTAACATTATCCGATTTAGACCTAATATCTTATTATTTGAATTTTAGAGACATCGTAGTAATCTTGGATAGAAGTGGAGAGTGTCATATCTATTATTCAAAAGCATGTAGATTTTTTAATAACCAAAGTAAAACATGTTCTATTCACAATCAGCCTTCTCAATCGGCCACTTGTGTTTATTATAATCCCTATCGATGTTTTTACAAAAATCTAAATGATGACAAGAAACTGATTCAATATGGATCAATCTGGTTAGATCATGAACGCCTTGAGTATCTGTCAGAACAGATTGGTTTTGACGAAAGTAGAAATATAGTACAAATGCCTAATTATGAGAAACTAGTTGAAAAGTTTAATTCTTCGATTCCATATAATAGAAATTCAGAACCTGCCTTTAGAGAGAAAGAAGAACCTGTTTTTATAAAAAATACTGATATATGCTACAAGTGCTCCGGAATATGCTGTAGAAAGCTTTTAATTCAAAAAAGTAAACCCTCCAATACTAATAGTCTTGATTTTTATAATTATTCAATGAATTTTCCTGGAATAGAGTATTTGATATCAGACAACAGATGGGCAATCCTTGTTGATACAAAATGCAAATACTTGGATGAAGATAATAAATGCTCTATTATTAATATGGACGAGCGTCCTTTAAATTGCCGCTATATGAACCCTCTACGCTGTCGAATAAATGATGAGATTAATCGTTCAGACCAAATTAAAGCTGATTTTAGCAATTTTGATAAAATAGAAAAAGGAATAAAAACTAATGAAAAAGGAGAAGTCATTTTTATTGAACCAATAGAGAATTTAAAAAAATTCTTATCAGAATAAAAATTGATAGCTTCCCCCCCGCTTGCGCCCCGTGCTGCCGCGCGATTGTATCGCGTGGTAGAGTAGAATAAAAAATAAAAGCCATGAAAACAAGTGCACAACAACCCTTAGTTGAGCGTAGTATCCACACCGTTAGGCATAGCGTCCCGCTATGTCTGAGTTAAAGCAGATTTTTAATTTGCAAACCGGAGGAAGCACGATAAGATTTTCAATAAAAACATTGAATATTTATAGAAAAAACACAGAAAATACATTTAGAATAAATTCTAACAACAAAAACACAATATGAAACAAAATTCCACAAATAATTATAAGTGAAAAATGAAAAATTATTTCTCTTTTACCCAAACCTTTCAATTTTCAACCAAATAACTTTCAATTTTCACTTTTCACCTTTCAACTGAATAATTATGCTTTACAGAGAAAAAGAAATAACATCGCTCAAGCAAGCCTACCAAGGTATGCAGCAGACGGGAAATATGCAACTGCGCTTCATTTGCGGCGAGGCGGGAAGCGGGAAAACCGTGCTGGCGAATATGTTTATGGACGAAATGTCGGAAAATGCCGAGCAGGCGTTGTTTGTATCGAGCTATTGCGGCATCCGTTCCGAATACAATATTCCCTATCAACCCTTCAAAGAGTTGCTCAAGCAGCTTTTGCAGGATGTAAACAACAACACCGAAGAAAAAACGAGAAAGGAAAAAGTGAAAGACTCGCTTGCCTTCTGTGGCAAAATGCTGTTGGAGCATGCGCCCGACCTTGTCGGCAATTTTATTCCCGGCGTCTCTATCCTATCCGCCATAGGGCAAAATATTTTCAAGGACAAAGAAGAACCCAAGCCCCTTGGTTTTGTCGAAGAGTCCAAAATCCTCGAACAGTATGTCGACGCCATCCGCGCCATTGCAGCCAAATACAAACTTGTGCTTTTTATCGACGATTTGCAATGGATAGACAACGCTTCGGTCAACCTCTTTTACCAACTGGTCGTCGGCTTGCAAAACAGTCCCGTACTCATTATCGGCTGTTACCGCAGCACCGATATCGACATCACGCTGAATGGTGAAAAACACCCGATGACCAAGCTTATCACCGAAGTAAAAATCCTGCGCGGCAATGTTTTCATCAACCTCGACGCACAAAGCGAAGAGGAGCGCAAAACATTGATGAACCGCATGCTGGACACCGAGCCCAATATCTACGACACCCAATTCCGCGAACGGCTTTTCAAGCACACCAACGGCAATCCCCTTTTCGTAAACGAGCTCGTCAACCTGCTGAAAGAGGAAGGCATGATTATCCGCAACAACGACGGCATCTGGATGAACAACGCCAGCCTGCAATGGAAATCATATCCCGTGCGCATCGAAGGAATCATACAGGAGCGTATCGGGCGGCTTGAGGACTCGCTCGTCGAAACCCTTTCGCACGCCAGTGTGCAAGGCTACAACTTTATTGCCCAGGTGCTCTCCAAAACGATGGGCGAATCGGAACGCGACGTGCTGATGACCCTTTCCAAAACGCTTCAGAAACAACACCACCTGGTAAATGAAGACAACTGCATCCGCTCGAACCACGGCATGGTTTCGCACTTCAACTTCTCCAACTATATTTTCCAGCAATACCTCTACCAGGAACTCAGCATGACCCAGCGGATGATGCTGCACAGCGATATTGCGGGCATTATGGAAGATTTTTTCAAGGAGAACATCGAAGAGGTTTCCGCCGACATTGCACGGCATTACGAAATGTCGGGCGAATACGGGAAAGCAATTAGATATATCAGGATTACAATTGAAAACATGATGCGCATCTCTGCATATCAGGATGCCACCAACCTCATAAAAAAAGGATTGTCGCTGCTCGATGGAGCAAGCGAAATCCAAGACAGGGAAAAAGAAAAACTCTATTTCCTGGTCAAACTCTGTATTTGTATACGCTCTACCAAAGGTTGGGGAAATGCCGAAGTCGAAGAAGTACACAACCAGGCAGCCGCTTTAAGCGAAAAACTCGAAGACTACAGTTATACCGGCACTATCCGGTTCGGAATTTGGGCTATACAATTAGCCAAACTGGAACTCGACAAGTGCCTGGAACTTGCCGGAAGCTATCTGGAGGGCTCCAGAAAAACAGGCGATATCAAAACCGAAAAAAGTGCACTGATTACATATATAAACACACTGTTTTGGATGGGACGGCTACAAGAAATGCCTGATATGCTAAATGCTTATGCAGAGCTTGAACAAGCCGGTAACTCCCCGAAAGAAAATACGCTGAACCTTACTTTCTACGAAATGTTCTCCATTTTACTTGCGGTAGAACAAAACAATAGCGAACAGATAGAACTGTTCAAAAACAGGTTGGTTGAAAAAACCAAACAGCCGAATTCATGTTTTATCCAAACAGTGGCTTACCAGGCGCTAACATGGCAGGCATACCTGCAAGGCAATAACGGCGACATGGAAAAATATGCAAATGCGCTGATAGAAATATCCCAAAAATACAATTTTGTTTTCTATACGGCTATTGCCATGCTCTTTCAAGGGGTTTGCATGGCAAAACAAGATGTCCAAAGCGGCTTCGACAGTGTTGAAAAGGGCTACCGGATGCTCAGGGAACAGAGCGCTTCGGAGGCTACCAGCATGCATTCCATCTACCGGATGGCGGGTGCGCAATGTTTGCTCGAAGGCAACAGGGCAGACCTTTTCGAGCATTTTATTGATGCCGGCATCCAATGTTCCAAAAAGAAAAACGAACGGGTCTACTTAGCCGACTTATATATGCTCAAAGGAATTTATTTTCAGAGAAACAATCAACCTGAGAAAGCTTCGGATTGCTTTCGGCAAGCGTTGGAAGCAGCACGGAATAGCGGCTCAGTGAGAGCCGGACATTTAATAAATCAATTAACTAACTAAAAAAACGAGTATGAAAACAGCAAATCAAAAACTGAATAAGAAAGACCTGCAAAACATTGCATTGGGCGCAACATTCCTCGGAAGCGGCGGTGGTGGCGGACGCAGCACCGGTTTGCAATTGGCCGGACACTTCGAAGCCGGAAATTACTATAGAAAAAATGCTAACGTCAGGATGGAATCGATTAAAAATGTACACAAAAAGAAACGGGGCGTAATAGTAGCCTATATGGGCGCGCCGCAAAAAATGGCAAAAATTTGCTATCCGGCAGCCGTAGTTTCGGCAGTAAAAAGGTTGGAAAACCTGACAGACGATAAAGGCAGAAAAATAAAAAAGATAGACTATATCATTCCCGTTGAAATCGGCGCTATATCGTCGGTAGTGGCTTGCCTGGCGGCAGCTAAACTGAATATTCCCGTACTGGACTTAGACCTCGCCGGACGGGCCGTTCCTACCCTTGAACTTATTATGTTTTCCACCCAGGGCGTTTCCGTCAACCCAACCCTGCTGGCCGCCGAGAAATACAAAGCCGACG
Organism: Paludibacteraceae bacterium; assembly: GCA_031553005.1. Taxonomy (GTDB): domain Bacteria; phylum Bacteroidota; class Bacteroidia; order Bacteroidales; family Paludibacteraceae; genus RGIG9379. Next base: position 44,247 of record JAVBMA010000062.1, on the reverse strand, counting down.
GCACACAGGATGAAAACGCAACCGACCATTATTGCGTCGAATTGCGCATTTCGGAAGGCGACAAAAGCTCAGCCGCTTCCAAAATTGAATCCCTCGCCCGCCCTATCCTCTCCATGCCCGAGTACGACCAGATAGCCGGACTAGCCATGTGGGTAACCGATGATGTCAGCCTGTTGCAGGATCCCCCAAAATGCATTCCCAACACCCTCACATTGTGCAAAGAATTAGGCAAGGTGATTGCAGCGGAACAAAAAAACAAGCAGGTAAATATTTCCAATATCCTCAACTTTTTTAATCAGAGAAATACGAACGATTATCATGCTTCTCATTTGTATTCGGGCACTCTAAAAGAAGCTACGAATACCACTTCCGGCGGTTTCGACTTGGGTATTGTAACGGTGGAAACAGCCGACAAAAGCGAAATAAAAATGCTCTTCCAAAACGAAACACTCCTGATTTGGGACAGCAACCGTGACACACCCCGAGCCATGGCCCCAGATTTAATCAGCTATATCATTGAAGACGATGAAAAACAACTGGTATTCAGCAACGACGACATTATGGAAAACGGCAGCCTGAAAGAAAGCCTGACGGGCAAACCCGTTCACATCATTGCCTTACGCGCCCCGCAACAACTACGCGAACAAAACGAGCAGATAGAAAAACTACGCTTGCAAATGCTCCAAACCTTTGCCAATGTGTTGGAAGAAACCGGCGAAGAAGCAAAAAACTCCCTGCTGCAAAACTACATCATCACGCTGAACCATCTAGGTTATTACGGAAAGTATCAACCCATCGAAACGATTAAATAATGTGAAAGGTGAGAGTTGGAAATTAAAAGCTTTCACTTTTCAACTCTCGCCTTTCACCTTTCAATTTTCAACTAAATGAAAACACATATTAAACAACCCAAGCCCGTATCGCACACGATACAAAGCAAGACCAAAGCCGCCAATCAGGCAAGGGTGCAAAAGGTTTTGCAGAAATATAAAGAGACTACCGCCCAACGCGCCGAAATGGAAGACGATGAATTGCTACAGGGTAAATTTGACGTTGCCCAAAAAGAAGCATTAGACGATGAATTGTTGCAAGGAAAGTTTGAAACGGCTCAGCGTGAAGAAACCCAAATCCCCCCTTCGGGGGGTAGGGGGACTAATCAGACCGGCATTCCCGATGATATGAAAGCACAATTTGAAAACCTCTCCGGTTTTTCTTTTGACGATGTGCGTGTACATTACAATTCGGATAAACCGGCACAATTGCAAGCACTCGCCTACACACAAGGCAATCAAGTGCATATTGCATCCGGTCAAGAAAAGCATTTAGGACATGAATTAGGGCATGTGGTACAGCAAAAGCAAGGCCGCGTACAACCCACCATGCAACTGCAAGGCGTAAATGTGAATGATAATGAGGGGCTGGAGAAGGAGGCGGATCATATGTTGCAATGTAAGACGGCAGTTGAAGTAAATGGCGGGAATGAAATTATTCAAATGCAAATTTTCACGGCGGGGACACCTGTTTATGCTGGTGGAATAATTAACTGTCCCGGAGAAGTTGTGAGATTTGATGAAGATTCTGGTAATTATATAATTAAAGTTGAGTATGGTGGGGAAGTTTGGATTGATAGGTCGTTGGTTAGATTGTTAAGCGAAAGCGATAGACTAATGGAGGCTAAAAATGCAGATAGCGAAGATATAGCTGCAATAGCATATAGCGAGGCAGCTCAAAGATTTGAAATGGCATTGGGTGTATGCTTATCTCAATACCCTCCTGCCGTAAATGAAGTAAAAGAATTATTGAAAATATGTGTTGAAAAATTTTCGATCGAGGAAAATCGAGAAAAATATGGAAAAGGTGATGAAACTGTGGCAGGCGCGGTTGGAACAGACAATGATGTATTAAATGCGGTTGTAAATTCTGGTAATTTAAGAGAGCGATTGACTATGATTTTTAATATGACTAGAGATTTAGCGGGTTCCGATAATCCTGCACCTAAACAGCAATTCAGACGAAAACAAGGGGAAAATGATAAAAAAGGCAGATTGGTAGATCACATTGTACCTAAAGTTCCAATAATATCACCTCCTTTATCAGACAGAGAAAAAAAATTCATGAGAGATCGCAACATATCCCCTGCAAAACCGCAATGGAAGCCTGGTGGAAATGTTTGGGATTGTGCCATGGATACAGCCCTTCAAAAAGAGGCTAATGATCTATCAATTCCGATAGTTGCCGATATTTCGGGAACAGCACATAGAATAATGAATGTTGCAAAGAAGCATGGCGCTAATCTACAAAATATAAGATTAGCTTTGTTAGGTTATTTGATACCAGGACGGCAACACTCATTTCATGAAATAATGGAAGCCTGTAAGAGTTTTGGGTTACCTTATGAAAATACAGATGAAAGATATGCTCACATTACTCCGCTCACTGAAGACCAATTACGAAATGTCGCGGCGTATTATGGTGGAGACCGGAGATTCCCACACGAAGTAGGTGTACCTCTTTTGCGCAGCTTTACTAAAAAATAAACAGTCAACCACTCATACTTTCCGGCAAAAAAATGAAAACACACAAACAAAAACCAGAAAGCGTATCACACACGATACAAGGGAAAAACCGCTCGGCAAAGCAAGCGGATATACAGAGTGTTTTGCAGAAATATGACGTTATACAACGGCAAGAAAAGCTAAGTGATGATGAAAAAAATATTGTCAAACTGTACATGGGAAATAATTTTGAACAGCCCAATCAGGTTTTAAGAGATGATGGTAAGGGTAAAGAAAAACTTGATGATTATGATAAACATGTATATGAAAACTTGGAGGGTATTATTAATAAAGTGACCTTAAGTGAGAATATGACATTATATAGAGGATCGTCAAAAGAGAATTTTGGTAAACAAGCCCGTGATACAATAGCAGTTGGTGAGGTAATTAAAGATAAAGCGTTCTTAAGTACCTCAAAAAATAGAAGTGTTGCAGAAACTTATCATGATGGACTGTTTTTAAATATAAATGCACCAGCAGGAACTCCAGCAATAGACACAGAGGCACACAACATACCTCCTGTGTTCGAAGGTTTAGACTCAAGGGAAGTCATATTACAAAAGGGATTGGAAATGAAAGTGGATAATTCGAAAGAATGTCAAATTAAAGGCAAGCCAGCTCAAGAAGTTGATGTAAGTATTATGACGAGTGAAGAAGTTGATATAAATACTGTGAAAGATTGTGGTTGTTGTTACATAACAACCGCCTGCGTAAACTATATGGGCTTGCCGGACGACTGTGAAGAACTTACTGTTTTAAGATATTTTCGAGATACATATTTGATGAATAAAGAAAACGGAAAAGAATTGATAAATAGGTATTATGTACAATCTCCGGTTATACTTAATAATATTCGTAATCGTTACAGGGAAGAAGAAGAAAGAATATTATTAGGATTATACAGCGTCATAAAAGATTGTGTGAATGCTATAAAACAGGGAAATAATGAATATGCCTTTGAAACATATTGCGACATGGTTATTAAATTGAATCAAAAATATGGATGCATAACACAGTAAAAAATTCAAAATGACCGAATCCATTCTACACCTCGTTCGACTTAGGCTTTGCCTGCATAATATAAAAGTTTAAACTATTGAAAACTAAATAATGACGGAAGCCATTCAATACTTTCAGCAATTATTGCACACCGCTTTTTTCAATTACTTTCATCAAGTTGAGAATGGAGAGTTGAGAATGGAGAATGAAAAATCACTCCTTAGTTGAACCCCGTGCTGCCGCGCGATTGTATCGCGTGGTAGAATAGAATAAAAGAATGACAGACATCGGGAGAAGATAATATTTTTATAGAAAACACACAGAAGATATATTTAGAATAAATTCTAAAAACAAAATCACACTATCAAATACCATATAAAACAAAATCACACAAATAATTATAAGTAAAAAACCTTAGTTGAGCGTAGCCTGCGCACCGTTAGGCATAGCGTTCCGCTATGTCTGAGTTAAAAGCAAATTTGCAATTTGCAAACCAAAGGAAGGAGAATAGCATTTTCAATAAAAACATTGAAAACTCACAGAAAAAGGCATAGACACATATAGAAAATATCCCATGCTCCCGCGCAATTTGTATCGCGTGGTAGAATAGAATAAAAGAACCACAGACAGCGGGAGAAGATAATATTTTTATAGAAAACACACAGAAGATGTATTTAGAATAAATTCTAAAAACAAAAACACACTATCAAATACCATATAAAACAAAATCCCACAAATAATTATAAGTGAAGAACCATCTCCCTTTTATCGAAACTTTCAATTTTCACTTTTCCCCTTTCAACTAAATAAATGAAAAACAGGAAATCAACCCATATTCGCCTTGCCGGAATGATTCTGCTATTGTTTTGTACGCTTATTGCCCATGCAGAAGAACAGGTTACGGTATGCAAGATGAAAGTAGGCGTTTTTATCAGTCCACCTTTCGTGATGAACGAAGACGACGCCTATTCGGGAATGTCTATCGACCTGTGGAAGATAATCGGAGATGAATTGAATATTATTTCCGAATTTGTCAATTACAGCACCTTGGAAAAACTGTTATTAGCTATTCAGTCCGAAGAAATAGACATTGCCGTTACCAATCTGACAGTAACATACGAAAGGGCTCAGTTAATCAAATTTTCGTATCCGTGGTATGATGCAGGCTTACGCATTATGGTGAAAAGCGACAAAAAAAGCACCATTTGGAATGAAATGAAAAGAAACGGGCAACTGCATTCTTATCTGATTATCTTTCTTATCCTTGTTACACTGACAATAGCGCAAACCCTGCTATGTAGAAAAAAAGACCCGGAATTTCCGGAAAAATGGATAGACGGGCTTGCATTAAGCCTGCTTAACCTGATGCAAACACTCAGGGGTGGAGCCCTCGAATATAAATTCCTGGGATGGTTCGGACACATTTTAGCCGTAGTTTGGATGCTGGCCGGCATTGGGCTGGTTGCTTATGTAACCTCAAGCATAACAAGCAGCATGACCAAAATATCACTCACTTCAGGAATAAGCACTCTTTCCGATTTGCCCGGAAAACTCATTGGAGTGGAAACCGGCGGAGTGGAAGAATCTTTTTTGAAAAAGATAGGCATTCAAACCACCTCTTATGATAATATGTTGTATGCTGCCGAAGGGTTAAAAAACGATGAAGTGCACGCTGTTGTGGGCGATGCTCCCGTTTTGGAATATTGGACGCATAAAAATCCCGGAGAAAAAATGAGAGTAGTCGGAACTATTTTCCACCCCGACAAATATGCTTTCGCCTCTTGCAAAAAGAACAGCGAACTGATAGATAACATCTCGGTAATACTGATAAAACTGCAAGAGTCCGGAAAAATAAAAGAGTTAAAAGACTATTACATGGGGATAACACATGAGTGAGGTGAAAGATGAAAGGTGAAAGGTGAAAGGTGAAAAGGGAGGTGAAGAATAAAAAAAGTATTGTCATTACGGGCTTGGCCTGCAATGAGTGATTAAACTAAAAAATAAAAGTTATGAAAACAAGCGAAAAACAACCCAAGCCCGTATCGCACACGATACAAAGCAAAACCAAAGCCGCCAATCAGGCAAGTGTACAACGAGTTTTGCAAAAATACGCCCAGTCAATTGAAAGCGGAAAATTAAATGGTGAAAGTGTACAACGGCAAGCTGACGAAGAGTTGGACGAAGAACTCCTGCAAGGAAAGTTTGAAACGGCACAACGCGAAGAGTTAGACGACGAAGAACCAATATAAGCTAAATTTGATGTTGCACAACGCAAGAAGAAACCAAAAGCTCCCCTTCGGGGGATGATATGGGAATAACTATTTCCCAATTAAAAGAGTTATTCAGAAAACAGAGTGTCCCTATACGTCCAAACAGAAAATTTGAGAGAAATATCGATAAATATAGAAAACAAGGGAAACCGAACTTGCTGAAAACCAAAAATAACGCAATATAAAATCACACTTCACTTAATGACACGCGGTAGCAAAGTTTGCAACACAAGTTGCAACCTTGATTTTTCTGATTTTCCCGCTTTCAACATGAGTTGAAAATAGTTCCGCTGGCGCGGACTTGCACTTAGGAGAGTCCGGAAGATTTTTACAGGTTAATTTTATTAAGAAAGAAATCCTCTTTTTCATCAATAATTCAAGAAAAAAGAAAAAATTACAGAACAAAACAGAACCATTTGTTCACAAAGCATGCTCTTTTTCATGACGATTGTAAGTAAAAAAAATAATTCCTATTCGAAAAAATATCTCCAAGTATACATTCAGAGATTCCTCACTACGTTCGGAATGACATTTTGCGCGTATATTAAGAACAAGTAGGAGATGAAGCGGCGGCAAAGCCGCCGCTTCATCTCCTACAGAGCAAAGTGTAAATGTCTGTCATTCCGAATGGAACGAACGTGGAATGAGGAATCCCCGAAATGAAAGTTTGAAATATAAGGGTATTTTTGCGGATTAGCATTATAAAATAAATCTTCCGAACACTCCTAACTTGCACTCCGTGACATTAGTTGAGCGCAATATGCGCACCGTTAGGCATAGCGTCCCGCCCTATATCTTAGTTAAAAGCAAATTTTTAATTGGCAAACCGGAAAAAGGATAAAACAGGATTTGCCCGTATAAATAGGTAAGCAAACACAATTCATAACCATATAAAATGAAATAGAAATCCAAATGAACAAAACCATCCATAAATTCCAGCAATTGCTGCAATCCGTTTTCTCCAATTATTTCAATGGAGAAGAGAATCAAACAGAGGCAGTGGATAGCGAATGGCTGCAATCGCTGTTGTCCGGTTTTCGTAGAGACGGGGCATGCCCCGTCTCTACAGAGGAACAAACGGTTTTACTCCTCGCCCTTATGCCCCACATCAGCCCCGAAACACTCGATTTGTTTTTCCTGCAAAACAAAAACCTCGACCGCCCCTACACCGAATTCGGCGGCTGGAAAGGCACTTCGCACGGCGGATTCCTACCCACCGCCCAAACAGCTTTTTTTTTAATTAAGAATTTAGAATTAACAATGAAGAATAACCAAACGCAGTCCATTCTTAACTCTTCATTCTTAATTCTTCATTTATTCAGCAAAGAGCATTGGTTCTACAAAAACAACATCCTCCACCTCGAAGGACAAGGTGACGGCGAACCGTTCCTAAGCGGCCGGTTGGTAGTATCCGAAGAGTTTCTGGCACGAGTGCTGCAACACGGGAAATACGAACCCGAATACAGCACGGCGTTTCCCGCCAAGCGCATTACCACACCGTTGGATTGGAACGATTTGGTACTCCCCTACAACCTGCGCGAAGAGTTGGACGACATCGTCTGCTGGTTGCAACACCAACAGCAGATTCGCGAAAGCTGGCAACTCGGCCGCATTATCAAGCCCGGTTACCGTTGCCTGTTCTACGGCCCGCCGGGAACGGGAAAAACACTTACCGCTACCCTACTCGGCAAGCAAAACGAGATGGATGTCTACCGTGTCGATTTGTCCATGATTGTATCCAAATACATCGGCGAAACGGAAAAGAACCTCGCCAAAGTCTTCGACAAAGCCGCCCACCAGAACTGGATACTCTTTTTCGACGAGGCCGACGCCCTGTTCGGGCAACGCACCGAAACGCAATCGTCCAACGACCGCCACGCCAATCAGGAAGTGGCGTACCTGTTGCAGCGCATCGAAGATTTTCCGGGCATGGTTATTCTGGCTACTAACCTGAAAGAAAACATCGACGAAGCCTTTTTCCGCCGTTTTCAGTCGGCACTCTATTTTCCCATGCCGGACGAAGAGTTGCGTTATGAACTCTGGAAGAAAATGTTTCCCGCCGAGTGGCTGGGAGAAGAGGGCGAGAAACTCCTGCAACTGGCAACGGTATACAAGCTTTCGGGCGGGAGCATGATTAATGTCATCCAGACCTGCGCCATTAAGTTATTCAACGAACAACCGGCGCTTTTATCCGAAAATATTCTAAAAGACGCCATTACCAAAGAGCAATTCAAAGAAGGAAAAATAATTAACAAATGATTTTCAACAATTCCTTAAAAATTATAACACCTATAAGTAAAGCTACTCCTAAGTATACATTCAGAGATTCCTCACTGCGTTCGGAATGACACCTTGGGGGTATAAAGAATAGTAAGGGAGCGCTTCCTTTCTACGCCGCTCCGGTGTCCGGTCAGGAACTATATGTGAATCGTATATTATTATAAAGTTCCACAGAAACGAAATGTTATAGTATTAATTTTTCCAGTTATACATAAAATTTAATATGATTATCCGCGACATTACCACTCATTTTGAAGATTCCCCACTCCACTTTGTTTCGTTCGGAATGACCGGTATTTTCAGCATCCGGAAGGAAGTGGAGAGAGGCGACAAAGCCACCTCTCTCCACTCTATATACAGGCATATTGGACTGTCATTCCGACCAAAGGGAGGAATCTCTCAAAAATAATCTCCGGTGGTATCATTGCAGATAATTATAAAATTTACCAACCTCTTACATCTGCTTATTAATTTCAAACAAAGATAAAAATGAGAATACTACTTTTATTATTAAACTTAATAAATCCGGTTTTGGAACCGGAAGAGGACATTTGTCAATTTTGTGAAAAATCTTATCCCCTTCCCAAAGCGGATACGGTCTATGTACATGACACTACTTATGTGCCGAAATATATATCCAATCTGGACGAGGTTACCCGGGAGTTCGGATTGAGTTATGATGAGTATGTGCGTACTTTCCTTGCGTTCAAAGACGAGAACGACTCCCTGAACGAATTTCCAACGGAAAAAATTTACCTGAACTATTTTTTACCCCTGCTTAATAGCGACCAGCCGTTATTTGAATACCGGTTGGTCACCCGTGAGTTTCTGGTCAATTCCTCTAAAAACAGAGTGAAGCTGGATTTAGTCAATCTTTCGCAAGCGGACTCCCTTGAGAAGTCCCGTTTTCAAACGGATTGCATGATGACCATTTACGGAGCGGATAAAACGAACTCTTTCCTCAACTCTTCAACACAGATTAAATCGTGCCTGGGGCAATTGTTTAGAAATATTTATGATTCGAAAGGAAAAATCAAAGGCGTAAACTTTTATTTTCCGGATTATACATTCAGAGAAAAAAAGGCTATGGCACAGTTTGTCAAATCGGCAAGTTTGGTAATAGACAGTTGCGGAATAGAAAGCATGAGGAGCTTAAGGCTTTATGTATCATTCAATAAGGGAAAAGCAAAAAACAACACGGGTTTCCTCTATGGAATTTCCCAAATGACGGATAGTATTTTTCTTTTTAATTATAAAAGTGAAGAAAATACATTGCCCGAGATCTCCGTTATTGATAAAAACCGCGCTAAAGATTTAAACTTACTTTCCAAGCTGAAAAACCAGTTTTACCTGGCAAAATACTACACCAAACCTTTTCCGGAAAGAAGTAAAACGGAGTTCAGGATTCAGGATATAAACAATCTGATAGATGCCGATTACCCCGACAATCAATGGGAAATCTATTTATATGGAATAACCGGTATTTCCCTGTTACTATTGATTTTATTTCTCTGTTACCTGACAATTCCTTTTATCTCCTACTTCGTGAATAAAAATATGGACTATGTGTATTCCATATTAATCATGTTCTTGTTAGAAATAGTAATCCTGATTGCCAATATGTTTGAATCGATGTCAAAAGATGACATTTTTTCGCTCAACAACGATAACCGTTTTATTATTTTATTCCTTCCCCTACTGTTTATCTTTATTATCCCGGTGATGAAAACGATTGGAAAGAAAAGGAATTTACCGTGATGTATATCAATTTAGGTCCGGCTATTCGTCGCCCGGCTCAAAGCCGGACGACGAGTAATTTAATTAGCCCCAATAATCGCCCTACCTATTCCACCTCCACACTACACGACAGCGTATTCCCTTCATCGTCCACTACCGTAATGCTATGCTTTCCTGTCGCAGGTTTAACGCTCAATTTGTGGAAGTCGCTCGTCGTTCCCGCGTATTCATTGTCGATATGCCAATATACCACAGCGCTTCTTTTACTATGTGCCAGTTCTAACGTTACTTCGCCTTCTGTTCCGTCCAATTGCCTGGGCAGGTGTATGCGTGAATTGCCCTGAGGGTAAATAAACTGCATGGGCTGGTGAGAACCCTCTCCGCAGCCGGGTTTAAACGCGGGCAATGATTTGTATTCCGGATGATATTGCCTGTAGTACCAAGCCCAGGCGGGTGGCAGCACAAACCAGCTTTGCTGCAACGTGGCGGTTTCTTCCACACAGTTTTGATACACCCTGTAATGACCGTCGGGCGTTAAGTTTACCCGGATGTGGTAAGGGCAACTCCCGGTACGCAGTCCGTTGGGTAAAATCAATACGGTATCCGTTTCTTCGCAAAAACGTCCTTTGAGGTGTCCGGACTGCCGGCAGACTTTCGCTTCTACAAATTCATTGTAAGGTATTTCAAACCACGGGGAAGTGGGCAGCATGTCGAAAATATCGAACATCACAGGCCCTGCCGTACGTGCACCTACGAGATTCGGTTTGCCTTCGCCCGAGGCATTGCCTACCCACACGCCTACGGCGTATGTTGGCGTAACGCCCACAGCCCACGCGTCACGGAAACCAAAACTGGTTCCTGTTTTCCATGCTATCTTTTGCATGGTAGGAATCATGTGCCAGTCGATCTCTTCAGGACGGTTTACTTCTTTAATGGCGTCGAAAACCTGCCAGACAGCTCCGGGAAGAAAATCTTTCCTCTCTTTCGGATGTTCGTTTAAGCGTAAGGAATAGTGCGAACTGCCTAAGCCGAGCAACGCCCGTCCCATGTTGGCATAGGCATTGGCCACATTGCCGAGCTTGGCCTCTGCTCCGCCTAATACCAGCGATAATCCGTAATGCGATGCGGGATGCGGCAAGGAAAGTATCCGGCGGCTTTTCAGAAAATCGTAAAACTTCGGAACGCCGTATTCGCGCAACATGTATACCAACGGAATGTTGAGCGACCGCGCAACGGCATTGGAGGCGGGAACGGCTCCCTCGCATTTCAGGTTGAAATTCTGAGGTGCAAAGCCATTTATGTTCATGGGGATATCGGGTTCCAATGTGTTGGGCAGTATTTCGCCTTCCTGCAACATGGCATAATACAGCAGGGGTTTAAGAACGCTTCCCGGGCTCCGTTCCGATTGAATAATATCTACTTGGTTGCCGGAGTTGTTGTTAAACCGCACATTACCGCAATAGGCTATTACTTCGTTTGTTTTTATGTCGATGACAATGGCGGCGAGGTTGTGAACATCGCTTTGGACAAACTCGGCATGCCAACGGTCGAGCAGGTCTTCGACACGGGTTTGTATGTTTTTTTCGACCGTAGAGACAGATTGCTCTCCTTTATTATTCTGATGAAAATAATTGACCAGATGCGGTGCGGTTTGCGGCAAAGGACGGGGTTCCGACGGCAGGCTTTCGCTTAATGCCAGTTCATAGGTCATGTCGTCGATAATATTCTCACGATGCAGCTTTGTCAATAAGCGGTTCCGTTTTTCCAACAACGCTTTCCTGTTTCTGGAAAGATGCAGCATGCCCGGAGCATTGGGTAACACGGCAAGCGTGGCTGTTTCCGCCCATGATAGTTGGTTGGCGGGGTGTCCGAAATAGCGCCACGACGCGGCATCAAGCCCCACTACATTGCCTCCGAAAGGGGCATGCGAGGCATAGAGCGCGAGTATTTTCTCTTTCGAATAGCGAAACTCAAGCCGTGTTGCCAATACTATTTCCAGCGCTTTTTCGCCGATAGTCCTGTTTTTGTTTCGGGATAACCTGATGACTTGCATCGTAATGGTGCTCCCCCCGCTGACAATGCGTTTCTCTTTTATGTTTTGTATCAAAGCCCGTCCGATAGAAAAAGGATTTACTCCCCAGTGATGCCTGTAATGTTGGTCTTCAAATGCGGTAACGCAGATTTCAAATTTCTCGGGAACGGTATCACTGGGAGGAAAACGCCATTGCCCGTCGTCGGCAATGCGCGCTCCCAATAGTTCTCCGTTACGGTCGGTTACTACAGTCGCGTAAGGCACATTGAATAAATTCTTCGGGAGGCAGAAGATATAGGCAATGAGCAAGAGGGCAACGATGAGGATGATTGCTTTTTTTGTTTTGGAGATATTCTTTAATTTCAATTTAAAACTTTTTTATTCGGAGTTTTATTGAGAGTGTGACTTTGAGTCGCGCTCTCAATAGTTATGGATTTTTATTCGGAGCCCGACTCAAAGTCGGACTCCGAATATTTTGACTATATGTTGACTTTCAAACCAAATAGTTCCGCAACATCTTTATTGATTAATTTCCCGCTTCTATTCCCGGTGTAATCAATAAAGGAAGAAAATTCCCATTCTGCCGGAGTCTTTACAATTCCCGCATTGACAGGATTGTTATGAATGTAATCAAAACAAACCTGAGGATAATCTCTTTCCGGATCGGGAATATTTAATAATGTTCCAAAAGTTGTATTATAATATGCAGGAGTAATTCCTGTGGGTTTTGTAATACATTCGGCTTTGGTCTTAGAGCGAAACAGGCTTCCTGACATATTTTCCTGTTTATGGATTGCTCTGGTATATGAAGCTAACATTATGCCGATTGATTTGTTGAAGTTGTTGGGAGAATTACTGGGGAAATTACTGGGAGCGCGACTTTGAGTCGCACTCCCAATAGCGCCTCCAGTAGCAGTTGCATTTTCGCTCCCGATATCAGGCACTTCAACTTCCTTCACATGCACCATTAAATGAAAATGGTTGGGCATTAGACACCAAGCCAAAATATCGGCATGGGGTAAAATGTGTTCTTTTATCTTTTTTAGAAAGAAAAGGTAGTTTTCTCTGTTGAAGAATATTTGTTGTCTGTTATTGCCTTGATTAAATATGTGATATATGTGAGAGGATTCGAATTGCATGATTTTTATTTTCTTGAAATTTGTTGTTTGTGGGAGTCTATTCGGAGTTTTTCAGGGTTATTGGGAGTGCGACTTGAAGTCGCGCTCCCAATAGCACATTCTATTTCACCACCGACACCCTTCCCGCTTTTGTCTTGGCTTGTGCCGAGGTGTCGTACATGGCTTCGCAAAGCACTGCAGGTAGCACAAATGAACCGACATAGCTGGCTTGCAAGCGTACTTTGATTGTTTTGTGTGTTCCCCTCGGTAAATCAAAATAAGTCAATACCCTGTCGTCGCGGATGTCCTGATAAGTGTAGGCGGCAGATGGTTTGGCATTGTTGCCGTCATTTATCATGCGTTCGTTGAATATTTCCCAGCCCGAAGGTATGATATGCGTAAGCGCCAAATCGGTATAATCGCTCGAAACGCTGATGTTCGATACTTTTACTTCGGCTATAAAATCGGTTCCCTGTTTGATATTGGAAATGTCAATGGGATTGCCGTTGAGGCCGGTGTATGTAACATTCAGGCGCAGGTTATTGGCTACTTCCGGTAAAGTGTCTTTTACAGGTTTGCTTTTAGATACGAGGTTTACGTACAATATACCCGTGCCGTTATTGGTAACGGAAAGTGTACCGTTTTGAGGATTCTTAGCCAATTGGGTCTGGTAAATGGCTTTGGAAGACTTGACATCATCTTGTTTCTTGTCGTTAAGCGTCCAACTGTAATCAATCGCGCCGGATGTTTTTTCGGCGAGCATACCCATTGCTACTAAAGCATAGGCGGTAGACTGGGTGCTGAAATAATTTTCATCCGACAGGTTTTTCGATACTTTTTGTGCTTGTATAAAAGCGTTTTTCATATCGCCTATCAGTATCATTGTTTGAAGTATCATGGCTTCGTCGCGGCCGGAAGAGCCATAGGTGGAACCACCACGGTAAGGAGCCACGGTGGTAGGCACATTGAAGGCCAGTTCCTGCGCGGCTTTTACTTTTCCGTTAACGGCATAGGCTGCCGCCAATTGCCAGCGTGCCTGGTTAGAAAGGTCTTTCATCTCTTTCATCCTGTTCATGGCGCCCAGTTCCGGGGCATTGGCCAAGGCCAGCGTGTAAAGGCGGTAGGCTTGCAGGAATTCCGACTCGCGGGAATAGTAATTATTGGCGTTGCTTGGTTTCCAGTTCTGCGCTTCGCGGCGTTGATAGCTTTTCCATTTGTTCAATACACCGTCATTCACTTCATATCCTTTTTCTTTTGCCAACACAAGGAAACTTCCGGCATAACTGGTTACAAAGTCCGAAGCCGAGCTTTGTCCCGGCCAGTATACAATGCCACCATTAAACAGTTGTCTTCCGTAAAGGTTTTTGATGGCTTCGCGTACATTATTCTTTATCGTTTCGCCCTCTTGTTTGTCCACCTCTTTAAATTGGCCAACATAGAGCAATGGCAAGGCACAGGATGTCAACTGCTCGGAGCAGGAGTGCTGGTAGGTATACAGATAGTCGAAGCGGCGGCTGATGTCTACAGACGGAATGCGCGATACTTCGAGTTTAACCCAATCGTCGCCGGATGTTCCGTTGAGGCGGTAACTGAAATTGCCAGTTTCTCCCGCGTTGAGTATTTTGTTGTCCGAGAATATCATGGAGGGATTGGGGTTGCGGACATCTATTTCAATGGTTTCGCGGGCTGTGTTTCCACCTCCGGTAGCCGTGATGGTTACTTTTTCAATGCCCGATTTGGATGTTGTTTTCATCGGGAAATAAATCATATCGTCTCCGGGTTTGGAGAAACTTACCGATTTTTTATCGCCGTCTGTCAATTGAAGCAATCCGGTGGTTTCTATTTTTACCGATACATTTTTTACATTTTCTTCCATGGCAAATATGTTTACCGGAAGCATGATTTCTTCGCCGGTGCTTACCACCCTTGGCAACGAAGAGAGTATCATGAGCGGAGAGCGTACGGGTGTTGTCTTGTCGGCTTTTCCGTACATCCCGTCTTGTCCTGCCACCACCATGGTGCGAACGGAGCCGACATACATCGGCAGGGTAATTTTATGGGTGTTTTTGCTTCCTTTGCCGAGGGTAAATGGCCCGATGTATTTCACTACGGGTTTAAAACGGTTGGCTTTGTTGTTGCCTTGTTTCAGCTCTTCGTCGCCTCCTATGCTAAACATGGAACTAAACTTGCCGCTTAGCGCGCCCATTACAAAATCATACATGTCCCAAGTGCGTATTCCCAATGCTTCGCGCGCGTAAAATTCGTCCCACGGATTGGGCGTTTTAAAGTTGGTGAGGTCGAGCAGCCCATCGTCAACAATGGCGAGGGTATATGTCATCGGTTTTCCGCTTTTCTCGCTTACCTGCACGGTAAATTCCGTTTCGGGACGTAATACGTCGGGCATATTGATTTGTGGTTCGAGTTTCGACTCTTTGTTGGAAATCAACACGGGCATTACTCCATACATGCGTATCGGCAAATCGTTTACGGTTTGCGCGTGGGGTTGCAGCAGGCTGATGTGGATGTAGAAATTGGGCGACATTTCTTTTGTGGCTTTAAAGGTGTATTTGGTGTCGCCTTTATCCGAGACTTCTATCCATTCGCGGTTTAATACGGTAGAGCCGTTTTCGAGGGCTACCAGCGCGGTTCCTCCTGCCGAGGCGGGAATAATTACGGTGATGTTTTCTCCGATTTCGTAAGAGGGCTTGTCGGTTGAGAAGGCAAGCATTTTAATGCTGCTGGGGTCTGTTTTTTGCGAACGCCCGCGCCAGCTCGGCCAGTCGATATATACGGCTCCTCCGGTGGAGTGTCCGCTCTCTTTGTCGGTAACATACACCAAGTATCTTCCCCAATCGGGATATTTAAGTGTAAACTTAAAGCTTACTTTTCCGTTAATGGTTTGTAATTGTCCATTGGCAACGGGTTTGTAAGAAGAATTGCTGATGTAGTTGGAAAAAGATTCATTGGCGTTTTCCCACCACCAACTCCAGCCGATGCGGTATATTTTATATTCGAGCTTGTTCCGGTCTACGGGTTTGCCTTCGGCATTAAGGGTTACAATGTCAAAACGGTGTTCGGTGTCCGTTTCAATACATTTACCATCTTCTTGGTTAAGGTTAATTCCTACATAAGAACTGAAAGGGGAAAATGGAACATTCTGGGTATAGATGCTGGCATCGCCTCCCTGTTCGAAAACACGGCACACGATGTTGGCGTTGAGCATGCCGGGAGCGTTTTCGGCTTTGGGTGCTTTAAGGTTGAATTTAACCTCTCCTTCGTCATTTATCTTGCCTTTGAATATTTCATTTTCGCTGGTCGAAAAGTCGGTAGCCGGATTGTTGAAAATATATTTTTCGTAACCTTTAAATTGTGTTTTTGTTTTGGATAAAGTCATTTCTACCTTTGTTTCAAGGTTACGCGCAGTAGCTCCCGTAAGCCAGGTAGAAGTAAGGGTAACGGGAATATTTTCTCCGGAACTGATAATGCTTTTGCTCAGGTTCAGGTTTATTTTCAAACGGTTGGGTTTGACGGTTTCTATGCGGAGGGATTTGTGGAATGATGCTCCTCCTATTTTTACATACGCATTCCACAATCCGGTAGGGTCTTCGGCCTTGGTGGGAATATGGAAAGTATAGAATCCGTTTACACTTTTGGTTAGTATTTGTTTGCTGTGAAATTGTCCTTGCGGATTGTATATTTCGAAGGTTACGGGATGTGTTTCGGGAATCCTTTTCTCGGGGTCGTACAGAATGAATGTGACATGCAACGTATCTCCGGGACGCCATACACCGCGCTCGCCGTAAATAAATCCTTTGAGCCCTTTTTCTATATTCTTTCCACCTGTGTCGAAGCGGCTCAACGAATTATTTTCCCCGTCTACCAGTCTTAGGTATGTTTTCTGCGATTCCCATTCGGCTACGAGTATAAAGGCTTTTCCTTTGGGAGTAATAACGGCGAATCCGTCGTTATCGGTTTTGGCGGTTCCTATTGGTTGCAACTGGAAATTGTAGACCGTAACAGAGGCTCCGCCGATGGGTTTTGTGTTCAATATGTTGGCTACGGAAACCCACAGTTTGTTGTCGGAGTTGGCTTTGGCTATAACGCCGATGTTTGATGTCATGACATTGCACATGGCATTTCTTTCGGACAGCATATAGTAGCTTGGCGTACAAGGGTTGTTTCGTTCATTCCACTTGTAACTCTTCCAATCGTAGTTGGAATTATAGTATGAATCGTAGTAGTACGAGTAAGGCTGGTCCCAAAAGGCTTCTTCCGATTCGGTCAACTCATCGGATGCAATTTTGGTCATGTGTTCGCTTTCGCTTGCAGTGGCGCTTTCCCCGCAGGGATAAACGGAATATTCTTGTTTAAATGAAAGCTCTATGCGGTATATTGCTCCGGGTTGTTGCTTCATGATGCGGGCGAGGTCGATGCTGTAATTTTGCCAGTTGTGTATGTTTTTCAACGGGTCGGTGTCCAGTCGCAATGTCTTTTTATACACGAGCCGTCCCGACCTTTTCAACGCGTCCGTGCCATTCAGCGCATTATCTTGTAAAAACATCAGCACGTTGTTTTCAAAAATCTGTATGATTTTAAGGTCTACGGCTTTCAGGTTAACCGCCCTGAAAGGCAACAGCAAATTATCGGAAGTTGGAATGATATTGCCTGCTTTTGCCATTTCTACCTGCGGATTGAGTATTTGAATGGTTAGTTCGGACTGATATTCGCTTTTCAGCTTTTCGCCGTTGGTGTTTTTAACGCCTTGGTCTACGGTTAGCGTTAATTTTGTCAGGTTCTCCCTGCTGAAATAGATATTAACCTTATTGTCTTTTACCTGGCAAACAAAATTAGATAATTCGGGAATGGAGATTAATCCCCTTAAGTCCTGAGAAGTGGAAACCGGGTCGGAAAACACAATCTGAACGCCGGTTTCGGGTTCGGAAATGATTTCCGCCGAAATTACCTTGAAAGAGTTATCGGGAATAATTACCCTTTCGGTTAATGTCTTGTCCATTCCCAACCCTTTTCCTTCTACGGTAATATCAAGGTTTAAGTCCGTTTTCCGGCGCTGTATGTTGTCTATGGTAAAATGAAAGACTTTCGAGTCTAAGGTGCTTTGTACAACGGGCGAAAGTTGCTGGCTGTCGTTTATTTTTACGGATAATGCTTTTTTTACCTGTTCGAGGCTTGCTTCGTCGCTGAAAAGAATTTCTCCGTTTACCGAAACATGAGCCGATTCGGCAATATCCAACGGATTAACTTGTATGGCAAAGCTCTTTTCGGCTACGCGGAAAGAAAAATTGAAATACTTATGCCGTTTATCAACGTTAATTACTTTTCCCAACTGAAACTCCGCTTCATATGCCTGCCCGCTCTTCAGTTCGTTGGCTTCGGGAATAAACTCAATAGTCCGGTTGTTTACCCAATAAGCTTTTCCTTTGACGGAGGGAGTGAATGAAAAAAGCTTGCCTTTTATCTCCGCGTTCAGTTCCACATCTTGTTGCTCATTTACAAGCTCTATAAAAATGGAAGAAGATTGATAAATAAGCCCGCCGGTATAAGCGCTAATGTAAGGTGTAAACTCGTCGGCCGGAACGGCTTCTTTTTTACCACATGAAGTAAAAGAGAACGCCACAGCCAAGATGACTATAAGGCTTTTGAAGAAAGTTACTCGTTTCATAAGTATGATGTTTGTTTTGTAGGAGTTTCAGAAACAAAATTAAAAATAAATACATTAATTACAGAAAAAAAATCTGTATTGATGCATATATAGTTTACGTGCAAATACGATTAGCAAAAAGAAGAAAAAGACGGCTTCAATATTGATTGAAACTGTCTTTTTATTGTTTATAAAGTTGATTAAAGGAATCGTATGAAACTAATCCTGTTCTGTCCATATCAGATTCTCAACATTATACTCTAATGTAATTGCTTTCTCAAGAAATTTTTTTTTTACATTTTCCGGCATGCTTTTTTCCCGGGAAAGCAACCATAAGTAATTTGAGTTTTTTCCGGCAACTAAGGCATATTTGTAATCGGTATCGAGTGAAATAACATTATAACCGGTATAAAAAGGACCGAAAAAAGAAACCAACAATTTGGCTTCGTCAGGAGAGTCTGCAAATACTGCTTTACCTATAGATTCTTTCTGTTCGTGGTTTACATAGTCATATCCCCGATTTAACACTTTTACGCTTCCATCTTCATTTAAAGAATACTCTGCGGTAACATTATTCAGATTCTTTTCAAAGCGGAAATCCAAGCGGGCTATTTCATACCATTTTCCTAAATACCTATCCAAGATGAACGGTTTGATAGCTTTAGCTTTTTGGGGGATACTATTAATCCTGTTGTAGGCAATGATAGCTCCAATCCCCAATATTACACATCCTATGAGAACGCCTGCTATTATCATATTTCTTTTATTTGTTTTTCTTTTTTAACAATTATATCAGGCAAAAGTTCTATTATGTTTATTAATAATTCATAAATATGTACTAATGTTAATTTGTTTTGAAAGAAAAAGAAGTTTATATCTTTTAATCTTCAGGTGTTTTTTAATGGGTTAACTAGTAGAAAAGAAAAAACAAAAAAACCTCTAAAATTCGATGAATTTTAGAGGCTTTAGCGGTATGGACGGAAAATGAATACATTCACAACTCCCGTCATAATCAATGTTTTAACAAAACCTAAAAATCAAATTTCACGATTTATCCCATGAGATTTTTACTTGTCGATTTTCAGATTATTATAATTTTCAATGAGCTTTATTGGTTGCAAATATAGTTGTTTTTTTTGAAAGAAAAGGAAATTGAGTCTATATTTTTGCGTGTTCAATTGACTATGAGTGTTTTATGTGTTTTGATTGGATGATTTTGTTTTCTTAATTATCTGAAATACAATAACTATTAAATAACTTCAATCATTAAATCTTTCAAATATCCATATTTTAGATTGAAATCCACATTTATTTAAATATTTAAGGATTGTAATCCATGAAATTAGCAAATTGATTTGTTAACAGAAATTCAACTTATTGCTACAGATAGTTCTTCATTTGATTTAGCAAACCAGATAAATGAACCATCAAATAATTAAGATATTCACACTTCAGTTCATCATCATTATAAAAAACTATTCAATATTAAAAAACCTTTTCAGGCATCAGAAATACCCTCTTCCTTTGAAAATTTTCGAAGGCTCAGACGACTATTCAAATACAATCATATCTACCAATTGAGTAAAATAATCGGCAGACCAGATGTCCATTTCCGAAGGATTTTTAATAAATGGACGAACATCATTTTTTACCATTTCGATATTAGTTTTGGCAATTTTATCTTTCAGCAGTTGTTTGAAAAAATCCCGTGTCAATTCACCTTCTTCTAACGAACCCAACTGATAAGTCCGTTGGCAAAGATGATTGAAGTCCAAAGCCACATTATTCCGCACATACCATTCAAAATCATACCAATCGCGGCCTTTTACCCTGTTTTTCCACGAACGGAACAGTAAAGCATGCATTTTTCCTGCATACAAGTCAGACAACACATAGCAGCGGGTCATAAACGAAAACGGAAGTAACAGTAATTTATGTTCGGTTGAAAATCCCGATGGTGGATTTACATCTACTTCTATTTTGATTTTTACACTCTTTTCCGTTCTGAATTGTAAGTTGTAAACAACAGTATCGTCTTTTAAGAAAGCGGATTCTACATTGGTTTGTTGCTTCTTTTCCTTTTTACTAATAATCACATCGCGGCCAAGAGCCTTGAATTCGGCAACAATATATTCGAAATAATCTTCCAACTTAAAATCTTTGTCAGGTTGCAGCAACGAAAAGTCCATATCTTCCGAAAAGCGTTGCAATCCGTAAAATATACGAAGACATGTGCCGCCATAAAAAGCAGCCTTATTATAGAAACCTCCTCTGTACAAACCAGCTAAAGCCGTTTGTTGCATGACTTCGTGAAGAGCGTTGGTGTAGTCGTCGTTTGTTTTTACTTCATAACGAGACAGCATTTGGTCGAAAATACTATTGTTCATTGTTCCATGAATTTTAAAAATTGAATAAGTTCCATTTTCTTTTTCCCTGTATCAATGCATTCTTTTATAATGTTCGTATCTAATGATTCGATAGTGGAAAAATCTATCCGCAAATCTTCTTCCAAATAAGCCTGTATGGCCTTGACTGATTGTAATCGAAGCCGGGGAGTAGTTACAATCATATCACATATCGCTTTTTCCGGCGAAGCTATCAGGTAAGCATAGCAGTCGTTTACAATTTCCTGCCGAATGCCGATTGAAAAATAGTTTTTGGGAACAGTAATATAATCGAAGTTGCCGAGAGATGTAGAAAATGTTTTGGCTCTTTTGGTTGTTATTGAACGAACGGCATATACCTTTTCCGGAATAAGGCCGTAAAAAGACAAAGCACTTTCAAGTGAAACGTAGGAAGGCCCGTAAAGATGATTGGCCACCAATTCGCGTGATAGCGTTTGGTTACTTACTTGCGATGAAACAACAAATAGCCCTTTTTTTAACCGGATTAAATCTCCTGCTTTTTCCAATGCGGCAATCTTGTCGTTAAGCGATTTGTAACCACTCAAAACCGTTGCTAACGCAGAGGAACCAACGGGTATAATACCGAATTGTTCTAACGATTTCATTTGTTTTTTATTTATATATTCGCACAAATATAGTAAAATATGTTATGATAATCGAGTTTTAATCGATTATTTGCGCAAAATTTACTGTAAATAAAAGAGGAAATAGACGATTTAGAGGTATTATTAGCTGTTTTAATCGTTTCCCAGAAAGGGAAAAGTCGTTAATTCCGATTGAAATTATTTGATTTTGGCTAAAATCTTAAAACAGTCTCTTGATGTTGTCTAAATCTGGTAAATTTTTATTCAAAATTAATATTGAATAATTTCCACTTTTGAATTTTAAAAGATTAACATTTAATATATTTGCAAAAAGGCATCCATCCTATGAATGTCAGGATAAACAAAAAAGACAAAGTTAAAGTTACTTGTTCGTATAATTTGTATGAAATTATATAGCGTATTCTGCTGATACAAAAAGGAACATTTCTATATTGTAGACATGAATGTGACAAGCGCCGTAGTTATGTACTGATTGCAAACCTTTGTAAAATCAGGACTTGGGCAGGTAATAAGCTAACAAACAAATTAAGCAAATAGAAATATGACCTCAATAGCATTCATTGATACAGAGATTGGCTCAAAGAGCCTAAAGCTTCTTGATATTGGCGGTATTAAAGATAATGGAAGCGCTTTTCACAAAAGTTCAGTAATTGAGTTTGTACAGTTTCTACATGGAGTACAATTTGTTTGTGGACACAATATTTTCAACCACGACATAAAATATATTGGCAATGCCCTAGATGACGCGGGAATAAACCAATCAAATATCATTGACACTTTGTTTCTTTCTCCCTTGCTTTTTCCGACCAAGCCATATCATAAATTAGTAAAGGACGACAAATTACAATCGGAAGAGATAAATAATCCTTTGAACGATTCAATTAAGGCAAAAGAATTATTCTATGATGAAATTGCAGCATTTAGACAAACCGACAAAACATTACAACAAATTTTCTATTTGCTGTTGGCTGAAACAAAAGAATTTCGTGCTTTTTTTCGTTTCATTGCATATACAAGCGAAAGTGCAAACCTGGAAAAATTAATTCGCCATAAATTTGAAAATGAAATTTGTGAACACTCAGATTTGACAAAACTTATTTCGGAATACCCAATAGAGCTTGCTTACTGTTTATCACTGATTAACTCTTTTATACACAACAATCGAACATATTCAATTACACCTCCTTGGGTACTAAAGAATTATCCGGAGGTTGAGCAAATAATGTTGCGTTTACGCAATAAACCATGCGTGAGCGGTTGTGCATATTGTAATAAAGCATTAGACATACGCGCAGGGCTGAAACGATTCTTCGGTTATAATTCATTTCGAACTTACGGAAATGAACCGTTACAAGAAAAAGCAGTTAAAGCAGCCATTGATAATAAATCCATACTTGCTGTTTTTCCTACCGGAGGCGGAAAATCTATCACTTTTCAAGTGCCTGCATTGATGAGCGGAGAAAGTGTAAATGGTTTAACGGTGGTTATTTCGCCTTTGCAATCGCTAATGAAGGATCAAGTTGACAATCTTGAAAAAAATGGAATCACACAAGCAGTTACTATAAATGGTTTGCTTGATCCCATTGAAAGAATGAAATCTTTTGAAAGAGTTGAAGATGGTTCAGCTTCGATTCTCTATATCTCGCCCGAATCATTACGTTCCCGAACCATTGAACATTTACTTTTAGGGCGAAAAATTGTCCGCTTTGTCATAGACGAAGCTCACTGTTTTTCGTCATGGGGACAAGATTTTAGAGTTGATTATCTATATATTGGCGATTTTATTAAGTCAATTCAAGAAAAGAAAAACTTGGAAGAAGGTATTCCCGTTTCTTGTTTCACAGCCACAGCAAAGCAAAAAGTAATTGAAGATATTTGTTCGTATTTCAAAGAAAAACTTTCTATTAAACTTGAACTATTCACATCAAAGGCATCAAGAACAAATCTTCAATACAAAGTTTTTGAAAAAGGAGATGAGGAAGAAAAATACCTGACGATAAGAGATTTGATAGAAGAAAAAGATTGCCCGACTATTGTTTATGTTTCAAGGACACGAACCGCAAATCGCCTTGCAGAGAGATTATCCAAAGACGGTTTCAATGCAAAATCGTATCACGGAAAAATGAATGCCGAGGAAAAAATAGCCAACCAAAATGCTTTTATCTCAGGTGAAGTGTCGATAATGGTGGCTACATCTGCTTTCGGAATGGGCGTTGACAAAAAAGATGTAGGTTTGGTAATTCACTATGAAATTTCTGATTCGCTTGAAAATTATGTACAAGAAGCAGGCAGGGCCGGACGAGATGAAAGGATTGTTGCCGATTGTTTCGTATTGTTTAATGAAAATGACCTTGACAAACACTTTACTTTGTTGAACCAAACAAAACTTTCAATCAAAGAGATTCAACAAGTTTGGAAAGCCATAAAAGAGATAACTAAATTTCGCTCCACCGTTTCTAATTCTGCGTTGGAAATTGCCCGAAAAGCAGGATGGGACGATACTGTAAGTGAGATTGAAACGAGGGTGACAACCGCCATTGCAGCGTTGGAAGACGCCGGTTATTTGAAACGGGGGCAAAATATGCCAAGGGTTTTTGCCAATAGTATTCTTTGCAAGAATGCACAAGAAGCTATTGATAAAATCAATGCCTCAGAAAAATTTCAAGAGAAACAGAAAGAAAAGGGAA
Organism: Paludibacteraceae bacterium; assembly: GCA_031553005.1. Lineage (GTDB taxonomy): Bacteria > Bacteroidota > Bacteroidia > Bacteroidales > Paludibacteraceae > RGIG9379. Next base: position 19,900 of record JAVBMA010000062.1, on the reverse strand, counting down.
TACGGATTATCAAAAAACTATTCTCAAGTAAAAGCCGCAAACACTCAAATGAAGAATCGGCAGAATCAAGAATTGATTATATCAGCGACCATTTGGGAATTGTAAAAGATGAGGTCATAAACATTATCAATCTTCTTCGCGAAGAAAAAATTTTGGCAGATGCAAAAGATTTGACCGCTTTTATCAAAAAAGGCGAAAATAAAAACCGCTCACTTAATATTGTCAAAGAATTTTCCCAAATTGAAAATTTTCTACTTCCACTTTTTGAAGAACAGGAAAAAATATTTCACTTAAAAGAGATAAATGAAAAAGCAGAGGCAGCAGGTTGCGAAGATATAACTATAAAGAACATCAAAACCATAATCAATTTCTGGGCGATTAAAAATTGGATTAAGCAGAAAAATTTAGAATATACAAAAAACAATATAGCAATACTCAGCCTTTACTCACAAGAAATACTGAGAGAAAAACTAGATAAGCGACATGAATTAGCCTTATTCATAGTTGAATTTCTTTATGAGAAAAGCAATTTGAATGTATCTGTGAATGAGATAGGAAAAGATGAAGTATTGATTGAATTTTCAATTCACGAGTTGAAAAACGCTTTTGAAAATTCGATTATGAGTTTCGGGAAAAAAGTTTCAATCGAAGATATTGAAGATACTCTTTTCTACTTGTCAAGAATTGAGGCAATTAAAATAGAGGGAGGCTTCCTTGTTGCTTATAATCGCTTGACAATCGAACGTATGGAACAAGACAATAAAAAACGCTATAAGAATGACGATTATCAAAAACTGAATCAATTCTACGAAAATAAAATTCAACAGATTCATATTGTTGGAGAGTATGCCAAAAAGATGATTGGCGATTACAAAGGTGCTTTGCAGTTTGTGGAAGATTATTTTCAGTTAAACTATAGTTCTTTTCTCAGCAAGTATTTCAATGCCAGCCGACAAAATGAAATAAAACGCAATATAACTCCTGCCAAATTCAGGCAACTTTTCGGAGACCTTTCGCCCACGCAGTTGAGCATCATAAAAGACAATGAAACAAAGCACATTGTTGTTGCAGCCGGACCTGGAAGTGGAAAAACAAAGGTTTTGGTTCACAAATTGGCTTCATTGCTTTTGATGGAAGATGTAAAGCATGAGCAACTTTTGATGCTTACTTTTTCGCGCGCAGCAGCTACTGAATTTAAAAAGAGATTGATTGACCTTATTCAAAATGCCGCTAATTATATTGAAATAAAAACATTTCATTCTTATTGTTTTGACCTGTTGGGTAAAGTTGGAAGTTTAGAAAAATCTGAAGATATTTTAAAGAAAACGGTTGAGAAAATTAAAAATAAGGAAATTGAAATAAACAGAATCACAAAAAACGTTTTGGTAATTGACGAGGCCCAGGATATGGATGCCGATGAATTTAGCCTGGTAACTGCCTTAATGGAACAAAATGAAGAGATGAGAGTGATTGCAGTGGGAGATGACGACCAAAATATTTATGAATTTAGAGGTGCAAGTTCAAAACATCTCGAACAGTTTATCCGGGAAAATAAAGCAACAAAATATGAATTGGTTGAAAATTACCGGAGCAAAAGAAATCTTGTCGACTTTTCAAATCAATTTGTAAAAAGCATTTGCCACAGATTAAAAGAAACTCCCATTATTGCCAGACAACCCGATAATGGAAAAATAAAATTGGTTCGCTACCAAAGCAATAACCTCATCGCTCCACTTGTACAAGATATACTCATAACTGAACTTACAGGAACCACATGTGTGCTTGCAAAAACAAATGAAGAAGCATTACAAATTACAGGACTATTGTTGAAAAACGGAATGAAAGCCAAATTGATTCAAACAAATGACGGATTTAGTTTATACAATCTTTTGGAAGTCAGGTTCTTTTTAAACCAGTTGAATTTGTCCGATGATGTTTTTACAATCAGCGACGAAGTCTGGGAAAATGCAAAACGAGAGTTGAAGAATACTTTTCAAAACAGTACTAAATTGGAAATATGCAACAATATTATAAAAGATTTTGAAGCGACTAATCCAAAGGTAAAATACAAAACAGATTTAGAAGTCTTCATTCGTGAATCTAAATTGGAAGATTTTTTTGATGAGAATGGAGAAACAATCTTTGTTTCAACCATTCACAAAGCGAAGGGCAGAGAATTTGACAATGTTTTTCTAATGCTCGAAAACTTTAATCAGACAACCGATGATGCCAAACGACAACTATATGTTGCCCTGACAAGAACAAAGAAAAATTTGACTATTCATATAAATTCAGGTTTTCTAGACAATCTTTCAGTAGAAAACATAGAGCGAATTGAAGATAAAAATACGTATTTGCCACCGAACGAACTCGTGATGCACCTAACTCACAAAGATGTTGGGTTGAGTTATTTCACGAGAAAGCAATATTTGATTTCTCAACTTACAAGTGGAGATGTTTTATTATTAAATGGCGATGAGTGTCTAAACCCAAAAGGTTTGCCGATATTGAAATTTTCACGGAAGTTTTCCGGGCAAATTCAAAGCATGAAAGAAAAGGGTTATGAATTGCAGCATGCGAAAGTAAATTTCATTGTTTACTGGCTGGATGAGGAAGCAAAGCAGGAAGTAAAAATAATTTTGCCTGAGCTTTATTTTGAAAAGAAGAACAACTAATACAGAATTAGTTGAATATTTTGTTGTAAGAAAAAGTATGAAAGGGAGTAAATTTTCATTGCATATTTTTTTTAGTTGTTTATTTAATGTGTAATCTGGAAACGTATTTCGTAAACATTGCTCCCCATATCCCACAAAATATAACTATCAAGCTCTTTGGCGTAATGATGATTCATTTTGATGCTGAAATGACTGAAAATTTTAGCCACATTTTCTATTGAAACATTACAAAAAACATTATCTCTTTTTTCTTTGTAGAATTTATAAATACAAATAATTCTTATAGGTGAATAAAATTTGTCGTCTATTTTTTTGTCTCAGAAAAATCATTTTTTTTGAAAAAACAAACCTAATCAAGAAATTGAATAAAATACCGTTGTTATTGGGAAGAGGGAGCTATAAGAGCTTACAAGCAGGGAGGAACTCCATTGATATGGGTGATATTTTTTATAAAGATTTAAATTATATAAAGATGAATATTTGAATATTAGAAATAATCAAGATGCAATGATGAGGAGGTATATCATAATAACTCTTTTTTATTTTATTTAATTGAACTGTACATCTAAGTTAAACTCTGCAATTGCTCTTTTTGCAACATTTAGCCTTATATGATTTACTTCAACGAGTTTATCATATAGAAACATTTCTAATTCAAAATATTTAAATCCATATTCCTTAAAGAGAGATATATAAGTTGCATAATTCATAGAATACACTTCTTGAAGATCCTTATAAGTGCTTAATAGATACATTACAGCAGAATAAATATTTTCTTTTGTGTTATAATATTGCTTGAATATTTCATAATCATAATTTTCTGGATGTTTATTACAATCTATTTCCCATAGTTTATAATAATCTGAATTTTCGAAAATTATAGAAAATTCTTCATCAAATTTATCTACATCAGCTCTCCCCTCTACCAAATAATCAATTATTTGTTCCATCGTTTGTATATCAACTCCACTTATTCTCCTTGCTTCCTCCAATAAATGAAAAGTGGTATTTCTTTGTGTTTCAAGACCACTTGCAGAATTTGCATATTCAATATCTTTATCACTTGCTTTAATAAGAGGAGATTCTATAATCTCTAAATATTCAGATTCCGCGATTTCATCTAATTCTGGATAATTTACATCCTTTACAATATCCAACCCTCCATAACTATAGCTTTGAGTTATCAAACGTGAACAAAATTGCCTATTTGCCTTAAAATCATTAGGTTTTTTCTCCTTTACTCTACGTAACTCTTTAGGGTCATACGATGTTCCAACCAAACTTCTTGCTTTTTGTATTGCATTATATATTATATATGCTTGATTTGGGATTTCTGTTTTCAGACGCAAAACAATAATATCATCTTCATTTTCATATATTTTTCTCTGAGGATTAATGCTATTTACCCCCATTCCTTCAGATTCTATGCAGGAAGTATCACTTAAACAAAGTATTGCATGGGTATATTTATTCCCAAATCGTTCTTGAAGACGGATATCGCCTCTTTCGAGTATTATATCTCCCTTTTGTATTTTTTTTAAATCTATTTTATAAGCCACAATTTATTATTTTTTATCCAGGCTTCTCCTTACTTTTATCATGGTACCATTAGCAACTAAATAATATGATTTGCTAAAAGGCTTAACATACAAAATTGGACACCCCATATTAGTCATCAAAGAAAAAGAAGAAGAAGCCTCTTTTCTTGGACTTTTTGTATCGTTTTTGAAAATCATCTCTATCTTTTATACCATATACAAATCTCTTAATTTCTTTGGCTTCCATATCAGCAGATATCAGTTTTTCTGCTATTGTCATACGTAATCGTTCCCCTTTATCCCAGTTATGATATCCTATGTCTGGTGTATGCTTATCTAATAATTCCCAATTAGGAGTATATTGGGAATTTATTATTGTTGTATATACATAATTAAAACTGATCTCTAAAAGAATAATGGATTCTTTTATTGGAAAATTAAATGCTATTGCAATTACAAAGAAATTAGCTTTTTCTTCTTGTGGTGATTTTCCAGAAAAGTCTAAATCGTTTTTTTCTATAATTCTCATCCAATGAAGAGGTGAAATCTCTAGAGTTAGACTATCGTTAGGATTTAATAAATCTACAAAGAGGAAGAATAATCTTAAGCTGATTTGGTCATTATCCCTAATCCATTTTACAACTTGTTTTTTAGATCTTTCTAAAACAATATAATAGTTATAAGGTAATTCTTTTTTATTTTCATTAATCCAGTTTAATATATGTATGGCTGCATTTGGTACATAATCTAATATAAGAGAGTAATCAATTGGGACATTCTCATTCAAGAAAAGATTAAGAGTCTCTTGCCAATTAATATTAATATCTTTTATAGTTACCAAATTTTTGAAATTTTCATATAATAATTGTTTGTCTGTATGCCAGTATTCTGGTATAGATACAATATTAGGATTCATCATTACACAAACACTTAGTAACTCTCGATATTTACTATTCATAATTTGTAATAAATCAGGAGTTAAGTGCTTGCTTAAAAACAACAAATACTTATGTAATTCAGTATTTGGAACTATTTCTGATTGTATTATTGCATTTGAGAAATATTTTAAGCTATCAATCGAATTATGTAATATAAATTTAACCAATCGTTGTTCATAATTTAAATCAATTAAATTAAATGATTTAATATAAGGGCTAGTCAATAACCCAAATAGCAATTTACCTTCATCAAAGAGATTAAGATTATTATTTCCAATTAATAAAAATTTAAGTTTTCTGGCTTCAGTCGGAGATAAAAAAGAATCTCCTAATAACTTTATAATTTCAATTTCTGTTATTCTAGTTTTTTTGTCCGTTAGAATTTTATAGAATCGACAAATAGCTAAAGACTGTTGTTTCCCTTTGCTTACATCCTTACTGAAATTTTGCAGAAATGCAGAATATGAAGCAGGGACTTTTTCTGACAATCTTGTCAAATATAAAATGTCCTCATCAATACTAAGTTCCTTATTTTTTAAATTAGGAATTATTTCAAATGTAGAACTCTTTATGAATTGTCTATTATTTAATAATCTAACAATTTGAATATCAGGATTAACGTTTCCATTCAATTTTGTTAATTCAGTTGTCCCTATAGAAAAAGAAAAACTATTCTTTTGATTATAAGGAAGCATATTCCATAGAGAAATAATATATTCCTCCAAATCTGTTTCTCTCGTATAATGAGCTATAATAGGCTTGTCACTTTCAAAATATGAAAAGAATATATTGTACAATGTTTGATTAACAGTAGAAGATAAAAAGTGAACTTCAGGATTCAAGCTCACTAATAAATCGTCTTCTATGTCTAATGATTTATTGTATGACAAAAAAACTTTATCTGTATCGGGGCGTACAAATAAATTCCTTATTATATATTTGAAATTATTTATCTTTAAAAGATTCTCAAAAGGTATCAATAAAGAATGCGTCCATACACAGCCTGGGCGTTTCATTTCAGGAGCATACCATGTAGTAGCTATTACATAGAATTTCTCCTCTAATAAAGGGTAACCTTTTATATAATAATTATCAATTGATAAATTACCAGATATATCACTTTGAATACGCATATATCTAGCATCTTTAGCAGATAATGATATTGATGAAGCTAACAACTCATGCCCATCTTTATACCCATGTAAAACCTGTTCAATTTTCATTTTGCTCGATAAGCCAATTTAATGGTAGAGATATGTCGTTATTCTCTCCTTCGCAATCTACAATTTTTATTCTCTGCGTCAAATCTTCGTATTCTTGAATTTGTTGCATGTTTTGATTATTTTCATAATCTCCTCCTTGAGCACTAATACCCCATATCTTGTATTTAATGCCTGAGTTTTTAAGAAACATATGGAATAACGGACAAATCTCTTGTATATATCTCTCTGGTGTAAAGCCTTTAATTGTGTCCCACGCAGAAACAACAACTGCAATGTTTTTTATTTTATTTCTATTTTTCAGTGCAATAATTAAATCAGTTATTATTGCTTGCGATTGTGATATATCAAAATTCGTTGAATTACTTAAATCTTTTTCTTCTACATGTGCTTCGTCAACCTCATTTGGTTTAACTACATCTCCAATGTACCGATCAACTTTTAAAGATATTGGATGAATAAACAATAAAATAGAATTTATATTTATCATTGTTTCTGATAAATTATTACTTATTGTTCTACTATTGTAAATATCCTTATATAGCTCTCCTGATACATCAGGAAAGTTTAATTTTAAAACTTCATTATCATTCTTTATAATATCTAACTCAATAGAATAGAATGTACTAGTATTTGATCGCTCTATTTCTTCAAAAGCAGCCCATTTTGCATAGATTTCTTCTAGATATTTTCTGTCAGATTGACGATAATTCAATTTTAATAAATGTTTTTTTTCATTTAATATATGCCATAAAGCTGCAATAAAGGTTGTTTTGCCTGATCCTGGAAGTCCCACTAAAACCGTATTGATTTGATCATTCATTCTTATCTTATTTTTGAGAAATACCGCTTAATTGCTGTTTCATCTATTTGACTTTTCTTTACTATAGGATTGTATTCCCAATTATTTTTGGGTGCAACAAAAGAATTGAAAAAGCTGTCGATATCAACAGCATTTGTTAATTCAATCTTGAAAATATTATTCCTTGTAAAATTCATAAAAAACACCTCATAACTTGACATTTTTTCTTCAATATTTTTTTTGATTGTATCAACAAATGATTTGTGCTTTTCATTTTCTTTGATGCGTTCATTAATGATGTCCCATTTTGTAAATATTACATAAATTTTAGTATTATAGTTCAACATTTTTTCTTCAAGAAAGATATCTAATAATTTTAAACTATTTGCTTTTACTTGTTGTCGTTGTTTCAAATCAGTAATTTTATCTCCATCAATTAATAAAGAAAAACAATCAGCTCGTCCTAATAAGGTAAATTCTTTACAGAAACTTGAAGAATTTAGCATATCTTTAAAATCTTCACCTGACAAATCTGTAATTGCTAAATTAATAATATTATTGGGATTGCAAACTTCTAAATGTAGAATGTCCATTTCTCCAGATTTAGTCCTTACAAATGTAGGTTCATTATTCCCAGAAGACATTCGACATAATGCATCCCTCCGTTCAAAACCTGGTAATGTCAGAGATGACTTGAATTCATATTTTGAAATTGTTCCTTTTTTTACCAATGGTTGATAAAATGCATTCAATAATGTCGTTTTTCCAGCTTCAGGTAGCCCCGCAAAGACTATTACTCTTGTTAATTTCTCAGACATTAATATTTTCAGGTTATCTGCATCTAGTCGAAGCCCATTATGAATTCGGTTAAGCTCCTCTGAAACATCACCATTCAGTTCATTATTATCCTGCTCTTCTGGTAAGTTTTCCGAATCATCATTACTATCTGGGGCCTTTATTTCTTTTTCTAGTTTTGATATTATATCTTCATCTTCACTAGATGCATTCAACTTTGATAATATATCCTCAGACATTGCTTAATAGTTTAGATAATAAACACTCATTATAAATCTCTTTAGAAAAAGAATCAATCGTTAATTCTAATTCATGATCAATTACGAATTGATCATTCATTTTTTTTAGGAAAGAATTCTCTTGTTCTGTATCAGCGAGAATTTTCAATGCAAACAAAATAGGACAGTACAAGTTAACATTAGGAACATTAGGAATATCAAGAATATTAAGATTTAATGTTCCATTTATAAAATCATTGAACCTGATTTTTGCATTACTTGTATCAACTTGACAAATCTGGAACTTTTTTTCTATTAACACATCGACTTTAGCCAAAGGTAAATTAATTGTTGTGCAATCAGCAAGCTCTTTGCCAAATATCAATGACAGTTCAATCTCGTTACGTCCTTCATATTTTTGCTCATCGTTAATACAAAAATCATTTATGAGCCATCCATAACAATTTAACTCATCTCCCAATACCTGTTGATTTTTATTTATTTTATTAAAAGCTGATATAACCTTTGATATTGTTTCATTAACATCTTTATCACTTCTCAAATTAGAAACAGACTCGATCTCTCTATAGCTAAGAATTGTTTGAGTGTATATATTTTTTATATCATCAACAATACTCTTATTTAAATATTCAAGATTCGTTGAAAATGTGAGAGTATCAAATACCAAACCAATACAAATTCTATAATCTTTTTTATTTTTTGATACAACAGAGTTATATAAAATTGCACCTGCCAATATTCTTTGTTCTGTTTCTTTATTTTCAATAGTGTATAAAGGACTTTTTGTGTCAAAATATTCAATAAATTTGGCACGAAAATCTTCCTCAACTTTGTTTAATAAATAGAATCGAGAACAGCTTAAAAGAAAATCCAAGTTTTCTTTTTTATAAATCTCCTCTAATATTTCAATTCGACTATTGAGCTTTTCTTGATCTAATGATTGCTCACCTAATACCTGATACCAACCAGCCAATTTACTTCCCAGCATATTTTTTTTCTATTAAAGTTAATAATTCAATAAGTCTATTTTGATCTCTTAAACGTTTATATATCAAATCAACTCTATCCAACATAGGCAAAAGTTCGTCTTCATTGGAGATAACATTGAGATCTTTTCCTATTTGAAGCTGTTCTAACGGATTTTTAATATTAAAATATTCATACCAAATTTTAGATTCATTAGTTTTTTGAATGTTTTTAGGCTGCTTCTTGTTATTAATTATACTTTTTCTTAAATCGGGTTCTAATTCATAGATCATTTTTTCTGCTTCTTCGAATGTACGAGTATCAATATTCCATCTTCGAGAATTAATAGCAACTTTCAATTTTTCATCGTCAATTGAAATATCAATTATATTATACACAGGTTCATAAGGATGCTCACCCCTAGATGGTTGCATTGCTCCTGAATATATTTTAAGAATATTATCTTTGCATTCTGTCTTAGCGTTATGTTCGTGTCCAAATAATTGGATTGAAACTCTACTATCTAGTAGTTTTTTTATTGATTCTCCATCCTTTAACCATTGTATAGGGTGGTGACACATTGATAAATGTATTACATTTTCTTCATTCGTCGTTATTAAAGCTTGAATCTCTCCAATACATAATTTTGCCATGTCATGATTTGGATCATTATTAAGCTCAGGAATATATGACAGAAGTACACTATTTATCCCCCTAATTTTAAGTTTATACACTCCGTCAATATCAAGAGTTCTATCACAACAAATATGATCATGTTCTATCTGATACTTTTTAGCAAATTTATAATAAGGTATAAAAGGTAATAATAAAACATCTTTATCCTCTTTTCTTAACCATGCTTCTTTTAATAAATCATCATATTTTTCAATATCTTGCTTCCTCAATACTGAACGTAAAGTATTACAGGCAAGACCTATTTGACCTCTATTGACATCATGGTTTCCTGGTATTAAAAAGATGTTTTGGTTTTCACAACCTGTTTTTAAACAAACATTATTAATCCATTGGCTGGCATCTTCATATTCTTTATCTTTACCTGAAAATGCTATATCTCCACAAATCAAAATATGATTTATAGGTGTAATATCATCTTTCAATACTCTAGATAAATCTTGAATTATTTCGTTTTGAATCTCTTTATCTTTATTCCATCTAGTATCTTTATAATTATAAAAATGGATATCAGAAAAATGTAGTAATCGTAATGACATAATTATTCTAAATTTTACTCCAATAATCAAAACACTCCTTCTGTAAATCTTCTATACCTGTATCAATACCTAAATGAATGCGAAAAATTCATACTTCAGTTCTATAACAACCTTATAAACTTACTTTCGATTGATCTATATTCATCAAAAGTGATAAATTTTCGGTTACAAAACAAGTATTTTAGTAAATAATTGTTTACAAAATAAAAAATCCGTACTAACTACAATTAGCACGGATTATAAATCAAATATTATTTAATTATATAATTCCCTGAAATACAAGCCGATTTTATTGCCTAACAACCTTAGCACACTCTATCCCCTTACTCGTGCGGGCTTTAACTAAATAAACCCCGTTCGGCAACTCTTCCATATTCAAAACAACGTGTGTATCCGAATAATTCCAGTTAAACACTATCTTCCCTGAAATATTGAATATCTCAATATTGTTTATTCTGTTTTCGCTTGTAATGTTAACGGCTCCGATTGTTGGATTTGGATATACGTTTAGGGTTGTAGTTTGTACTCCTACCACCGGAATTTTGCTTAATAAATTATCTGTAATAACAATATTGTCGAATGTCCTTGTACAGTTGTTTTCATCGGTAACGGTAAGCGAATATATTCCAACTTCGGATAATACGGGTGTTGTTTGTGAAATACCGAAAGGCGCACCGTCTTTGATTACTAATGTTTTATTTTTTAATATCCCTTTCTTAATTTATGATTAATAACTATCTTTGTAATTGTGTGTAAAAACACAATATAGTTAAAATAAAGCATTTAATTATGAATATTGACATAATTACGAAGAATTCTCCTGATGCAATTTTAAAAGGAATTGCTGCCAGAGTAAAAGAAAGACGCCTGGAAAAAGATTTGACACAAAAAGCCTTTGCTAAAAGAGCCGGAATTGGTTATGATGCTTACCGGAAATTTGAGAATACAGGTGAGATTACATTGAAAAATCTTGTACTTTGCGCCGTTGTGTTGGATGCAACAGATGATTTTGCTGCATTATTTGCTGCAAAGTCATACCAAAGCATAGATGAACTGCTTGAGAGAAAGAATACTAAAAAGAAAAAAAGAGGATCGAACAATGAATAGTATCAATGTAGTAGAAGTATTTATGAATGGAGATAAAGTTGGCAGGATAGCTTTAACTCCTGAATCATTATGTGCCTTTGAATACGATCCACAGTATCTCCTTTCGGGCAATTCAATATCACCCTATTTCCTTCCGTTGAAGTCAGAATTGGCAATTGCAAAGAGAACTCCATTCAAAGGTGGGTTTGGTGTTTTTGATGATTCTTTACCGGATGGATGGGGGAATTTAATCCTCGATCGATATTTAAGGGAAAAAGGATATGATCCGGCAAAACTGACTATTCTTCAACGGCTTGCTCTTGTGGGAAGTATGGGACGGGGTGCATTGGAATACAAACCGGATTGGAGCACAGCCATGGATCATGAGAAAATAGATTTTGATAACCTTGCTGCCGAAACAGAAAAAATTCTTAGCAATGATTATACTGGAAACGCAATTGATACATTATATAAATATGCCGGATCTTCGGGTGGAGCAAGACCTAAGGTGTTTGTAAAGATTGATAGAAAAGAATGGTTGGTAAAATTCCGGGCTTCGATAGATAGTTTTGATGTTGGAAAAGTTGAATATGAATATTCTTTATTAGCCAAGAAATGTGGTATTAATATGCCAGAAACCCGTTTATTCGAGGGAAAATATTTTGGAGTAGAGCGCTTTGATCGGACACCATCTAGTAAGATACACACAATAAGCGCTGCAGGTTTGCTGAATGCCGATTACCGTATTCCGAGCTTGGATTATATTGACCTTTTAAAAGTATGCCATGATTTGACAAAGAATATGGAAGAGGTATATGCTTTGTTTCGACTTATGGTTTTTAATGTCGCAATAAAGAATCGTGATGATCATGCTAAGAACTTTTCATTTCAGCTGATTAATGGCGAATGGAAACTATCGCCAGCGTATGATATTCTGCCTAGTGATGGTTTTAATGGTTATCATACAACTACTGTTAATAATAGTGGTGAACCGACAAAGGAGGATATGCTTGCTGTAGCTAATGAAGTTGGGTTGTCAAAACAAAAAGCAAAAGATATTATTGGAGAGGTTGATGATACTATAAAAAGAAATAGGTAAAATGTATAGTCACAATCTTTAGGATGGTTTTTAATCAGTTTCTTGTCACTTTGACATATATCTGAATGGTTTTTATTCCACAAATATTGACGATCTCTTTCAAATAAGAATTCATTTTTTTGATTAGCCTGTACTGATAATAAAGCTAATCCGCTTCTTTCATTCTCAATTTACAATATTTTTTAAGGAAGTTCCAATTTGGAATTCTACAGTATTGTTCGCTTTTGTTTGATGGCTGACGATTCTAATAAACAAATCAAGATAATAAAAACACCTATCAAGTTCATTTTTTTAAAGTTTCATTGCTCTGGAAGTAAAGCAAGTAGACGTTTAGTTGTCGATAGATTGTAAATTTATCAGTATGCTATTTATTTTAATTATATGACTTTTTAGATAAATACAACATCTGAATAGATTAATATTAACCTGAGTTCGGGATAAGAAAAGTAATAAAATATTAGTAAAAAAAGGCAAAAGTTAGTATATTTAAAGCACTAACAATTAAATAATTAACTAACATTTTGCCTATGTTTACCAAAGACGAAGTTATTAAAATATTCTGTAAAGTAGATGATTTTTGTAAAGAATTTTCATTTCAAATTAAAGAAATAAAGCGTTTGCCATCCTCAGATACAGTAAAACGTAGAAATAGAAACGGTTTTATGTCTACTTCCGAGATCTTGACAATTTTGATCTGTTTTCATTTGGGTAGCCATAAAACATTTAAGCATTATTACAAAGAAATTGTTCAGTGTTATTGGTCGGATTTATTTCCTCAAACATTATCCTATAACCGTTTTGTAGAGATACAATCAAGATATTTTGTTGTTTTGTTATTGTTTCTAAAAGAAAAAGGTTTAGGCAAATGCACTGGAATAAGTTTCATAGATTCTACTGCTATTAAAGTATGTAGAAATCAACGTATTCATAACCATAAGGTTTTTAAAGACTTTGCTGAACGTGGAAAATCATCAATGGGCTGGTTTTATGGTTTCAAACTTCACTTAGTCTGTAATGAAAAAGGAGAATTATTATCCTTTTATTTGACCAAAGGAAATGTGGACGATCGTAATCCTAAACATATCAAGAAGCTCTGTGAAGAGTTGTTTGGAAAATTATTCGCAGATAAAGGTTATTTGGGACAGGCTTTATGGCAGATGCTTTTTGACGACGGTATTCAACTTTTCACAAAATTGCGAAAGAATATGAAAGGACATATTATGTCATTAACAGATAAGATTTTATTACGCAAAAGAGCTATTATTGAGACTATTAATGATGAACTGAAAAATCTTTGTCAGATAGAGCATACAAGACATAGAGGGATAAACAACTTCATTGTGAATATCGTTAGTGCACTAGTTGCATATTCTTTTTTCCCTAAAAAGCCTGCATTAAATTTAGAAAAAGTTTATGACGGACAATTATTTTTAAAGATTGCTTAAACCGAACTCAGGTTAATATTAATTAGATAATATTTAAATATTATTTATATATTTGCAAATATGCAAACAATGGTTTAGTATGACAATTAATTATGATGCAGGTAAAATTGTAGATTATTTTTGAGAGAATAGCTTATTTAACCTCTGGATAGAATGAATATCTTGTGTACAATGATTTATTAAGAAAGTTAATTGTCAATCATAAAAACAAATGAAGAAATTTTTTATCTTTTATTACCAGAAGATAGATTCCGATTTAAATATATTTAATTCGAATTCTTTGGAAAAATAAAACAGGATAAATTGCAAAAATATTATTGAAAAAGAATAATGAAAATTGCTTGAGTTTGATTAATATCAAAAATTTCAATCAAGCTAATTGATAAAGAAATAAACAACTGATAACTTAATATTATAAAGCATAGCAATATGAAAGACTTTTTTATTTCTCATTCTTCATTAGATAAACAACATATTGTAGAAAGCTTAAAAACGGAATTAGAATTGTCTGGTTTCTCTGTTTGGTATGATAAAGATTGCATATTGGCAGGCGATGATATTCTCAAAAAAATATCATATGGTATAAATGAAGCGTATTGTATGATAATTATTCTTACATCTAATTTTCTAAATAGCAAATGGACTCACATTGAAATGGGAATATTCTCAACGATACAAAAGCGTAGAATAATTCCCATAGTATGTGAAGATGATGATAATCTTTTTGATAGTTCTACAAGTTTTATGAAAGGATTAAAATATATTAGTTTAAAAACTACACCTTTGCAGAAATTAGTTATTGAATTAACCAGATCATTAAAGCAAACTAAATCTGAAAATGAGGACTTAGTTATTATAGATGAATTATATCAAATAAGAAACAAACTGAATAACTATGAGAGTTGTAACGCTGGCCTTATTAGTTCAATGTTAAAAGATTATTTGGATTTCTTGAACAATCATCACGATTATATTGCTGTATGTGCAAAAAGGTTGAATTTCCAGATTGCAAAAGATGTATTTAGACATTCAAATATACACGATGATATTGTTGATAATGACTATATAAGCATTTTAAAAATGCTGAATAATCATAAAATTGGAAACATAAATGTTAGAGAATACTTTAATTTTCTTTTAAGCGAGAATGTAGATAAAATTTCTATCAAAGATGTAATAATAATCAATCGTGCAATATTGGGAATTTTGAAATGGTATATACATTTTAGATATCCTACGGTATTGTTGAACACAAAAATAGAGTCAATACCTCCTGATAAGTTAAGCTACGATGATTTCGAAGAAATGTATAATATTGATACTCTTGTAATGCGTTCAGATTTAATTGCATCTGTTGAGACCACATACAATGAATGGTATTTGTATAATATTTTCTCGCATATCGCAATAAAAGACTGTTCCAACGATAAATTGATAGGATATTGTGCTATGCTTCCCATTACAGAAGAAACATATACTAAAATATTAAGTGGCGACTTCAAAGACAAAGATTTTAATCAGGATTCCATAAGACAATATGATTTGCCTTCAGATACCTATAAATTATATGTTGCTGCTTTAGCAATTCACCCAAAGTACCAAAATACTAATGCTTTTACACAACTATACAATTCAATAATAGATTTACTGTTATCCTTAGCAAAAGAAAGAGAAATATATATATCAGAACTAATAGCAGAAGCTTCAACTAAACAAGGGGAAAAACTATGCAAAATTCTTAATATGAAAAAAAGAGTTCGGTCCATGTCTGATACAGACATATATACGCTAGACTTAATTCCACCAGAATTTAGAATAAGTTCTTTTAATAGTAGAATTCTATATGAAATATGTAAGCAAAAATATGAAGAGAATCGAGAGTTATTTTGTCTTAGTTAGGAATGTGTATTTCATAAACTTTTATTATTTCACCATGTTTTATTTCTTGCTCAAATACGACTTCGCCTATGAGTGTATTCTTTTTTACTCGGTTAATTTCAGAAGCTAAATCTTCATGTATCAATATTTGATTTTCCTGTGCTATTCCCATTACTCTGCTTGCTATATTGATCCCGTATCCAAAAATATTATTTTTCTCATTTAAATCATTATGTATGATAACAGGTCCCTTGGCTAATCCCATTCTTATAGGAATATTCTTATTTTTTATAAGTTTAAATAGGTCTAATGTTATTTTTAAGATTTTCTCATTATTAAAAGTAGTAGGATGAAAACCAACAGCATAACCATCTCCTGTAGGAATAAGAACTAAGTGATTATCTTCATCGTCTTCATCCCAATTATAGTCATCCCAAAGTAAGTCCGAAATGCACTCTTCTAATGTCCTAACCATATTTTTCATAGATTCATTATCAGTTCCTTTGGTGAATCCCACAACATCAAAAAATAATACGGTTACAACTGCATTATGAAACACTCTGGCATTCTTAATTTTTTCAAATGGGTCTATTTTGTTTGCCATATCAATATATTTTATTATGTTATTAAATAGTTTCTATGTTTAAAACCGGAAAAGATGGATAAGTAAAAATTATGCGGTATATTCTGTATAAGCAAAAATAGGATTGTTTATTTTTGTTTTATAATTTGGATATTTTTCAATTAGTTTCACTATTTCAGGTAGTGATGTTTTAATAATATCAAACATAAATTTATTCATGTTGCAGTATTCCTTTATGTGTTCTTCTGAAAATTCACGATGCATTCTACCACATCTGCCGCCACATATTTTAATATATGAACAACCACCACAGATTGATTGTAATATGTCAATCTTAGGGAAAGAAATACCCTCAGATATATTGCCAATTAAATGTGTTTCTGATGCAATACTATCACAACACGCATAACATTTACCATCAGTCTGTACATAAATCATAGAGTTACCATATCCACAATAATATTCTGTAGGTATAGATGTATCACTTATATATCTACTTAACGCTGTAATAAATGGTACAAAGTTTAGAAATACTCCCACACGCAAGAAAGAAAGCCAATATTCCCAGAGTCTTTCTACATCTGATTTATATTGCCTAATATAATCTGTTGAACTTGGAAAAGAATCACAATTATCAATCTGCCAATAAATATAATCGAAAACATTTACCAATAAGCAACATTCAGAGTAAAGGCTTGTTTTAGGTGAAATAGTAAATCTTCCAATAATTGGAGAATTATTTTTTGATTTTAAGTGTTTTACTGCTTTTGATATTATATCAAAATAATCGGTTAAATGATTTTGCTTATATATAAGTTCATAATTTACAGATAATACAGTTAATGATATGTTTTTTAATATATCATTAGGAGCTTGCTTTAATCGTAATGCATTTGTGTGCATAATATAATTAATTTCATATTTATGAGGTTTGTTCATTGCTTCTATCAAATTAGATATTGCATTGTAATTCATTGTAGGTTCACCCCCAAAAAAATATATATCTGCGACTTTATCATCTAGTTGTTCTTGAATTAAAGTGATAAACTTTTCAAGTTCATCAAAACTATATTGAGGAGTTTTGGGTATTCCAAACTTGTTAGTATCAAAAAGAACTGAGCAATAAGAACAACCCATATTGCAATCATTTGTAATGTAAATGTAGTATTCCATTTTCTTATATCTGCTTTATAATATTAAGTTATCAATCATTCAAAATCACAAAAACAACTTTCTTCCCATATAGATTCATTCTAATAAAAGTCCTTATTTCGCATCGAAATAAAAAGCATATTAATATGAAAACAGAAAGTCTAAATCCAGAACTTAATCAATTGAACATCTTAGAAGTAGTAAGTAATTTTATATTTCACTGCCGATTTGAGAAAAGCTTAAATGAGAAAACAATAAGAGCATACACAACTGATTTGCAGCAATTCACTTCTTATGTTAGAGAAATTACGGAAGAAAATACTATAAATGCTGTTACTAAAGATATTTTAAAATCTTATTTACAGGAAATTTCCCATTTTAAAGCCAAAACAATAAAGCGGAAGGTCGCTTCATTAAAAGCTATGTTTAATTATCATGAATATGAAAATGATAATTATATCAATCCATTCCGGAAAATTAAAGTTCGACTTAAGGAACCTCAAATCCTGCCATCTGTGATGTCTTTAAATGAAGTAAAGAAAATACTTCATATTATGTATAAAGAAACAGGAAACAATAAGTATAAAGAAAATTACACTTATAAAGCTCAGATTCGTAATATTGCAATTGTTGAAATGTTATTCTCAACAGGATTAAGGGTTTCTGAAGTCTGTAATTTGACTTTTGATAATATTAATTTAAAAAATGGAGTAATTAAAGTGTTGGGAAAAGGAAGTAAAGAGCGAATAATACAAATCTGTCAATCGGAAACGCTCTCCATAATCAAAACATATTATCAATTGCATAAAAATCAAATAAATCATGATCAATCTTTTTTTGTAAATAGATTAGGTCATACCTTATCAACTCAATCAGTTCGGTTAATGATTAAATCCTATGTCAAGAAAGCCGGATTGACCAAGCATATTACCCCGCATACATTTAGACACACATTTGCAACTTTACTTTTAGAAGAGGATGTTGATATAAAATATATTCAAAATATGTTGGGTCATAGTTCAATCGCAATCACTCAAATATATACCCATGTAAATATGAGTAAACAGAAAAAAATCCTGACAACAAAGCATCCTCGGAGAAAACTTCAACTTATAGGGAATGGTTAATATACTAATGAGTAAGTTTATTTAATTTGACAGTCAAAAGACAAGAGCCATTTATTGGTCTTTATTGCCTCTGTTTTTTTACATGAAGGTTGAAGATAAATAACCACCTAAATCTAACTCAAATAAAACTCTTCTACTTTGTGTCTGTCATAGTGTATTTCGGAAATAAGTAAAAAATGCTGTTCTCTTTTTGGTAGTTTTAAATACAACTACTATTTTTGTGCAAAATAGAAATCACATTTATGATATGCAAAAATTGATCAACAGAAATATAGAAACGTTTGTGACAGAGAATCTAAGCGTATTTCCTGCAGTTGCCATTTTAGGCCCAAGGCAATGCGGAAAGTCCACTTTGGTGAAAATGCTCTATCAAAATTCGGATGACTATCTATATTTAGACCTTCAAAATTCGGATGACTTGAATAAGTTGAGAGAACCCATGTTATTCTTCCAAGCTAATCAGGATATGACAATTTGTTTGGACGAGATTCAGCTAGTACCGGAACTTTTTTCTGTATTGCGAAGTGAAATAGACCGTAACCGCCGTCCAGGACGATTCATTTTGCTTGGATCTGCTTCGCAAGACCTTATACAGAAAACGTCAGAATCGTTAGCCGGAAGGATCGGACTTATTGAACTCACGCCATTTACAATTGAAGAAGTTGAGCAAAATGCAAATTTTGAACTGAATAAATTCTGGCTTCGCGGAGGATATCCTGATAGTTATCTTGCTTCATCAGACCAAGGGAGCGTACTTTGGAGAGAAAATTTCCTTAGAACATATGTAGAACGGGATATCCCACAACTCGGATTTCAAATTCCCGCATTGCAACTTCGTCGCTTGCTGACCATGTGTGCGCACAATCAAGGGCAACTTTTTAATTCGTCCAAATTGGGGGAATCGTTAGGTGTAACCTATCAAACTATTCGCCGGTATATCGACCTGATGGAGCAAACCTTTATTATCCGTTCATTACCACCATTTGAGAAGAATATCAAGAAACGTTTGGTTAAATCTCCCAAAATTTATGTGAGAGATAGCGGGTTATTACATCGACTGCTACAAGTGGATGATTTCAATTCCCTGATGGGCAACCCTGTTTTTGGATCATCTTGGGAAGGCTT
>JAVBMA010000054.1:0-6779 GCA_031553005.1 Paludibacteraceae bacterium | reverse complement strand
GTTTTTCGATAGATATTAATATAAATACTTAATAATCAATAAAAAAGAATTTAAAACACAAATGATGATTTATATAGATTTATCTTCCGAACACTCCTAACTTGAACCCTTGGACTGGTACAAAACTGCCGGAAAATACAGTAAATACACCTATTGCTCCGGCAGCGACTCAGAATGCGGCTAATAAACCGGCTAATACAAATACGGCTCCGGCGGAAACGCCGACGGTATCAGCACCACAAGCACCTTCTCCAAAAGTACAAGAAGCTCTTGATGCTTTAAATGAAATTAAAGCAGATGGTGGAACAGTTGCCGCTCCGAAAGGGGGATTAAAACCAAGCGAAGAAGTAAATATAATTGTAGAATATAAGGGGGATATATTAAAAATACGAGTAGAGACACATCCTCTTTCTCCAAATCTTGGAGGAGATTATGTAACACCAATAAGACACTTAAATGTTGATTTGACTCCAACACCTACTATTCCTTTGCCAAATAATGGACATATTATACTACCTCCTCTAAAATAAAAATTATGACAATAGCACAGGATTTTTTTATAAGTGTAATACAAGTCGTTAATAATAATTTTTTATGCCGCCTAAAGACTTCAGACAGTAAATTAATTAATATTATTAAACAACTAAGTGATGTAAGGATAAATGATTATTGTTTTGATATTTTGTTGAGTGCAGAAAACAAAAATGCACTGATTACATATGTATTTGAATGTGATTCAGAGAAACATATTTCTCATTTTGAAATATTCAAAGATAATCATCTTGTTTTTATGTCGCATGATGGCTTTGAAAAAGGAGTAATATCTTCAATTATTCCATTATCAGAAAATTTTATCACCAAGTTCGTCAATACAAAAATATGTAATGTAACAGCTGATAAAATGACAATAACACAAGATTTTTTTATAAGTGTGCTACATGCAGTTGACAATAATTTTTGGGGTTCTCTTGAAACATCGGATGAAGAGTTAATTAATACTATTAAACAATTAAACAATGTAAAGGTATATGATTCTTATTCTGCTAATATTTTATTGAATACGAAAAACAAAAATGCACTTATTGCACATATATTTGCGTTTAACACGGCAGAGTATATTTCCTACTTTGAAATAAAAAAAGAGAATACACCCATTTTTGTAGCGTATGATGGTTTTGAAATAGGCATAATATCTTCAAGTGTTTCTTTATCAGAAGAATTTATTAATAAGTTTATTAATACAAGATTGTGTGGGATAAAAGATGTACTTTGATGTCATCTCAGTTTGGCGTAGCATGTAAAATGAAATATGAACGTTCGGCATAGCATTTTGCTATGTCGAACGTTAAAAGCAAATTTTTTAATTTGCGAAAAAGTTATAACAAAACAGGTGTTTTGTTTTTAACACGACGAAGCGAAAGACACCAATGTCATCAACTTAAGCATCAGATAGCTCGTTTATAATTAGTTAGCACTTAGTATTTGGGTTCAGGCTTTCGCCGTTTTATTCTCGGGTATTTCCGATTCGGTCTTATTGACTCCAAATTCCTACAAAATATTTTTTCCAGTTCAACAAGTATACAGTAAATATCTTCCAGTAAAAATATTTCTACCAGTCTTCTCTTAAGAGAAGCCCAGGTGGTATTCTTATTTATTTTGTATTGATATTTTCTATTTTTACTGATATCATTCACTGTCGTTTCACATTGTTTTTCAATAACAGACTGTAAATTGAACAAGAAAAGATTTGTAGCAAAATCCTACTCAATACAAACACTCTTGGCGGCAACAACATACAATCTGAAAAAATTAATGAAGTTTACTTCTACCTACAATAAGGCAAAAGCTGCAAGAGCTAAGGTTAAACTGCTTTTATATCAAATTAAAGCATTATTATCGTCTTTGCTTTACCGATATTGCCGCCATTTATTTAAAATGTATTACGAATAAATTTGAACTCTTTAATTTTACTTAACTGCAATGCCTAATTATGCTTTTTTGATTATTTTTGCGAGTTCACTTCACAAAACGATTAATATGAAAAGATTCTTTTTATATTTTGCCTTATTGCTTCTATCCGGATTGAATGCTTTTGCGGATGATATCCAATTCACCGCCAGCGCTCCCAACGCAGTAGTCAACGGACGACGATTTAACCTTGTGTTTTCATTGAAAAATGCACAGCCTGAAAATCTTCAAATACCCGACCTGAGTAATTTTGAGGTGATTATGGGGCCAAGTGTCTCGCAAGGCAGTGAGTTCCGGATTATCAACGGGACTACGACCAAATCCGAAAACGTATCCTACACCTATATCCTGCAACCGAAGAAAGAAGGAACTTTTACCATTTCGCCCGCTAAAATTACGGTCAATGGCAAAACGGTTATGACAAACGCATTGACTATTAAAGTACTGCCCGAAGACCAGGCGGGAAATGTTGCCGCCAACGGGAGCAGTAACGGTGATGCAACCGTTAGTATTTCAAACGATGATATTTTTGTAAAAACAGAGTTTTCGAAAAGAAAAGTTTTCGAACAGGAGCATATCATTGCTACTACGAAACTCTATTACCGTGTGAATGTCCGCGGGCTTGAAGACATAAAATTCCCCGAATACAAAGGGTTTACCGTACAAGATATTACTCTTTCGGAAGATAAAAAATACGGAATGGAAAATGTAAACGGTAAAAATTACAAGACCGCCACACTCAAACAATCCATTCTCTTTCCGCAAAGAACCGGAACACTCGATATCGAAAGCGGAAAAGTAAATACCATAATACAGGTACAGGTAGGCAACCAGCGTGGCAGCCGTAATATATTCGACGATTTCTTCGGCTCATACAAGGATGTGAGGAAAATAATAAGCATTCCGGGGGCAAAAATAGAGGTAACTCCCCTACCCAACAAGCCCGCAAACTTCAACAATGCTGTGGGGACATTCCAGATGCAATCATCCATCAACTCCGAAAACGTAAAAGCGAACGAGGCTATTAATATAAAAATAAAAATTACCGGTAACGGAAATGTCAAATACATCAAAAATCCGGATATCAAATTTCCGAACGACTTTGAAGTGTATGAACCGAAGGTGGATACAAAAATTAACGCCACAGCTTCGGGCGTAAGCGGGACAAAGGAGATTGAATATCTTGCAATCCCCCGTTTTGCGGGAGATTTTACAATCCCGGCAGCTCAATTTATCTATTTCGACACCAATACAAAACAGTACAAAACACTTTCTACCCCTGAATACCATTTGAAAGTGGAAAAAGGCGATGCCTCTTCTATTTCCCCTCAGGTCGTTAACTATACGAACAAAGAAGATGTTAAGTTTTTCGGGAAAGACATCCGGTTTATCGACACCAAAAACCTGAAAGTTAAGGATAAAGACGACTACATATACGGTTCGACCACTTTTTGGTTAAGCTATATCATCCCGCTTTTCCTTTTCTTTGCCCTCTTTGTCCTTTACCGGAAACAGGCAAAAGAGAATGCGAATATTGCATTGATGAAAAATAAACGGGCAAACAAACAGGCTAAGAAACGGTTAAAAACAGCCGAAGCCCACCTGAAAGAAGATAATAAGGCTGCTTTCTACGAAGAGATATTAAAAGCGCTATGGGGATACACCAGCGACAAACTCAATATCCCGGTTGCTGAATTGACAAAAGATAACATTGAGTCGGAGCTTGCCCTGCATAAGGTAAGCCAGGATACGATAAACGAATTCATGCAAATCCTACACACCTACGAATTTGCGCGCTTTGCACCGGCCGAAAGTGTGGGTACAATGGATGACTCGTATGAAAAGGCGATTGAATTAATCGGCAAACTGGAAGAAGAAGTTAGAAAATAATCGAAATTTGAGAACAATGAAACACCCACGTCAAAAAAATGACACACAAGCTAATGATTATATGGGTGTTCCATCTGGCTTTAATATAAAAAACAAATTATAAACAGATGAAAAAGAACATCATATTTATCTTATTTTCGTGGCTCACTGTAACAGCCATGATGGCTGCCGGTAACTCTAAGCTGACAGAAGCCAATGCACAATATGCCGCCGAAGAGTATGAGGCTGCGGCAAACCTGTACGAAGAAATCCTGAAAGAAGGAGAATCGGCAACTATTTATTATAATCTTGGGAATGCTTACTATAAGCAAGGAAAATTAGCTCCGGCAATACTCAACTACGAACGCGCCCTGCTAAGGGATCCGAGCGATGAAAATATTCAATACAACCTCGAAATGGCGAATAGCCAAACCGTCGACAAGTTTGAATCCGTAGGACGTTTCTTCCTCCTTAAATGGATCGACAGCCTGAGTTCCCTGTATAACACAAATACATGGGCATACATCAGTATTTTCAGCTTTATCCTCGCGCTTGTTTTGGCAGGGACATTTATTTTTGCCCGCATCGGTTGGATGAAGAAAACAGCATTTTTTGCAGGAATCACCATCTTTGTCATCAGCATTATCGCGTTCAGCTTCTCCAAAAGCCAAAAAGATAAACTAATAATACATGATTACGCCGTTATTTTCTCACCTACCATAACCGTAAAAAGCTCACCCGACGAAAGCGGAACAGAACTTTTCCTGCTTCACGAAGGTACTAAAGTGAAAATAAAAAGAAGGCTCGGAAACTGGATCGAAATCCAATCTATCGACGGAAACATAGGCTGGATAACAGCCTCGGCAGCAGAAACGATATAAAATTCCCCCTGCTTATCAACTTTATATTAAAAAACCTTATGGCGACAGACTCTATGCCGAACTTTTGAGATTTTTTAATCCATTATACCCGGAGTTATATTCGGAATGCGACTTGAAGTCGCGTCCGAATGAAACGAATTTATAGATAAGTTTTAAGTCCTATCAGCAAAAATACCCCTAAGTATACATTCAGAGATTCCTCACTGCGTGCGGAATAATACCTTACATAATGAGATGTAAGAAGGAATCCGAGGCTTTGCCGTCACTTCCTTCCTACATAGCAAATCGTAAACGTCTATCAATCATTCGGAATACAACGAAAGGGTAATGAGGAATCCCCCCAAGTGACAGCCTGAAATGTAGGGGATATTTTTACTTGTAAACATTTAAGTCTTTATCATTTCTTTTGAAATATTAGCGGAACAATTTGCATTGCTTCTGATTGCAGCATACGCGACTATCAATTACTGAATATTCTGTTATCATTGACAGGATGCTATACTATCAATGACAGGATATTCTATCACCATTGACAAAATACCATGTTATTGATGACACAATATTCTGTTATCGTTGACAAAACACCATGTTATCGTTGACACGATATTCTGTTATTGTTGACACAACACCATGTTATCGTTGACACGATATTCTGTTATCATTGACACAATACCATGTTATCGTTGACACGATATTCTGTTATCGTTGACACAATACCATGTTATCGTTGACACGATATTCTGTTATCGTTAACAGAATACCATGTTATCAGTAACACGATATTCAGCTATCATTGACAGAATACCATGTCACTACTAACAGAACACCCCGCTGCCACGCAATTGTATCGTAATAAAGCTGAATTGAATTAAAAAGATGTGTAAACAGTTCGAATTGAATGACACGCAACAATAGATATGGTTATTAACTATAACATATACAATTATCCCCGGTCAATAATAATATCTCTATTGGGGTTCTAAACCCTGTGAGGGATTAGATTAGTTAAACCCTGTTAGTCAAGGTATCTGCTAAGGAACTATTACTTTTTGTATATGATTACCTACGCGAATGATATAAATACCTGCTGTGGGAACGGGTATGGTATAGCCGTGGCACGCCGCGGCTATACGAGCTATGGGTTGCCCCAGTGTATTATGAATACTAAGCTCGCCGGTTGCATTTTCTACTACAATAGTATTAGGGCGGGTGTAGATTTTTATTTCTTCGTTGCCGGTGTTTGTTAAAGATGTTACTGAACCATCTTCTTTTACACAGCGGACAGACATACCAAACCCCCGAGAGTAAATGTCGACATAACCTCTAAAGTCATTACTGAAGCCCAAACTGTAACCGGAACCACCTACTTCCGAGCTACTCCAGTAGTAACCGCTCTCGCCAACATATTTCAGTTCGCTTGTATTTAGTCCGGCAGCAGGTAGAAAAATGCTTTCCCCGCTTACTGCATCAGTATATGTATAGCCTTTTTTAGTGTCATCCCATATCTTAATTACGTTGGACTCATCAAGCAACGTTTGAAGTTCTTCCTTTGTAGGAATACGCCAGCCTGCGGGATAAACATTTTGTGCTGCATTCCAAGTGTAATAATTACCCAAATCTTCGGGATTATCCACAAAGGTATTTGGTGCGCCCACATTTCGGGTTGCCCAAGTTATGCCGTTTATTTCAACTCCGGGATCTGTAGTAGGGATTTGTGCAATAATAGAAATTGTACTGCTTCCCATTCCTATTAGCAAGCATTTAATAATAAAAAAGATTTTTTGTCTCATAATATTTATTTTTTACGATTAGGCTAATGACAACGTCAATAATTTTATAAACATAAAGGCGCAAAGGACACGAAGTTTTATTTATTTTCTTTGTGTACTTCGTTCCTTTGTGTTTATTATTTTTTATTAGTAATGCGAATCAGTAGTTGAATGTTATTGAAATTTAGCCCAATAGGGCTTGATTGTCATGAAGCTGTCCCAAAAGCCTATATTCTTTACCACAAAGGACACAAAGAAAATTCACAAAGTTCACAAGATATTGATAATCAAC
>JAVBMA010000057.1:0-24355 GCA_031553005.1 Paludibacteraceae bacterium | reverse complement strand
GACATTTTGCGCGTATATTAAGAACAAGTAGGAGATGAAGCGGCGGCTTTGCCGCCGCTTCATCACCTACAGAGCAAAGTATAAATGTCTGTCATTCCGAATGGAACGTAGTGGAATGAAGAATCCCCGAAATGAAAGTTTGAAATATAAGGGGATTTTTGCGGATAAGCAAAAATAAATCTTCCGAACACTCCTAACTTTGTGTCCTTCGTGTCTTCGTGTTTATTATTTTTTACTAGTGGTAATTATTATGATAAGCATTTTTAATTTCCATTCCGAACCCAGGCTATATTATCTTAGGAAAAATAAAAAATATCCTTTACTAAGGATAGGAACAATAAGCATGCAAAGTGTACCGTTTAAAAATCCGGCAACAACCTGACCGGGGGTATGTGCGTTCAGGTATAAACGAGCTGCTGCAACCATTCCGCAGACCAATATTATGGCAATAATCCAATCATAGGGGTTGATATGGAGTTGATAGCTTACATACAATATTCCTCCTAAGAATCCTCCTACTCCTGTCATATGCGCACTGATTTTCCACCAGATATTTATAATGGTATTAATGAGCAACGCTACTGCAATAGCAACCGCCAGAAGAGGCACAAATAGCGGCATTGCCAAATGATAGAGGGCAAAAGCACAGATAAAATAAGAAATAGAGGCGCAAAAATAGGGCAGAAAACGGTCCCGCCGATCGACCAAAGCCATATTGGATATTATCTTGAGTTTGTACAGGATAAGAATGCAAGAAAGGGGAAGCATTGTTCCCAGTATAAAAATTGCGAGAAACGCATTTCGTATATAAAAGGGAGGATAGAAAGAAAATATTTTCAAACTAAAAAGTAATAAGGTTCCATAAAGCGGGACAAAAAGAGGAAAGAAAAGCACAGACAAAAGTTTGGAAATAAATTTCATATAAAACAGATTATAAATTATTAAGCCTCAAATCACACATTACCAAGTTAAAGAAATTACAACAAAACGGAATAACCTGTTTAAATCTCTTTCCGCAAGCGGGCAACCAGAAAATGTAGTTGTTCCCGGTATTTGGCAACCGTTCGCCGGGCAATTACATATCCTTTTTCTTGCAATATTTCAGTCAACTTTTCATCCGTCAGGGGAGATCGTTTATCTTCGGAACGGATGCACTCTTCCAAGATTGTTTTAATCTCGACCGCCGAAATCTCTTCTCCCTGGTCATTTTGCATTGATTCGGAAAAGAAAAATTTTAACGGATAGACACCAAAGTCCGTTTGAATATATTTACTGTTACTAACCCTCGAAATAGTAGAAATATCATAACCGGTATCATCTGAAATATCTTTCAGGATCATCGGTTTAAGCCGGGTTTCATCTCCTTCTATAAAAAATTCTTTCTGCCGTTCGATGATTGCCATCATTGTACTTTGCAAGGTTTCCTGGCGTTGTTTTATCGCGTTGATAAACCACTTGGCAGAATCCAGCTTTTGTTTTACAAATAAAACAGCGTCTTTCATTTCCCGGCTTTGATTTTCTTTGTTGGTGCTATACTCTTCCAACATTTCCGCATAATTTTTATTAATGCGCAGTTCGGGAATATTTTTATTGTTGAGTGAAAGGGTTAATATTCCATTATCATTTTCGAGGATAAAATCGGGGATTAGCTGAACGCTGTTCTCTTCCAATACAGATTCCCATGCGCTTCCGGGTTTAGGGTTCAGTTTAATAATTTCTGCGATAGCCTGTTTAAACTGCTCTTCGGAAACAGAGTAACGTTTTAGTATTTTATCATAATGTTTACGTATAAAATCCTCAAAGCTATTTTCCAGTATTTTTCCGGCCAATTGAATATCAGGGGTCTGAACCTTTCTTTCCAACTGTAAAAGGAGACATTCCTGAAGATTGGATGCTCCCACTCCTGCGGGTTCAAATCCCTGAACAATCTCCACGGCATTCCTGATTCCTTCTTTCTCTACAAATTCTCCCGACTGAAAAGAGTAATCATCAATCATCGCCTCTTCTTCGCGGCGCAAATAACCATCCTGATCAATATTCCCAATCACATATTCGGCCAGTTCCATCTCTTTCGGGGAGAGAGTTTTAAGATGTAACTGTTCTATCAGATATTCATGCAATGACGATCCGGTCGGAAGGGGAATCCCTTCTCTCCTGTCTTCATCACTATAATTATATGTAGCTAATTTATAATCGGGAATATTATCTTCGTTCTTGTAGTCTCCCAGCGTGAAATCTTCGTTATCTCCGGAATTTAAAACATCGTTTATCGACAGTTCCTCTTCGAAATCATTCTCCGGAATCTCTTCCAAAGCCGGATTCTCTTCTATCTCCTGCTTAATTTTCTCTTCTATTTCCAATGTCGGAATTTCCAGAAGGCGAATCATCTGTATTTGCTGAGGAGATAGTTTCTGTTGTAATTTCTGTTGTAAACTTTGTTTCAGCATGTGATTTAAACAATATGGAATATCAAGTAATACAAAAGTAAAAAATATGAAGTAAATACAAAAATAAAAATAAATTAATGCGACATAGGAAATTACGTAACAATCAAAGAATTGGAAGATTCAGACCGGATGAACAAATGCCTCCTTTTAAAACAACATTACTTATTTTGTATAACGTTATTAAAAAAAGAGGCATTCGCTCGTAATTCAATGAATCCCAAAAGCAACTTTTTATTAGAAACCGCCAAGGTTTTTAATACCTGTTTATCCTTAAGTTTTCATCTTCGTGGGTATCTACATTAAAAGCATCGACTACCTTTTGTTCTTTTTCGTCAAAAACAACAACATTCAGTCCCCTTTTATTGAACGTATACTTTTTATTATCAATTATTATACCGGAAGAAGGTGCGCTATTTTTTTCTAAAGCATTCATTCCAACGGAAGTTAAGGAGACAGGAGTATCATTAATAAATAATTTCTTATACAGTACTGTATTTTCAGCCGCTTTTTCGCAATAAACCTTCCGATTGGAAAAAACAGACAGGTATGACCATCTGAACTTTCCCGCCAGTGATTCTTTTAGATTCATAGATTTCATGACAGGACTCAGTTTTTCAAAATAAATACTTCCTTCATCATAACAGGAAATCAGGATAATTTTCGAAGAATCCTTCAATGCTTCCGGAAGATAACCGGTAAAAAGGCTATCTTTTATCTCAGGTGCATATTCTACAGTTGTCGGTGCGATATTGTCTGCAATGTCTGTATTTACATTATCACCTTCATCATAAGTAATACTTTTTAATATCGAAATTATTTGCGATTTGTCCAATTTAATTTCAGAGGTATCTGCTATCGTATATTTTTGAACATCATCCCTTACCCATTCAAAATTAAGTTTGCCATTTTCAGGTGAAATTTTAATGTAGGTATAATAATAATCATAAAAGCCATCATTCAAATCTTTGTCACTAATTACTTTCTCTGATAATACTTTAAGTTCTTTATTTAAAAATAAGACCACATTATTGTCTTTTAAGGAGCTTACATTATATGCAAACAATCTTTCCCGGTTGGCAATACACAATAACTTATTGCCTTTCAATCCTAAATAAAGGTTTTCGCCTATTGTTCTATCCCTGATTATGGCTGATGTGTTCAGTGCGGTCAATATTTCCTTGTTTTCACGTATAAATTCATCCTTGTCTTTTTGGATAAAATCCGACAGGAACCGGACATTGTGTTTAATTTTTGCCCCTGAAAGGATATTCGGCAATATATCTATCTGATAAAAATTGGACGGGTCAATGTGAAGATCATTTTTATCGGCATTGGTCATAAACCACAATCCCCGGTTTTCTTTTGTATTTTTAAATATATTTTTTCCTCCCATAAATGTATGGTCGGGGAATAGATATATTACTGTATTTTCCAATATATTGTTCTTTTTCAAAAACGATATAAAATCTTCTACAAGCCAATCAGTCGACACGGCAGCCGTCTCTAAATCCGTATTCTTTCTTTCGATAAACTGTAACATCCTGTCATCCACCCAACCATCAGGGCAATGAGTCTGAGTAGTAGCAATAAAAAGCATAAAAGGTTTTTTCGACTTCCTTTCGCTTAAGATTTCTTTCGCTTCTTTAAAGATATCTTTATCGTAGGCCCCGCTTAAAGGCGACTCCGTATATTTTCCGCCAAAAGTACCGTCAAGGACATTATTAATTCCAAAAACATTTAAAATATCCTTTGTTCCTGCAAATGAAGCATCATTTGACAAGTGGTATGATTCATAACCGCAACGATTTAGAATATCGCCTAAACTGATCAGTTTATCTTCCGTTGCTCCTTCAAAGTAAAAATTCGGATGTCCGATAAAAAAAGAAGGCAAGCCGGTAAACACCGTATATAAGGATCCGGCAGTCCACCCACTGCCTTGGTTTGATTTCATTTCATAAAATGTCCAGGCTTCTTTTCTTTTTCTAAGATTAGGCGTCAGCTCTCTGTTTACATCATGCAAAAAAGCCTTTTCAAAACTTTCGAGTGATAAAATAATAATATTTTTACCTCCAAAAGAGGCTTCCAAATCTTCTTTTTTTGTAAAGTCGAGCCCCTGCTCCCGGACAAATTTATCAAAGTCTTCATCAACGGATGCAAATGCAATATCGTTGATCTCCTCCAATTTGTCATATACTCCATTTTTTGAGAATAGTAGGATAGAAATAGACACCACAAAAAATGATATTTTGACAATAGAGTCAAGTCGTTTCTTTTTAAAAAGATTGAACTTGCTTGCAAAAAAGAGTAAAAAGGAGATGCCTGCCCATAAAAGAAAGAACAAAAAGAGTTCGGTTTTAAAACCACCGGACATAGATAACGCATTAACGTTAAAATGCAGGTAGTATTTGTAATCAATAAATGAGTTTCCAAGATATAATGAAGATACTTCCAGACAAAAGAATATACCGAATAAAACGGATAATGCTATTTTTACATATCTATTCCGGAAAAAAGATATAAATATTATCGAAACTAATAATAATGCAATGAGATTAAGGGCGATCATTTACTTGTGTTATTTAGTATTAAGTCTAAATTATCGGCATACATGCCATAAACATACTCTATCTCGTTTTCCAATACATATTTTTCGTCTTTATCTTGTTCAAAATTTACATGATAGACATATGTTTTTACATTCTTCTTTTTTAGTTTTTTCAAAAAATCCTTGTTGTTTGCAATGTATCTTCTTGAGATAGCTATATATCCAATGTTCAATCCGGAAAGTTTTTCTTTAATACCGGGAGTCTGGAAAACCAAATTTTCACTGGGCATAGGTTTTATCCCTTCTTTTATGGCTGCATCTACTGCTTCCCACGAAAAAAGCTCCATAATCACTCTATCTTTAAATAGAAATCCTTTTTGCCTCAATCCGGCGGGATCGTTTATTTTATCCGTAACTAATATGGCATCTTCGTGAGCTGCAAACCATTCGTTTATAACAGCCATATTTACCGGAGTAAATTCCCCATAAATTTTTAACGATAAAAACTCTTCTTCGGTCAATGGAGTATCGTCTACTACACCTGCATAATTTGTGATAGTTTTGTAAAACTTCCAATCATGGGCGGCAACCAATTTATTATCCGAAGTCTCTATAATATCCAGTTCAAACAGTTTGCATCCTTTACTATAAGATAAATTCAATGCTTCCAATGAATTGGTATAAGTAAGGCCCTTTATTTCTCCTGCTCCATGGGCAATAAACCTATCGACAAGATTAAGATTACCAGGCTCCTCTTGCGAATCATCCAGATTGGAGTCATCCTTGGTTGAACAGGAAAAAAATATAAAAAAGGATACAAAAATCAATTTCAGCAGTGTTTTCATTTTTACAGGGTATTATCTGTTTATTGATTTTTATTGCTTGCCGGAGCTTAAATATAGTAAGTCCGGAAGCTTATAGTATAATAGAACTATTTGGAAACAGCGTGAAGCGGAATCAGATTAAATAGTTTTTTGCGAAATCGGTAGAGATATAATTATCGTAAGTAGTACATACGAAAGATGAAAAATCAATAGCGCATTTTATTATTTTATCCCACTTCTCTTCCGGTATTCCGTTTTTAAGATCGTCCAGAGTAACCTGATACTTGGCTAAGCCATAAATAATTCCGGCATTAAAATTATCACCTGCACCTACCGTACTTACAGGAGTAATGGTGTTTGCCGGATATTCTTTACGAAAATTCTTACCGAAAACAACGGCTCCTTTTTCTCCCCGGGTATAAATAAAGTTCTTACTGTAAAACTCTATATGTTCCTTATAAGTCAGATCCGCATCTTGCTCGTTATAAATATTTTCGAAATCTTCATCCGATCCTTTAATGATATCGGCAAATTCGAAATTTTCCAAAATAGCAGGCATCAGATGGCGAATTTCATGGATATGCGTTTTCCGGAAATTTACATCGTAGTAGATAATTGCTTTCCGGCATTGGGCAAATTCTAAGATTTCGAGCAAATTTTTCCGTAAAACCGGATTCAATGCAAAAAACGAACCGATTAAAACAATATCGTTCTCATTAATTTCGGGCATCATATAATCCAGCCGGTCGGATGGATAATCTTTATAAAAAAGATAATCCGCCTTTTGCTGTTCATCCAAAAAAGCCAAAGCTAAAGGTGTTTTACCTTTATCGAAAGTGCATATATATTTAGTTGAAACCTCATTTTCCTCCAGAAAATCCTTAATGACATTTCCAACCCTGTCCTCTCCTATCTCACTGATAAAAACAGCAGATTGGTTCATTCTTCCCAAAGAAATCAAAGCATTATAGACTGAACCTCCCGGCTTAGCACTGATGGGTTGATTATTTTTAAAAATAATATCAAAAACAGTTTCTCCTATTCCTATTATTTTCCTCATATCTGAAGTTTAAGAAAAACGGATATTAATATATTGTGGCATCCAGAATATCCTGATTGAGTATTCCCGTCCATACATTCGGTAAAAATCCATCGCTATTTTCTCCTCCGATAAGGATTACTTTATTCCGGGCATACTCAATAATAGTTCCTTTTGCCATCGGGCCGATCTCGGAAGGCAGCGTTTTATGAGTGTCATTCGTCCAGGTAACTCCCGAATCCGGAGAATCATAGAATTCATTGGTATAGCCTGTGGATGTGATTCCACCTGCAATGCTCAGTTTATCACCAAAGAAAATAGGCATCGGGTAAGAACGGAAAGAGAAAGCGGATTGGTTTGAGCTCATCTCTATAATATTCCCGCTCACATCGACTGCCCAAACGGAACCTTTTTCATTTGCATCTTCTCCCCCGAAAATATATCCGATGGAGGTTGATCCTGACGGGGCAACAAGAGTCGTTATATCTTTAAGCGGCAGGTTTTCATCATTCAATTCCATTCCGACCTGATACTCTGTCGAACCGTTTGCAAGGAAACAGAGGAAAGGCTGGTCTTGTTGTTTTGCAATTATCCAAAAATTGTTCCCGATAGTAAACAGAGGTACCTGAAGTGTAAAGTTTTCAGGCAAAGGAGCTTGTGACAGGGTAAAAGTAATATTTCCTCCCGCTGCCAGGTCACAGGTATAAAGAGTTCCTCCTGCCTGTACTACCAATGTTTGGGAATCAAACATAGTAGTCAATGTTGTCCAATCCGGATTTTCTATATCAATCTCGCCTGCTTCAATCCAGTTATCTTCGTTATCCACAGCCGAAGTTATGAGATAACTCCTGCCGGAATCATTGCGATAAAAGAAATAATATTTCTGGTTGTAGAAAACTGCCTTCTGGGATACTACTTTTCCTTGTACAGGAAGTGCATTCGTCTTTTGTTCCCAAGTAAAAGCCTCCACATCATACTCATGAACACGGACATCTATTTTGTATTCCTTGGTATATTTGGGGTCTGGAGCTATCGCCTTAAAGAATACCGTCGAAGAGGGAAGGAAATCTATTTTAGGAACAGTGTCCAGATTGGTATATTCCAACCATTCTCCATCTTCACTTAATTTATATTGGAAAGTGAGTGTTCCTCCATATCCGGTGAATACCGGATGCAAAGCCGTTACATTTGTATTGTAAGAAAGTGAATCGTAGTTGTAAATAAGCCCTTCGACATCGTTGATAACAAAAGTAGTAGAAAGCGAGCTTATGGTCATTGTTCTTATGCGGGGATCGTCTGTAACAACATCATCGCTGTCGTCATCGTCTTTTTTACAGGCAGAAGCTAGAACTCCCAAAAGGAGGAAAGTTATTAATAAAAGCTTTTTTATTTTCATCTGTTTATAATTTATTTTTCACATTAATGTCAGATGGAACACCCATATAATCATAGGCTCGTGTGTCAATTTTTTGACGTGGGTGTTTCATATAATGATCTATTTACAAATTGAAATCCACAAATTACCGGATAACATAAAGAATCTATTTCCCTTTATTTTTTCCTCGCTACACCCGCGGATGGTTACAAAAATAAGAACAATTTGCCTGTTATCCAAGAATTGCAAAATGCATTTCCATCCAAACAATATAACGTATCACCTTACCAATAAACATAAAAAGAAGAACATACCAGACATTGCTCCTCATAAATCCAAGGGCAACGGCTATTACATCTCCGATTACAGGCAGGAATGTAAGTAACGCTAATATTGAACCTTTGTTTTGCATCCAGGATAGCATTTTTTCTACTTTTTCGTATTTTATTTTCAGGTATTTCTCCATCCATTCTACTTTTCCCAATAATCCGATCCAATAGCAGGTCATGCCTCCAAGCGTATTCCCAATCGAAGCGCAGGCAAGACAGGCAACCGGATTAAGCCCGCAACTTAATAAAATACTAAAGACGACTTCGGAGCTAAGGGGTAATATTGTAGCTGCGAGAAATGAGGCAAGGAAAAGTCCGAAATATCCGTATGTTGCAAATTCTTCCATTCTTAACTAAATAAAAGTAATAACAGAGAGCTTCCGAAATAAACGGATAGTAATATTTTAGTGAAACGGTTATTTTTTAAAGAAAAAAATCGTCCTAACAACAGGCTTCCGAAAACGATTGAGAGCCAGAAAAGAGTATTTGAATCGGGAACAGAGAGGATTATTAATCCTGAAACCATTACAAAAAGTGTAACAATATAGGCAAATTCTCTTCTCGGCTTTATACTCTCCTGCGAACGAACAAGAATAAAGTCAACAAGGGATATCAAAACCAAAAATCCTATAAAAATGAGATAAATAATTTCGGGCAAAGAAAAACTGAAATCAACCGCAAATAGATTGAAACTGTCTCTTACGTATTCGAATAAGAGATGTTCATTACCGGCAATTCCGAAACCTATTGCAGCGTATAGTCCGGGGATTAATGCTCCCAATAACGAGGCAATAAAAACCTTAAATGAAAAAACATTACTGCTATAGGCAAAAATCCAGAAGGGAATCAACAGCCAAACACAGGAGAAAGAAAAAAGTGCGGCAGTAAATAGTGATAACGAGGCATTAAACGCATATTTCGGGTCTTCTTCCATCAATAACTTGAAAGAGAAATAAACGGCGGATAAGATTAGTAGTGCAACGATTATTCCGGGCGACAAAAAATGCGGGTGTAACAGCACTCCTCCAGCTACCAGGCAAAAAAGAGAGGGAAGTATGGTACGTACGGATATGAAAGAAAAAATTTCATTCAACCTTAAAAGAATAAAGCAGAGAAGCAGGTAAAGGACTAATCCCACTATCTTTCCCTGCAATCCGGCAGGAGGAAGAAAAGCTTCTATTAAAACAAAGAGAGGGGATTGTACAGGAATGGAAATAGCTTCGGCTGCAATATTTGCCGTTTGCGGTAAAAAAATGTCGTACCACAAAAGCAAAGAAAGAAAAATGCAAAACAAAATATTTTTTGCATTTGGCGCTATAATATCTATAAGTCTTTTGTGTCGCATTTTCAGTAAACAAACAGACAAGAAAACCAAGCATTATAAGTCAGGCTTTGGTTTACTTGTCCACTTTATATTTTATAAATCAAAACCGATGTCTGAACGGAAATATTTTTTATCAAAATTAATTTTCTTAGCATTTTCGAAAGAGATAGATAATGCTTCTTCTTTTGTTTGACCGTATGAGCTGACAGCTATTACCCTGCCTCCGTTGGTAAGAAGTTTTCCGTTGGCAATCTTCGTTCCGGCATGAAAGAGAACACTGTCTTTTACCTGATCTAAGCCGGAGATTTCTTTTCCGTTCTCATAGTCTCCCGGATAACCGCCTGATACCAACATTACTGTAACGGCTGAACGATCATCGGTTTCAAGTTCTTTCTCTGAGAGTGTGCCGGAGCCAACTCCTTCAAGAAGATCTACAAAATCGGACTTGATCCGAAGCATCACAACCTCTGTTTCAGGATCGCCCATACGGACATTATATTCAATAACAACCGGTTCGTTTTTTACGTTTATCAGGCCAAGAAAAATAAATCCTTTGTAACAAATATTTTCTTTTTGCAGCCCTTCTATAGTCGGAACGATAATTCGTTCTTCTACTTTTTTCATAAAGACATCGTCAGCAAAAGGGACTGGCGAGACAGCACCCATACCTCCGGTATTCAGTCCGGTGTCTCCTTCTCCGATACGTTTATAATCTTTTGCAACCGGAAGAACTTTATAAGAGGTTCCGTCCGTAAGGATAAATACGGAGCATTCTACACCAGAAAGGAACTCTTCAATTACTACCGTTGTACTTGCATTGCCGAATTTCCCGTTCAACATATTTTCCAGTTCGGCTTTTGCTTCTTCCAGATTCGAAATAATCAACACTCCTTTTCCTGCCGCCAATCCATCTGCTTTCAAAACATAGGGAGCTTCCAGCTCTTCGAGGAATGAATAACCTTGTTCAAGAGTTTCTTTTGTAAAACTTTTATATCGCGCTGTAGGAATATTATGCCTTATCATAAAGGCTTTTGCAAAATCTTTGCTGCCTTCGAGTTGAGCTCCGGTCTTGGACGGTCCGATCACAGGAATAGATCCTAATTCTTTATCATTCTGAAAAAAATCATACACACCTTTTACCAAAGGATCCTCAGGTCCTACGACCACCATACTAACCTGATTGGCAAGCACAAATTTTTTTATTGCTTCAAAATCATCTGCTGCAATGGAAACGTTTTCGCCAACCGAAGCTGTACCACCATTTCCGGGTGCAATAAATAATTTATTTACTTTTTTACTTTGCGCTATCTTCCATGCCAATGCATGTTCTCTCCCTCCGGAACCTAATAATAAAATATTCATGCTCATTAAAAATTAAAAATCCGTACAATCAATCTGATCTTCCCGTGCATCAAAACGAACCCGTTGCTCATTATTAAGCAGGGAGCGAATTTTTTGCTTGTATGCGGCTCTCAGTTTCATCTGTTCAGCCAGCAGCTTTACCTGTTCGTCAATATTTTTGTAAATCGCTTTTATGTCAACAGCATCCTGCGCCTCCAACGTCTGCAAACGTGCTTGCTTTTCCCTCAACTGGTTATTCAGTTGGTTCAGGCTTTTCTGCATTTCCACTTGCAGCTTTTTTATTTGTTCGCGCTGATCCGGATTAAGCGTAAGCTTTCCGGACTTCCGTATATTAGAAATGCGCTCTTCATTAACGTCGTCTACTAATACGGGCCGGCGACTACCCTGCGGCTCCAATGCCTCCTGCGCATTCAAAGAAACTGCCACCGTAAGAAATAAGAGTATGCTTATACAAATCGTCTTCATTGTTACTGACGTTTTACATTCCGCCTTTTTAGTAACGGATTATCAACAATTGTTTTGTTAGCCCATGCTTTCCGTTGAACGGACGAACCCAACAGTTCGTTGCCATTGTCAACTCCCGAGCGGAGTCCTGATGAAACAGAGTTGTTTATAATATGATTTATGGCAATTTGCAACATCTGCTCATTCTGATCACCCAATGGCAATTTGTCTGCATTATCTTTTTCAACTATATCCGGTTGAAACCCATTTAAAAAGTCGGCCTTCCCATCCTTATTAAAATAGCGAAGTATAATAGGCTGCATTCCCCATTTATTTTTAGGGTTATTCTCTTCATATATAGAAATAGAACCTACGTTTTTACCTACAGTTGTATTGCCTATAAGAAATATATTGCCCGGCATATATGGCTTCAACCCATTAATCACAAGTTCGCTGGCCGATGCAGTCGAATTACTTGTAAGCACATATAACTTCCGGATAGAAGCTCCCACATTATTAATTTCTTCTCCTGTATAGAGTTTATCTCTCAGCTTATTAAGCAAAGCTTCTTCTTCTCCATACTCCTCAACCAACTCTGCTTGAAGCAGCGGGTTAAACTCCAGCTTGATAAATACATCATCCGGGCTCAACTCCGGAGCAATCATACTCCCCAACAATATAGCCGAATTTAATGAGCCACCGCTATTATAACGAAGATCGAGTATCAGCTCTGTTATGCCTTCGCTCTTAAATGTACCAAATACATCATTCAGCTTCTTATCATAGTCATAATTGTCTTCGGTTGGACCGGGTGCAAAAAAGTTATATACCAAATAACCGATTTTATGTCCGTTCAATCTAAATACTTTATTAAAGAATACCGGATCTTCCGCATAATTAACAGCCTTTTGGATTGTTTTATTAGTTGTTTCACCGGTGTTTATATCTAAAAAGGTAATTTTAATCGAACGTCCATTGCTCGATAACAACTTAGACCAGTTTGAAGTATTTAAGGTCGTTCCGTTTATTTTTGTAAAATAATCTCCACGTCTCAGACCTATTCTTTCTGCGTCGGTATTTGGCTTTACATATGCAATTTGTCCAATAACCTCGTTTGACCCGGGAGACATCAAGTATCCGGTATATTCAAAACCCACATCGTATGATGTTACCCCGTTAAGCGAACCAAGTAACTCGGCATAATTCTCCTGCATCCACGAAAAACGATCGCCAATTACTTCTCCTCTTTTATATAGCAAGGATTCGAAAAATTGTTCGGGTTTCAGTGTATTATCGGGCTGATTAGGAATGTAAAAATTCCAAAGATAATAAAACGACATTTCGTCGTAAATCCAATTATTTACATATTCTCTATTAGGATCGGAACCTGAATTATCTTTTTCGCATGAAGTAAAAAATAGCGATGCAATGCAGGCAATCCAAATAAAATAACGTTTTAGCATGTTATTAGAGTTAGGGCATGATAAAAGAAAAAAGATCAAATCGCCTCACATGATAAAACTTTCTTCTCGCGGAAAACCGGAAATTTTATCTTTTTCTGTATCAACTGTGGATTCAGCACATCGAATTTGTAACCTTCCCGTATTAAAAATTCAATTGCTTTAGGAAGTGCGTACCGCATATTCTGCTCTGCTTTAAGAGAGTCATGAAAAACGATTATAGAGCCGTTACGTGTATATTTTTTTACGATATTCAATACAAATTCTCCGCTGAGCGATTTGTTATAGTCGCGCGTAATCACGTCCCACATAACAATTTTGTATTTTTTCCTCAACTTCAACATTTGCAATAAACGGAATTGTCCGTGAGGAGGACGAAAAAGCGAGCTTTTAATGTATCCATCCGCGGTTTCTACATTCTTTGCATAGTCTCTTGTCGAACATTTAAATCCTTGTATGTGATTAAATGTATGATTTCCGACCTGATGTCCGGCTTCCAATATTTGTTCAAACACTTCGGGATGCTTGCGGACATTGTCGCCTACACAAAAGAATGTGGCTTTAATTCCATATTTTTCTAATAATTCAAGTACAAAAGGAGTTACTTCCGGAATAGGACCATCGTCAAAAGTTAAATATACGGTTTTCTCCTTTTGTGGCAACCGCCATATTGCACCGGGAAAGAAAGCTCTAAAGACCTTAGGAGTCTGTTCTATTAACATCTGTTACCTTAATAAATTGTACGTCTTGGAATATTCCAAAAACAACGGATAATTTTTCTCCACTAATTCTTCGTTCCCAAAATTCTGGGCAATTTGCAATATTTCCGAAAAGATTCCCAAGTGTTGTCCATAATCGGAAGTTGCACTGCGTAGCTGATTTTGATTCAATTGGGAAAACCATTTCAGGTATTGCAGGGAGTTATCCAAAATTTCATTCAGGATAGCTTCTGCTTTTTCTTTCTGGTCTAACTGATAGTATTGGCTTGCCAAAATTACAGAGACGTATGTATTAGGAACAGTTTTGCTCGGGATAACCTCCATACAGTAATCGAGGGCTGTCAATGCGCTGTCTTTTTTACCTTCGGCAATCAATGCACCTACTAAGCGCGAGAACATGTGACGGAAAGTAGAAGTCATGCGAAGATTATTTTCATCAAGGTAAACTTTCGGGTTTTCAATACCTCCCCATTTAAATTTATTTACCATGTTATCATACATCACATCTGTACTTACCTGATTTGAACCTTTAGTCGGAACAACTCGGTATGCCAAACCTTCCAACTGGAAATAGTCACGTAAGCCTAAATAATTATCATCTCCGACTGTCACGGCAAAATAAATAGGGCGTTCCCAGTTGTTATTTTGCAACATGTCAAGGATTACAATTTCGTGTTTTCCTAAATAACTCTTACGGCTAAGGTCAATATTCATCTTATCTACGATCTTTCCTGCATTTTCCGGTTTTACCGTACCGCTGTTTACCACAGACTCCGAATCCACCGGCAGGAAGAACTTTTTAGCTGGCAGAAAATCAAAATCTTCACCGTATCCTGCTGCCAGACGTTTATAATTCGGATCATCGCTTTTTAAGAGTTCGATCGCTGTTTTCAGATTCATCGGTTCTTTTAAGATATCAAGCAGGTATGCTACATCTAATTTACCGTTAGAATACTGATAAGGTTGCAATGAGATTGGAAGGGAATCCGATTCATAAGCCTGACGCTTCATCTGATCTACATACCAGGACATCTGTAAATAACTGAGATTAGCCACACGGGTGTCTGTACGGGCGCCTTCAACTTCCTGATTATACCACAACGGGAAAGTATCATTATCTCCGTTCGTAAAAATAATAGCATTAGGAGCTATGGATAAAAGATAATTCTGCCCGAAATCGCGGCATGTATACCTGCCTGAACGATCATGATCGTCCCAGTTTTCGGATGCCATAATTATTGGAACCGGCAAGCACACGAGAGTTGCCAATATGGCTGAGAGCCTTTTATCTAAAGCTTTCGAAAGAAAATCGGCAATGGCAAGAACTCCTAATCCGATCCATATACAGAATGCGTAGAAAGATCCGGCATAAGCGTAATCCCTTTCACGCGGCTGATATGGGGTTTGATTCAAATAGAGCAAAATAGCCAGACCGGTCATAAAGAAGAGGATAAAAGTAATCCAGAAACTTTGCATTCCTCTTTGTTCTTTTGAGAACTGGTACAAAATACCCAATATACCTAATAATAGCGGTAAGAAATAGTAGGTATTACGTCCTTTATTATTTTTCATTTCGTCAGGCAGGTTCGTCTGATCGCCGACCAAAATATTATCGATGGCATTGATACCGCTTATCCAATTTCCATTAGTAACCTCTCCATGTCCTTGTATATCATTCTGGCGTCCGACAAAATTCCACATAAAGTAGCGGAAATACATGAATCCGACCTGATATTTCAAAAAGAATGTAATGTTTTCGCCAAAAGTAGGAACAACAGCCGATTCGGTTTTACCCATGTGCTGGTAGTTAATCCGCTTCCCTTTTATATTCGCCCACTCTTTGTAAGCCTCAACATGTGATTGCTGCTTACTATACATACGAGGGAAGAACATATTGAAACCATCTTCGTATATATATCTTTTTTTATAATCGGATATGATATATTCATCCTTTTCATCCGGAGAGGCTTTCACCTTCTTAGCCCAGATGGGTTCTCCCTCTTTAAAATCAACTTCCCAGCCTTTATCTGTCCTTACGCGTTTGTATTCGGCTGCATAACTTTCACCGTAAAGCAATGGCGTATCGCCGTATTGATCACGATTCAGGTAACTCTTCAGGGCAAATACATCATCCGGAGAGTTCTGATCCATCGGAGGATTGGCGGCAGAGCGTATTACGATTGTAGCATAAGTAGAGTATCCTAACAGAATAACCGTAAAGCAAAGAAGGATCAGATTTAACATTGCCATGTTGACCCACTCCTTTTTCTTGAATAAAAACAGCGCTAAAGCTGCAATCAGGATAACACCTAAAACTATATGTCCTCCGAAGAAAGGAATACCCAATAAGGTAACGGAAAGTATAAAAGCAATATTTACACGGGTTGATTTTTTAATGTTTGTTGCTTTATTGCCGGACTTTACTTCTTGCGGTTCTTGAGAAGTTTCCAAAATTCCCCAGACAAGGCAACCGATAACCAATAATGCATAGAATATGGTTCCGACATTAAACGACATTCCCAATGTATTCACAAAGAAAAGTTCAAACCAGCCTGCAACTTCAACAAAACCGGGAACCAATCCATACAAAAGGACAGCTAATAGTAATACGGAAACACCTAAGGCAATCAATGCTCCTTTTGTAGTGGGGTTATATTTTTTATAGTAATAAACCAATACCAATGCGGGAATTGTCAACAAATTGAGCAAGTGGACTCCGATAGAAAGCCCCATTAAATATGCGATAAGTACTAACCAGCGGTTTGCATACGGCTGGTCTGCCACATCTTCCCATTTGAGAATCGCCCAGAAAACAATTGCAGTAAAAAATGAAGAGTAAGCATATACTTCTCCCTCCACAGCCGAAAACCAGAATGTGTCTGAGAAAGTATAAGCCAAAGCCCCAATAATACCACTGCCAAGAATTCCGATAATTTGACCTTTAGTAAATTCGGTTCCGTTACCAACAACAATTTTACGTCCTAAATGAGTAATAGTCCAGAAAAGAAACAGAATACACAAAGCACTGCAAAGGGCTGAAAAGGAGTTCACCATCATTGCCACCTGCGAAGGGTCGGATGCAAACAAAGTAAAGAAACGGGCAGTGATCATAAAAAAAGGCGCTCCGGGAGGATGCCCTACTTCCAGTTTGTAGGCGGTTGAAATAAACTCACCACAATCCCAGAAACTTGCTGTCGGCTCTATTGTTGATAAATAAACAAAAGCCGCAATAGCAAAAACAATCCATCCGAAAATGTTATTAAACAGTTTAAATACTTTCATACATATAATTTTTTACATCAAAACCCGGAAAATCTTCCAATCATTTTCGCCAATGAACATTCGTTCTTTGTCAGGTCATTGTATATTTTAATCTTGGATTCGTAGAATATAGCTGCTCTTTTTATCCAAAAATCATCATATTCCCTGCTCTTACCGAACCCAACTACCTAAAGCAACCGCAAAGGTAATTATTTTTTCAAATCATATTTATATTGTATATTAAAAAAGACAAAATTGATAATCATAGAATTAACTTTAAACTTATTCTATCAATCACACAGGTTCGGATAGAAAATCATTTTTCCGGGAATTATTGTGAAAATAAAAAGCGGGATTATATCTTAATAATCCCGCTTTTTCAATGTTGTTCAATATATTACTAATTGCCGAGTCTTACAGCAAAAGATATACCTGCGGTAAAAGCGCTGATATTGAAATCAACCTCCTCGGTAGTAGTTTTTCCGTAAAAATTGGTCACCTCTGTTTCATATCCGCAATCGCTTTTAAACCAATCCAGATTCAGGTGAATCGCGAATCTTGAAGCCAGATTGAAACGGAAAGTAGCACCAACACCATAAGCTAAACCGGCGCCTACTTTAAAATCATCATCACCGATTCCGGGAGTAAATCCTAATCCGAGACCAATCATCGGACGTAGATCTACCTGAAAAAATTCAGCAACCGGATATGAGCCCATAGGTCCTACCATCAGATTCGTGTATCCACCATAAGAAGGATCATCATCGCCGCCCATATCATGTTTATTTACACCTCCGTTAAAAGAGGCGCACATTCCAACATAATTTTCCCAGAACAAATAACCGAAATTAACCAGATTTAAATGAACACCCGGCTTTACAAACGCATCAAGATCACTATCCTGAAAACTTTTTTTTGCGTCTTTACCGCCTCCATAAGCATAATCCCCGGTTGGGATATTAAGACCTGCTCCAAAACTGATATATCCTTTTCTTTCGTCGATTTGAGAATATGACAAACCACAGGATACTGCTACAAACAATAGCATGATAAAAAACTTTCTCA
Source organism: Paludibacteraceae bacterium (assembly GCA_031553005.1). Lineage (GTDB taxonomy): Bacteria > Bacteroidota > Bacteroidia > Bacteroidales > Paludibacteraceae > RGIG9379. Next base: position 6,161 of record JAVBMA010000057.1, on the reverse strand, counting down.
TTTTCTAATAATGTTAATAGATTAAAAATTATTTTTTCAAGGTTTCTTATATCTCCTTGAATTAATTACAATTACAAACATAAAAATAATTAATTTAATATTAAAATATAAAACATAATTTAACAAAAACAATCAAATAAATAAAATACAATTTGCACATTTGGAACTAAACAAACAGAATAGTTATTTCCAAAAACAGTTTATTTGGACAATATCATATCCGGAAATAATCGAAAGAAATCCAACACCTTTCTTAGTTTTTTTTTCAAGTATTTGGATTATATTCATAATTAGTGTATTTTTGTGCCGAATTGAAGGATGGAGAGGGGGACTACAGTTCCCCTATTTTATTATCCAAAAGCAAAATGATAGAAAACGATCTTATTAAACAGGCTGTCGAAGAATTCATAAAAGAATCCGATTGTTTTATTGTCGACATCAAAGTCAGTAAAGAAAATTCCATTCTGGTAGAAATAGATTCTGAAGATGGTATTTCTATTGATTATTGCGCAGAACTTGCCCGGTTTATTGAGTCCGGATTTGACAGAGACAAAGAAGATTATGAACTGGAAGTCGGTTCTCCCGGATTAGGCTCCCCTTTTAAAGTATTGAAACAATACCAAAAACATGAAGGTTGCGAAGTAGAAGTACTTGATCTTTCAGGCATTAAATTTCAAGGAACCCTTGTTGATGTGAATGAATCGGGATTCGGTCTTGAAGTAACACGGAAAGTTAAACCGGAAGGAGCTAAAAGGAAAGTAGAGATAACGGAAACACTTCCGTTCAAATACGAAAATATAAAATATACAAAATATACTATCAGATTTAAATAGTCATGGCGAAACAAGAAACGATAAGTTTGATTGATACTTTTTCAGAATTTAAGGAACTGAAGAATATTGACAGAAGCACAATGATGAGTGTGTTGGAAGAATCCTTCCGCAGTGTGATTTCAAAAATGTTCGGAACGGATGAAAATTACGATGTGATAATCAATCCTGATAAAGGAGACTTTGAGATTTATCGTAACCGCATAGTGGTTGAAGATGACGAACTGGAAGACACCAATACACAAATTTCTTTTACCGAAGCCCAAAAGATTGATACCGATTTTGAAGTAGGTGAAGAAGTTACCGACAAAGTTGATTTTGCCTCTTTCGGTCGCCGTGCTATCCTGAATTTACGCCAAACATTAGCTTCAAAGATATTAGACCTTCAAAAAGATTCCATTTATAATAAGTATAAGGAAAAAATAGGCTCTATCGTTATCGGAGAAGTATATCAGGTATGGAAAAAAGAGATATTGCTGCTGGATGACGAAGGGAATGAAATGCTCCTTCCGAAAGCCGAACAGATTCCGTCCGACTTTTACCGCAAGGGTGATACAATACGGGCTGTAGTTGCAAAAGTGGATAACAAAAATAACAATCCGAAAATTATCTTATCCAGAACTTCGCCTCTATTCTTACAACGCTTATTTGAACTGGAAGTTCCTGAAATAAATGACGGTCTGATCACAATTCGCCGCATTGCCCGTATTCCGGGAGAAAGAGCAAAAGTAGCAGTAGAATCTTACGATGAACGCATTGATCCGGTAGGCGCTTGCGTTGGGATGAAAGGTTCACGTATCCACGGAATCGTTCGCGAGCTCCGCAATGAAAACATCGACGTAATAAATTACACAAACAATATATCCCTATTTATTTCAAGAGCATTAAGCCCTGCAAGAATATCATCCATCCGGTTGATCGAAGACCAAAAGAAAGCGGAAGTATATCTGAAACCGGAAGAGGTCTCCCTTGCTATCGGTAAAGGCGGTATGAACATCAAACTTGCCAGTATGCTGACAGAATACCAGATCGAAGTATTCCGTGATTTGGAAGACAACTTCGATGAAGAGGATATCTTCCTGGATGAATTCCTTGACGAAATTGAACCATGGGTTATTGATGTATTGAAAAGTATCGGTTGCGACACAGCTAAAAATGTCTTGGAAATGCCAAGGGAAGAGCTTATCAGACGTACCGATTTGGAAGAAGAAACTATCGATGAAGTATTGGATATCTTACGTTCCGAGTTCGATCCGAATACAGAAGCGTAAACCAACCAAAATATTTAACCGGTTGAATACTATTCGGTAGGAGTTAACAAAAAAAGTTTTTTAAAGTCAAAATATGTCTATACGATTAAGCAAAATTGCGAAAGAATTAAACGTAGGAATCTCTACCGTTGTAGACTTTCTCCACAAGAAAGGACACGACATTCCTTCCGATCCGAATTATAAAATTACGGATGCGGAGGAAGGTCTTCTGTACGAAGAATTTAGCAAAGACAAAAATTTAAAAATTGCTTCGGAGAAAATCAGTCAACAAAGGCAGATAAAAGAGAAGAGGGAAAGCATATCCATCGAAGGATTTGAAGAGCCTAAAGAAGAAGAGATTAAAACGGTAATCCCTGATGACCAATTACCTAAAATCAAACAAGTAGGAAAAATAGACTTGGATTCCTTGTACAAAAAACAAGAAAATACCAAGGAAGAACCTGTTGCAGAAAATGTTTCCGAGGCTCCTGTAAAGGAAATTTCCCATACCGAACAAGAACCGGAAATCGAAAATGAGGTTTTCGAAGAGGAAAGTGCTCAAGGTGTAGAAGAAAACACACCTGTCTATGAAGGCGAGCCAGAGATTGAAACAACAATCAATCAATCAGAAAAGAATGTCTTCACATTAGGAAAAACTGAGTTAAAAACCAGCATAAACGTAGTAGGAAAGATTGACCTCTCTTCTATTAACCAGCAAACCCGCCCAAAGAAAAAAACGAAAGAAGAAAGACGTAAAGAGCGGGAACAAAACAAACCTTCGTTTAAAACTGCGGAGACAGAAGAAACCGATGACAAGAAAAATGTTATCAGAACAAATGTTCCCAGGTTAAACGGGCCTAAGATCGTTGGCAGCATTGATCTTAAAGAAAATTCTTCATCCGATACGGACAAAAAGAAAAAGAGAAAACGCATTCAAAAAGAACGTGTAGACATTGACAATTTCAAAAACAAGCCTCAGGAAGGTGCAGCCAATAGGCCTACTATTAACCCATCAAAGCCTATAGACAAGAAAAAAAGCTTTAAAAAATCGGTAATTAAACCGGAAGTCAGTGATGAAGCCGTTCAGAAACAGATAAAGGAAACTCTTGCCCGCCTGACCAACAAAGGACAAAAAACAAAAGCAGCCAAACACCGTAGAGACAAGCGTGAAATACAGTCCATGAAACAAATGGAACTGGAAGAACAGGAACGTTTGGATCAAAACAAACTAAAAATTACGGAATTTGTTACCGTCAGCGAATTGGCAACCATGATGGATGTACCCGTTACAAAAGTAATCGGAACATGTATGAGCCTTGGATTGATGGTATCTATTAACCAACGGTTGGATGCCGAAACTATTAATATAGTTGCCGATGAATTTGGCTTCGAAACCGAATACATCAGTGCCGAAGTAGCAGAAGCCATACAAGAAGAAGAAGATAGCGAAGACGATTTGCTGTCCCGTCCTCCTATTGTTACCGTAATGGGACATGTCGACCATGGTAAAACATCATTGCTCGACTACATCCGCAAAACGAATGTAATTGCCGGAGAGGCAGGAGGAATCACCCAACATATCGGAGCTTACAACGTAACATTGGCTAACGGACAACAAATTACATTCCTGGATACTCCCGGTCACGAAGCATTTACTGCAATGCGTGCGCGTGGGGCTAAAGTAACAGATATTGCAATTATCATTGTTGCCGCTGACGACGATGTGATGCCTCAAACTATCGAAGCTATCAATCACGCTTCCGTTGCGGGCGTACCGATCATTTTTGCCATCAATAAAATTGACAAACCGGCTGCTAATCCGGAAAAAATCAAGGAATCATTGGCAAACATGAATTACCTTGTAGAGGATTGGGGTGGTAAATACCAATCACAGGACATCGCCGCAAAACAAGGTCTCGGAGTAAAAGAGTTGATGGAAAAAGTTCTTTTGGAAGCGGAAATGTTGGATTTAAAAGCTAATCCGGATAAAAAAGCAACAGGAACAATCATCGAATCGCAACTTGATAAAGGCCGTGGATATGTCTCTACTGTTCTCGTAAGTAACGGAACACTCAAAGTAGGAGATCCGATTGTTGCCGGAACTTATTTCGGTAAAGTAAAAGCGATGTTCAATGAGCGTAATCAGAGAATTACAGAAGCTGCTCCGGCAGAACCTGCATTGATACTTGGATTGAACGGCGCTCCACAAGCGGGAGACAACTTTAATGTAATGTCGTCCGAACAGGAAACACGTGAAATTGCCAACAAACGCGAACAATTACAACGCGAGCAAGGCTTAAGGACATCCCGTCACTTAACACTGGACGAAATCGGCCGTCGTATTGCATTAGGAAACTTCCAGGAATTGAATATAATTGTAAAGGGAGACGTGGACGGATCGGTAGAAGCATTGGCCGATTCGCTTTTGAAACTCTCTACAGAACAAATACAAGTGAATGTTATTCACAAAGCTGTCGGACAGATATCCGAATCAGACGTTATGCTAGCAGTTGCATCTAATGCAATTATTGTAGGATTCCAGGTTCGTCCGTCACAAACAGCACGTAGAATGGCAGACAAAGAAGAGATTGACATCAGGCTTTACTCTATCATCTACGATGCTATCGAAGAAATTAAAGCCGCTATGGAAGGAATGCTTTCTCCGGAATTTAAAGAAGAAATCACCGGAGCCGCCGAAGTGCAGGAAGTATTCAAAATCACCAAAGTGGGTACAGTTGCCGGATGCCTCGTACGTGAAGGAAAAATCAAGCGTGGAAATAAAGTCCGGCTTATTCGCGACGGAATCGTGGTTTACACAGGCGATCTTGCTTCCCTGAAACGCTTTAAGGAAGACGTAAAAGAAGTCGCAACCGGCTACGAATGCGGATTAAATATCCAGAATTACAACGATATCAGAGTCGGTGATATGATCGAAGGCTTTGAACAGGTAGAAGTACAAAGGACTCTTTAATCAATTGAAAGTTAAATATTAGAAGTTGAGAACGAAACAGAATTTAAAAGGTCTTTTTCGTTTTCAACTTTTCTTTTTACATCCGTTTTTAAACAATGAATGTATTTGATATTGTCATAATCGCATTGCTGATATTTGGGTTCATCAGAGGCCTTTTTAAAGGTTTTGTCCTTGAACTTTCAGGGCTTATAGGCATCATTATCAGTATATATATTGCAAAATATTTTGCTGCTCCGGCCATACAGTTTGCAGAGTCCCTATTAGGAATCGACCAGAAAATATCTCCCGCCGTCGGCCTGATAATCATATTTTTACTTGCACTACTCTTATTTCATTTTATTGCCATTCTGATAGATAAGCTTATCAGCTTGATTGCGCTCGGTTGGCTAAACAAATTATTAGGCGGAGTTATTTCATTTATCAAATACTTACTCATAATTAGTATTTTCTTCAATGCTTTTGATTTTGTCAATAATAACCTGAAAATAATAGACGAAAAGACAAAACAGAAATCAAAGCTGTACACTCCCATCCAAAAAATTGTCCCTGCCGCCCTTCCTTTGCTGCATTTGGAAGATGTATTAAAATAGCGTAAGTTCACAGAATGCCTTATCAAAAAATTCGACCTGGAGACGAAGTATTAAGAATCGGGCGAAACGGAAATCATGATTTGAAATAACCGAAAGAACGGTATATGAGAAATATAGATGTAGACCTTATGCCAACCGGACAATTATAAGACTGAATTATTCTCGAATAAAAAGAATGAAACAGTTGCGAAAACGCGATATGGATTCAGATTGGATGACGGTTCCTGTGTTATCTCTCAAACAAGTAAAGGTGGGAATTTTAGTTTCCTTCGTATCGATTTGAAATAGGGATATTCGGGGAATAAATAACAAGCAGATAATAACCTTGTTACAAACTATTATTTCCTGAAAATCCCCCCGATTTTGTACATAAATCATGGAAAAATCGGGAGAATTTTGTCGTAAAAAGCACCTCCAACTATACATTCTAAGATTCCTCACTACGTTCGGAATGACACCTTGGTGGTTATATAAAGAAACGCAGGAGGGGGAAGCGGCGGCTTTGCCGCTTCCCCCTCCT
>JAVBMA010000074.1:0-36888 GCA_031553005.1 Paludibacteraceae bacterium | reverse complement strand
TAGGTGACCGTTTGTGCGCCGGCGGACTGACCGCAAGCATTGCTGTAGGTGGCAATCCACTCTTGAGTGTAAGAACAGCCGGTATGGGTCGCGCCGGTAGTGGTGACACTTGCCCTGGCCGAGGCGTCGCAGCCATCGGTAACGCTGAATAAGGATTCGACTTCGGCTTGCGTTGGAAGGGTTGGGTTACAACCTAATGCACTGGTATAAGTTCCGACGGAGATTTCAGGTATCGGATTCTCTACATCCGCACTCAAACTACACTGGCTTTCACACCCATCTTTCTTAACTGTCAATACCAAAGTATATATACCACATGTACCAGCCGTTACTGTTGCACTTTGGGTATTATCTCCGGATGTAATAGCTCCATTACCCGTAATTTCCCATAAATAGGCATCCATTCCAGAAGGAGCAATATAGGCTAATCCGGAAGTATTCGGACATACCGATCCTGCATTATCTGTTGTTATCGAACAGACAGGTAACGGCTTAACAGTTATCGTTATCGGAGTTTTATCGCTTTCGCAGTCAGAATTATTTTTTCTTCTCTGGCTTACATAATAAGTCGTAACACTAGATGTTGTTCCGGTATTTACATTACTAATTACGGGAGCAGAAGCAAGAGCTGCCTGTGTAAGATCGGGATACCATACTAATGTATTATTAACATCATCATACGTAACATAATCGGTAATATCCGGCACTGTAGCTCCTGCACACAAAATCACAGGCATTGTTACCGGTATTTCCGGTTTGATACACAATGGACAAGAAGAGATCAACTCTACCGATCTGCCAACCGAAACATTTGTATCTATTCCTGGAATAGTATCTATCTTAAGTTTCTCTTTCTCGCTAATGACCGAATAGTCAATATCATAAAAAGGGAAATTACCATTATTACATCCGCCACTAATTGAAGGTGGAAGAGCTTTATCACTACATGTACCTTGTATTGGAATAAAAACTCCATTATTCTGACTTCTGTTTGCATAAATAAAACTAGATAGTCCTATAACATTTGTAATACCTATGTCATAAGTTCCAGGCAACAACACACAATCATTAAAAGTCACCATAGCTATATGAGCATTACTGGGACTCCAACTTGATGAAGCTTCTATTGAAGCAGTATACAGATTTCCGGTGCATGATGATCCAATAACCGGAACGAAACTAATATTTGTTGGACTGCTTACCGCTAATGCAATTTTTGCTGAATGTATTTGAGTCGTATCTGTTATAGTTATCTTTGTAGTACAATTTAATTCGCTAGATGCCCAGTTAAGACCTGTACCAGGCATCACTCCGGAACAAACCGATTCCACTTTTGTAACTATGGTTGTATCATATGTTTCCGGCAAAATCACCACCTTATTCTCATCAATCCAAACAGAATAGAAGACAGAATCGGTTTCCGGATTTATAGCTTGTATTTTATCTCCGGCAACACATATTTCGCTCTCTCCCCCTGTTGCACTCAATCCCAAGTTGTCCAAAGTGTAAGTTGCAATCGGAGTTCCATTATTGGCATCGTATATCGTATAGGTAGAATTTTCATTGATTGGAAAAGCTTTGAATTTGAAACAGATCTGATCATCATCCGTCGGACGCAGCTTGCGTGCATCATCTTCCGGACATTCGTCAGTCTTGCGCAAAGGTTCAATTCCGCATAAGGAAGTAATATTTACAGTGGTTTCGTCAGAGCAACCGGCAGTGCTTGTAAAGGTAAAAGTAACATTTCCGCTTTGACCTGAAAGAATAGAGACACTCCCCGAGTTATCAATTGTTGCAATTGAAGTGTTGTTGCTACTCCAAGTACCGGGCATACCGGCTGGCGTTTGTGTCAAGGTAAACGAACCATCTTTGTTACAAACAGTCTCGTGAGGTTCTACTTGTGGTTTAGGGTTGACAGTAACAGTAAATGTTTCCGGATCACCTAGACAAATTCCCGACGAAGGAGTAACTCTATAAACAACCGTTCCCGGAGTTGTTCCTGTTGCAGTCAAGGATTGCCCGAAGGAGTTTCCGGTTGTTGAACCACCTGAAGCACCGGAAGCATCTGTTTCCGAAATAACTGTCCAAGTTTTGACTGCATCTGTAGGATTAGAATTCAATGTAACATTGAATGTCTCGCCGGAACAAATATTCGCGGGGGCGACAACGGAAAGAGTCGGTTTTTGCGTTACAGAAACAGTTGTAGAAGCAGATGTCATCCCACATTCATTAGTTACTTCAAGCGTAAGTGTTCCACTGGTGGAAAAAGAATAACTCAATACTCCCGGCAAACCTGTACCGGAGGCGATCGTTCCTCCATCAAAAGTCCAAACATAACCGGTAATCTCACTGCCATTATTATTTATAGCCGGAGTTACATCCGTATTGTCTCCGGCACATGCACTTACTACCGGCAAAGACACAACCGGTTTATCATTAACCGTTACTGTAATTGGAGTCCTATCGCTTTCGCAAGTAGTCTCAGTATTTCTTTGGCTTACATAATAAGTCGTAGTACCGGTCGCAGAAGTTGATATGGAAGGCGGCGTAGCACTTCCGGCACCTCCGGTTGCCATTGTATACCATACCAAAGAATGATCGTCAAGAGAAGTTACGTTGTCTGTTATAGATGGAGACGGATCTCCAACACATAAGCTTATAGGAGTGGTTATGGGCTTATCCGGTTGCGGATTAATAGTAACCGTACCTTGTACCCGATCGCTTTCGCAACCATTGGCATCGTAGCCGACAACCCAGTAATCTGTTGTACCGACGCCACTTATAGTAGTATTGGAAAATTCGGTTGTACCATCTGCCGTAGTATAATACTTATATGTAAGTGCTCCGTCGGCTGTCCCCGCAATACTAACCGTATTCGGATCACAAACGGGAGCAGGCGAAATGACTGTAATAACAGGTTTCGGATTTACTATAACCTTTACTTCAACACTTGCTATATTTCCGTCTTCATCTTCAACACTAACAGGGAAAGAGGTTATACCCGACCACCCTCCGGCAGGAGCATCGGCAGTACATGTAAAAGGTCTTGCAGTGCCCCCCTGACCTGTTGTAGAACAAGCACCGAGAGGTTCCGCCCACGTAACAATATAACCGGGCTTACCTCCATTCACAATAACCTTCAGTTCAACCGGTTGAGTCAAGTCATCTCCATCACAAAAGTTAACGTTGACCGGTTTTAAAACAATACTGCAATAAGGGCAATCCTCTTTGATTGCATCTGTACCCCATTTACTTTCATCCCAATGTGAATTTGCATAAGCTTGGCATATCTGAACATTTCCTTTATTTACAAATGAACAGGAAGGCACGTTATTTCCAGGGAGGGCGCCTGCGTCTCCTCCAAAATGGAGACACCCACCTGCTCCTTCCCCATTTTCGCCAATAATACAATTTTGGGAACTATTTTTTGTACCTAACGATCCTGCATCAACAAGAGAACCTTCTGCTAAACAGACTGTTCCTGCTCTAAATTCGCCAAACTTGCCATCAATCTTAGCAGTTCCTCTATTGGTAAAATTCGCTGAAGGATTATCTGTCGGAATCATGTTACCTGTTACATGCAATTCATTCATGTTTACAAGCCGGGCCCCAGTAAAATTGAAGTTCCCTTCTATTGTAAGAGAACCTCTGTTATATATCTTTGCACTTATTTCTGATTGAACTTCAGCACCCTTCGCATCAATAATAACTTCAGTCCCTTCACAAATAAGAATTGTCCCTTGAATTCGAGATATATCCAAAACATAAGGTCCTGCTCCACAAAGAACCACTGTACCGTTAGTATTCAAGGTTAACTTCAATTCTGTCCTTGAATCAGCATCAATGTACATTGTTGAAGCACCATTCACAGTAATGTTAATATTTTCCGGATTGACTAAATGAAGAGTTGAATTATTAGTAATACTAAAGTTATAATTACAATCTTCTATAATATAATCTCCCCCGCCATCTACATATGCACCCCACGGATGAGGGGTATATGGAGTCGGATTAGAAGGACGCGTATTATAAGATGCATTAGGATAATCCTCCAAACATACCGCATTCTCGCATTCACATGCAGAATAAGCAGAAGAAGGCAGAAGAAAAATAAATGCAAAAACAAGAAAGAAAACGCCCATCCTAAAGCGTTTTCGTGCTCGAAGCCAAACTGAGAAATTTATTTCTAAAATATAATATATCCTCTTGTGTAAACGTATACCCATATAAACAGCTTAATGTTGGACTAATCTAAAAAATCCACTCCCCATTTCATCATTAATCCGAAAAGTAGCGTTTTTCCCATTAAAAAGCAAATATAAATTCAAAAAAAATTAATAGATCTTAAATTATTTTTCAACAAAAAATTATTTTTCTAATAGAAGGCTAAAAATAGTTATATCTCAAAAGCCTGTTATTCTATAATAATAAAAAAATAGAATAACAGGCTCCGAAAAAAACAATTCAAATTTATCTTTAAGTAAACCAGTTAACGAGTTGCTATTATTCTTGTTTTTATTCTTTTTGTTTACTTGTTTACCCGTTCTCTTAATTATACTTATCTGCTAAAACTGCATATTTATACCCGAAAAGAGTTGGAACCGGGCGCCGTTATCATATTTGTAGTTGATTGCAGAGTATTGGGGTTCGATAAATAGGTTAAATACCAGATTCTGCACTTTGGTAACTTTTCCTATCCCTAAAGAGAATGGGATATTAATACCTCCATCTTCTAAATCGAATGTCCAGAAAGGAGCAGATCTGACATAAACTCCACCACCAATCTGCCACATTCCGAAAGGTTGGAAAATCAAGCGGTCAACATCTTTTTTATCATCATCTCCGGCAAAAGAGATTTGCCATGTTATCAATGCTCCGTATTGAAACAGAGGATTTTCGGGCATAAAGGCTATAAAACTCAAACCTGCCTGCCATTTTCCTTCTCCCAATTCCGTTTCGGTAGCCGTAGGTGCAACAAATAAAGGTCCGGCACCTATTATACCCTTGATATTTTTAATCGGAAATACGTATGCTGCAAAAATTTGCAAATCACTTAACCCTGTGTAATATTTTTTTGAATCGGAAACCGCCGGATCGTATGCAGGATTAGTCAATGTTTCGAATGGCAAGGTAGCTCTTACCAACACATTCCCAATCGGTTGTGCATAACGGAGCATTGTCTGGTTAGCATGCAGGTCTTCACTTCCATACATTGAAGGAATATAGTAGTTATGGACATTAAAGGTCTTTATTTTTGCCAACGGATTATTGGCTTGTTTTATATCCTCTTCGGTAGCTTGGGCAAAAACAATAACAGGAAAGATTATAAAAAAAAGAGAAAGAGTTCGACGAAGTAATTTTGTTGTTTTCATAAATAAAAAATTAGAGTTAATGTAATTCTTTATTACTTAAAACAACCCAAAATCAACTTTGTTTAGAATCTATTCAAATATCGGTATATTGTGTATTCATACGCTATGTTTGGCGTTATTATCCCTGCATTTAGACGCAAGGCTGCATAATATCCGCCCGTTTATCCGAAAATGATGTAATGCGCCTATTTGGTGGTAGAGACGCAATGCATTGCGTCTCTACGGTTTTATCACGCATTAAATTTTCAATATATTTTCAATACCAATATTGAAAATATCAACTTTCACCTTTCACCTTTCAATTTTCACCTCTTAACAACCGGCAGCGAAGGCAAACTCTCTTGCCTGAAACGGTTTACAGCAGTGACAACAAATGTATATATCCCGTTTTGAAGTTGGGGATAATTCATCAAATCCAACTGATTTTCAGCAGTCAGAGCCAGTATATTGGCAGGATTATTGATATCTCCTACTCCACCATCCGAAAATACATAGACAACATAATAGGCGATTTGCTCCCCTCCTTTTTTCTCCATTTTATCCCAAAACAGAGAAGATGTCAATGCCCCGTCTATAATCCGTACATTCTGTGGCGAAGAGAAAGAGTCTTCCTTTTCCGTATTGCTTAGCGGAGTTAATGCCGGGTAACGGTAAAACGTTTGGCGAAGGCTGTCTTTCAATCCCTGGATATTTTTAAGGAAATAACGGGCACTGTAAAACATTGCCCCTTGTATCTCGCCACACTCCTGATTGTAAGAAAGTTGGCGGACAAGCTCGTTCGGAGTCTTCCACGACTGCGTTTTTTTGACCTCCATACCTGAGGCATATAAACCGATATAAAGTTTTTTCCCATAAGTATATTCGCTCCACCAAGTAGCTAAAACGGAGTAATCGGCAATATTCAACCCGATCTCCCAATAAAGTTGCGGGGTTATATAGTCTATCCAGCCTTTTTCCAACCATTTTAATACATCCGCATGCAATTCATCGTAGTTGGTACAGGAGGCCTTCGTGGCAGATCCCCTTGCATCCTCCGTATTATTTCTCCATACGCCGAAAGGGCTTACTCCGAATTCTACCCAAGGTTTCAAGGATTTAATCGTATCGTGCAGGCGGGATACAACCAGATTGACGTTATCCCTGCGCCAATCGCCTTTGTTTGCAATACCTCGCGAATATTTCCTGTAGGTCTCCGAATCCGGAAAATCTTTCCCCGCCACTTTATAAGGATAGAAATAATCATCCAGATGAATTGCATCCAGATCATAACGGGCTACAATATCGGATACAACGTGTACCAAATAATCCCTTGTCTCCGGAAATCCGGGATCAAAAAGGTATTTGCCGCCATATTTCTGAAAAAGGTATGGTTTTTTATAAAAAATATGCTCTTTTACCAATCCCTGAATATTTTCGGTATTAGTAACCCGGTATGGGTTAATCCAAACGTGAACTTCCATGCAACGTTTATGTGCCTGTTCGATCAAAAATGCTAAAGGGTCATAAAACTTCGAAGGTGCTTTACCTTGTTCTCCGGTAAGATAAACAGACCAAGGTTCAATGGTAGAATTATAAAATGCATCGGAAGCCGGACGAGCCTGAAAGATAACGGTATTGATATTATTACTTTTCAGGGAGTCCAGTATCAGGATTAGTTCTTTCTTCTGAGCGTCCGTATTCCCTTTCTGAGAAGGCCAGTCAATATTTGCTACTGTTGCAATCCAGACTCCTCGCATTTCCCTTTTCTTAGTAGATTGTGCAGATATAGCGGGCGAAAAAAATATTCCTAAAACAAGGATATAGAGCGGAAGAAAAAATCTCATCTGATTGATTTCAAGTTACAGGCTACAAAGTTAGGAAATAATTAAGAATTGATTATGAGAAAAATAATATTTTAATCTGAATTTCGGGATAAGGGAGATTCCTCACTCCACTACGTTTCGTTCGGAATGACTGTCGGTTATAATATACTGAAGTAGGAGAAAGAAGCTGTCCAAAAAGTCTTTTTACCACAAAGTTCACAAAATTTCACACAAAGGGGCACAAAGAATATTGGTTGATTATCAAAATATTGTAAATTTTGTGAATTCCCTTTGTGTCCTTTGTGGTAAAGAATATAGGCTTTTGAGACAGCCCCTTTTTCCTACCATATGTTTCTTCTGTTATAAGTCAAAGTGTCATTCCGAACGAAACGTAGTGGAGTGAGGAATCTTTTCCCTATTGAAATCCAATAAAATAAAAAATCTTATCCTAAACGATAGATATTCAGATGAACCGATTTACCAATTAGCCAATTAGTCAGTTAGAATACAGCCAATATTTTCCGGATGATTGCCTGAATGCTTCCGCATCCTTTCTCCATAGTTTCCGGATATCTTCAAATAAAAAACGATTTGAGAATTGAATCCGTATTTTATCGGTACCACAGACGCAATCAAACATTTTATAGTTTTTCAGGGAGCCTAATAAAAATGGATTTTTATCGGGATAAAGCCGGTATAATTCCTGCATCACGTAAAACTGTACTTCGGAAAGCGCGGCTTTTTCAAAATCGGTAATATAGACTTGTACCCCATGCAAAAGTTTTCCACTGCCGAATGCGTAAAAAGGCTTATAAGTAATGGGGCGGAAAAGAAGCCCGGGCAAACGTAAGTCATTCATTCGCTGAGCCAGTGAGTCCTGATTAATCCACTCCGCTCCGAACAGTTCGAAAGGCAACGTATATCCCACTCCAACCGAAAGCGCATCGAGCTCGCCTACAATACCCGACAACGGATAATAGCCGGTTGTAGTGTATTGAGGAATATGAGGAGAGGTTGGAACCCACTCCAATCCCGTTTTTTCAAATGTCATATCACGTTTCCAGCCTTCCATCGGAACAACGGTAAGGGAACACTTGGCTTTTATCAGCTTGTTTTCATTCAGGTAAATAGCAAGCTCGCCACAAGTGAGTCCATATATATAAGGTATGGGATACTGGCTGACAAATGAATAAAAACCGGATTCGACCAAAGGGCCTTCGACTTTATTACCTCCGAGCGGATTGGGGCGATCCAGTACGATAACTTCTTTTCCGTTTTCGGCAGCGGCTTCCATCAGCAATCCCAAGGAACTGATAAAAGTATAGGAACGGCAGCCGATATCCTGAATGTCGTATATAATAACATCGAGGTTTGCCAGCATTTCCGGCGTAGCTTTCCGCGTTTTTCCATGCAGGGAGTAAACAGGAAGCCCGGTTTTTTCATCTTTCGTGTTTTTTATATTCACACCTGCATATTCATCGCCCCTCACTCCATGCTCGGGAGCAAAAAGGGTAGTCAAATTTACATTGGGAGCTTCGAAAAGAATATCAATAGTAGATTTTAAATTCCGGTCAACACCTGTCGGATTTGTCAACAAGCCAACTCTTTTTCCTTCCAGTATGTTGAATTTATTTTCCTGCAATACGTCAATACCTGTTCTTACCTGTGCAAGCAGGGATTGGGATAGTAAGAGAATAAAAACAACTGAAATTACTGAGGATTTAAAAATATTCATACCGGTATCTCTTTTTCTAAAATTCATTTTCAACAAATGTAGGATTTTTTTAGATATTCAGATGAGCAGATGTTCAGATATTCAGATGGACAAATTAACTGATTAATATATATTCAATATAAAAAAGCCTTATTATCAATACCGAAGGTATTGCATATTTATAGAAAAAAGATGAAAAATCTATTTTTACAACTCCTATGGAGTCGAATATAGAAAACATTGAATATTTTTCTATAAATATATAAATCCTTCGGATTTAATTCGCCTGCTTACATAACAGCAGAACCTAAATAAATTTTGCTTCTGCTCTTTATTCTCTCTAAGGGGATTGAGTCGCCTCTTCAATAGGTAAAGTCAGCCTAAATTATCAAACATCGTTGTACTCAGGTATTTTTCGGCACGGTCGGGAAAAACAACGACAATGTTTCCGCTTGAAATGGTTTCCGCTGTTTTCAATGCCGCCAGCATAGCAGCGCCACTACTCATACCTGCAAAAATTCCTTCTTTTGCAATGATTTCGCGTGCCATAGCTATGGCTTCTTCACTTTCTATCATTATCTGGATATCAATCCGGGAAGGGTCGTAAATAGCAGGGACAATCGCCTCTTCCATATTTTTCAATCCCTGAATATAATGTCCTTTTATGGGTTGGGCGCAAACAATCTTAATATCGGGTTTATGTTGTTTAAGGAATTTCGATAATCCCATAATCGTGCCGGAAGTCCCAAGCGCACAGACCAGATAATCGATTTTCCCTTCCGTGTCCTCCCATATTTCAGTAGCAGTCGTTTCGTAATGAGTAAGATAATTACTGCTATTCGAAAACTGGTCAGGCATAAAATACGCATCCGGATTTTCTTTCACTAATTTCCGGGCTAAGCGGATAGCTCCATCCGTACCTTCATTTGCCGGAGTCAGGATTACCTTTCCTCCATAAGAACTGATAATTTTCCTACGCTCAATCGAGACTGCTTCACTCATCACAATCTCCACTTTATATCCCCTCACAATACCGGCAATAGCAAGTCCTATACCTGTATTACCGGAAGTAGGTTCTATAATTGTTTTGCCGGGAGTCAAACGCCCTTCACGTTCTGCTTCCTCAATCATCTGGACAGCAATCCTGTCCTTAATGCTTCCGGTAGGATTAAAACCTTCGAGCTTCGCAAAAATATTGATGTTCTTATTCGGGCAAAGATTATTGATTCGTACCAAAGGCGTATGCCCTATAGTCTCTAATATATCGTTCTTTATCATGATTTGATAGTTGAAAAGTGAAAGGTGAAAGCTTGTGTAGTTAACTTTCAACTCTCACCTTTCACCTTTCACCTTATTTAAATTTCGCTTTCTTTCAGGCGTTCCGCGTTTTCCGCTACAATCAATTGGTCGATAATTCCTTGTATTTCGCCGTTTACAATTGCTTGCAGATTATATAACGTGAGGTTAATGCGATGGTCGGTAACGCGGCCTTGCGGATAATTATATGTCCGGATTTTAGCCGAGCGGTCTCCGGTCGATACCATTGTTTTCCTTTTGGAAGAAATCTCATCCAAGTACTTCTGGTATTCCATATTATAAATTCGCGTCCGCAATTCGACCAATGCTTTCGCCTTATTTTTCAGTTGTGACTTTTCGTCCTGGCACTGCACGGCAATACCTGTTGGAATATGCACCAGGCGAATAGCCGAGTAGGTAGTATTTACCGACTGCCCGCCATGACCCGAGGCACAAAAAATATCGGTACGTATATCTGATTCTTTCAAATCGATATCAAACTCATCGGCTTCGGGTAAAATAGCAACCGTAGCAGCAGAAGTATGTACACGTCCCTGCGTTTCGGTCTGCGGTACGCGCTGAACACGGTGCACGCCGGACTCATACTTGAGTGTTCCGTATACATTATCACCCGTTACGGTAAAAATTATCTCTTTATATCCTCCCGAAGTACCTTCACTAAAATCGGTAACTTCAGTTCGCCATCCTTTTATTTCGCAAAATTTGGAATACATGCGGAAAAGGTCTCCGGCAAAAATAGCAGCTTCGTCCCCACCCGTACCTCCGCGAATTTCAACAATAGCATTTTTACTATCTTCCGGATCGGCGGGAATCAACAACAGTTTAATACACTCTTCCATTTCCGGGATTTTAGGTTCCAACTCAGCCAACTCGGCTTTTGCCATCTCCCGCATTTCCGGGTCCGATTCCGTATCCAGTATCTCTTTCGCCTCCGAAATATGAGAAAGCATCATCTGATACTCTTTTTTAGTTGTCATGATTTGTTCCAAATCACGATATTCCTTATTGAGTTTCACAAAACGCTTCATATCCGAAATCACCGACGGGTCTGTAATCAACGTCGAGATTTCCTCAAATTTATGCTCTAATCCTTCTAATTTTTCTAAAAGTGTCTTTTCTGCCATATATTTTACTAAACCAAGTTAAGTTGGTTTTCAATATTCAAATCGTCCGAATTCACTCTCTATCACAAGCTCCGTTTTATCTGATTTTTCTACAAAACCAACAATCCGGGCATCGATATTGAATGATTTCGAAATTTCAATAACTTGTTGTGCCTTCTCCGGAGAGAGGTAAATTTCCATGCGGTGTCCCATATTGAAAACTTTATACATCTCTTTCCAATCGGTACCCGACTGTTCCTGAATTGTCTTAAACAAAGGAGGAACAGGGAACATATTATTTTTCACAATTTTCAGATTCTCCACAAAATGAAGGACTTTTGTTTGTGCGCCACCTGAGCAATGTATCATTCCATGAATCTGGGAACGCATCTCATCCAATATTTTTTTAATAACAGGAGCATACGTACGGGTTGGAGAAAGAACCAATTTACCGGCATTCAATGGCGAAGCCTCCACTGCATCCGTCAATTTCAATTTTCCGGAATACACCAGCTCCGAAGGAACTGAGGCATCGTAGCTCTCCGGATATTTTTCTGCCAGATAACGGGCAAATACATCATGGCGGGCAGATGTTAGCCCGTTGCTTCCCATGCCTCCGTTATATTCTTTCTCATAAGTTGCCTGTCCATAAGATGCCAATCCTACAATCACGTCACCGGGCTGGATATTTGCATTATCTATTACATCCGAACGTTTCATACGGCAGGTTACCGTACTATCGACAATAATTGTGCGCACCAAGTCTCCCACATCGGCGGTCTCACCTCCGGTCGCATATACTCCTACTCCCATATCGCGGAGCTCAGCCAGCAATTCGTCTGTTCCATTGATAATAGCCGAAATAACATCGCCGGATATCAACAATTTATTTCTTCCAATGGTGGATGAAACCAAAATATTATCCGTCGCCCCAACACAAAGCAAATCATCGATATTCATTATCAAGGCATCCTGAGCAATACCTTTCCATACAGACAAATCTCCTGTTTCTTTCCAATACAGGTAAGCAAGTGAAGATTTTGTTCCCGCACCGTCAGCATGCATAATATTACAATAAGCGGGATCTCCGGCGAGGATATCGGGAATTATTTTACAAAAAGCTTTTGGAAAAATGCCCTTATCTATATTTTTAATTGCATTGTGCACATCTTCCTTTCCGGCAGATACACCACGTAAATTATACCGTTGATCACTCATTTTGTTATATTATAAAAATCTGTTAACAGTCGGGGTTATAAGCTAAAAAATGCTTTTTCAATAATGGAGTACAAAATTAATGTAAAAAATCGAATGAAGAAAATAATTGTAAAAGTAAACGAGACTGGTTTTAATAATTGAAAAGTGAAAGGTGAAAGGTGAAAGGTGAAAGGTGAAATTTAGAAATTCCGTAGAGACGCAATGCATTGCGTCTTTTATCAACATTAGACCAAAGGCAGACATTGTATAGTATATCCCTATATGTAAGTGTAAAGAAAAAGAAAAACACAATGCATTGCGTCTTTACAGTAATTTCCGGAAACCAAAATATAGATAAAACAAAAAAAGATTGATTCAAATAAGAATCAATCTTTCTGAGCCTCTTGTCGGATTCGAACCAACGACCCCGAGATTACAAATCACGTGCTCTGGCCAACTGAGCTAAAGAGGCAGGTGGGTAAGCTTACTACATCGCACCGCTACAACCGACTACCCTTGCTGCGGTCAAGCCCTGGGGGATTCGAAGGGAGCTGGTCGTATAGGACTTACCCGGGCGCAAAAGTAGATATATTTTTTTAGGTAACAAATTTTTTCTTCATTTTTTGTTACATTTTAATTCATTAAGATTCCCCTTCTATAGGTTCCGTGCTGTACCTGTGCAAGTTGACTTCCATTAAAAAATGTGATAAAATTTAAAATATGCATTTTAGATACAACTCACTGTTAAAATAGAAAGCAAAATTGAGCTTCTCTCTAAAAAATAATGTAACTTTGCAAGAAAATTTGTTGAAAATAAATGGCTGAGAAAAAAGAGAACATTATTACGCAT
This sequence comes from Paludibacteraceae bacterium, assembly GCA_031553005.1. Taxonomy (GTDB): domain Bacteria; phylum Bacteroidota; class Bacteroidia; order Bacteroidales; family Paludibacteraceae; genus RGIG9379. The sequence continues at coordinate 23,533 of JAVBMA010000074.1, read as the reverse complement.
TCCATGTACTCCGGGTTAATTTTAGGTGGATTACTTGTTGTACGTGATTTTCTTTCATTAGTTGTATTTAACAGCAACACTTTCATGATACTTCTTTTGAGTGTTGTAGGGTTTGTAATTCCCTTTTTCTGCATCTTTTATTTTACGAAAAAGTTTGACAAAGAAGTGTTGAATGGAAGTATCTCCTATGCAAGCGCTTTGTCCTATGGTTTCTACATGTTCTTTTTTGCAGCAATGATTATAGCATTGTTTTCCTTTATTTATTTCCAATATATCAATCCCGATTACCTCGCCCAACAAGGGGATACATTTATAAATCTCCTGAAACAGTTGAATATTGAAGAAGAAACAATAAATAAATACGAAAGTCTGTTAACAAACACAGAAACGCCTACGGCTGCAAATGCCGCTATCAGCAGTTTATGGTCGTTTGCTTTTTTAGGACTCATCATAAGCCTTTTTACATCTTTGTTTTTCCGGAAAAAGAAAAACAATGCCCAATAACTTGATTTATATAATCTTGAAAAAATATGGACATATCCGTTGTCATTCCACTATATAACGAAGAAGAGTCGCTTCCCGAACTGTTTTCATGGATCCGGAAAGTGATGGACAAAAATAATTTTTCATACGAAGTTATTTTTGTAAATGACGGAAGTATTGACAATTCATGGGATGTAATCCTGAAACTTGCTGAGCAATACCCTGAAGCCAAAGGGATTAAATTCCGCCGCAACTACGGTAAATCGGCAGCGCTTTATCACGGATTTGCAAAAGCTCAGGGCGATGTTGTGATTACAATGGATGCGGATTTGCAAGACTCTCCCGACGAAATCCCGGAGTTATACGATATGATCAAAAACCACGGATTCGACTTGGTTTCGGGATGGAAAAAGAAAAGGTATGATGCGAAGTTAACTAAAAACCTGCCTTCCAAACTGTTCAATGCCACTACACGCTCCATATCAGGAATCAAACTCCACGATTTTAATTGCGGATTAAAAGCGTACAGGAAAAATGTAGTGCAAAGCATTGAGGTTTATGGAGAAATGCACCGTTACATCCCTTATCTGGCAAAAAATGCAGGATTTGAAAAAATCGGAGAAAAGGTAGTAACGCATCAGGCCCGTAAATACGGTTCGACTAAATTCGGGCTCGACCGCTTTGTCAACGGCTACCTCGACTTGCTTTCCCTGTGGTTTTTATCCAAATTCGGTAAAAAACCAATGCACTTTTTTGGAGTCGTCGGAAGTTTGATGTTCATTCTCGGATTGATATCAATCGGAGTAGTGGGAGGAAGTAAACTTATACATATAATCGAAGGAACCAGAGCTCCTTTAATCACCGACAGCCCCTACTTTTTTCTGGCTCTTACCGGAATGATTATCGGAACACAATTATTTCTGGCAGGTTTTTTAGGAGAAATGATTTCCAGAAACTCCCAAGACAGAAACGAATATAAATTAGACGAAACAATAAACATTAATTAAAATTGTGAATCGACGATTACCTCTTGAAACCGTAATTTTCAATTTTCAATTTTCAATTTTCAATTAATTTTATGGACTATATAGCCGACATAATAAAAATATCCATATCCGGAATATTGGTTTTCTGCACAGCATACTACATGTTGCAGAATTTATTGAAAAACGACGAAAGACGGAGATATTACGAAGCAAAAAAAGAAGCAGCCAAAACATTGAATCCGCTTCGGCTGACGGCTTATGAACGTTTTGCCCTCTTTCTGGAACGAGTCAACCCGGAATCAATGATCCTGAGGATACAATCACCCGGAATGACCGTTTCCGACCTGCATTTAGCCCTATTGATCAATATCAGGGAAGAATTTGAGCACAATGTATCACAGCAGATTTATATCTCTCCCGAATTATGGTCATTCATAAAAAATTCGAAAGAGAGCCTTGTTCAGTTTATCAATACCTGCTCAAGTAAAGTTCCGGACGATCTGCCGGCAATCGAACTTTCGAAAATAATCATCGAAGGATATAATTCAATCGAAAATCCGCCGACTATCGTTGCATTGGACTTTCTTAAGAGAGAAGTAAGGGCATTTAATTGAGATATTCAGACAATCAGATTTTCAGATGATCTGAGACTCGTAATTTGTAACTTTCATGAACTTCATTGATATTGTAAAAAAACGTTGTTCCGTCAGGGAGTACTCATCCCGGCCAATCGAAAAGGAAAAATTGGATTCCGTACTCGAAGCGGCACGTTTGGCTCCTTCTGCGTGCAATCTCCAACCTTGGAGTTTTTACGTTGTACAAGATGCCGGAATATTGCAACAGCTACACTCATGCTACGGACGGGAATGGTTTACAACCGCTCCGGTTTGTATTGCCGTATGCGGCAATCATGATGCTTCTTGGAAGAGAAAATCGTTTGATAACAAAGATCATTGTGATATTGACATTGCCATCACTACCGAGCATTTGATACTTGCTGCCGCTGAAGCCGGATTAGGAACTTGTTGGATTTGCAACTTCGATGCTGTTCTTTGCAAGGAAATATTGCAACTTCCGGATTCGGAAGAAGTTATCGCTTTAATTCCGATAGGTTACCCTGCTAAGGAAGAGATTTGGGAGACGGCAGTTAAGAATCGAAAAAAAACAGAAGAGATTATATTTTATAAATAAAGCCTCTCCTCCAACCCCTCTCCACAAGAGAGAGGAGACTAAACCGGAAAGGTAATTGATAAAACTTTTAACAATTAAACTAATAATAAAATAAGCTCCGCTCCCCCTCTCTTGTGGAGAGGGGGTTGGGGGGAGAGGCTAAAAGCAATGAACCACTTTTTACCTAATCACATGCAAACTCTTTTCTCGGACAGGAAAATCCGGGGATGGAGATTTTTTTGCTTTTTGTGTGGCTTTTTATTCCTGATCTCATGCAAGAATGACTATTGCGAAGATTCGATGTATGCTCCGTTAGTAGTCTCTTTCTATTCGGAAGCAGACACGTCCGTACAAGTAACTCCACAATTTTTAGCAATAGAAGGTGTCGGCTCCGATAGTTATATAAATGCCTCGGGAACCAATAGCGTACAATTATCATTAAAGAAATTTGACGAATCAAGCAGTTTCTTATTTGCTTCCGCAACCGACCAATCCAAAACAGATACACTTTTGTTTGTTGAAAAAAGAAATAATGCAGATTGCCCTTGCAGCAATCCGAACGGCGACTCTGTATCTGTTTACAACGACAATGGAACTACCCTTTTCCTATGTAACCAAGCAGGCAGTATGCTAATTGTCTATAAAGATCAACCGGATGTTTTATTCGTAAAGAACACAAATCAAGATACTCTTTTTGCCTTCGAACCGACAAAAGATATATTGTCTGTCAAATATTCCAACACTCAGGAGTTTGTCTCTGCAGAGTGTGGTTGCCTGACAACCTTCTATATAGACGACGAACTTCAGCATACGCATAATAATATCAGCGATGCACTGATAACTAATAGATCCGTAACCAGCAGTTATAATGAAAAACATATCAGGATATACTTTCAAAATTATTAGTATCCTATTTCTGATCTGGAGCAATATGTTTTTCGTTGTTGCAGGAGAAAAAGAGGATCATAAAAAATTATTTTACGGGATTTCTGTCGATTTTGATCTGGCAGAACCATTTTTATCAATGCTAAGTTCGGACAAATTCGGGCTTAATGCATCTATTCAGGCAGATATCCTTCATACTATATATCCGATACTGGAAGTCGGTTACTCGACATACAAAGGAGCGGCAGATTACGCCTATCTTACAGACGTAATTGTACAACCGGACAATTACAAATACAATGTAAACGGCACATACTACAAAATCGGAGTCGATTTTAATCTCTTAAAAAAAGATTATACAAAAAAAGTAAGTCCGTCCGGTTACGTGGGAATACGATATGGAATTTCACCATTCAACTATGAGATAGCTAATCTCGTAGTAGAAGATTCTTACTGGGACCAATCTTATCAATTCAATGCAAAAGGTACAACAATCGGGCAATGGGCGGAATTTGTAGCAGGCGTAAGAACGCCCATTTACAAGAACCTGTGTTTAGGTGTTGACGTCCGGTTCAAACAATTTCTGTATGTCCAAACAAAAGAAACTGAAAACAAAGTTATTCACCAGTCTTATGTTCCGGGATTCGGAGACAAAAACGACGGGAAATGGGGTTTCAGATACACAATAAGCTATTTTTTTCCATTTACCAAATAAAACATTTTTACTTTTAAAACAATGGTTGATATAAAAACGCTAGACCAGGCTGCCGACAATATAAGAATATTGACAGTAGCAATGGTTGAAAAGGCAAAATCGGGACACCCCGGAGGAGCAATGGGGGGAGCTGATTTCATCAACGTGCTTTACTCTCAGTTTTTAAATTATGATCCTACGGATCCGTTTTGGATTAACCGTGACCGGTTTTTCCTTGATCCGGGACATATGTCTCCGATGCTGTATTCCATACTGTTACTGGCCGGAAAATACGAAATGGAAGATATCCGGAATTTCCGTCAATGGGGAAGCAAAACTCCCGGACATCCGGAAGTTGATTTTGAAAGAGGAATAGAAAACACTTCGGGTCCTCTCGGACAAGGACATACAATGGCTGTAGGAGCAGCTATTGCGGAAAGATTTCTGTGTGCCCGTTTTGGCGAATGGATGAGCCACAAAATCTATACGTTTATCTCCGATGGTGGTATCCAGGAAGAGATATCGCAGGGAGCCGGACGCATCGCAGGAACATTGGGGCTTCACAACCTGATCATGTACTATGATGCAAATAATATCCAGCTTTCGACCAAAGTAGACGAGGTTTCGAATGAAGATATAGAATTAAAATACAAAGCTTGGAACTGGAATGTCATTACCATTGACGGAAATGATGCGAAACAGATTATTGAAGCACTTACGCAAGCTAATAAAGAGACAAAAAGACCAACCCTCATTATCGGGAAAACCATTATGGGGAAAGGTTGCCTCTCGCCTGACGGAAGTTGCATGGAAAACCAAGTTTCTACTCATGGACAGCCGCTTTCTGCTGCCGGAGTTTGCATCCCTTCGACTATTAAAAACTTAGGAGGAGATCCTGAAAATCCATTCCGTATTTTTCCGGAAGTGGAAGCGTTCTATGCAAAAAGGAAAGAAGAGTTGACTAAAGCCGCTGCGCAGAAAAAAGCCGAACAAGCGGCATGGGCAAAAGAAAATCCGGCTCTTGCTCAGAAGTTGGAACAGTTCTTCAATAAAAAAGCTCCTTCCATTAACTACGAGAAGATAGAACAAAAAGCTAATCAGGCAACCCGTGTTGGTTCTGCCACAGTTTTGGGAATACTTTCCAAAGAAGTGGAAAATATGATTGTTGCCTCTGCCGACCTATCCAACTCGGATAAAACGGATGGCTTTTTGAAAAATACCAAACCACTTATGAACGGAGACTTTTCGGGTGCCTTTTTACATGCCGGAGTTTCCGAATTAAGTATGGCTTGTATTATGAACGGAATTGTTCTTCATGGTGGTGTTCATGCAGCATGCGGTACGTTCTTTGTTTTCTCCGATTATATGAAACCTGCTTACAGGATGTCGGCTCTGATGCGTCTTCCGGTAGTATATGTATGGTCGCACGACGCATTCCGCGTAGGTGAAGACGGACCTACTCACCAACCAATCGAACAGGAAGCTCAAGTCCGTTTGCTCGAACATGTGAAAAACCACAAAGGCAAAAACAGTATGTTGGTTCTTCGTCCGGCAGACGTACAAGAAACAACCGTGGCATGGAAAATGGCGCTGGAAAATACAGACTCTCCTACCGGATTGATCCTTTCACGTCAAAATATAAACGACATTCCTTCTACAACCGGAAATCGCTATAATGATGCATTACAAGCTCAGAAAGGCGCATATATTGTTAAGAAAACAGAAGGCAAAGCCGATGTTATATTAGTTGCAAGCGGATCAGAAGTTTCCACACTTTTCGAAGGCGCGGTTTTACTGGAAGAGAGAAAGAATATTAAAATTCAAATCGTATCAGCTCCGTCAGAAGGACTTTTCCGTACACAATCCAAAGAGTATCAGGAAGAAGTTATTCCGTCGGATGTTCCGGTTTTCGGTCTTACGGCAGGTATGCCTCTCACATTAAGAGATCTGGTAGGACCTAACGGAAGGGTTTGGGGATTAAACCACTTCGGTTACTCCGCTCCATTTAAAGTATTAGACGAAAAATTCGGATTCAATGGAGAAAATATCTATACACAAGTATGTGATTTTTTGAAGATTTGATTTCCAGTTTATAAATATTACAAAAGGCGGTTATTATGACCGCCTTTTGTGTTTTTTGGGCATCCTTTCAATCCAAAACAAGCCATTTGTTTTAAAATGGCATTACATCCATTGGGAGGGCGACTTGGAGTCGCCCTCCCAATTAGCAGATACAAATATTATTATGTTGAATTATCTTCTGCCAAAATAAATCTAATCGCAACTGCATCTTCGGCAATATTCCTTATAAGCAGACGAAATCAGATCGGCCATCCACTCTTCATAATAATTCCCGATCATGGAAATTCTCCCATCAATAAAAAGCCCGGGAGTATGAAAAAATTTCAGATTGAAAGCCCTTTCGATATCCCTTCTCACTTCGATCATATAATCAGAACCCTCATACATTTTCAAAATATCTTCTTTTGGAATACCCACATCTTCACCTACATCCGCCAAAACAGGGATATTACTAATATCTTTTCCATCGGCAAAATAAGCATCAGAAAGGGCATATACCAATTCCGTCTGCAAATTATATTGACGTGCCATCTTTAATAATCGGTGGGAATTATATGTATTACAAGGAATAATTTTATCGAAGTTGACATGTAATCCTTCAAAAGAAGCAAACTCGTTTAGATCATTACATAATAACTTGGCTTTCCGGCGGGAAATGCCATGTTCTCTTTTATAAAATTTCAAGGCTGAAGAAAGTTTCCGGTTCGGGTAATAATGAGGATAAATAATAAAACTATGCCATTCCAACACGATAGAATTTTCCAAACTCAAAGCTCTTAATACGTTCTTCAGCCTGTGATTCCCGATGTAAGAAAAAATACATACAGGATCCGACCATATATCTATTTTCATTATAAATTTATTAAAATCACAAAACAAATTTTCATACAATGTACTTTTTGTACATTTCATGTAATTTTATTAGTTATCTCAATTACAACAATAATCGAAAATCTTTAGTTCTTTATTTATAGCTTTTTAAGTAGATTTGGCAAGTAAAATCCATAGATTAAACTAATCTTAAAACAATCAATCATTCGATTCATGGAAGTTAAAATCCAGATAAGTTTGCCCGTCCTCAGCCAAAAGCAAAGGATTGGAGACTGTTAATCCCAACAAGCGGACACGCTCATCCGAAAGCACTAACTGGGAAAGTATTACTTGTGTCAGCGAACGGATTTCGCCCAGCGTGCGAAGCATATAAGGGCGGGTTTTGCTAATTGTCTTTTGGGTAAAATCGTTGAACCGGATTTTCAGTGTCAATGTTTTTCCTTCGAAACGGGTCCGGGATAAACGATTCATCAGTTCCGGCAGAATATCAATCTCAATTGCCCTCTCAATGGCATCCATACTCACTAGATCCTCGGCAAATGTATATTCGCATCCAACCGATTTTCTAATCCTCAATGTTTCCACACGCCGATGGTCTATTCCCTTTGAAAAATTATGATACAATATTCCCACTTTTCCAAATTCGGACAACAAGCCGGATAACGGATAATTACGCAAATCCAATCCGTTATGAATGTCAAGATCATGCATTCGCAGAGCGGTTACTTTCCCTATTCCCCAAAAGGACTCGACAGGTAATTTTTCAATAAATGAGACAGCAATATCGGGATGAATAGTACATAGCCCGTCGGGTTTACGGTAATCGGAAGCAATTTTTGCAAGGAATTTATTGTACGAAATACCCGCAGAAGCAACAAGCCCCAACCGGCTTTTTATTTTCTCTTTTATCTCCTTTGCAATATCTACAGCCAATATCATATTTTGCTTATTCTCGGTTACGTCCAGAAAAGCCTCATCATACCCTATCGATTCAACGACATCGGTATATTCATAAAAAATAGAGTGTATAGCATGGGATTCTTTCCGGTATAGATTCATTTGGCTGGGAACAAAAATCAGATGAGGGCAGAGTTTTTTGGCTTTTATAGAAGACATAGCCGAACGGATACCGAAACGCCTTGCTTCATAGCTTGCCGATGCCACAACTCCACGCTTTCCGTCCCATCCGACCGCTACGGGTTTTCCCCTTAATTGAGGATTATCCCGCTGTTCGATAGAAGCATAAAAAGCATCCATATCAATATGTATAATCTTCCGCTCCATTCCGAATATCAAACAATAAACAAATACTGCTATTGTTTCTTTTTCTCCTAAATAACTGCTTAAAACTAATATTCCCAAAAAGTTTGATATCCCCAATCCGGATTCTAGCTAAAATCTTCTAAATTCTTTCCTTCCTACAGCAAATCATCCACCTTTCACTTTTCAACTTTCACCTCTTTAACTAATCCCGGAAGCGTTTAGATAAATCCCCAAAATAGTCAATACGGCGGTCGCGTAAAAAAGGCCACATTCTACGTACTGTTTCCGATCGCTCCTTCGAAATCTCCGCAACAATAACCTCTTCGTTATCATTGGAAGCCTGCATTATAATTTCACCCTGAGGACCAGCGATAAAGCTGTTTCCCCAAAAACGGATTCCATTGGTAACTCCCGACGGATCAGGTTCATATCCGACACGGTTAACGGCAACGACATACAATCCGTTGGCAACGGCATGTCCACGTTGTGATATAATCCAAGCATTTAACTGGCGCATTTTTTCTTCTTCCGGATCGGTACTCTCCCATCCTATCGCAGTAGGATAAATCAACAATTCAGCTCCGGCAAGAGCCATCATGCGGGCTGCTTCCGGATACCATTGATCCCAGCATACCAATACGCCTAATTTTCCAACTGATGTCTGTATAGGTTCAAATCCCAGATCTCCGGGAGTAAAATAAAATTTCTCGTAATAAGCCGGATCATCCGGAATATGCATCTTGCGATATTTACCGGCAATCGTTCCATCCTTTTCCAATACTACTGCCGTATTGTGGTAAAGTCCGGGAGCACGTTTTTCAAATAATGAAAGAACCAAAACAATGCCTAACTCTTTAGCTAATTTTCCAAATTCTTCGGTAGAAGGACCGGGAATATTTTCCGCCAAATCAAAATTAGCAGGGTCTTCAGTCTGACAAAAATATAATCCATTGTGCAATTCCTGTAAAATGACCAATTCTGCACCTTTCGAAGCACAATCGCGAATATTCCTTTTCAGCGTTTCTATATTTTCGCGGATATTTCCACTATTAGCCTGCTGTATAATTCCTATTTTCATACGTAAAAAAATTTGACGGTTGATAATTGACAATGATTTACTCATTGTTCCGAATAGCAATCAATAGAATCTATATGAGTATTTCTTTTTAGTTCAAAAAACTTAGAGACTGTTTAAATTTCTTATCACAAAGTTATTAGATGTCCTCAAGCCGGACTGGCTCTTACTTTTTTATTCGTAACGAGTTTATTTTTAAAGGAACTCATGATTAAGCTTCGCTAATTCCAGCAGCTGAAAAAAGTAAGCAAAAAAAGCCGCCGCTGTGGATTCTCCGCTAAAAATCTTCTGCATTACGCTAAAACGTTTTAAACTCCTCCCTACGGTCGTCAGACAGAAAACGTTTTTTAACGCTCCATTCCAAAGATTTTCTTAACGCTACGCCTCCAAAGGCGGAGGGAGCCGTGGAGCTTTTAGTAAGAAATTCTTATATCGAATTCATCTTAATACGAAATTTAAACAGTTTCTTAGCTATCTTCGAATTTTTGCGTTTCAAAATTAAGCGCAAGCGCTTTTACAATTTAACGCAAAGACGCCAAGTACGCTAAGATTAATATTAACTCGATATAGTTTCATATTTAAAACCAAGCCCGGTTAGGATTTCTGATCGGGCAAAGTAATAACGCCGGCAGGAAACTGCATTGTTACACAATGAAGCGATCCGTGTTGACGGATAAGCGGCGAACAATCAATTCCAACAATTTCCCTGTCCGGGAAAGCTTTTTGCAACTGACTTGCGGCTATATTATCTTTTTCGGGAGAACCATAAGTCGGCATCAATACTGCTCCGTTGATAATCAAAAAGTTCGCATACGTAGCAGGAAGTCGCTCTCCATCTTTAACTACACAATCTGCCATCGGAAGGGGAATAAGATGATATGGTTTTCCAGTAGCTGTCCGAAAATTCTTTAATTCTGCCTCCATAGCCGACAATGCACTATAATGTTCATCTTCGGAGTCGTCACAACAAACATACGCTATTGTCTTCGCATCGCAAAAACGAGCCAGCGTATCAATATGGCTATCCGTATCATCGCCAGCCAAATATCCGTTGTCCAGCCATAATATCCTCTTTAGTCCGAATATAGATTTCAGGAACATTTCAATCTCTTCTTTCGAGAAATGATCATTGCGGTTGGGAGAAAGCAAACATTCGGACGTTGTCAACAGCGTGCCTTTTCCGTCCGACTCAATACCACCTCCCTCAAGTACATAATGTAACATATTAAAATAGCCCGTTTCCGGCGGAAAGGTATCCATTACATATAGCTCCCGCGTGATCCGGTTGTCATGATTAGCAGCAAACTTCATTCCCCATCCATTGAATGCAAAATCATAGATATAGGGTTCTCCGTCTACAAAAACAGAAATTGCCCCATGATCTCTTGCCCATGTATCATTGGTGGGTACTTCGCGAAAAATAATCCGGCTGAAATCAACCTCTCCCAGTTGGGATTTCACGGCTTGCTTGTCCCTGCACACAATTAAGAGAATCTCTCTTTTGATGATCTCTTTTGCGATAGCAACAAAACAGGATGTAACCTCTTCCAGAATATAGTTCCAATCGGTATCTTCATGTGGCCATGTCAGTTGAACAGCGCTTTGTGGTTCCCATTCGGCAGGCAATACTATTTTCGCATTTTTGCTCATAAAACAAATTTAAGAAAAGAAGTCAAGAATGAATATCACTAAAAATCAATTTTTATCAATAGAAAAGAGGCTATCTCAAAAGTTATTTTGAACACGGATGACGCAGATAACACGGATTTACACAGATTTTATATTTTTAATAATTAGAAATTATCAAACCTACATTCATCTTTTATTTGCAAAAATCCGCGTTATCTGCGTCATCCTCGTTCTTTTGAGATAGCCTCTTTTTTTATTAATCAATATACTCAAATCCGGTATAAGGCACTAATACCTTCGGAATACGTATGCCTTGCGGTGTCTGGTTATTTTCCAGAATAGCAGCTACGATACGAGGCAATGCAAGTGCGCTTCCGTTTAAAGTATGGCAAAGCTGCGGTTTCTTATCCCCGCTTTTAAAACGGCATTTCAAGCGGTTTGCCTGATAGCTTTCAAAGTTAGATACGGAGCTAACTTCCAACCAGCGTTTCTGGGCTGCTGCATAAACTTCGAAATCGAATGTTAAAGCTGAAGTAAAGCTCATATCACCACCGCAAAGCCGAAGAATACGCCAAGGCAGTTCCAACTTTTCAACTAATGTTTGAACATAATCAACCATTTCGGTCAACGATTGGTATGAGTGATCCGGATGATCGATCCGGACAATTTCCACTTTGTCAAATTGATGCAAGCGATTTAATCCCCGCACATCTTTTCCATACGAACCGGCTTCACGGCGAAAACATGCCGAATAGGCTGTATTCTTTACAGGAAGATCCGATTCGTTCAAAATGACATCCCTGTAAATATTGGTAACGGGCACTTCGGCTGTCGGAATCAAATATAAATCATCTTCATTACAATGATACATTTGACCTTCTTTATCAGGCAATTGACCTGTTCCATAACCGGAAGCCGCATTCACGACGTAAGGAGGTTGCACTTCCAGATAACCCGCTTCATGTGCGCTATCCAAAAAGAAACTGATTAATGCGCGTTGCAGGCGGGCTCCCTTTCCTTTATATACCGGAAATCCCGCTCCCGTGATCTTAACTCCCAATTCGAAGTCTATGATATCATATCTTTTGGCAAGTTCCCAGTGAGGCAACGCGTCTTCCGCCAAATCTGGCATTACGCCTCCGGTTTTCTCGGTCAGATTATCTTCCGCTAAACTTCCTTCCGGAACACTGTCGTGCGGAAGATTAGGGATAGTTGTCAATATATTTTGAAGTTCCTGCTCAATCTCACGCATCTCATTTTCAAGAACCTTATTATTTTCTTTCAATTGGGTGGTTTTCTCGCGGGCAGCCTCAGCTTCCTCCTTCTTCCCCTCTTTCATCAATTGCCCGATACTTTTGGACAATGCATTTAATTCAGACAGACTATTATCTAAAACCACCTGGGTATTACGTCTCTTTTTATCCAATTCGATTACCTTATTAATAATCACTTTTCCGTCAAAACGCTTTTTACCTAAACGGCGAATAACTTCCTCCGTATTCTCTGTAATAACCTTGAGAGTCAACATATAAATCTTGTTTTATTGAATTTTTCAGATAAATGCAAAGATAGTCATTTCAGCAAGAAGTATCTTCTTCTTACTAAAAGAATTTGAATAGCCGGATTCAAACAATCTATTATGATGAGAATAAAAAATAATGCAAGAAAAAAAATTTAGGATTGAACTAAAAGAATGTTGGGATTGTTATATATTTAGTTATTCAATTATATATATATAGATAAATTATTATATACACATCAAAAAGAATATAAAACACTTATTTATAATATTTTGAATAACAAACAAAAACTTTCAAAAAAAATATAAACATATAGATACGTGTTAAAAAACACAAGTTATAAATATAATATACAGCATCATTAACAGAGACAGCTAAACTAGTAAAAAGTTTTCACTTATAAAAGACCTATACTATTCAATATAAAATATACCTATGAATTAATCAACTTGGACTTGTTTGCAACCACCTGGAGTTTCTATTCAGGTGGTTTTTTGTTTTCATATAGGCATAAAAAAAGCGGGATTATAAAATTCCGCTTTAGTCATTTATTATTGAGAATATTATCCTAAATATCCTTTCAATAATTTACTTCTTGAATTTTGTCTCAATCGTCTGATTGCTTTTTCTTTGATCTGCCGGACGCGCTCACGTGTCAATCCGAAGTTTTCTCCGATCTCTTCCAACGTCATTTCCTGATACCCAATTCCAAAGAACATTTTGATAATCTCGCTTTCTCTATCGGTAAGAGTTGCCAGAGCCCTGTCGATTTCACGAGCCAATGACTCATTAATCAATGATCTGTCGGCAATCGGAGAATCATCATTTATCAAAACGTCCAACAGGCTATTGTCTTCTCCTTCTACAAAAGGTGCATCAACAGAAATGTGCCTTCCGGAAACTTTCAAAGTATCCGCAATCTTATCCACCGGGATATCCAACTCATCGGCAAGTTCTTCAGGTGAAGGGCGTCTTTCGTTTTCTTGTTCGAACTTTGAAAATGCTTTGTTGATTTTATTCAACGAACCTACTTGGTTTAAAGGTAAACGAACAATACGAGACTGCTCAGCCAATGCTTGTAAGATTGATTGACGAATCCACCAAACAGCATACGATATAAATTTAAACCCTCTGGTTTCGTCAAATTTTTCGGCTGCCTTGATTAATCCTAAGTTCCCTTCATTGATAAGATCGGGTAAACTTAAACCTTGATTTTGGTATTGCTTGGCAACAGAAACGACGAAACGAAGGTTTGCCCGGGTAAGTTTCTCCAACGCTATGCGGTCTCCTTTTTTGATCCGCTGCGCTAGTTCCACTTCCTCTTCTACCGTTATAAGATCCTCTCGTCCAATCTCTTGAAGATACTTGTCGAGAGAAGCGCTTTCCCTGTTTGTGATCGATTTGGTAATCTTAAGTTGTCTCATTCTATAATGAAAATTTAAGTGGCAAAGTTACTATTTTTAAAAGAATAACACACAACAAATTTTTAAAAAGTTAATATTTATATTTTTTTCCATAACAAGAGATAAAAAACGAATTTCCAGATCAATTCAAATTTACTGCGTAATAAGCCACTTTACCGTTCGGATTTAATCCTGAAATAAAAAGAGCCTGTTCATTGAATTTATTGCTATTCTGTTTTATCTCCTTTATAATCTGTTCTATATCCGAAATAGTATTTACAAAGCGGTTATTGACTTTAACAATAATATATCCTTTCGGAACTCCTGCTTGGGCAAATTTGCCATCTTTCTCCACTTTTTCCACCAATAGCCCGGAAGATATGCCATATTGCTTTTTCTGCTTGTCCGAAATAGGTGCAAAACTCGCTCCAAGGTCTTTTATCCCGACTTCCTTTACAACATCGGTATTTCCCATCCTGTTTTTCAAAGTAATCTCAAATTCTTTGTTTTTATTATTTCTGATCACTTCTATTTTAACCTTATCTCCGGGACGGAAACGCCCTATCTGTTCCTGCAATTCGGATACTGATTTCACTTTAATCCCATTTGCATGGGTAATGATATCTCCCTTTTCAATTCCGGCATCGGCAGCGCCGCTATGTTCATTGACATCAGCAACATAAACGCCCTCCAGCACATCAATATTTTTTTCTTTTGCAAAATCAGCGTTTATATCGTTTATAATAACGCCTAGCAGCGCACGTTGCACTACACCGTACTGTTTCAGGTCGGTCACAATTTTACTCATAATACTAACAGGAACGGCGAATGAATACCCGGCATACGATCCCGTTTGCGAAGCAATAGCAGTATTAATCCCCACCAACTGCCCTCTGGTATTTACCAACGCACCTCCGCTATTTCCGGGATTAACCGCAGCATCGGTCTGGATAAATGATTCTATTTTCATATCCCCGTTCAGGATATTAATATTGCGTGCCTTTGCACTGACAATTCCTGCCGTAACAGTAGAAGTAAGGTTAAACGGATTACCCACAGCCAATACCCATTCGCCAATCTTCAATTCATCCGAATTTCCAATCTCCAATGTAGGCAAACCAGTGGCGTCTATTTTCAATAATGCCAAGTCGGTAGAGGGATCCGAACCGATCAAAACAGCTTTAAACGTCCGCTTATCATTTAATGTAATGGTAATCTCGTTTGCTTCGTCCACCACATGGTTGTTTGTAACGATATAACCATCCGGAGAGAGTATAACTCCCGATCCGGAAGCGGTTCTGGGTTGAGATTGCATTCCTCTCCTATCCCTGAAAAAGAATTCGAAAAACGGATCCGTTCCCATAGACGCCTGTTGCGCTTCGTATTTTGTCATAACGTGCACGACAGCATTAACGGAGATTTCCGCAGCATGGATCAAATCAACAGAAGTTCCTTCGGTATAAGCCATATACCTAACTGGTGTTTCCGGTACTGTTTTTACCACCGGGGCTCCCTGCGGTTTATTCATCAACGAATAACAAAAAACGGAAACTCCCGAACTAAGTAATACTACACCAATAATGGTCAACAATTTTTTTAAACGTTTCATCTTTTTCAATCTTTTATATTATCAGTTTCGACTTATGAATAAATTACTTATCAATCTGAAACAAACATTTTTGATTAAATGGTTACAACTTGTATTTAAAGCCTGTCACAAAAAAGTCTTCTAAAACACCTTACGATTGTAATCAATTACTAAGCATCTGTCTTAGATTACAAAATACTTATAGATAAACGTAAAAGAGAAGTACAAAAATTATGCAACACTATACTTTTTCGTCAATTTTAGACCGATTTAACGAATCTAACATTCAGATTAACAGTGATTAAGTATTTAAGCCGGATAAACTATGACATATGACAGTTTTGGCAAAGAAATATATGACAGAATTTAATCTTGACATGACAAAAAATATACTATAAGCAATTATTCATAACCGTAGGTAAGCAAAGTGTAACCTGCGGAAATAGAAAAAGTGCAATATCTGATCCACGATAAATTACACTATCAAAATAATATTTATCCAAAAACATAAATGAAAATAAAAAAAGAATAGAATTCACTATCTTTGCCAAATGCAGCAGGCGGGTTTGTCGCTGGCTTTAGGGTCAGAGGAAAGTCCGGGCAACACAGGGCACCATGCTTCTTAATGGGAAGTTGTTTGTGAAGGCAAAGTAAATGTAACAGAAAATGACCGCTCCGGTTTTTCGGAGTAAGGGTGAAAAGGCGGGGTAAGAGCCCACCGGTTCCGGTAGTGATACCGGAAGCCGTACAACTCATGGGTTGTAAGATCATGTATACCGGCGCACGTAGGGCTGCTCGTCCGATGCCGGGGGGTAGATCGCTTGAGGCGAATGGCGACATTCGTCCTAGATTAATGACAGACACCGGATTAGTCCGGATACAGAACCCGGCTTATTGCCTGCTGCTTTTTTATATTAGTTACGAGTTACAAGTTGTTAGTTACAAGAAGAGTACATCATCAATCTTTAAAGTTAAACTTGTAACTCGTAACTTATTAACTTGTAACTTGTAACTTGTAATCAATCATACAAATGAAAAAAATTATCCTTTATATTGTTAACTTCATAAAGTTTATTACCGTTGACCTTTGGCGGATATCCGAGCACGACGAAAAAGGAAAAAGAGGAATACTCTATCTGGTATTAAAAACAACCGTATTAACCGTCCGGGGCTTTCTGGAAGGAAAAATGCAAATGAAAGCATCCGCCCTCACCTACTATTCCGTGTTTGCATTAATCCCCATGCTGGCGTTTGTCTTCGGAATCGCCAGAGGTTTCGGATTCGACAGCTATATCATAGAATTTCTCGCTTACAAATATCCCCAACAAGGAGAAGTCATTAAATATGTTTTTGAGTTGGTCGAATCCTACCTGATTCATGCCAAAGGCGGAGTTTTTGTCGGAATCGGTATTATCTTCCTGTTATGGTCTATACTAAACGTTTTCACCCAAATCGAAAGCTCTTTCAATGAAATATGGCGGATAAAGAAAAACAGGTCTTTTGTGCGGAAATTCACGGATTTCTTTTCGCTGCTGCTTCTTATCCCTTTTATGATTACCATATCCAGCGGTATTTCTTTCTATTTCAAATACATAATATCATATCTAAACGATTCGTATATCATCAGTCCGGCTCTGAAAATATTGCTTGCCCTATTACCTTATGTTATCTCATGGCTTATTTTTACTCTTATATATATAATTATCCCAAACACAAAAGTAAGGTTCAGCAAAGCAGCCATTGCCGGATTAATTGCCGGATTTGCGTTCCAGCTATTCCAAGGGTTGTATATCTGGGGACAAAAATGGATGACCAGCTACAATGCCATATATGGTAGTTTGGCAGCCATACCGTTGTTGCTTTTATTCGTCCAAATCACCTGGTCTATCGTTCTGTTCGGAGCCGAACTCTCTTTTGCCGGGCAGAGTGTCCGGAACTTTGAGTACGAAAACGACGTAAAAAACATTAGCCACCGCTATTATGAATTTGTATTGCTTGCTTTGGCTAAGATAATCATAAAGCGGTTTGAAAACGGGGAAGAACCCCTTTCGATAGAAAAACTAGCGATAAAACACAAACTGCCGATACGGTTGGTTTCCGTAATGATAGACAATTTATGTCAGGCTGGAATCATTGTTGAAACTTATAACACGGAAAAGGAAGCAGCCTACCAACCGGCTATTGATATAAATAAAATCACGGTACCCTACTTTTTCAATAAAATAGATGGAAAAGGTTCGGAAACCTTCAAACTGGAAAACAGGGAAGAGTTTAAATCAATATGGGAATATACCTGCCAAATAAGGGAAACTATCAGCCGGGCAAGTAAAAATATGCTGGTAAAAGACCTTTAAACATTAAATAAATAATCCAAGTGATATTGAAAAACAAGCAATATAAACAATCTTTGAGTTTCTTTAAACCCTTGTTTAAAGGCTTGGCACTCATTTTATTCTTAAATTCGTGTATGAAAACAGAACAAAATATTTTCTTTCAGGAGTACCGGACTCCTCATCAAACAGCTCCGTTTGATAAAATCAAACTGGAAGACTATTTACCGGCTATGCGGGAAGGTATGAAACTGCATGACGAAGAAGTAAATAAAATCGTTGAGAACAAGGAAAATCCAACATTTGAAAACACAATTGTTGCGCTCGAACGTTCCGGTTCCGCACTTTCAAAAGTCCAATATGTCTTCTACAACCTCCTAAGCGCCGAGACATGCGACGAAATGGATGAAATTGCCAACGAAATTGCACCCGAAGAAACAGAACATAGCAATAATATTTTTCTGAATGAAAAACTATTTTCACGTGTCAAATCCGTCTACCAACAAAAAGATTCATTGAATCTTACGACGGAGCAAAAAACACTTCTTCAAAATACTTACGATGCATTTGTAAACAGGGGAGCCAACCTCAATCCGGCAGATAAAGAGAGATACCGCGAATTATCCAAAAACCTCAGTTTGCAGGAACTTCAGTTCGGGCAAAATGTGTTGAAAGCAACCAACCAATACCAGTTGGTTATCAAAGACGAATCCCAATTATCCGGATTGCCCGAAAGCATCAAAGAAGCTGCTGCAATAAAAGCAAAAGAAAAAAACACCGAAGGGTGGCTGTTCAATCTCTCAGCTCCAAGCTATGTCCCATTTATGAAATATGCCGATAACAGGGAGTTGCGCAAGGAACTTTACCTGGCCTATAATACAAAAGCCACTAACGGCGAATTGGACAACAGGCCGGTAATCAACGAAATAGTTAATACCCGTCTTCAAATTGCCCGTTTAATGGGTTACGATGACTATGCATCTTACGTACTCCGTAAACGGATGGCCGAGAAAAAAGAAAATGTATACGACCTGCTGAATAAACTGTTGGATGCATACAAACCGGCAGCCACAACAGAAATTGCGGAAGTCCAGTCATATGCAAATAAAAAAGGAGCCGGTTTTGAAATCATGCCTTGGGATTGGTCTTACTATTCGGAAAAGCTGCGCGATGAAAAATATAGCATCAATGACGAATTACTAAAGCCCTATTTCGAACTGGAAAATGTAAAAAAAGGAGTTTTAGACCTGGCTACTAAATTATACGGGCTTCAATTCAAGAAAAATGAAAAAATTCCGGTTTATCATCCGGAAGTCGAAGCCTACGAGGTTTTTGACAAAGGCGGTTCGTTTTTGGCAGTACTTTACACCGATTTTTACCCGAGGGAAGGAAAAAGGAACGGCGCATGGATGACCGAATATAAAGGTCAATGGATAGACGAAAACGGAGAAAATCATCGCCCGCATATCTCTGTTGTAATGAACTTCACCCGTCCGACGGACTCCCTCCCTTCGCTACTGACATTCGACGAAGTAACAACTTTTCTTCACGAATTCGGGCATGCCATTCACGGAATAGTGGCAAATGCCACATACGAAAGCCTTTCGGGAACAAATGTATACCGGGACTTTGTAGAGCTTCCTTCCCAATTAATGGAAAACTGGGCATTGGAAAAAGAGTATCTGGACGGATTTGCCACGCATTATAAGACAGGAGAAAAGATCCCTGCCGAACTAATCCGAAAAATCAAGGATGCAGCCAACTTCAACGTTGGTTACCAAACCCTGCGCCAACTTAGCTTTGCACTGCTGGATATGGGATGGCATACACTGAATACCGAGTTTGAAGGAGATGTAAAAACATTCGAACAGAAAGCATGGGAAAGCGCCCAGACGCTACCGGCTGTAAACGAGGCGCTGATGAGCGCGCAGTTCAGCCACATCTTCTCGGGCGGATACGCTGCCGGATATTACAGCTATAAATGGGCAGAAGTCCTGGACGCCGATGCCTTCTCAATGTTCAGCAAAAACGGCATATTCGACACGGAAACAGCTGGTGCATTCCTTACGGAAGTGCTCTCCAAAGGAGGAACCGAACACCCTATGATACTATACAAACGTTTCAGGGGGCAAGAACCGACTATTGACCCTTTATTAAAAAGAAACGGGATTATTAAATAAGGAAGTTTATTAGTGATTAATGGTTAGTGATTAGTGATTAGTGATTACATTTAATAGCGTATTTTTAGATATTTATTGTTTCATTAATAGACTAGTAACTTGTAACTACTTAAGCACAAAAGATGCCAATTTGTCAGTATAATATAAATGGTAAGATTTTTGATACATCAAACTTAAATACCATAACCGGTAACTACTAACTTGTAACTCGTAACTATTAACATAAAAACAAAAAACGATGACTATTTGGATTATTTTCGGGGTATTCGCACTTTTAAGTTATCTGGTACAATACCGTTTAAAAAAGAAATTTGAGGAGTATTCCAAAGTCCCGGTTTCCAACGGGTTAACCGGAAGAGATGTTGCAGAGAAGATGCTGCGCGACAATGGAATCATGGATGTGAAGGTTGTTTCTACTCCGGGTTTCCTAACAGACCACTACAATCCGGCAACCAAAGTGGTAAACCTTAGCCAGGATGTTTATAGCGGAAATAGTGTTGCCGCGGCAGCAGTTGCCGCACACGAATGCGGTCACGCCTTACAACATGCCAAACAATATGCTTTTCTGAAATTCCGCTCCGCATTGGTTCCCGTTGTCAGCTTTGCTTCGCAATGGGTGCAATGGGTTATTTTAGCAGGAATTATTTTTGTAAAAACATTCCCTCAGCTATTGCTTATCGGTATTATTCTTTTCGGGTTGACCACACTGTTTAGTGTTGTTACCTTGCCCGTAGAAATAAACGCAAGCTCCCGCGCATTGGCATGGCTTAATACGGCGGGAATCACAAATGCAAACACATATCCGAAAGCAAAAGACGCACTCAAATCAGCAGCCTATACTTATGTTATAGCAGCTTTAGGTTCGTTGGCTACCCTCTTCTACTACGTTATGATTTATATGGGACGGAGGGATTAATTAGCATACTAATTAGCAAATGTGGTAATTAGCAAATTAGCAAATAAAAAAAATGAATACATTAATACTCATTTTTTCATTTGCAAATTAGCACATTTGCTAATTTGCTAATTATTACATTTGCTAATTATCACATTTGCCAATTATCACATTTGCCAATTATCACATTTGCCAATTCTTTTTTATTTGCTAATTGGACAATAAAAGCTATTTTTGTGAAAATATTTTAACTGAACATAATCTTATGAATTCGCAAAAAGTAGAAACTTTCCTTATGACCAATGGAAAATGCTTTCCTGAAATGGCGCTACCTGCTATCCAACAACAACTAAGTGAAGTCGACGACTCAAAATGGATTTCATTGCAAGCTATCTCTTTCAGGGAACCGCTTATGATGCTAATCGTCTCTTTCTTCGGGGGAGGTTTGGGTATAGACCGTTTTCTGATTGGCGATACCGGATTGGGAATTGCAAAATTGCTAACATGCGGCGGATTTGGAATATGGACAATCGTAGACTATTTCCTGATTATGAACGCAACCAAAGAGAGCAATTTGAAAAAATTACAAATGTTTACCCTCTCCAATTCTAATGAAACTGAAGAAATTGCAGGCATACAAGAATAAAAAAAAAGCCTCTACATACTCCTTGCAATAGCTTGTATTGCGGGATATGTGTGGCTCGCATTTTCTTACAATTCGACAGGTGGAGAAGGTTTCACCCTCTGTTTATTCAAACGGATTTACGGAATTCCATGTCCCGCTTGCGGGTCGACAAGGGCTATCTGCGAATTATTACATGGGAATCTAAAAAACTCAATCCTGCTGAATCCTAACGGGATATTATTACTCTCCGCATTGCTGGTTCTTCCCTTTTGGATTGCCCGGGATATACTTCTCCGGAAAACAACCTTGTTCGACTTTTTGGAAAAAGCAGAAAAAACCCTGGCAAAAAAGTGGGTGCTTATATTCATACTCACTCTCTTTCTGTCCAATTGGATTTGGAATATATATAAAGATTTATGATAGATTACACACGCGAAAGCGAATATGAATCCGCATCCAACAGCTACTTAATGTCGCTTGTTGTCATAATGGTCGGATTACCCTTTCCCCTAATCAACCTCATTTCAACTATCTTTTTCTATTTTGCAAACAGAAAAAGCCCCTACTTTGTCAGGTGGCATTGCACACAAGCATTGATATCGCAGCTTCCGCTCTTCTGTACCAACTGCGTCCTGTTCTGGTGGAGCATCCATATTATTTTCGGAATGACGCACTTCTCTTCCTTGTATTTTGCATACCTTTTCACCGTGGTTATTTTCAACATAATAGAATATATCGCAACAATCATATCAGCCATAAAAGTCCGCAAAGGAGAAAATGTAGAGTGGTATTTATACGGAAACATCACCCATCTGATATGTCGGCGCTAAACAGTAACAGTATGAAAAAGAAGATAATCCGGCAAGCCATAATCTCGATTGCCATATTTGCAGCACTGTTTTTCGCTTTTTCGCTGGTCAACTGGATGGCACTTTTCAATTATCCCTCCTGGAATCTGGAAAAGTTATTGGGCAAAGCATACGAAAAACACTATCTTAACCATCAGGAACAAATTTCGGGGGACTCCGTTATCACTTCATTAAATACTTTATTGGCGCATATTTGCAAAGCAAACGACATTGACAGCTCATCTATAAAAATATATTGCCTTAAAAACAAGGAAGTAAACGCTTTCGCATTTCCCGGCAGGTATCTCGTAATCTATTCCGGACTCCTCTCGGCTTGCGAAAACGAAACGGAACTTGCGGGTGTGATGGCTCATGAAATAGCCCACATGGAAAAAGGCCATGTCATGAAATCACTGATTAAAGACATAGGGCTTGAGATAGTGTTGAATCAGATGTTTGGAGGAAACGGCGAAATCATCAGAGAAACCGGAAAAACCATATCCTCATCGGCTCACAGCCGCTCTTTGGAAAAAGAAGCAGATGCAACTGCGGTCATTTACCTGCAAAAAGCAAATATTAATACCGAAGGGATGGCTGATTTTTTATCACGGTTGGCAAGAGAGGAAAACAATATTTTTTTCACCACTTGGATTGCCACGCACCCCGATTCTCAAAAAAGGGCACAAACAATCCGGAAGCTATCGGAAAACGCAGCAATCAACTACCGGCAAGTTTTATCGGATGAACAGTGGCAAAAGATAAAGGCTTTAAATGAGGTGAAAAGTGAAAGATGAAAAGTGAAAGATGAAAGATGGGAGGTGAGAATTTCAATATTGGTATTGAAAATATATTGAAAATTTAAAATACCTATCAGCAAAAATACCCCTAAGTATACATTCAGAGATTCCTCACTGCGTTCGGAATGACACCTTGGTGGGATATAAGAGATGTAGGAGAGAAAGCGGCGGCGTTGCCGCCGCTTTATCTCCTACTTAGCAAAAGGTAATCGCCCGTCATTCCGAATGGAACGAAAGTGGAAAGAGAAA
>JAVBMA010000015.1:0-21112 GCA_031553005.1 Paludibacteraceae bacterium | reverse complement strand
GGAGTTCAATTTTAATAACCCCGTGCAAACGAAGTGTAGCATGGGGTATTAGACTACTCTCATATCCGACCCCGTAGTGGGTCGTACATCCTTAGTTCTGTTGAACCCACTTCGGGGTTCAGGTGGCAGGGCTACTCTTTAACCCCGAGCTGCACTTCGTTTGCTCGGGGTTATTAAAATCTGTCTCCTACGGAGACTTTGCTTGATTTTTAAAATGTATCCTCTGTTTTATTCTAAAACTCTCAATTACCCATGAAATATAGACTTTTGTCTGAAATATCTATTTTTCTCGGTCAGTAGTGATTTTAAATAGTTTCTTAATTTTATTGCTTATCCGTAATATTCCCCTCCCTTAAAGAATGTTATTCTCCCCTTTGGGACGTAAGATTCTTTTGCCAATATTACGTCCCCAAAGGGAGTCTTCGGATAATTCGTGCGAAATAACTTGTATGTTGATTAATAACCAATAGTAAATCGCTCTTGGTGATGCTGTGGATTTTCTAGTTCATCAACCATAGCTTTGGCATAATCCTGAACGGAAATTTTGCTTTCACCTTTATCGTTTACAATTAAGTTATCTTTGCCAAGGCGATAGTTGCCTGTGCGTTTGCCGGGTTCAAGCGAGCCTGCGGGAGAGAAGAATACCCAATCAATGTCTTTTTCATTCATCAAAATATTGAGATAAAATTCTCCAAGAGATTTTACGCCACCCATAATTTCGGCAGGAATTGCCCCTGAATCAACTACACGAAGTCCGGGAGCAACGAATAGTGTACCAGCACCACCCACGATAAGCAATCTTTTAACACCTGCTTTTTTTACTCCTTCAAGAATTTGAGGATACACTTTCAGTGTCAGGTCGTAGATTTCCGGATTAGTCCATCCCGGATTGTATGCACTGATAACAGCATCAGCCCCTTTGCATATTTCTGCTACCTTATCTGCATCCGAAACATCGGCTTTAACGATGGTTACATCCGGGTTTGAGTTTTGAAGGTTTTCAGGATTACGAACTACTGCCGTTACTTTAATACCTCTGTTCAACGTTTCATTCAGGATAGCAGAACCAACGAATCCGCTTGCTCCTATTAGTACGATTTTATTCATGACAATACTTTTTAATTGTTTATTGTATAATACAAAAGTACAAGGTAGTTTAGATACGTTGATAATACATCAGCGTCATATAATGGTAAATCTCTGCCGGGTGATTTATTGTCTTGTAGAATCTCTGAATTGCGCAGGAGTTAAGCCTGTATGTTTGCGAAAGTATTTATTAAAGTTGGTTGGTTCGTTGAAGCCTATTTCGAAGCCTATTTCTTTAATAGAGAGATGGCTGTATGCTAGAAGCCGTTTTGCTTCTAGCATTACGCGTGAATCGATATAAATTTTAGGGGTATTTCCGGTAAGGTTTTTAATCTCTTTTGATAAAGATTTTTCATTTATACCCAACAAATTGACATAAAATTCGGTATTTCTGTTTTTTCTATAATATTGTTCAACAGCATTATAGAATCTTCGTCCGATGTTATTCGCTGGAGGCGAGAAGGATGCGGTAAGTTGTCTTTCTGTTTCAAATAAGATAATACGCAGATAACTTTGGGCTATTCCTGTTTGGAAATTATCGGTAGGGTGTTTTAATTCTTCGCCCAATAATGTTGTCAGGTTCCCTGCAAGTTCCGGACAAATGGACACTGTTTTATTGAGGCTGACAGGATTGAGCATTTCAGATGTATGCAAAAAGTTGGAATCAAGTTCAGTTACGGTAAAAAAGGAATTTGTAAACAATATGATTTTACCCGAGTAATCAGACTCTGTATCAAACTCGCAAACCTGACCTGCCGATATAATTAGAATTTCATTTGATTTTATAGAAATATCCCGAAAATCAATTCGGAATGTCGCTTCTCCTTTTGCGAGCCAAATAATTTGATAAAAGGTTGCCTTATGAGGTTGTCCGAGAAGTTTTGGTAGCTTTTTGATAAATTTTAAATCTTTTACTTCTATCTCAATAGGCAAAGTTTTAAAATCGTATGTCCTAATATCTGTATCCATAATTATTTTACAAAAATAATAAATCTGTCAAATATGAATTTTATAAATTATATGAAATGTTTATGCTGTTGATTAATAGTTTTCTAAAAGTAAAAAGATACGCCGGAAACCATATCCGGATATCAAAAACTTTCGAATTATAAGTTCTTGAAATTTTCACCCAATGAATTTAATTTGCTGCTTACGTTTATTAATTTTAACGAATTCTATTTAATGTTGAAAAGTTACTATTTTATAAAATTTAAAATGCTTTTTAATCTTTAAAATCTTCATCACTTTAAACTTTTCCGGGAGAAAATTTAGAAAGAATAGTATTGGAATTTTTTGGAAAAAGTGTTATCTTCGTAAGTATGTTGAATTTGCTGTTCCTGTTAGTATTATAATTTCTTAAGCAGGTGCTTTGTACAGCAAAAGGATAATGTGGTTTTTAATAAGGTAATTTAGCTTTTTAGTATAGGACTATATTGGAAAGAACTGTGAATTTCTTGAAAACTGATTTTGGTGTGGGGAAGTGTTTTTCTTAAAATTTTATTCTGTTGGAAAGATACGTTGGTTGATTGGAACAAACGCTTTATTTGATTGAGGTTTTATAGTAAAATTTAAAACGTTTCTCCTTGATTTCTTTGGGTATAGTGTCGAATTAAATTCTCATATATATGACAAAACGTATACTTGGTTTTCTGTTCTCCTTTTATTTTTCCCTGAATATATTTTCTTTATATGCGAAAAATGAGGATACCCCCAATTTAAGTTTTGAAATGGGGAATTTTTCCGGATGGAATTTGTATACCGGACAGTATTACTATGATGATAACAATACTACTATTCCATATACTCCGAGAGGAACCAATACTTATAAGGCAGCTTGGACACCGGTAACTTCTGCCGGAGCCGGAGGCCGTTTCCAGATTATGGGGACGATGCCCAATACAAATGACCCTATTGTTGCTTGCAGCGGATTTTTTGTCAATCCCGATGGAATGCCGAGTGTTGCCCGGATAGGTGTCCCCAAGGCTGCGGAGGGATATGCTACCGCAGCTAGTTCATGTAGCGGCCGTAATAAATGGACTACCGGTAAATATGCAACGGCCGAAAGAATGACTTATACCTTTACGGTAACCCCCCAAACCACTTTACTCGTTTATAAATTTGCAGCGGTTTTGCGCGACCCGACTTCCGGCGGTACGCACGAGGGAGAGGAGAGGCCGGCTTATTCGCTTAGTGTCAAGTTAGACGACGGAAGTGCACTTCCTTGTAGTTCATTCGACGGGAAAGCCGACCTGAATGCTTCCGGTTTTGAACGGAATAAAGGGACATCAGGTACTAACTCGTGCCCGTCGGGAGGTGGAAACGAATATGTCTATAAGAACTGGACTACCGGAATGATAAACCTTTTGCCTCATTTGGGAAGGACGGTAACTATTGAAATTGAAACTCACGACTGTATTGTTCAATGTGCCCAGAATGGCACAACATACAGGGTTTCGGGCTCGCACGAAGCTTACGGTTATTTCTGGGGCGAAACGTTGGGATTGAAGCTCGAAGCAAAAAATTGCGTGGGCGAAGATGCTTATATTACTGCTACCGATACGGAAGGTTTCCTGACTTATACATGGCGCCGTTCGGATGGTAAACCGATAGCAACTGTTCCGGGAAGCCCGAATATCGCACGGATACCTCAGGCGGATTTAGACCCGGGTGTAACTTATTATTGTGAAATGAACGGCGATATGGGTTGCCCTCCCATTACACTTTCGACCCAACTTCCCAAAATTGTAATAAATCCCGATTTTTCGTACGAAAACGATTGTTCGGGAAAAGTCGAATTTACGAATGAATCAACAATATCGAATGATACTATACGATTCTATTCATGGGATTTTGGAGACGGAACTGTTTCCGATTTGAAAAATCCTGTTCATTTTTATCCGGCTCCCGGATTATATCAGGTTACGTTGAAAACTATCTCTTCTTCCGGTTGCGAATCTAGCGTAACCAAACCGGTTGCGGTTCGTTATTTCCCTGATTTGGATATAGACGGCTCGGACGTTGTTTGTTATGGTGAAAAAGTTATCCTGAGCGTTATGGAAGCAGAGGTTGGAAGCGGCTTTTTGTGGGATAACGGTTCTACTCTCCAAACTATGATTGATACTGCAAAAACAAGTAAAAACTATACAGTTACGGTTACCGACCAATATTCTTGTAGTTATACTAAAACGATTTATATTTCGGTCAAACCTACCCCTACACTGTTGATTTCGGGCGATACGGAGATTTGCTTGAATGATACGGCAACGCTCAAAGCGACCGGCGCATTGACTTATGTCTGGAACAACGGAGCTGCCACTGCCCAAACAAAAGTACGCCCTTTGGCAGATGAGACTTTTACTGTTTCCGGTACGGCTGCAAACGGTTGTACTTCGACAAAGGATATTCTGGTAAAGGTAAATCCCTTGCCGGATGTTTCAATCAGCGGAGTAGACGAAGTTTGTAAAAACAGTACCGCTATATTGACGGCACAAGGAGCCGCCTCCTATTATTGGTCGGACTTGTTTACCGGAGCAAGCCGGATTGTAGCTCCGTTAAGAGATACGGTTTACACCGTCACGGGGGCTGATGCTAATGGTTGTAAATCATCCTATACGAAAAGCATAAGAGTTAAAAATAACCCCGAACTCTCATTTAGCGGCGATACGATAGTGTGCCTTGGCGATATGGTGCAACTCACGGCTCGCGGGGCATCTTCTTATGTTTGGTTTGACGGCTCTGTTTCCGAAACGCTTACTAAAATTCCAACGAGAGATACAATCTATTGG
Organism: Paludibacteraceae bacterium; assembly: GCA_031553005.1. Taxonomy (GTDB): domain Bacteria; phylum Bacteroidota; class Bacteroidia; order Bacteroidales; family Paludibacteraceae; genus RGIG9379. Next base: position 16,241 of record JAVBMA010000015.1, on the reverse strand, counting down.
TTTGACGGCACAACAGACGGCTGTACTGTCCGGAAACATATCCAAATCCGGGTTCTTTCACGTCCGGCTCTGTGGGTAGACGGAAACCGTATGATTTGCGAAAACGATGTGTTGAAATTAAAAGCAGGAGGGGCAGACCATTACCAATGGAGTACCGGCTCTACTCAGGATTCGATACAGGCAACTCCGTTGGCTTCTACTGTTTATCAGGTTAAGGGTTTTTACAATAACGGTTGTTCCGGCATATTAGATGTAAATATTACTGTCCGTCCGCTTCCTATTGTTTTGATTAACGGCCCTGTTTCCACTTGCGAAAATTCGCAGGTTACGTTGACGGCCCAGGGCGATAATTTGCTTTATACCTGGGATACGGGTTCGCTTAATCCTTCTATCTCTCCGAATATTACCGGGCTTAAAACTTTTACGGTGGCAGGAAGAGATACATTCGGTTGTGTGGGAAGCGCTTCCCACACGGTAGAAAGTATTCCGCATCCTCTCCTTTCTTACGATGGAAAAACCGATGTTTGTGACGGTGAAATGTTGACTATTGCCGCTCAAGGAGCTTCATCTTATGTTTGGCACGACGGGACAACTTCCGGAGTTTATAAAAAAATCCCGAAAGAAGATACTATCTATACTGTAGAGGGAACTCTAAACGGATGTACTTCCAAGTTAAATATCCCAATCCGTGTTTTGCCACTTCCTAGTATTTGGATAGAAGGAAAAACGGAAATTTGTGTCGGGGATGCGGTTAATTTAAAGGCTAAAGGTGGTGATACATACAAGTGGAACAGTGGCGCTGTGACTGACGAAATTATTGATACTCCGTCGGCATCCACCTCTTATCAGGTACAGGGATTCGGGCTTAATGGTTGTACCAGCATTGTGTCGGCAAGCGTAACAGTACATTCCAAACCGGTTATTTCAATTTCGGGATTAAAAAATGTTTGTGAAGATAACTACGTTACATTAACGGCGGTAGGTACTGCTTCGACTTATACTTGGAGTAACGGGATTATCGATACGGAAATCACTCCGTTGATTACAACAGGAAGCCATACCTTTACTGTAACAGGTACCGACTCTAATAGTTGTAAAAATACCGCTACCCATACGGTGGCAGCGCTTACTCCTCCTGTTCTCACCAGTCAGGGAAAGACGACGATATGTGAAGGAGAAACGGTTACGTTGGCTATTCTGGGTGGCGCTACATCATACGTTTGGCATGATGGGACAACCTCCGGAGTATATACAAAGCGACCTGCCGGAGATACAATTTATACTGTAACCGGAACTTTAAACGGTTGCACAACTCAACTGGATATTCCTATTACCGTACTGCCTTCCCCGCTTATTTGGGTAGAAGGAATTACAAGTATATGTTCCGGCGATTCTCTCTTCCTTACAGCCAAAGGAGGAGATAGTTATCTGTGGAATACGGGTGCAACTACTGCTACGATTGGAGAATTGCCTTCTACTTCTACTTCTTATCAGGTACAAGGATTCAGCACAGAAGGCTGTACCAGCCTCTATTCTGTTGATATAACCGTTCGTCCGAATCCGGTTGTTAAGATTTCAGGAGAAACCAACGTTTGTGAAAATAGCTATGTTACGTTAACAGCTCAGGGAAATGCATCTACATATGCGTGGAGTAATGGAATTATAGCATCATCAATAACACCTTTGATTGCCGCAAATTCAACTTTTACGTTAACAGGGACGGATGCGGCCGGTTGTAGCGCTACAACTATACATACTGTAAATGCATTACCGCTTCCGGTACTTACTTATCAGGGAAAAACGGCAATATGCGAGGGGCAGTATGTAACGCTGGCGGTTCAGGGTGCAACATCCTACTTATGGCAAAATGGCTCAACGTCGGGTGTTTTTAGCGATAATCCGGAAAATACAACAACGTATACGGTTGAAGGGAAAATGAACGGATGTTCGGGTAAACTCGATATTCTTGTAGAGGTATTGCCTGTCCCTACCATCTGGGTGGAAGGCGAGAGGGAGATCTGTTCGGGAGGAACCGTTCATTTAAAAGCACAGGGAGCAGATACCTATCAATGGGCGAACGGGACTACGGGCGACCTGATGGAAGATACTCCTCAATATACGACTACCTATCAGGTACAAGGCATCGGGGCAAACAGTTGTTCGGCCACGACTTCCGTCACTGTGAAGATTAATCCGAATCCGGTTGTTAAGATTTCGGGAGAAACCAGTGTTTGTGAAAATAGCTATGTTACGTTAACGGCTCAGGGAACTGCTTCGAATTATTCGTGGAGTAACGGAAGTGCAGCATCGTCAATAACGCCTTTGATTCCATCCGGAGGTTCGACCTTTAAGTTGGTAGGAACAGATATAACCGGTTGTACTTCTGTTGATTCGATTACAATAAAAGCGCTGCCTCTCCCGGTGCTAACAAATACGGGAAATACTAAAATTTGCAAGGGACAGTATGTAACATTGGCTGTTCAGGGCGCAATGTCTTACCTGTGGCAGGACGGTTCTACGTCGGGTGTTTATACCGGTAATCCGGAAAATACTACACTCTATACAGTTGAGGGCGAAATGAATGGATGTAAGAGTAAACTTGATATTCTTGTTGAGATATTGCCTGTTCCTACCGTTTGGATAGACGGTGAGAGGGAGATTTGCTCGGGGGAAACCGTCCGTTTAAAAGCACAGGGAGCCGATACCTATCAGTGGGCAACCGGGACTACGGGCGACCTGATGGAAGATACTCCTCAATATACAACTACCTATCAGGTACAAGGCATCGGGGCAAACAGTTGTTTTGCCACAACTTCCGTCAGTGTGACTGTTCATCCGAAACCGTTTGTCAACATTTCGGGAGAAACGAATGTTTGTGAGAATAACTATACCACATTAACCGCCACAGGAGATGCAATATCCTATTTGTGGGATAATGGAACTCCTTATGCTTCTATTCAACCGTTTATTACGGCAAATACCACTTTTAAAGTAAAAGGAACAAGTGCATTCGGATGTGAAGATTCGTCAATGGTTACCGTCAATAGCTTGCCTCTTCCGGTAATTACTTATACCGGAGATGATACGATTTGCGGAGGGCAGGCAGTTGTGCTGGCGGCTCAGGGCGCAAACTCCTATCTCTGGCATGATGGCAGTACTTCCGGAATTTATACCAATATACCGAAACAAGATACCATATATAAGGTAACAGGGACGCTGAACGGTTGTTCTTCGACTTTGACTATTCCGATTCATGTATTGCCTTTCCCTTCTATTTGGATTGATAGCCGTCCGGCCGAAATCTGTGCCGGCGAATCTGTCCAACTGCAAGCAAATGGCGCCCTTGAATACTATTGGAGTACAGGTGCAAATACGGATATAATAGAAGATACACCTCTGTTTTCCACTACATATAAAGTGCAGGGTATCGGGGCAAACGGATGTAGTTCGAGCAGCTCTCTGCTTCTAACGGTGCATCCTAAACCGATTGTCGAAGTTGATGGAGACAATACGGTTTGTAAAGGTAGTTTTGCGACCCTGACGGTTTCCGGAAATGCTATTTCTTATATGTGGAGCAACGGTATGCCCGACCCTTCAATTTATCCCTATCCAACAGATAAAACAACTTATTCGGTAACAGGAACCAGTCAGTTCGGATGTAAAACAACCAAGGAGCATACAGTCGATGTCCGTCCTCTTCCGGTTCTTTCTTATCAAGGAAAAACGTCTGTCTGTCAGGGACAAATTGCAACTATCCTGATGCAGGGCGCTACCTCTTACCTATGGTATGATGGCTCCGTATCAGGTACATATTCCCGTATTCCGGATTCGGATACCATCTATTCGGTAACCGGAACATTAGACGGTTGTACAAGTAAGATAAATATCCCGGTTCACGTATTTTCCCTTCCTTTTGTAACAGTGGAAGGCGATAAAACTGTCTGTTCGGGAGAATCTCTCCGTTTGAAGGCAAAAGGAGCCGATACATATCAGTGGAGTACCGGGGACGTTACCGATTCGTTGGTTGTTAAACCTCTTACTTCCACTACATACCAGTTGCAGGGAACAGATACTAATGGTTGTTATAAATCCATATCGGTAGATATTACAGTGTTTCCGAAACCGAAAATCAATATTACGGCAGAAGATGAGGTTTGTGAAAATACATCGGTAACATTGACTGCTCAGGGCGATGCCGATGAATATTATTGGGATAACGGATATGTAGGAGGTGTAATACACCCTGTTGTTGATAAAACTACAGTTTATTCGGTAAGAGGGGTAAATAGTTACGAATGTTCCTCTACCGCTTCGCACCGGGTAAATACTATTGCATTGCCGGATTTATCTTATATAGGAGATACGGATGTTTGCCTTGGCGAAACATTAACGTTGGTTGCCCAGGGAGCTTCCTCTTACATCTGGTCTGATGGGACTACTTCACCCGTATTTAAAAAGACTCCTGTAGGCTCGGGTCAGGTTACCATGATTGGGATGATAGCCGATTGTTCCTCTATTCTCGAAATTCCAATCACAGTCTTGATTCCTCCGAGTGTCTATATTACCGGCGACAGTGCGGTTTGCGAAAATTCCCCGTTCAGGCTTAGGGCAACCGGAGCCGATTGGTATGAATGGAGTACGGGCGATAAGACGGCTTCTATCTCTTATTCTATTAAAGAACCGAAAACGTATTATGTGACAGGCCGGAGCAATAACGGATGTACTGCTACCGAAAGTATGGAAGTCGGAATATTATCTCTTCCGAAGGTACGTTTGAAACAAGATGATATATTCGGATGTTTCGGAGTACCTGATACGGTTATACTTTCGGCATCGGGAGCAAAAACATACACATGGAGCAGCGAACCCTATGATTGGAGTATAAATGAAAAGACGGAATCTCGTATCCGTTTTGAGATAGACCGGGATACATACGTTTTTGTAGAGGGAGAAAACGAGGATGGATGTGTTGCATCCGATTCGATTATCGTAAGGAAGTTAATTCATCCCGAGTTTATTTTTACCGTGACTCCCGATGTGATTGAAGGAAATAGTACAACGGTTCGTTTCAAAGGCGTATCGCCACCTGCAAATCAATGGTACTGGACTCCCGGCGATGGTACTTATGAACGTATAGGTAATGATTTATCCCATACTTACTCGGCTATGGAGGTGGATTCATTCCAAGTCTCCGTTCGTAGCATAGATGCGCGTGGTTGTGTATTTGAAGGTGAGACATGGATATACTCTTGGCGCGGTTTCTGGGCTCCGGATGCGTTTACGCCGGATAATGACAAAGTAAATGATACTTTCCATTTTATCGGAGACGATTATATAACTGATTTTTCATATATAATCTATAACCGCTTGGGTGAAATTGTTTTTACCGGACACAGTATGAGTGATGCATGGGACGGAACTTATAAGGGTGAACCTTGCCCTTGGGGAATATATGGCTGGGTAGCAAATTATAAGAGTAATCATAAAGGCTTACATAAAGAGGGAGATCGGAAAGGGTTTATAACCTTGATCAGATAATAGAAGGGAAGGAGAGATGTATGAGAAAGATTGTAGGTATATTAATTCTATATTTCTGTTCATTGAATTTTATTTGGGCTCAGGACTATACTTTTTCAAACCATAATATAGTCCCGTTTAGCCTGAATCCTGCTTTGGCGGGAAATGCAAACGCCTTGCGCCTGGGACTGAATTACCGTCACCAGTGGCCTTCGCTGGGCAATGCTTACCGTACGGTGAGGGCATCGTATGACCAGAATGTTTATAAACAGATGAGCTCGATCGGGGTCGCCTATTCTTATGATAACATGGCGAATGGGATATACAAGACAAATGAGTTTGATCTTGTGTATAGCCATACTTTCCGCGTGAGGGAATCTATGTTTGTTCGTTTGGGATTGCAGGCTGCTTTATTTGCCAATTATTTGGATTGGGGTAATTTTACTTTTGAAGACCAGTATGATACATACACCAAGAAGATTTTACCTAATAGTATTGAGGACTTGGAGACGGACAACCGTCTGTTTCCCGATTTTACTTTCGGAGCCTGTTTTGTGATTGAAAACAAATTATCTTTAGGAGTGTCTGTTTGCCACATGGCAGAACCATACAATGGTTTTGCAAAGCTTGAGGACAATAAATTAAGCCGGAAGTATGTTGCCCATGCCAGTTTTACCCAAAACCTGGAAGGAGAGAGGGGACTTTTCGGCCGTCAGGGTTTTCTTGCAGACAAGCATCTCTTTTTTAATGCATCTTACCAGAAACAGGATAATTTTGAAATGGCTTATCTGGGCGGAGGATTGGCAATAAACCCCTTTATTGTTGGGGGATCTTTCAAAAGCGATATCAGTGAAGTAAATACCGTCTCGTTAATGTTGGGAGGTAATTATAAAGGATTCCAATTATATTACATCTATGACTTTTTTACTTCCAGTAAGAAAAACGGTTCATGGTCGCACGAAATATCGCTGATTTATATCTTGCCAATGGAAGAAAAACCATATTCCTGTCCGGTGATTTATTGGTAGTTTGGGAGGTGAAAATTGAAAGATGAAAGGTGAAAGAAACAATGTGCGAAGCAGGAGAAAGCAATGTCAAAACCGTTGCTTTCTCCTGCTTTTTTAAGTAATGATGCGTGATTTGAAAATCAACAGCCGTTTAAATGTTGTTGTCAGTAGAGCTGTTTTCCAATATTTTGCGTAAAAATTTAATTTCATCTTTGAGTGATTCAATATGTTCTTTGTCTTGTAGGACAAGAGTTCCGATGTGAGCTTGTGCATTATCGCCTTTGTTTTCATGAATGATATTAGCTGCTTTTTCTCCGAAAAGATTCGAAATAGATACGTTTAATATTTCTGAAATTTTTATCAGCTTGGTGGCAGTTAGTCTGTTGTCGTCTTTTTCAAGCCTACCGTAACTGCTTTGTGTGATGCCCATCTCGTCTGCAATATATTCTTGTTTGATGCCTCGTTCTTCTCTGAATTTTCTTATTCTTGTACCAATTGTATTCATGCTAAAACTATATAGTTATTTATTATATGAATATTTTATTTACAAAAGTACTTTTTATATTTATAAAATAAAAGTGCTTTTAATGTAATTCTTTGGAACTTTGCTTTTAATATTATTATATTGAATTATTAACTATTTAGTTAACAATCACAAAGTAATAAATATTTATTGGAATAAGTGTTTGATATTATGTTTGTTATTTTTTATTTGTTTGAATTTAAATAGCCTCTGAAAGTTTATTTTACTGTAAAGGCAAATATTATTAAAGGGATAACGGGTTATTATAAAATAAATCATAACTATTTGTTTATAAGGTAGTTTTGCGATAAATCAATAAATTTAATAATAATTACCTCTAACCAGAGACTGGTTAAAGAAAAAATATTGAAACAACTAAAAAACCGAACAATATAAATATCTAATAATAATCTATTTAGAATTTGAAAAGCAATAAAAATATTTTTTTAATTGAGGCAAATGGTAAATATTAAATTTTTGAGTTTTTGGTTACTACTTGTAGCCGGTATGGTAACCATAGGGATCAATTCGTGCAAAAAAGAAGATAATAATGAGACAGAATTTGAATCTTCGGCTTGGTTGAATACAACTAAACTAGGAATACGTGTAGGAAACGATTATGAGTTAAAAGCAGCTCTTGTTATTAACAAAGGAGACCGGACAGAAAAGGTAGCAGCCAAACATGTAACATGGACAAGCAACAATGAATCTGTAGCTACTGTAAACTCCCAAGGAAAAGTAGTAGCTGTAGCAGCAGGTACAGCTATAATTACTGCTGAAGTAGATGGAAAAATAAAAACTTGTACGGTAACAGTTTCTATTGTTGCAATAAGTAATCTTACCGTTTCTGACGGCAGAACGAGTAGTGACGGTATTATTTCCTGCAGATTAGCAGTAGGTGGATATGGTAGTTATTTTGCATATTTCGAACCCTCAAACGCTACTTATCAAACTGTAACATGGACAATTGAAGATGAAAATGTGGCTACCTTGAGTTTTAATGAAGATAATAAATATAGAATAACCGGAGTAGCAGTAGGCGAAACAAGAGTAATTGTTTCGGCTGGAGAAAAAACAGTAATTATAAACGTAGTTGTAAGGAAAGCTCCGGAAGAAGGTATACTAATTGGTGGTATTGTATGGGCACCCTGCAATATTGATGCTCCCGGTACATTTACCGAAAATCCGGAAGACGCAGGTATGTTTTACCAATTTGGAGACAATGTCGGATGGAGTGCTACCGACCCCATGATAAATTCTAATGATAAGAAAAGTTGGTATTACTACGTTGGCAGTATTCAAAGTCGCCTTGTTCCCGGATGGCGTCTGCCAACTAAATATGAAGTAGAAAGAAGCTTATATCCTTCAGAAGAGACTGCTTGTGAAAAAACGACAGTAAATGGTGTCGAAGGAGTAAAATTTACCAATAAGATTACCGGTAAATTTATTTTTTTTCCTGCTAAAACAGGTATTCGTTCTTGGTATGATGGTAGACTTTCCTCCGGTGGTAGTACCTATTGGACATCTGATGCAATGAATTCTGGTGACGACTATATTCCTGCTATAGGATTTTCATTTTATTATGCGTCTTATTATGATATTTATTACGCTAGTACTAGTACTTATAGAAAACAGTATGGATTTTTGTGTCGTTGCGTAGCGAGTTTATAATCAATATAAAATTTATCAATAAAAAATGGAAAAATTTAAAGACCAGCTTAGTGATTATCATATTACTAACGATTTGTTTCTGATAGGGCAAGAGAATTTACTGCAAAAAACTATTTCTCGCTATATGTCAAGTTCAGATTTATTTTCTATCCTAAAAAATAATCAATTTCGTATTCCCCAAAGAAATACATTTTCGGATGAACGAGAGGTCGGAAAATGTTTTTCCATTCGCAATAGATTTCCGGTTCAACCAGTAGATGGTTCGAACAAAGAATATCGCCAACGTCTTGACGAGTTGATAAAATGTTCATATTCATTACCTACTTCATGTTGGAATTTAGCTAATGAAGAGGACTTTTTAATGTGGAAAGCTTATACAAAGGATTCTTTTGGAGTAAGAATAACAACTACGGTTGAAAAATTTTATAATGCATTTGAATACTCTCCTTTTCGTTGCATTATATGTGATGAGGTGGAATACGATAAAGAAAGAGCTAAATACTCTTTAAAGCAAGAACTTTTCACAAAAACTCAATATTATGGAAATGAGCAAGAATTTAGATTCTATTTTGTTCCAAAGGATAATATAAAAGATAATTTGTTTAAATTAACTGATGCTGAATTTATTGAATCTATCACGCTTTCTCCTTTTATTGAAAAATCCCTTATACCACATATTACAAAGGCTATCGAAGATATGGCACCATATTTGGAAGGAAAAATTTCCTGTTCAAAAATATTAGAAAAAAGGTGAAATATTTACATCAGCGTGAGTTCTATAGGGACGTTTTGCCAAAAGTAATACTACTTACTTAGCTTTGGAGTCGGTTCGTAAATTTAAAGTTAAGAAATGTTTTTTGTCTGATGATTTATAGCAGGGAAGGGGTTTAAAACATTTTAGTACAATACCGAAGATTTTTCGCGGAGAATTTATAGCGGTGATTTTTTGTGCTGTAGCAAATTTCGTAAGTAATTATGAGTCTTTTTATAAGTTAAATAAAAATCTTAGTGCCTTGGTGAACTTTTGGTCTTGGCGTTAAAAAAGAAAAATGCAAGCGCTTAATTAATTTGAATTTGGAATAAGCGGTATTCCTCACTTCACTGCATTCCGAACGAAATGCAGTGGAGTGAGGAATCTTTTCACTAAATTTTATTGGGAGTTTGATCTACCGGGAGCGCGATTTCAAATCGCGCTCCCGGTTTCGCGTATTGTGTAAAAAATGAAATGTGATCGTTTGGCATAATAAATACTGAGTCGAAGATAAAAAGCAAATTTTTAATTTGCGAAAGAAGTTATCTTTTCAAATGCTTTTTTGCGGGCTTTCCGCACTCTATTTGTAAACAAGTCGAATCTATCGGGTACGTCCTTAATCCATTTATAGAGCTCTCCAATCTATTTAGGGAACCCCCTAATCTATTTAGGGAACCCCCTAATCCATTTGGGGAATCCCCTAATTCATTTAGGGAACCCCCGAATCTGTTTAGGGAACCCCCTAATCTATTTAGGGAACCCCCTAATTCATTTAGGGAATCCCCTAATCTATTTAGGGAATCCCCTAATTCATTTAGGGAACTCCTCCAACTTATAGGGGATTCCCCGAATTTGCTTTAAACTAATAATAACCCCAGTTTGGCGTAGCGTAAAAAATGAAGAGTAAACGTTCGTCATAGCGCCTTTCGCCGAACTGAGGATTTCTCCCTCCACTGCGTTTCGTTCGAAATGACTGGCGGTTATAATATGATGGAGCGGAGGCAAAGCTTCCGCTTTCCCCCCGCCTCCTTTGTCTGTTATATCCCTGTGATTTATTCCGAATGAAACGCAGTGAAGTGAGGAGTCTTTTTGCGAATAAGATCCGATAACGAGATATAAGAAAGTGCGTAAGAGATTGATTTAAAGTTGAATTGAATCCGAATGATTTATATATTTATAGTCAAATGATCAATGTTTTCTGTATTCGGCTCCGAATAGGTGTCGTACAAATAAGATTATTATCTTTTTCTATAAATATACAATGCCTCCGGCATTGATAATAAGACTTTTTTTATATCGAGTTATTGATAATATTTTCAGAATTTTTTACCGACTGTTTTTGGCATTATTACTATACAAAAAACGGTTTCAATTATAAATTGAAACCGTTTTTTGTATAAGTAAAATATTTGTTTTACAAATGATTTTTTATTCTACGAAGCGGGTGTAATCATTTTTCATTTTCTTAGGAATGCGGTAGGATAACAATAGCTCGCTACAGTTTCCTGATAGTTTGTTGACTGCTCCTAATCCCCATTCAAATGCATAACCGAAGCGGAAATCCTGGTATTCTATACCGATTATAAAATTGACTACATTGGAAGAGAATCCTGCATTGATATCGGGACGGTAGGTGATACCTCCCCACAACATTTTGTCGTAAAACAACATTGCATTCAGTTCCAAACGGTCAACTTTGCTTTTATGCATATAAACAATTGCCGGAGCTATATCCAATGTTTCGGATAAGTTGAACAAGCCTCTGGCATAAAAATAGAAGTGACGTCCGGGAACAGCCGTAGTTTCGTTGTCGCTGTTATTAAGTAAATGTGTTACGGATGCACCAAAGAGAAATTTCGGGGAAGTTAATTCTATACCGAAATCAGCTTCAGGTTTAACTTTTTTCTGAACCTCCGAAGGGAAAGTAGGAGTGCCTATTTCGTCCGGATCGGCCAAAAGGTGCTGGGTCGGATCAAAATAGTGGTATAATATACCTGCCGATGCTCCTAAAGATAAAAGTAGCTCATCGTTCAGGTTGACCTGATATGCATAAACCGCTTTAGCAATCAACGTACGGTTAGAGATCCCCAAATCATCATAGGAAACGGACAACCCCAATCCCGAATTAATATTGTCGAAGTAGTTGCTTGCATTGAAAACACCTGATTTCGGACTGTCTTCGATTCCCATCCATTGCCAGCGTCCCAATAAAAACAAGTCCACATCATCCGTATTACCGGTTCCTGCCGGGTTAATATTAATTCTAGAGAAGAATTGCTGGGATAACATAAGATCCCGTTGTGCGTTTCCTCCTATGTAGAACATTATCATTAATAAAATTCCTATTATTTTCTTCATATTGTATGTTTGAATTTTAATGTTGAAAATTGTATGAAACATATCGGAGTATCGTTTTATTCGATTCTTCCGTATTGCTTGTTTACAGAACTATTTTCCCTTTCTGCCCTTTCTACCGGAATAGAAGTACATATTTTTTTATTTGGAAAAATAACCCCGGACTGTTTCATATATTTATCTTTATGAATATGTTATATTTATTTAGTTACTTTCATCAATGATTGTTATCTGCACTCTTCGGTTTTGTTCGTGTTCCTCTTCGCTTTCAGCATTCGGAATCAGTGGTTGACTCTTACCAAAACCTTTAGCTTTCAGCTTATTCGGATCCAATCCTCTGTCAATCAACATCTGTCTTACATATTCCGCACGTTTCTGGGATAATTTCATGTTGTATTCTTCCGAACCGCGGGTATCTGTGTGTCCGTCTACGACGAACGATGCTCCCGGAAACTCGTTCATTGCTTCAACCAACTCGTCGACCTGAACCTGGTATTCAGGTTTCATATCCGACTTGTTAAAGTCAAAGAAGAATAATACCCATTGGAAATCTTTCGGTTCTTCAATCATCATATCAGGTGTAAGTTCCGGTTCACCGGTTACAGAATAGAGATAAGGACGGTAAATATCGTCGCTTCCTTTTCCGCCAGCCCTGTCCGACATGAAAAGCACGAGTTTCTGGTTTCCGATAAGATTATATTCGTTGGCGCTCGTATTGAATGTAGAGTCCAATAATTCGGGAGTATCCCAGATTTCACGTATGTTTACGGTTGTTTTTCCCAAAGTGTCGACAGTAGTAACCGTGTCCATCAACAGGCGGGATACATATAAGTCCAATCCACCCATTCCTCCGGGTCTGTTTGATGCAAAATACATTAACGTATCTCCGACAGTCCAGGGATAGTCATCGTTAGATGCAGAATTAAACTTGATTGTACTATCACCGACATTTACAGGCATTTGCCATTTAATATCCGACTTTTTATCTTTATTTTTATCAATATACCAGATATCCCTTTTACCGTATCCTTTTTTCGGAAAATCGGCGGAGAAATAGATCCTGTCGCCGTTTTTTGCGATTGTCGGGTTATAAAATCCCGAAGGCCTGTTGTAGCGGTATGTCCATCCTGCCGATACGGCGGAAGAACCTTTAATTGGTTTTCTTATTTCATTCAGCCCTTCAATGCTCAACAATGCCGGTTTTCCGAAAGAACTTTTATCCCATTTCGCCTCATATAAATCGGAATTTCCCGATTTGTCCGATTTTGCAAAGTAGAGGGTTTTATTTTTTTCGTCATAAGCGAAAGTTCCTTCTATACCCATTCCGCATAACTCTTTACAGAGTTCGATTTTTGTCAGATCCAACTCTTCTCCGATAGTTGCAATGTAAGCAGAGTCGCCTCTGAAAAAGACTACCTTTCCTCCTTTATAAAAAGACATAGGGAGTTCTTTTTTTTGTGTACTGGCTTGGGATGGAAAAAACTCATATCCCGACATGAATTTTTCATGGATAGGTGATGCGTTTACCATACAACTGATAGCTAACACCGTAATAGTCCAACTTATTTTTTTTATTTTAAGTATCATTGTTTATATTCTTTATTACATTTTCACTATTTCAATTGTACCTTTTTCTACTTTTCCGTCTTTCATGGTGACAGTATAGAAGTAGACTCCCGGATCGGCTAGTTTGCCTCTGTAGGTTCCATCCCAACCATCGTTGCCCGAGAATACCCTTTGTCCGTAACGGTTGAATATGACGACTTCAAATCCTTTCATGAAATAATCGTTGTATCCTTCCTTATCGTATGGGGTGAAAGCCGTCGGCAATTTTACTTCCACTTCAATGGAGGCTGAGGCTTGCGGGCATATTTCGTCACTTGCAAAAACCGTATATTTGGAAGATGATTTAGGTTCGACTGTATGTTCGGTAGAACCGTTTTCTTCGATTAAGGATTCATTTTCCCACCATGTATATATGAATGGGTCTCCGGTTAATACTTCGACTAAAAGTTTAACTTCAGTACCAATGAGAACTTTCTGTTTGTCGGTTGATAATTTTATCGATACAGGTTCTTTTATCGATACCATATTTTGGTAAGAAACCGTTTTATCCGGACACACACCGTCGGAGGCTACAACTTTGTATTCCTTATATCCGAATGAGACAGGAGCATCAGCCAATTCATATTCGTTCATTGATGGTACGTCGGTACTATAAATCTTGATTGTTTGTTCTTTATTATCCCGGCCGATATTGTACCATGTATAAACTGACGGACGTCCTTGCAGCAATGTCAGTTTTAAACGGGTAGTGTCGCCCAGGCAAATGTCAGGGTTAAGAACTTCTATTTCGAAGTCGATCGGTTCGTAGATATCTATCGAACCAACTCCGGCAACAGCAGCAGAAGCATAATCATCGCTACAAACATCGTCATAAACCCTGACGGTATAGCCGTTGGCATCTTCTACCGGAAGGCTTTCAATGGATACTTTAGTTTCCCCGTTCGGAGCATTGACCGTATGTGTTAAATTACCATCGCGATCATAAAACTCATAGCGGGTAGGAGTACCTTGAAGTGTCAGAGCAGACAAGATTACGGAGCCTTCTTCACACACTTGATATTGATCTGCAACCAAATCCGCGCGAAGAGTTTCATTGATTACGATTTCAGCCTGATCGCTTACTGCCGGACCGCTTATTGTATAGCAAATATCGTCTATTGCTTTTACGTAGAAATAATATTTACCGGCAGGAGAGTTGCCGACTTCGAAACGAGGCGAATCGGTTTTTCCTAACGAGATTTCATTTGTATCGTTCTCTTTTATCTTGTACCAGTAGTATTCTTTTATCATTGTTCCCGAGATTTCGGGAATTATATCTACTGTTAGCACAAGCATATCGTTTTCGGAACAGAATGAGTTCTTATCCGGAGTAATTTTCATATCGAAATGTCCGTTAATCTTAACCTCTATCTCATCGCTTGCCGCCGGGTCGCTGTCTGTATAGCAAATATCATCGTATGATTTTACACTGAATACCGGAGTTGTTCCTATTATGATAACATTAGGGAAAGATACTTGGTCAACAATTAATTCGGATTCCTGTGTGCGTGCAAACTCTACTCCGTCAGCCATCCAGATATATTCTATGATATGATTTTTGGATTGAGCCGGGGTTACAACCGCTGTCAATGTAACGGAACTGTTGTCTGAATCTGTACAAAGTACACTTTGACCGTCTGTTGATAGTTTCATGCTATATTTTTCATTAAACTGTACCGGTACATTGTTGCTTTGTGCCGGAGCGCCTGAAGTATAACATACATCGTCGTACGATTGTACTTGGAACGAAACTGTTTCACCGGAAACAAAAAGAGCAGGGAAACTTGCCCGGTCGACAGTCAGGGTTGTACTTGTAGTACGTTTAATTTCGCTTCCGTTGGCATACCATATATACTCTTTTATCTGGTTTTTGGCTTCTTCCGGAGTAATGGTTGCAATCAATTCGATTGTATTGTTATCGCCATCGGAACAAATTACCAACTGATTGTCTTTTGTGCTCAATGTGGTTTGGTAAGATTCATTGATACGGACACTTACATTACCGCTTGCAGCCGGATCGTTGTTTGTATAACAAATGTCGTCATACGATTTTACGCTGAATACCGGAGTGTTTCCTACGATAACAATGGCAGGGTAGGAGGCTTGGTCAATGACTAATTCCGAATCCGGAGTGCGTGCAAATTCAACACCGTCGACCATCCATATATATTCCAAGATATGGGCTTTGGCTTTTTCCGGACTGATAAGTGCAGTCAATGTGATGGAACTGTTATCCGAATCAACACAAATTGCATCTTGTCCGTTAGCAGACAGTGTCATGCTATATTTTTCATTGAATTGTACCTCAATATTGTTGCTTTGCGCCGGAGCGCCTGAAGTATAACATACATCGTCGTACGATTTTACCTGGAAAGAAACCGTTTCGCCTGAAACAAAAAGAGCAGGGAAACTTGACTGGTTGATAACCAGAGTTGTATCGGTAGTACGTTTGATTTCATTTCCGTTGGCATACCATATATACTCTTTTATCTGGTTTTTGGCTTCTTCCGGAGTAATACGAGCAATCAATTCGATTGTATTATTATCGCTGTCGGAACAAATTACCAATTCGTTGTCTTTTGTCCTTAATTCAGTCTGGTAAGATTCGTTGATACGAACACTTACATTACCGCTTGCCGCCGGGTCGTTGTCTGTATAACAAATGTCGTCATACGATTTAACGCTGAATACCGGAGTGTTTCCTACGATAACAATGGCAGGGTAGGAGGCTTGGTCAATGACTAATTCCGAATCCGGAGTGCGTGCAAATTCAACACCGTCGACCATCCATATATATTCCAAGATATGGGCT
>JAVBMA010000063.1:0-24873 GCA_031553005.1 Paludibacteraceae bacterium | reverse complement strand
GAAAAATCGGGAGAATTTTGTCGTAAAAAGCACCTCCAACTATACATTCTAAGATTCCTCACTACGTTCGGAATGACACCTTGGTGGTTATATAAAGAAACGCAGGAGGGGGAAGCGGCGGCTTTGCCGCTTCCCCCTCCTATATCCCAACCTTTAGATGCCAGTCATTCCGAACGCAACAAAGTGGAGTGAGGAATCCCTCTAGATATTACTATCAAAAACAAAAAATATATTTTTCCGCATTTACTGAATTTCCCTATTTATAGATACTCAGACAAATAGATGTTCAGATATTCAGATAAGATATATTTTTCTGAATATCTGAACATCTTAATTAAAATGTGATTGTTGAGGTTGTAGCGCCCACTTCCATTTTTATTTTACGTCCTAAATAAAGAGGCAGATTCGGACTCCCGTGTCCGGCAGAAATGCCATACATTACCGGGATTCCCAAATCTTTTACATTATTCAGGATAATTTCATTTATAGGCAGGTCTATGCCTTGTACCATGTTTGTAAATTGCCCTACGACTATTCCTTTTATCGCATCCAACTTGCCGCTCAATTTCAGGTTTGTTAACATGCGGTCGACATTATAATTAGCTTCTCCTGTATCTTCTATAAAAAGAATGGCATCTTTTACATTCAGGTCGACAATTGTTCCGCCCAAAGCATAAAAAGTAGTCAAGTTTCCGCCTACCAGTCTTCCTTCAGCTTCTCCTTGGATACAATTACTATTTGTAGGAATGGACAATTCCCTCATCATCCCGAATAGGGCATTCTTTAAGCCCGAAACACTGGCAGCGACAGAAAGGTTGTTTGCCATGGCTCCGTGTATCGATTCAATGCCTCGGTTGTTTACGGCTGCATGTAAGACCGTAACGTCACTAAACCCGATAATCCATTTCGGATAATCTTCCAAAGGCGAGAAATCGATAAAAGGAAACAACTGGTCGCATCCGTATCCACCACGCGCACCAATGATTGCTTTGATATTTTTATTGTTAATCAGTTTCTGAAGGCCGTCTACCCGTTGGGTTACCGTTCCGGCATACCGACCGTTCACATCGTACAGATTATCGGCTTCGAGGACTTTCAAGCCCCAGCTCTCCAATACGGCTATGCCGTTTTGCATCTCCTGTTTGGTTACATAATTGGATGTGGCACAGATTCCAATCGAATCTCCCGCATGCAGGTAAGCAGGCATAACATCTTTTGTAATCTCCCTCTGCCTGGAAAGTACGACCGAATAATACTCTTTGATAT
The DNA here is from genome assembly GCA_031553005.1 of Paludibacteraceae bacterium. Classification (GTDB taxonomy): domain Bacteria; phylum Bacteroidota; class Bacteroidia; order Bacteroidales; family Paludibacteraceae; genus RGIG9379. Next base: position 23,607 of record JAVBMA010000063.1, on the reverse strand, counting down.
AGACCGAGTCATTTTGTGTGATATATTGATTTGTGATGTATTCGTTTGTAATATACTCTTTTTTACATGAAGTGGTAAAAAGAATAGAAAGCAAGAATACGCATATATAAGAATAGTGTTTCATATCTTTAGCTGATTTTTGTTTCTTTAACTGAACGATTGATAATAAGATGCTGCTTTCTGAATTAACGTATTTGTAGTGGTTTTAGTTTTATTCAAATTACTACAAACAAAAAAACCATCTTTTAAAGATGGTTTTTTTATTTATAGCCTTAATAATCGAATTATTCAGCAGAAGCTCCTTTATTTACAGTTATGTTAGCTACAGTTGCATTTCCAGATCCTGTAGTACTTGTGATAGTGATGTCTCCTTGGAATCCGGTGCTAGTCATATATCCCCAGTGATTATCACCTAATAACTGAATTTGTGCCCACTGTCCATTTCCACTTACATTTGAGTTAGTAGATAAAGTTGCAGATTTGAACTCAATTCCGTCAAAAACGATTTCTACATTTTCTCCTTTACCAGCATTTACATCAGCTGTTTTGTAAACTTTACCATCTTGGATGCTTAAGAAAGATCCCGCAGTTGTTGCCTCAGATCCACCTACTACAGCTGTAAAAGAAGTGTAATTAACCGCAGAACCTACAGTAAATGCAGCTGAGCTTTCACCTGTTTTGCTTTCTGCTCTTAATGTATAGCTTCCGTCAACTAATCCGTCGATAACCATAGTGTATACACCATTGTCCCCTTTTAGAATAGGCAAGCTATTGAATTTTGTAATAGTTTTTACTGCATTCCCATTAAGTAGAATAACTACTTTTGTTAAATCTTCTTCAGCAGAAACAATTTTTCCTGTTACGTCATCTCCTGAAGCAAATTTACCATTTTGATTAAAAGTGATGGTAATTTGTGCTGCATCGTCGTCATCATCAGAACATGATGTGAAAGAGAAAGCTGCTATTAAAACAGCCAAGATAACTGATAAATTAAATACTTTTTTCATAAAAACTTTAATTTTAATTAAACATATAAATTAATCTTATTCATTGCTTTGTTTGCTATAAACAAACATAGTGTCCTTATTGTTCTAGATACTATTTTTTGATAGATGGAGCAAATGTACAAAAAAAAATAAAACGGGCAAGTAAAACAATTTTCTTTTTTAATAGATGTATAATGGCGGTGTTATTTATGCCAGAAGAAAACGAATGAAACGAGTTCCGTAAATAATGTTACTTTTATAATAATCAGGATTGTCGATTATTCTTTTAAAATTCTTTATTTTTGTTCGAATAAACCGAAATAAGGTGAAAGGTGAGAATTGAAAGTTTTGACCTTTTGGGATAAACAAAAACAGTAAGACAGCTTTTCTATAAAAATGTCTATAATTTTGACATCCTTTTTACGTTAGAGGAAGTGACGGTTATTGTTCTTGTTTGCGATTAAAACAAGTTGAATGAAAAATAATATATATTATCTCTTTTTTTGTCTGTTTCTGATTTGGAGTGCTCCGGCAATATCCCAGACGTTGCATATTACCGGAAATGTGACGGATGAAAAGAATCAGCCACTCGAATATGTAAATGTTCTTATAAAAGGAAGTACGCGAGGAACTTCGACCGATAAGAACGGTTTTTTTGAATTATCTGTTCCTGAAAAGGATACGGTTATCGTTCTGTTCAGTTATGTCGGCTTTTCGGAAGAAGAACGTAAAATTGTTTTTAATGGAAAAAAACGGGAATTTAAACTTTCGGTAACATTGAAAGAAATATCAATTGATCTGGAAGCTTATAGTGTTCAGGGTTTCCGTAAACAATCCTCTTCGGTTGAAGTGCTGGACGTTTCCAAGCTAAAGTTTATACCCGATGTCAGCGGAGGAGGAATAGAAGCCCTGATATCGACTCAGGCGGGAGTCAGTTCGAATAATGAGTTGAGTTCCCAATATTCGGTACGCGGAGGTAATTATGACGAAAACAGCGTTTATGTAAATAATATAGAAATTTACCGTCCTTTGCTCATCCGTGCGGGACAGCAGGAGGGACTTAGCTTTGTCAATCCCGATATGGTAGAGTCCGTTAATTTCTCTTCCGGGGGGTTTAGTGCCCAGTATGGAGATAAGATGTCGTCCGCTCTGGATATTACTTATAAAAAACCGACAAAGGTTGAAGGGTCGGTTGCTGTGAGTTTGTTGGGAGCATCAGCCTATTTAGGAACTGCTTCTTCTCGTTTTACCCAGATACACGGGATTCGTTATAAGACTTCCGCCTATTTGTTGGGAACACTCGATACGGAAGGAGAGTATAGCCCTAATTTCTTTGACTACCAAACTTACCTTACCTATTCGTTTTCTCCGAAATGGGAAATGACTTTCCTTGGAAATATATCCCAGAACAGTTATCACTTTGTTCCGGAAACACGTTCTACTTCTTTTGGAACATTAGACTCACCCAAGTCGTTTACCGTTTATTTTGAAGGACAGGAAAAAGATCTTTTCCGCACGCTGTTCGGAGCATTGGCATTAAATTTCAAACCCAAAGAGAATTTGAAATTGAGTGTTGTGTCGTCAGCCTTTTCCACTTCCGAAAATGAAACCTATGATGTTACGGGAGAATATTGGCTGAGTGAGGTTGACGGAAACAATAACGTAACGATAGATCGTGGTGCGGGATTGGGAGCATATCATGAGCATGCGAGAAATAAGTTAAACTCTGCTGTTTTCAGTATCTCACAGCTTGGCGAGATGACTTTGGCATCCAATGAGATCAAATGGGGAGTCACATATCAGCGTGAAAATGTAAAAGATAAAATGAATGAATGGGAAATGCGGGATTCTGCCGGCTATTCCTTACCCGTAAATCCGGATCATTTGTCTCTTTATTACAACCTGAACTCGGACGAAGAGGTCTTTATGAACCGTTTTATTGCATATGTATTAGATACATATTCCAAACGTATGGAATCAGGAAAGTTGGTCGTAACCGGTGGCGTTCGTGCCAATTATTGGGACTTCAACGATGAGTTGCTCATAAGTCCGAGGATGTCACTGGCATGGTTTCCAGATTGGAAACGAAATTTCGGGTTCCGGTTGGCAACGGGTATTTATTACCAAGCTCCGTTTTACAAAGAGATACGGGATACAATTGTGAATAAAAACGGAAATGTGGAAGTTTTCCTTAATAATAAGTTGAAAGCTCCTCGTTCCTCGCAAATATTGTTGGGAGCTGATTACTATTTCCGGAAATGGGAACGTCCGTTTAAGTTTACTACCGAGATTTATTATAAATATATCGACCGGATTATTCCTTATCGCATAGACAATGTGAAAGTGGTTTATGGCGGTGAAAATAATGGTGACGGGTATGCGGCGGGAGTCGATCTCAAACTCTTCGGAGAGTTTGTTCCCGGAACCGATTCGTGGGTGTCCTTTTCATTGATGCAGGCCAAGGAGAATATTTATGGAGACGGAAAAGGTTATATTCCCCGCCCTACTGATCAGCGATACAGTGTTTCTCTTTTCTTTCAGGATTATTTTCCGGGATATTCAAAGCTAAAAATAAACTTAAAACTGATTTGGGCAGATGGACTACCTTTCGGGCCTCCGCGCAGCAGTTCTTATATGGCTACGGCATTTCGTAGTCCTGCTTACCGCAGAGTTGATATCGGAGCTACTTACGGATTAATATCCGGTCAGGATAAAATTATGAATAGAACACCTTTAAAATGGACAAAAGCGCTGCTCTTTAATTTGGAAGTATTCAATTTATTAGATATTAAAAACGTAAATTCCTACTACTGGATAACGGATGTTACCAATGTGCAATATGCCGTTCCGAATTACTTGACCGGAAGGCTTATTAACTTACGTGTTCAGGTGAATTTCTGATAAAAAAAGATTGAGACATGAAGATTCAAAGAGATAAAGATATTCTGTGTTTTCCATGCCTTCATCGTTTTTACGATATTAATCTTTAATTCTTTTTGAGGAGCGGGAGATTTGTAAAAAAATATTATAAATTTGTTTCCGGAATATAACAGATATGTTAAATCATTTCTAATTCTAATACCTGATTTGCAGGCAATGGAGAAGTCCCGAATTAATAGCTTAATTATTAATCCAATAAAATATGAGTAATACAAAATCAGCAAGTTATACGGTTCCTTTGATGACATTGACTGTACTGTTTTTCATGTGGGGATTTATTACCTGCCTGAATGATATTTTGATTCCTTTTTTAAAAGGAGTCTTCGAATTAAGTCATTTTCAAGCCAATTTAGTCCAATTTGCTTTTTTTACAGCTTATTTTGTTGTTTCGTTGATTTATTTTATTGTTTCTGCCACATTGGGAGATCCGATACTCAAAGTAGGTTATAAGAATACAATTGTGTCGGGATTGCTGATATCTTCCGTTGCTTGTTTCCTCTTTTTCTGGGAAGCCGGAAGCGCTAATCCTCAGTTTTGGGTCTTTCTCTCCGCACTTTTTTTGCTTGGAAGTGGATTCACTTTCCTTCAGATAGCAGCCAACCCTCTGGTATCCTTATTAGGTTCGTCGGACACGGCTTCCAGTCGCTTAAACCTCTCTCAGGCATTCAACTCGTTAGGTACAACAATCGCTCCGGTAATAGGAGGATATTTTATATTCAAATATTTTGTAACAAACGAATCGGGCGGCGCTACTGCCGTACAAATCCCTTATTTGTTTTTAGCAAGTGTGTTGTTGATTTTAGCCGGAATTATCTTTTTTTCGAAGATTCCAAACGGCAATATCGATTCTTCTGAAAAAATGGAAAAAAGAGCCGGAGCATTGCAATATCCGCACTTGATTTTCGGGATGATCGGAATTTTCTGTTATGTAGGAGCCGAAGTTACTATTGGAAGTAACCTTATCTCGTATATGAAAGAGTATCACGGATTAGGCGAAGCTCTTGCCACGCCTTTTCTTGCATATTATTGGGGCGGTGCTATGATTGGTCGTTTTATGGGTTCTATTTCCATGAGTAAAATGACATCGTTAAAAAAATACATGCTGATGGCTTTGGCCGCAATCGTTACTTTTGCCCTGATCTATTCGATAACAGATGTAACGATTACAGAAGTTATCTATTTCCTTGTATTCTTGGTGTTGAACTATTTGGTTTTCATTGCAGCGCGTTCTATACCGTCACGTACGCTCGGTTACTTTGCGGCCGTCAATATTATATTGATTGCTATAATGCTCTTTACTTCCGGAAGCTTATCGCTCTGGTCTATTCTCGGAGTAGGACTCTTTAACTCAATCATGTTCTCCAATATCTTTACGTTGGCTATCGACGGTCTGGGTAAATATACTTCACAAGGATCTTCTTTACTTGTAATGATGATTCTCGGGGGAGCGGTATTGCCTCCGTTACAAGGACTGATTGCCGATCATGCTAATTCGCATGTTGCATTTGTGTTGCCTCTTTTCTGTTATGCCTACTTGATGTGGTATGGCTTTGTAGGTTGCCGGATACGGAAGAAAAATGCTTAAGCGGTTAATATAAATACGATATTCTAGAGTTTTGGCATTTTCTCTTGTTCTAAAAATGTACCTGACATAAACGAATAATAACATAAACATAATGTCTTTCCGGAAGATTCCGGGAGGAAGAATTTAATAAAAAATTATGGCAACAGAAATAAGCAAACCTTATGTGGTTGGAATAGATATCGGTGGTACAAATACTGTTTTCGGAATAGTAGATGCACGCGGAAATATTCTTGCTTCCAATTCCATTAAAACACAAAGACACCAAGAGTTAGAAAAATACGTAGAAGAGCTTTATACCGAGCTTTCCAAACTGATAAACGGAAGTTGTGGAATAGAACGGATAAAGGGTATTGGCGTTGGGGCTCCCAATGCTAACTTTTACAATGGGAATATTGAATATGCTGCAAACCTTCCATGGAAAGGCATTATCCCTTTTGCTAAAATCCTTTCCGAGAAATTTGGTGTTCCGGTCGCATTGACAAATGATGCCAATGCTGCTGCCATAGGCGAAATGACCTATGGAGCTGCCCGTGGCATGAAGGATTTTATTATGATTACATTAGGAACCGGAGTTGGTAGCGGAATTGTTGCCAATGGTCAATTGATCTACGGACATGACGGTTTTGCAGGCGAACTAGGTCATGTGATTATGCGCCGTGAAAATGGTCGCCCTTGTGGTTGCGGAAATCGCGGGTGTCTGGAAACTTATACTTCTGCCACAGGAGTAGCAAAAACAGCCCGTGAATTTTTAGAAAACAGAGCAAATGAAGATTCTCTTCTGCGCAAAATTCCTATTGAGCAAATTACATCTAAAGATGTATTTGACGCGGCTATTGCAGGAGATCAGATTGCAAAAGATGTATATATGGTTACAGGCCAGATATTAGGAGAGGCATTTGCCGATTTTATTAAATTCAGTAGTCCTGAAGCAATCATCCTATTCGGAGGATTAGCAAAATCGGGAGATCTTCTTCTAGTTCCTCTTCGTAAGGCGATGGAAGAAAACCTGATGCCGATTTTCAGGAATAAAGTAAAAATTCTGTTTTCCGAAATAAAAGATTCGGATGTTGCGATCTTGGGCGCTTCGGCGTTGGCTTGGGAGGCAAAGTAAGAATAACAGAACTCAATAAAAAAGGTTTGTACAATTTGTACAAACCTTTTTTATTGAGTTCTGTTAAGTTGAAAGGTGAGAATTTTTGGTAGAACCAAGCGGCAAAGCCGAGCGGAAAGGTGAAAGTTTTGAGATTGTTATCTTTTTAATATATCAATAATTGCTACAAAGAAATGAGGCGCAAAGAATCTATTTCTTTGCGCCTCATTTCTTTGTGTTCGAAGAATATTGTTTTTAGAAGCGAATTCCAATAGTTGCCATAATATTGTTGTTATGTAAAGTTTGGTTGTATGGTCCGAATTCTTCTTGTGGAAGGTATTGGAAGAACGCCTCTTTTTTAGTCTGATGGACATAAGCCAGATCTGCGTAGAAGAATTTGTTTTTATAACCGATGCCTCCGGTATAGTAGAATGTGTTTTGAGGCTGAACTAACGGATATGCCTGAAACGATTCCGGACTGGTGTAAACATCTTCGTTTAATTCGGTTGAAGGATTGGATACAAAGGCAAATCCGGCACGGAGAGAGAGCCCGTCGACTACTTTTACTTCAACACCGGCTTTTGCTGTGTGAGTAACATTCATTTCTGCGTTAATAATGCTTTTTGAATTTTCGTCAAGAGTTCCGTCAAAAGAATATCTCATTGCCGAAAAGTCTTCGAATTGATACTCCAATCCTATAACAGCCCTCTTCCCGATTATAAATCCTAAACTACCCTGTACCTTTAAAGGAGTTTGCAGGTTAGATTCATACCATGGTGTTTCACGGGGATAATAAAAATACTCGTCATTATGTCCCATATCTTCGGAAACATACTCATCTATACTATAAAATGTAGGCGTGTGAAATGCCAAACCTACACGCATAAAATCCGTAATAGCAGCAATGGCTCCGAATTTAAAGTTAAACCCGGATCCGCTTGCTTCATAATATTCGTCAAGATACCAGTTGTCATTATAGTAGTCTCCTGTACTCCATTCGTCGTATAATGTTTTTACTCTGTAATCAAGATTTACGAGCCCGGCAGATATCCCGAAATAAAAACGGTTACTTATATTTATACCATAGGAAAAATCCCATTCGCCGATAGAGCCGTTTTCAGTATATCTGGTTTGATTACTGATTGGCATATCCAAGCTGAACAAAGATCCATAATCATCAATTAAGCCCAATTCGTAGGCATCATCATAGAGACCGTTAGAAGAATATGGACCTGCTATATAATCGGTCATTGAATTATTCAGATTATCCCTACCCAAGTCAGAGTAACGTTTGAAGTTTTTCAGGCGGTTATAACTTACACCCAGTGATGAAGTGACATATCCTTTTGTGTTTCCTGTATTTTGAAAATTTAGGATGAAGGCAAAGTTATTAATATTAAACCCTACCGAATTATCGTTTGTTATATACAGATTAGGCGTGAGGGTAAGGTCGGAACTCCGGTAGACGCCAAGTCCTGCGGGATTGTCTTTCATGGTACTGGCGTCTCCGCCAAGTGCACCCATCGCACCTGCCATGCCAGAATAACGGGATGTTCCCAGTACCGGATTTGTCTGGCTGAAGTTTAAAGAATTATAAGCCTGAGCGAAAGACAAAGAAACTACCGCTAAAAGGCTCAATAAAGAAATTATTTTTTTTATGTTCATAGGTAATATTTTTTGGATAAATCCCTGAATTCCTGTTTTGTCTAATTTTTTAGAATTGAGAAAAAGCGCTAAGTAAAATGTCTGCTTTATCTTCCGCTTCCGCCGCCGTGTCCACCGCCACCGTGTCCACCACCGCCACCGTGTCCACCACCTCCGCCGTGTCCACCACCGCTGGAACTAGATCCACCGCCATATCCTCCACTGCTGCCAGAACTGCTTCCTCCACCACTGGAGCTACTTCCTCCACCACCGTATCCACTACTACTGCTGCTAGAGCTACTTCCTCCACCGTATCCTCTGCTGGAACTACTTCCCGACGAGTAAGAAGAGGAGCTATTCCCTCTCGATGAACCGCTTCTGCTATTACTAACGGATGAACTACCTCTCGATGAACCTGAAGAGTAGGAAGAATTATTACTACTTCCTCTTGAAGATTCTCCGGATCCGGAATAGCTTCTTGTAGTATTGCTTCCGCTTGAATAACCACTTCTGCTATTACCTCTTTGTGAATTGATGCCGGAGCGTTGAGTACGGGAATTTGAACTACGGATCGTGTTATTTGTATTCCTACCCTGATTTTGTTGGCTACGTATATTGCTTTGACTATTACGATTCACACTTCCGGCTCTTGAAGGAGAAGAACTTCTTACTACCGCATTATTCGATCGGTTGGCATTGCCTCTTGTCGCTACTTGACCTCTTGGTGCAGGTCTGTGAGAGTTACCATAATACGGCTTGCTATGATAATAAGGTCTGTATTGATAACTGTAATAATATGGGGAATAGTAAGGCCGGCAATAATACGGTCCATAGCAATACGGGTAAGGGCGGTAAGACCACCAGGGGTTGTACCAAGAGTTATATGCCCAGGCAGCTCCCCAATAGCCGGTTCCGAAACCGAAATAAAAAGAGTTTCCTCCCCAGTAATACGGATCATTATAATAATCATAACCGTATCCGTTGTTAACATAAATGTTTGTAGTTCCGTTTCCGCTTAATGACACATTTGCATAATCGTCCGTATCCGTGTAGATATTAATATCCGCATCGTGATACTTATTGAGACGTTGGCTGTAGATGTAATCATTTTCGTCGGTGACGATGAGCGGATCATCGTAGTCATATTCGTCTTCGTTACTGTTATAGATATAAACAGTATCTTCCGAAATCGAAACAACTTTTGATTGATTACTTTTAATAATCACTACTTGCTGTTCTCTGGCTCTTTTCTGTGCTTCTATTTTAGCGGCATCTTTTTCTGCATCTTTTTTGGAATAATATATATCATCCACTTGCGCAAAAGATACTAAAGAACAGAAAAACATGGAAACAGCAGATAAAATCATGGCTTTTGTTTTATTTCTCATGTCGGGTTCCTCCTGGTTTTTATTTTTATTATTTACAATATTGTCTTTTTTAAATTACCAATAATACATTAAAGTTGTCTTACCCTGCTTCGGGTTGTAATTTTTGTTTTTATATTTGTGATAATCAAAGATACATAAAAAAAAATGACCATCTCTGTTTTGTCTTTAACGAATAAAAGTTAATATTAGTATGGGTTCATGTATAATTAGATATATTTTTGTCAAAATAGTTTAATCGGATAATAAAAAATATGGATTATTTAGAATTTCTCTTTTTTTTAAGTATTGAAAATTCATTTGCAGCAGATTTGTTGGCTGCCGAATTGGCGGAAATTGGTTTTGAAGGTTTTTTGGAAGACGAACAAGGATTAAAGGCATATATTCCTGCCGATAAAAAAGATGAAAAATTATTGAAAGAAAAACTGGCAACTTTTTCATTTGTTCCGGGAATTACCTATTCCGAAACATTTGTGAAGGGGCAGAACTGGAATGAAGAGTGGGAAAAAAATTATTTCCAGCCGATAGTCATAGGCGGAGATTGTGTTATCCACAGCACTTTTCATAAAAATGTTCCCGATGCAAAATATGATATTGTGATAGATCCCAAAATGTCTTTTGGGACAGGACATCACGAAACCACTTCTTTAATGATAGAAGCTATATTAACGGCAGATTTGGAAGGTCGCTCTTTGCTTGATATGGGTTGCGGGACAGCCGTCTTGGCTATTCTTGCGGCGAAGAGAGGGGCGGCTCCCGTCTTGGCTATTGATATTGAGGATTGGGCATACTACAATTCGCTGGAAAATATTGCGATGAATAATGAAGCCCAGATTGAAGTTCAAAGGGGCGGGGCGGAATTGCTTGAAGGTAAATCTTTCGATGTGATTCTCGCGAATATAAACCGTAATATTTTGTTGGAAGACATGCATAAATATATTGCGTGTATGAAACCCGGCTCGGAACTCTATATGAGTGGATTCTATAAAGAAGATATTCCCGTGATAGATGAAGAGGCAACGAAATACGGACTGAAGCAAATTTCTTTTAATGAAAAAAAACGATGGGTGGCAGTAAGATATATTTTGTCTTAATGCAGCCCTTTCATAGGAATTAAGCAGAAACAATTAATCAATCAAATCATTTGGAAACGAATCCTCAACTTGAATTAGCGAATAATCTATTAAAGTATACCGGAACACACCTGTTTCTAACAGGAAAAGCCGGTACGGGAAAGACTACTTTTTTGCATACCCTCCGGCAGCATTCTCCTAAAAGAATGATTGTCGTAGCTCCTACAGGAGTTGCCGCCATAAATGCGAAAGGAGTAACTATACACTCTTTCTTTCAGTTGAGTTTTGCCCCATTTGTTCCCGGCATCCGGATGTCAAAAGATTTTTTTCGGTTTAATAAAGAGAAGATCAATATTATCCGTAGCCTCGACCTGTTGGTTATTGACGAAATAAGTATGGTGAGAGCTGACTTGCTGGATGCGGTTGATTATGTATTGCGACATTTCCGCAAGAAGGAGGTTCCCTTCGGGGGGGTCCAACTGCTGATGATTGGCGATTTGCAACAATTAGCTCCCGTGGTGAAAGAGGATGAATGGAGCTTATTAAGTTGTTATTACGAATCTCCGTTCTTTTTTAATAGTCAGGCGTTAAAGCAAACCTCTTATTTGTGTGTTGAACTGAAGACCGTATACCGCCAGTCGGATGATGTGTTTGTAAATATGTTGAACCGTATCCGGGAAAACAGGATCGACAATAATTTACTACAAGAGTTAAATAAAAGATATAAACCGGATTTTAATCCCGGAAATGAAGAGGGCTATATTATCCTGACAACACATAATGCACAAGCCCAACGGATTAATAATGATAAATTAGGAAAGATTAATGACCGAAGTTTTATTTATGAAGCTAAGATAACGGGGAATTTTCCCGAATACTCTTTCCCGACCGATGCCAGGTTGGAGTTAAAAAAGGGAACTCAGGTAATGTTTGTCAAAAATGATCACTCTCCCGACAAGCGTTATTATAATGGAAAAATAGCAGTTATCACTCATATTGATACTAACCGTATAGAAGTGCAAGGCAAAGAGGATCGGCTTCCTATCGTTGTGGAAAAAGACCATTGGAGCAATACGAAATATATCATTGATCAGGATACCAAAGAGTTAAAAGAAGAGGAAGAAGGAGCTTTTGAACAATATCCGCTCAAGGCAGCATGGGCGATCACAGTGCATAAAAGCCAGGGATTGACTTTTGATAAAGCGATAATTGATGCAAATGCGTCTTTTGCGCATGGACAGGTTTATGTTGCTTTAAGCCGTTGTAAGACATTGGAAGGGCTTGTATTGAGTTCGCCTGTCTCAGCACATTCCGTTATCCGCAGCGGAGATATTGACTCTTTTATCCGTTATGCGGAAGAGAAAGAGCCTGATGATCGATTGTTCCGGCATTTACGTGAAAATTACTTTGCAGAAATGCTCTTTGAACAATTTTCTTATACCGGAATCCAATACCGCTTTTCTTCTATGCGACGTTTGTTGGACGAACATTTCTGGAACCTTTATCCCGAATTGGTAGCCCAATATAAAGAGACAGAGGCGGTTTTGCGCAACGAAATAATACAAGTTTCAGAGCAATTTTATTTGCAATTGCAACGGCTTCTTTCCGAAGCTGAAAATCCGGAAGAAAACTCCTTTTTACAGGAACGGATAAAAAAAGCCGCTGTTTATTTTTCAGAGAAAACAAGTTCGATATTGGCAGAGTTGCTCGAAAAAACGATTGTTGAAACAGATAATAAAGAGATCCGGAAAAAAGTAAATGATGTATTTACATTTTTAAAAACGGAAATAAGACAGAAGCAGAAAACACTTGAAGCTTGTCTGAACGGATTTTCCGTGCCTGCGTATTTAAATGCGAAGTCAAAGGCTTCCATTGAAGAAGAGGAAGCTCCCAAACGCAAGAAAAGAGAAAAAACGCCGAAAGATTCATTACCTAAAAGCGCTGTTCCGAAGGATATTCTTCATCCCGAATTATATGGACAACTCCGCTCCTGGCGAACCCGCTTATCGCAGGAACAGAATGTGCCGCCATATATGATCCTGTCTCAAATAGCATTAATGGGGGTTGTTAATTTGCTTCCGCAGGATTCGGATCAATTGGTCCGGATACCGGGGATTGGAAAAATGACGTTGGCACGTTACGGAGAAGATCTTTTACAAATGGTGCAGCAGAGCATCCGGCAGTACGGATACGAGGTGAAAGAGCAAATGATTATGCTTGAAGTAGAACCGGAAAAAGAGAAAGAACCTAAAATCAATACCAAAGAGCAAACATTTCTGCTTTTTGAACAAGGTAATAGCATCGAACAAATAGCCGAAAAGCGTTTACTGACTGTTACGTCAATAGAAGGTCATCTTTTGCCTTATCTGAAAAACGGGGATATTCCGCTTGAAAAATTAGTTACTCCTGAAAAAACAGAGAAAATAAGAAAAATTTTGAAACAGCAACCGGAAGCGACTCTTTCGGAAATTAAAGCGACTCTAGGAGATGATTATTCTTGGGCGGAGATCAAATTTGTAAAGGCTGTTTTTTCTTCAAATTAAGCTGAGTAAAAAATTTTTGTAGAAAAAACCGAATTTATTACGATATAAAACCTGAAATACTTATCTGTGGTTATTTTTTTTCTATTTATTAAATAGAATTTCACAGAACCCTTTTTTTCTAAGAAATTATTAAGAATCAACAAAATGCAGCTGATATTCAATTAATTTATTTGCGGTATTTTATGGTGAAAGACAGATGTTTTTTACTGTCTTTTTATATTGTATATAGTAAATAATATTTATATTTGCATCGGAAATCTATTAATTAATTTAAGCCAAAAATTACAAGAATTAACTAATCACAAAAAATGACTAATTATGAAAAAGAATTTTTTCAAATTTACCGTATTTATTTTAATGGCTTTTTTTACGTCGAATGTTGTTGCCCAAAACGAAGCCGGAGATAAGGAAATTGGCGCAGACTTTATATTAGGTATAGGTTCGGGCGATTTAGCTCCGGGTACGTTCTTTGGCGGAGGCATTAAAGGCAGATGGACTTTAGTAGACAATTTCAGATTGGAAGCAGTCGCAAGTTATATGGTTGCATCGGAGACATACGAGTATGAAGAATATGGCATGTCTTTCTCTCACGATGAGAGCTATGGAATGATTGATATAAGCGTGAATGCTCACTATCTTTTTGGACTTGGAGATGCCTTTTTTCTTTATCCGATTGCAGGTTTAGGTTTGGTAGCTCCAGTCGAAACGGGTGAAACGGAAGGGACAGCGACTTCGTTTGCTCTGAATGTTGGAGCCGGAGCGCAATATATGTTTTCTGAAAATTGGGGAGCCAATTTGGAAGCAAAATATAAAATCCAGACCGGAGACGCTTTCAATTATATAGCTTTATCATTAGGAGCTGTATATAAATTCTAAAACTAAATAAGTAAGACCTGTTTTAAAAACATAAAATTAATTTTTGATTTCCATCTATTCAATAACTTATAACATCCCTGTGTGATGTTTTTCAGACAAAACAGGTTTTTACTTACACTAAATATCCCTTTTAAATAACTTATAACAGCTATTTAAAAGGGATAAATTTTTTTGAATAAATTGACAATTGAAAGTTAAGAAGCGTTTGTTGTTTGATGATCTATAATGAAGAATCTGCAACTATGTCTTTTTTGTTTATTTTTTAAGAATGTCTAATTCCTTTGTAATAAGAATTTTAAATAATTTCTTGATTTATTTGAGAATCAAATTTTATGCAAAATCTTATATTGAATTCAAATCTCCCGTATCACATACGAAGCAATGAAATTCCCGAATGTAGCGGGCATATAAGATATTGTGCCTACGGTTGACACTTTATTCTGTTCATTATCACATAAAATAACAGCATTTTCGTCGGCAAACTCGGAACTGAAAACTACCGGAAAACCTTTCCGGATTCCCATTTTATTCAGTCGTTTGCGTACAGCCTTTGCTAATGTACAATTGTATGATTTTGAAACATCGGTGATTTTTATTTGTGTAGGATCCGTTTTAGCTCCGGCTCCCATGGAAGAAATTATTCTCAAACCTCTTTCAAGCGCGTTTTGAATTAAGAAAACCTTTGGGCTCAGTGTGTCGATTGCATCAATGACAAAATCATAGGGAGCAGCATCCAGAATTTCCGGTATCCGTTCATCTTTTATAAATTCATTGATAACGGTAAGTTGCAATTCCGGATTAATGTCTAATAGCCTTTTACTCAAGACTTCCGTTTTAGGCATTCCGAGAGTAGAGTTCAGCGCTACCAGTTGGCGATTCAGGTTAGTGGTATTTACGGTGTCTCCATCCACAATGGTCATTTTGCCTATTCCCGCCCTGCAAAGCATCTCTGCTGCATAAGCGCCCACTCCTCCGACTCCGACAATCAAAACATGCTGTGTCGCCATCCGGTTTATCGTTTCTTCACCAAGCAAGAGTTGTGTTCTTGATTTCCACATGATTTTATAAGTTAATAGACAAGTAGTAAAAAAAGTAAAGAGACTATCTAAAAAGAACGCGGATGACGCGGATAACACAGATTTTCGCAGATAATAGATGAGTGTGTTCTTAAATATATCTAATTATCAAAAATATAAGATCTGTATAAATCCGTGTTATCCGCGTCATCTGCGTTCAAAAAAATCTTTTAGACAATCTCTTTTTCAATATTTGGTTTAAAGCGTTGCCAGAATCAATACCTGTGCTAAAAGAATGCGCATGAACATGGTCAACGGATATACTGTAGCATAAGCAGTTCCTTGAGCCTGAGTCGGTGCAAGGGAATTTGCATATTCCAATGCCGGAGGGTCGGTCATGGAACCCGAAACGATTCCGCATATTTTCAAATAGTTGAATTTCATCAGGCGGGCAATAATAGAAACCACCATAATCGGAATGAAAGTGATGGCAGCTCCATAAGCCATCCAAATATATCCGCCTCCTGAAATAGTTCGGACAAAGTTAGTTCCCGAAGATAACCCTACACAGGCAAGGAAGAGTATAATACCCAGTTCGCGCAACATGGTATTTGCTCCCGGAGTCATGTAGAAGTCAAGTTTTCCGATGCGTCCCTTATGTCCCAATATAAGCGCGACAATCAGTGGCCCGCCGGCTAATCCAAGTTTTGCCGGAGCCGGAAGTCCCGGAATAAAGATCGGGATACTACCCAAAACAACACCAAGGAATATTCCCAGGAAAATAGGAATGCTGTTAGGTATTGCCAACTCTTTTACAGAGTTCCCGATCTCTTTCTGGATATCGGGAAGCAAAGCTCTTTTTCCTACAATCCGGACAGTGTCTCCCAATTCCAACGTAGTGTTTTTTGTCGGAAGGATCTCCATCCCTGCCCTGAATATACGGGTAATGTTAGCTTCATAGCGTCTGTAAATACCGACTTGTTCGATTGTTTTTCCGGCAATTTTCCGGTTGGTTACCAATACGTTAAACATAGCCAACGAACCGGAAACATCTTTCTTGCTGCCAATCTCGACTTTGCCGATTTTTATCTGGAGGTCTTTGACATATCGTATCGAAGAGACTCCGTAAATGATATCTCCCTTTTGTAATATCTCGTCTTCTCCCGGCAGGAGGAAGGAATCCCCTCTTTGGATGCGGGAGATAGCCAGTTCTTTGTCAAAAAGTTCTTTTATTTCGGAAATCGTTTTTTCAAATAAGTTTGGGTTTGTGATAATGATTTCCACACTTTCCAACTTCTGTTTGGAACTATTTCCTAACTGATCGTTATAATTGTCTTCTTCCGATTTTATTTTAATCCGGAAAATTTGCCGTACGAGGATCATTGTCAAAATAATACCCAATACTCCGAACGGATAAGCAACGGCATAAGCCATGCCAGCTTGTTCTATCGCATCTTTATTTCCGCTTAGCGCCTGTTGGGCAGCTCCGAGTCCGGGAGTATTTGTGACGGCACCGCACATGATACCTGTAACAACGGCTGCTCCGGCATCCGTAAAGAAGTACAATCCTATGGCAATGAAAAAACCTAACAGCACAATGCCGAGAGCCAACAGATTCATTGTGAGCCCGTCATTGCGGAAGGAATTTATAAAACGGGGGCCAACGTCGATCCCAATTGCGTAAATAAATAGAATCAAGCCGAACTCCTTAATAAAATGCAATGTTTCCGCATTTAAAGGATCCGATCCGCCTTGCGACTTAAAATGAGCAAGCGCAAGCCCTACGAATAAAACTCCGGCAATACCCAGTTTTATTCCTTTTAATTCTAATTTACCTACGGCTACCCCAATAAAAGCTGTTAAACAGAGATAGACCAATATAGAATCTACTCCTGTTCCGGTAAATAAATGAGTGATAAAGTCCATGATGTTATTGTTTAGTTCTGAAATAAAATTTACTAAGCCCCTTTTTTCTATTAAATTTTATTCTAAACTCAAATTAATTATCTGTAAATCAGATAATTTAAATAGCATATTTCTTTCTTGAAATTCGACACGCAAAAATATAAAAAAATAACATTAATATGCTCTTTTCAACAAATCTTTAATTTGCCCCTTACTTTATAATATTTAAACAGTTTATCCGGCAAGAATGTTTATTTCACGGTTAATTAAAGCGCTTATAATGAATTGGTTGTAAATATTGATGGTCGGATGTCATTAAATTTGAACGATTTGTTCCGGGTAGGCACATAATTGGATTCATTCAACAGGCTGTGAATGTAGCATTAGTTTTTCATAAATAACTTGAATCCGGAGATTTTATCCGGACTCTTAAGTTAACGCAAGTTAGATTTAATCATCTTTATTCCGTTAAAACCTCCTTAACTTTCACCTTTCACCTTTCATCTTTCATCTTTCATCTTTCACCTTATTACAGGCTCGGAAGACTCATCCCCGTAATTTTCCGGTATAAATCCAATGCATAAATATCGGTCATTCCTGAAATATAATCCAGCACCGATTGAATTTTTCCGTAAGGCGTTTCATCGTCAGTTTCATACTGTTCGGGAATGCGTGCCAATAACTGTTTCGAATAGGCTTTTCCCGAATCAAACACAGCTTGGATTAATTTATCAATCAATGTATATATAATATGGTAACCGGCAATTTCGATGTCAACAACATCTTTGGACTTGTATATCTTCCAGAAAGAAAGGGAAGAGCATTGATTGTATGCATCGCAAACCTCTTTTTGAATGACATCTATGAGGGAACCCTGAAAAGTTCCCGAAAGAATCATTTCTTCGTTTTCTACAAATACCCGCGAACATTCATCTACAAGAATTCCTATCACGGAAGAACGGAGATAGGCTATCTGTTCATTTATGTCGGTAACCGGTTTCATTCGCTCTATCTTTTTACACCTTTCTTCGGGCGGAAAAAAGTTAAGCAGCAACTCTTTCGTCTCTTCTGTGCTGATTAGTTTTAATTTATGAGCATCTTCAATGTCCATTATTTCGTAACAGATATCATCGGCTGCTTCTACCAGATAGACAAGAGGATGACGGGCATATTTATATTCATCAATACGGATTAATCCCATCTCGTCTGCAATTCTTTCAAAATCGCCTTTCTCACTTTGAAAAAAACCGAATTTCTTTTTTTTCTCAGTAATATAGCTTGATTCGTAAGGATATTTGGCAATAGCTGCGAGAGTAGAGTAGGTAAGGACAAAACCGCCTTTCCGGCGTCCCCTGAATTGATGGGTTAACAGGCGGAATGCATTGGCATTTCCTTCGAAATGAATAATATCATTCCATTCCTTGTCTGAAATAGACCATTTTTCTTTTAAGTGTGCGCCGTCTCCTTCCGAAAAAAAAGAGGCGATTGCTGTTTCTCCCGAATGCCCGAAGGGCGGATTTCCCATATCATGTGCCAAACATGCGGCGGAAACAATAGAACCTATTTCCGATAAAAAATCACTATCGGTATGGCTGTATTTTACTTTTAGCTTTTGGGCGATGTTATTTCCCAGTGAACGTCCGACGCAGGAAACCTCAAGGCTATGAGTCAGTCGATTGTGGACAAAAACGCTTCCCGGCAGCGGGAATACCTGTGTTTTGTTTTGTAGCCGCCTGAATGAAGCTGAAAAAATCAACCGGTCATAATCACGTTGAAATTCCGTCCGGTCATGTCTCTTTTCGTCGTGGTAAGTTTCCAAACCAAACCGTTTTGTAGAAAGCAGTTTTTGCCAGTTCACTGTATTTGATTTTATAGTAAACAAGTAGACAAGTAAACGAGAAAAGTTATGAGTAAAAAGATTTAAAACATAGAATTTCTCGTTTACTTGTCTACTCGTTTACTTGTTCTTTAACAAATCCCTTATTTCGGTAAGAAGTACCTCTTCCTTGGTTGGAGCCGGAGGTGCAGCAGGAGCTTCCGGGGCTTCCTCTTTTTTCTTGGAAAGTTTATTGATTAATTTTATAAACATAAAAATAGAAAACGCGATGATAAGAAAGTCGAAAGTCGCTTGCAGGAAGTTCCCATAATTCAGAGAAACGGCAGGTGTTACTATATTATTGGCAGCATCGAGGATTGCCGGTTTCATCTCCCATTTCAAATCCACAAAATTAACGCCGCCTACAAGCAATCCGATCGGAGGCATGATGATATCGGCGACCAGGGAAGACACGATTTTACCAAACGCACCACCGATAATGACCCCAACAGCCATATCCAAAACGTTACCACGCATGGCAAATGCCTTAAATTCGTCTAAAAGTTTCATATTAATTAAGTTTAATTTATTTGTATAGCTACAAAGTTACAAGTTAAGGGGAAGTAAACAAGAATAAGGAGGGGAAAATTGAGAGGTGAAAGATGAAAAGTGAGAGGTGAAAGATGAAAAGTGAGAGGTGAAATATGAAAAGTGAAAGGTGAAAGATGAAAAATAAAATACATCGTGATTATGCTGAAAGTGTTTGCATGAATAAACTCAAGGTACGAAAATCATCCTCCCCAAAACTTTCACCTTTCACTTTTCATCTTTCACCTTTCATCTATAACTTTTGTGGCTCTAAAAATTACTTTTTATAAAAAAAAGAACCTGTTTTGCATTAATTTTAAATTTTTATTTGCAAATCCCCATAAATTATCTACTTTTGTGTCGGAAAAACAAAGGAGGACATTTTTTGTCTGAAATAATCAATTACTTTTAGTATAACCCAAAATTTATTTTGACATGTCGAACAGCACAATTGTAGGCAAAAAAATTAAATCACTTCGTGAATCGAAGAATATCTCTATAGACGAACTTTCTGAACGTTCCGGTCTGGCTACCACACAAATATCTTCTATTGAGGAGAGCGAAAATCTGCCGTCATTGGCTCCATTGATTAAGATTGCGCGCGTGTTGGGCGTACGCTTAGGTACTTTTTTGGATGACAATGATGGATTGGGTCCGATTATTACCCGTAAAGATGCTAAAAACGAGAGTATCAGTTTCTCCGGCGGAGCTGTGAATGCACGTACTCACATGGAATATTTTTCTCTTGCCGGAGATAAGTCCGGTCGCCACATAGAACCATTTATTATTGATATCCAAGCCGATAATGATAGCGAATTTACTCTTTCCGCACACGAGGGCGAAGAATTTATTTATGTTCTGGATGGAGAAATTGAGATTAATTACGGCAAAGATGTTTATTCATTACAACAAGGAGATAGTGTTTTCTATGATTCGATTGTAGAACACCACGTACATGCCAAAGCAGGAAAAGCTGCCAAAATACTGGCAGTTGTTTATGCTCCATTCTAAGATCGTTGATATTTATGAATACTGATAGATATTAAGGATATTAATAGATATTAATGGACATTATTGACTGCAAGTGATCATCTCCACCATTTCAACTTCAATTAATATCCTAATATCAACTAATATCTATCAACATCCACAAATACCAACTAATATCCTCAATATCCATTAATATCAACTCCCATTCATCACTAATTATCATGCAATTATCAGATAGAACATTAGGAGACTGGCTCGAACATTGGGCAGAGACAATCCCTGATAAAGAATATATAGTTTATTCCGACCGTGACCTGAGGTTTACTTGGAAGCAATTTAACCAAAGGGTTAATGACCTGGCTAAAGGTTTGATGGCAATCGGGGTAGAAAAAGGAAGCCACGTAGGCATTTGGGCAACAAACGTTCCCGACTGGTTGACATTCCTCTATGCAACTGCAAAAATCGGAGCCGTATTGGTTACCGTAAATACAAATTATAAACAACACGAGCTGGAATATTTGTGCGAGAACTCGGATATGCATACGCTTTGTATCATTGACGGAACATGGGATTGTGATTATGTCGATATGACTTATACCATGCTTCCTGAATTGAAAACGGCTCAGCGCGGACATTTGAAGAGCGAACGTTTCCCTCGGATGAAAAATGTAGTTTACATTGGTCAGGAAAAATTCCGGGGAATGTACAATACACCGGAGTTGTTGCTGTTGGGGAAAAATATTGAAGACGATAAGTTGACCGAAGCCAGACGGAATATCACTTGCCATGATATTGTCAATATGCAGTATACCTCCGGAACCACAGGTTTCCCTAAAGGAGTAATGCTTTCCCACCACAATATTGCCAATAACGGTTTTCTTACCGGTGAGAATATGAAGTTTACGCCGGACGATAAGTTGTGCGTCTGTGTGCCTTTATTCCACTGTTTCGGAGTCGTTTTGGCTACAATGAACTGCCTTACACATGGTTCTACGCAGGTAATGGTCGAAAAATTTGACCCGTTGGTAGTGTTGGCTTCTGTCCATAAAGAACGTTGTACAGCTCTTTACGGAGTACCGACCATGTTTATTGCCGAGTTGAACCATCCGATGTTCGACATGTTTGATATGAGTTCTTTGCGTACAGGTATCATGGCAGGCTCTTTGTGTCCGATTGAATTAATGCGCAAGGTGAACGAAAAAATGTTTATGACGATCACAAGCGTATACGGGTTGACCGAAACATCTCCGGGAATGACACAGACAACAATTGATGATTCTTTTGAAGTCAGATGTACAACCGTAGGGAAAGATTATCCTTTTACGGAAGTAAAAGTTGTTAATCCGGAGACCGGGGAAGAGTGTAAACCGGGCGAACAAGGCGAAATCTGCTGTCGCGGATACAATGTAATGAAGGGATATTATAAAAATCCTGCCGCTACTGCCGAAGTTATTGATAAAGACGGATTTTTACATTCCGGAGATTTGGCTATAAAAGATGAAAACGGCTATTACCGTATTACAGGACGTATCAAAGATATGATTATACGCGGAGGTGAGAATGTTTATCCTCGCGAGATAGAAGAATTTTTATATCACATGCCTGAAGTTAAAGATGTCCAGGTTGCTGCAATTCCTTCGAAAAAATACGGGGAAGAAGTAGGAGCCTTTATTATCCTGAAAGAAGGTGCAAAACTGACTCCCGAAGAAGTTCAGGATTTTTGCAGGGGAAAGATATCCAGACATAAAATACCGAAATATATTTTCTTTATTGATCAGTTCCCAATGACAGGAAGCGGAAAGATACAGAAATTCAAATTGAAAGAAGTCGGTGTTGAGATGTGTGCAAAGCAGGGAATAGAGATTATTTAATGTAGCACAAAAGTTACGAATATACGAAAGCGCGGATAAGTCTAAGAATCTTATTCGCGCTTTTTGTTTGTTTTAAAAGCGGTAACGCAATATTACCACTAAAAATAGTAAACACAAAGGCCTTTAGATTAGGCCTAAGTTTTATTAAGTAAAAAATATTAACAGTTATAAAGGTTAGTTTCTTACTTTTATTGTAAAAAAGAAGGAATTAACCGATACTAAAAAGTAAACTAAACAAAGACAAAGAGATTAAACTCTATTTCGTGAATTAGACTTTTAAGTATCAAAACTGCAAAACCCCATAGAATTTTAGGCTTTCAAGCCTATTAAAGGTATTAGTTTAAAGCAGTTTCTGTGGTTAATTCCCAATGTAAAACTTTGTAAATACAAAAGTATGAAAAGAATTTTATTTATCGGGATTGACTTTTCAAAAAGTAAGTTTGATGTGCTACTATTGGAAAGATTAGGAGAAAAAAGTTATGCCCAATCGACCTTTGAGAACATGGAATCAGGTTATAAAGAGTTTTTAACGTGGATTAAGAAACAATCCCCGATCAAGAGAGAAGATTGGCTTTTGTGTGGAGAACACACAGGCCTTTATTCGCGTGGACTCTCTGATTATTTAGCAAAGAAAGGCTTGTTTATCTGGCTTGAGAATCCTTTACAGATCAAACTCAATTCAGGCATCAGACGGGCAAAAAGTGATCCGCTCGATTCCTTTGCCATTGCAGAATACGCCTGCCGGCATGCAGATAAGGCAAAAGCGTACAAACCGGCAGAAAAAGAAATCAATACCTTACAACTGCTGGTTTCTTATCGCAGTCGCCTACTCAAAAACAAAGTTGCCCTTGAAGTTGCAGCTAATGAGACACGCAGAGTCTTGAAACGAGATCCGGCAGCTCGTTATGTCTATGAGGACTCTATCAGGGAAATTGAACACATAAAGAAGAAAATAGGTGTCATTGAAAAGAAAATGCACGAAACCATTATGACAAGCCCTTTGAAAGAGAATTATTTGCTTATCTGTTCCATAAAAGGAGTTGGGATGCACACTGCTATCATGTGCATCATTCATACAAACAATTTTCAAGGCTTTCAAACTGCCAGGCAAATTGCCTCGTATTGTGGTTGCGCCCCATTTCCCAATCAATCCGGAACGATAAACAAAGGTTCCCATATCAGCCATTTGGCCAACAAGGAATTAAAAGTTTTGCTTTCTCAATGTGCCATGAGCGCCATGCAATACAACAAAGAAATAGCTGCATATGCTCAACGAATGATGGATAAGGGAAAACCTAA
>JAVBMA010000040.1:0-21723 GCA_031553005.1 Paludibacteraceae bacterium | reverse complement strand
CAAAAAATCCCCCATTTTATACATTCCGAGTTTCCTCCCGGGGTTCGGATTCACCCTTTGGTGGTATAACTGTTCTGTTGGACATAACGGGGCGGTTTTCCCGCCGCTTTCTCTCCTACTTAGCAAACTGTAAGCGCCCGTCATTCCGAATGGAACGAAAGTGGAATGAGAAATTTCTCAAATGACAGTCTGAAATGTAGGGGCATTTTTGCTGATAGGCTTTAAATTTAATGCATAATAAAACCGTAGAGACGCAATGCATTGCGTCTCTACCACCAAATAAGCGCATCGCATCATTTTCGAATCCAACGGGCTGACATTATAGAGGATATTAATATTGCATAGAAACGCGGGGATAATAATGCAAAACAGAATGAAGAAATCAGAGTTTTTGAAGATTCCTGAATAAAATCATTATCTTTGCCTACTTAATTTTAATACACAATCAAACATAAAATTATGGGTATTCTTTCGAAATTGATGAACAAAAGAGAGGAAATGGAAGAAAAAGTACGTGCAAGAGAAGAAGAATATATCTCTCTTATCCGTGTTTATTTTCAATCCGTAATAGCCGCTAACTTAGGAATAACCAATATCCGTATGTTACCGGACTTGGCAATGTTCAAACGAATGTTGAAAATCCCGACTCAAAACGGACGGTTAGGGTTAGCCGAAAAAACAAGCTCACGTAAAATCCTGATGCAGGATTACGGGTTAAGCGAACGTTTTTTCGATGAAATAGACTCCTCTATTAAAAAGTTATGTAAACGCCAGACCGATATACAGAGCTTTTTTTACATATTCCAAGGATTCTCAAATGACCTTTTGATGGCTGTCGGTACGGATATGCAATGGAAATTGCGCCTACCCGCTTTCCTTAGAAAAATGATACACTCCCTGACGGAAAAATCAATCCACAACGTATTAACCAAAAACGACTGGAAAGCTGTCGACGTGCGCCAAGCATGCTGGAATGTACGCTCTTACAATGAAAAGCTCAACTATTCGGAAAAATGGATGGTTGAATATGTTTATCCTATCCTGATGATTGCAAAAGGAGCAAATGTAAAATAGAGTTTCTCAGAAACTTTCTAATAAAACATATAAAAATTCGCTTATACTCAATATTGCGTTATTGTCGTATCTGGAGACGCAATGTAAGAAGAATATATTTTATAATTATCCGCAACATTACCACTAATTTGGAAGATTCCTCACTCCACTTTGTTGCGTTCGGAATGACTCATGTTTTCAGGTGCGGAGGAAAGAAGAGAGAGGAGGCAAAGCCTCCTCTCTCTTCTTTATATCCTTACATATTGCGCGGTCATTCCGACCATAGAGTAATCTCTCAAAAACAATCTTTGGTGGTATAATTACGGATAATTATAATATATTTTGTCCCCGGCTAGGTTTGGAACCCTGTCAGGGGACTATTACTTTTTGCAGGTGATTACTTACGCGAACAATATAAATACCTGCTGTGGGTATGGAAAATTCCGTATGTGTGCCTTGAGCCACGAGTTGTCCTGTGGTGTTATAGATACTTACGGGGCTAATTGCATTCTCTATTACAATAATATGGGGGCGGGTATAAATCTTTATTTCTTCGTTGCTGATATATGTTAAAGATGTTCCCGAAACATCTTCTTTTACACAACGAATAGAATAGGCATCCCTTAAATTCCTGTTTCCTATATAATTATGGTCATCATAAAAAAGGTATGCAAATGCGTGATTAGAACCTAAAGCCGGGTCGCAATATGCCATACTCGTACTGCTCCAATAATATCCTTGACCTGCCCAATAGAGAACGCCCAAATCGTTAACAACACGAACACGGACTCCTGCGGCAGGCAAGAACAATGTTTTTCCTTCACTACCCTCATAAAATTGCCCATATATCCCATTTAATTCACCATAATAAGTAGGAGCTCCATATAATTTATCAAAATCAGTATACAAATCAGGTATACGCCAACCCGCAGGACATACATTATTACTTGTCTCCCAGCTTTTACTCCAACCCGGTTCGGTTCCATTCCAATTTGTTCCCCCCAAATGATTCACCCTGGGGTCGGTACTGCTCCAACCAACCGCCCTGTTCCATTGGTAAAACATTCCGAAATCTTCGGGATTTTCAACAAAAGTGCCGGGAACATCTACATTGCGGGTTGCCCAAATCACGCCGTTGATTTCTACACCTTCGTCTGTGGTAGCGGTTTGTGCAGCAGCAAGCACTGTACAACTAAAAATGCTTAATAAAAAAATTAGTCTTTTCATTATAATACAAAATTTCAAAAAAAAATATCTACCGGTAAGCCACCAGTAGATATTTTCGAAGGTTATTACTTTTTGCCAATCACTTGTTTAGAACAGCATTTTTCTTTTTAAGTAATTGATAAGATTTAATGATGCATTTAGACAAGTTGACGAGTAGACAAGAATAAGAATGATTTGTTTACTTGTCTACTCGTCAACTTGTTTACTAAAAACATAACAATAAATTCTTTATAAAACTTAAGATATGGCAACAATGTTATTTTCATTCGACAAGTTACCTACATTAAATTCTATTTCCAAAGAATTAATCCGTTTTCTTTCTATCAACCTAAATTGAACAATAACATAGAACAGAATCCCAGTTATTTCTAATACAACGTAATGAGAAATCTCACCTGTCTCGAAACCATTAGGAATCAAAATCTACACATTCTTCAACACATCCTTTAAATGTTCCCAGAACTTTTCGACGCTGCGGATATTTACCTTTTCCGCAGGAGAATGGTTGCCGGTAATTGTCGGCCCGATAGAAATCATATCCAGGTCTGGATACTTCTCTAAAAACAAACCGCATTCCAGACCGGCATGAATAGCGTGAACAACAGGCTTTTCGTGAAATAGCCGGAAATAAGAATCAACCACTATTTTTGTTATCGCGGAGTGGACATTCGGCTTCCAGCCCGGATAGCCATCGCCATGAACCACCGACGCTCCCGCCAACCGGAACAGTGATTCTATTTGGTTTTTAATATCATGCTTTTCGGATTCGACCGGACTTCGCTGGCTCGTTGCGACAACAATGGTATTATCTTCCTTCATTTTTACAGATGCCAGATTTGTTGAAACTTCCGGTAGCCCGTCTATGTCAAAACTGTTTTTTATCACACCGTGCGGACATACATACAACGCACTCAGCAGCTTATCCGAGCTCTCTTTTGAAATAACGTCTCCTATTCCGTCTTCCGACTCCAAGTCTATATAAAACTCTTTTTCCGTGGGAATTTCATTTTCTATATCATGTATAAAAAGATTAAGCAATACTCTTGCTTCCTCTTTTTTACAATAAGGAATCGCAACAACAGCTGAGGACTCGCGGGGAATCGCATTGTGCAGGTTTCCTCCCTCCAGTTTTTGCAGGAAAACAGGAAACCGGGTATTCATATTCCAAAGATACCGGACAAGAATCTTAATTGCATTTCCCCTCTCTTTGTTAATATCTTCACCGGAGTGCCCGCCCTGCAAGCCCCCTACCTTTACATTGAAAAAGAAGGAATTTTCAGGTACGGCTTGCGTGTCATAACGGAACGTTGCAACCGTATCTATGCCTCCGGCACATCCGATGCAAAAACAACCGTCCTCTTCCGAATCCAGATTAATCAATATATTCGATTTAAGCATTCCGGCTTGCAAATTCTTTGCTCCTGTCAATCCGGTTTCCTCCTCCACCGTAAAAAGGCACTCAATATCACCATGTTCGATATCTGTCGAAGCCAGCAATGCCAACTGGGCTGCAACGCCAATACCATTGTCGGCTCCAAGAGTTGTCCCGTCGGCTTTCACCCAATCGCCATCAATATATGTAACTACCGGGTCTTTGTCAAAATCATGAACCGTGCCGCTGTTTTTTTCAGTCACCATGTCCACATGCGATTGTAGTGCAACCGATGCCCTTTTTTCCATACCCTTGGTTGCCTTTTTCCGAATCAGGACATTTCCGGCATCATCCACAATCGTTTCCAACTGATGTGCATGCCCGAAAGCAACTAAATATTCGATAATCTTCTTTTCATTTTTGGAAGGATGCGGAATCCCGCATATTTCGTTGAAATAGTGCCAAACGATGTTGGGCTGAAGCGCTGTTATTGTACTCATTCTGTTAAAAATTATTTGCAAAACCCTCTTCCAATCTACTGCCTGAAAAATTTGGTACGGGTGTATAAGGTATATAAACAGTATGCGGCAAATATACAAATTGTAACAACACAAGGCTATTGCAGGATTAGCATCTGCTTTTAAATTTAGTTAAAATAAAGGCTCAGATATGAATTATTCAGAAAAATAAAGCCAATTCAATTCGTTAAACAATTAGATAACTTATATTTGCCTCATAATTTCAAAAGAAGATGTGGAAGATTTTGTTACCGACATTAATCTTAGTTGGAATAGCTGTTTTGCTTTTAGGTTTTAGAATCTTCCTTTTCAAAAAAGGAAAGTTTCCATCCTCTCATATAGGGGATAACAAAGCCCTGTCACAAAAAGGTATCCATTGTGCTCAAACACAGGATAAGCAAGCCCGGCACAACTCTTAAAGCAATATAAATGAATAAAAAATGAATTGTAGATTTGCATTTATAAAATGCAAGTGTAGATTTTACACGGTTTGACTAACGAAAATAAAAATTAAATTATATTCATATGAAACATTTCAACACAATTGCTCTTTCTGTTTTATGTATAGCGGTAATCATCCTGTACATTATCCATTTTTCTTCCTGCGAAAAAACGCCCCAAAAAGCTGTATCGCAAAAAAACAATCCCGCAAATTCTTCCTTACCTGACAGTTTCCCGATTGCTTACGTAAATGTAGACACCCTTTTATTAAACTATCAATTTGCAAAAGAAGTAAACGAAGAATTATTGAAAAAACAGGAGAAATTCCGTAACGACATCAGCCGCAAACAACAACAATTGCAACAAGATGCAATTTCCTTCCAGAAAAAATATGAAAGCGGAGGTTTCCTGACAAAAGAGAGTTTCGAACAGGAACAAACCCGCCTGATGAAAAAAGAACAGGATTTACAGGAGATGGACCGCCGATTGACTCAGGAACTTTATGCCGAGCAACAAAAGATGAATTCACAATTGAGAGATACTATCAATACTTTCTTCAAACTCTATAACCAAGACAAGCATTACAAATTAATCTTCAGTGATACCGGAAACGATAATATATTCTACGCCGAAGATTACCTGAATATTACAGGCGACGTGATTGAGCAGCTAAACTCAAGATACAAACCCGCAGGAAAATAATACAGGCTGTATTTACTTTATATATAAAAAGAAAAAGACTTCCTAAGTTTTAAAAACTTAGGAAGTCTTTTTCTTTAAAAAAATCGACACAATCAACCGTATTTTCGCCCCCTGCCGCTCCCTGTTTCAATTTATTGATATATCTTTGTTTCCTTGTAAAATTCTCAGCTCAAACGCTATTTTGATAAAAAAGATACAAAACACAGATGGAAAAAAAATTTAAACGAACTACTGTCACCTCAGCCCTCCCTTATGCAAATGGGCCTGTTCATATCGGACACTTGGCAGGAGTATATGTTCCGGCAGATATTTATGTACGTTACCTTCGCCTGAAGAATGAGGAAGTTTTATTTATCGGAGGTTCCGACGAGCATGGCGTACCTATTACCATCAAAGCAAAAAACGAAGGCATAACTCCGCAGGATGTTGTTGACCGTTACCATTCAATTATCAAAAAATCGTTTGAAGAGTTTGGGATTTCATTTGATATCTACTCCCGTACAACCTCCAAAACACACGCGGAAACAGCCTCCGGAATCTTTCGTACAATCTATGAAAAAGGAGGTTTTATAGAAAAAACGTCGGAACAATATTATGACGAAGAGGCGAAGCAATTTCTTGCCGACAGATATATTACCGGGACATGCCCGCATTGTAAGAATGAACGAGCTTATGGCGACCAATGCGAAGCGTGCGGTACTTCATTGAGCCCATTGGATTTAATTCATCCGAAGTCCGCTATTTCCGGTTCCGTTCCAGTCCTGAAAGAGACCAAACACTGGTACCTTCCTTTGGACAAACACGAAGCATGGCTGCGCCAATGGATACTGGAAGAGCACAAGGAATGGAAACCAAACGTATATGGCCAATGCAAGAGCTGGCTGGATATGGGACTGCAACCACGCGCCGTAAGCCGCGATTTGGATTGGGGTATTCCCGTTCCGGTAGAAGGAGCCGAAGGCAAAGTGCTTTATGTTTGGTTTGACGCCCCTATCGGGTATATCTCAAACACAAAAGAACTTTTACCGAACGACTGGGAAAAGTGGTGGAAAGACAAAGAGAGCCGCCTGGTTCATTTTATCGGAAAAGACAATATTGTTTTCCACTGCATCGTTTTCCCTGCAATGCTGAAAGCCGAAGGAAGCTATATTTTGCCCGATAATGTCCCTGCCAATGAGTTTTTAAACTTGGAAGGAGACAAAATTTCCACTTCACGCAACTGGGCTGTCTGGCTGCATGAATACCTTGAAGAATTTCCGGGAAAACAGGATATTTTACGCTATGTATTGACAGCCAATGCACCCGAAACAAAAGACAACGATTTTACATGGAAAGATTTTCAGGCACGCAACAATAATGAATTAGTCGCCATCTTCGGAAACTTTGTAAACCGTTCGTTAGTACTGACACACAAATACTTCAACGGCGAAGTCCCTGCCCGCAACGAATTGACTGATTATGACAAGGCAACCCTTCAGGAATTTGCCGCAATCAAACAGGAACTGGAAAAACAACTGGATAACTTCCGCTTCCGCGATGCATTGAAAGAGGCCATGAACCTTGCCCGTATCGGAAACAAATACCTTGCGGACACCGAACCTTGGAAACTGATAAAAACAGATGTTTCGCGCGTAGAAACAATTATGAATATCAGCCTACAAATTACGGCAAACTTAGCCATTGCTTTCGAACCGTTTTTACCTTTCAGCACAGCTAAACTCCGTCAAATTATCAATAAAAATGAATTTAGCTGGGACGAACTCGGGCAAATAGACCTGCTCTCTGTCGGTCATGTACTGAATCAACCGGAGTTATTGTTTGAAAAGATAGAAGACGACGTAATAAACACCCAAGTTCAAAAACTATTGGATACAAAAAAGCAAAACGAGCTGGACAACTGGAAACCGGAAGCTGTTAAACCGGACACCTCTTTCGATGATTTCTCCAAAATGGATATCCGCGTAGGAACAGTATTGGATTGCCAGAAAGTGCCGAAAGCGGATAAGCTCCTTCAATTCAAAATAGACGACGGAATGGGCGGACGAACAATCGTATCGGGTATTGCACAATACTATAATCCGGAAGAACTTATCGGCAAACAAGTCTGTTTTATTGCCAATTTTCCTCCACGCAAATTAAAAGGAGTAGAGAGTCAGGGAATGATTCTTTCGGCTGTAAATTCAGATGGAAAGCTGATTGTCATTCAACCCTCACAACCAACAACTCCGGGAGCTGAAGTAGGTTAATAATCCATTATATTCGGAGCGCGACTTGAAGTTAGGAGTGTTCGGAAGATTTATTTTTGCTAATCCGCAAAAATACCCTTATATTTCAAACTTTCATTTCGGGGATTCCTCATTCCACTACGTTCCATTCGGAATGACAGACATTTATACTTTGCTCTGTAGGTGATGAAGCGGCGGCAAAGCCGCCGCTTCATCTCCTACTTGTTCTTAATATACGCGCAAAATGTCATTCCGAACGTAGTGAGGAATCTCTGAATGTATACTTATGTGGTATATAAAGTTGGATAGGAAGAGGCTGCCCAAAAAGTCCTTTAACCACAAAGGATACAAAGTTTTACACTAAGGGACACAAATAATATTGGTTGATTATCAGGACATTGTAAACTTTGTGAATTTTCTTTGTGTCCTTTGTGGTAAATCATATAGGCTTTGGAGACAGCCTCCTCCAACATACAAAACTGTAAACGTCTGTTATCCGAATGGGACGAGAGTGGAATGTGAAATCCCCCAAATGACAGCCTGAAATTTAGGGGTATTTTTGCTCACAGCCAGCAAATATATTCTTCTTATATTTCGTCCCTATCGGGACTTTCTTTGACCGGGGATGATTCCTTTCTACCAATATTGCCACACTAACGGGAGGATAAAAATATCTTTTACTTTCTTTAGGGGGGAAAGTAATATTGCCGATAAACGTATTATGAATATCTCAATTGTTTTCTATATTCGACTCCTTCGGAGCCGTACAAATTAGATTATCATCTTTATAAACAATACCTCCGGTATTGAAAACTAAACAAAACGATTATTCATACCGGATTGCCTCAATCGGGTCAAGATTGGATGCCTTCTTGGCAGGATACCAGCCAAAGAATATACCGGTTATGGTACAGACCGTAAAGGATAGCCCGATAGAATAAGGCTGAATATAAATAGGCCACATAAATACAAATTTGACAATAAACGCAGCGCCGATACCCAAAAGAACACCAATGATACCGCCGACGCAACTGATAAGTATGGCTTCAATCAGGAATTGGCCCAATATATCCTGCCCCTTGGCTCCGATTGACATACGCAAACCAATCTCGCGCGTACGCTCCGTCACAGAAACATACATGATATTCATAACTCCAATCCCGCCGACAAGCAACGAAATCCCCGCAATACATGCCAGCAACACCGTCAACAAATCGGTTGTGGATGTCATCATATTACTGAGCTCTTGCTGTGAGCGGACATTGAAATCATTTTCATCGCTCTCTTTCAATTTATGGTTGGAACGCAGGATGTTTGTTATCTCATCCATAGCCAATTTCGTATCGTCTTCCGAAATTGCGGAAGCATTAATCCCCTGAATATAGGTAATTGCCAACACCCTTTTCTGAATGGTCGTATAAGGCGCCAGCACAACATTATCCTGGTCCATACCCATACTGTTATACCCTTTCTCCTGCAATGTTCCTATAATTGTAAAAGGTATCTTATTAAAACGAACCACTTTCCCGATAGGGTCTTCTCCATTGGGAAATAAATTGTCAATAATCGTCTTTCCCACCAAACAAACTTTGGCGGAGGTTACAATCTGGTGTTCGGAAAAGATAGTCCCCTTATCCACAGCCAGGCGGCGAATCTCCAGGTAATCGGGACTCACGCCTGTTACGGATGCAGGGTAATTATTGGCTCCGTAGATAATTTGTCCCGAGCTGCTTACGGTAGGCGATGCAGAGGCTATGTAATGCGACTTTTGCTTAATGGCGTAATAATCCTCCAGTTTGAGCGTTTGCATGCTTTCACCGCTTTGCCTGACTCCGCCCCTCATTTCGGCTCCGGGACGTATCATAATCATATTCGAACCCATCTCGGCAATTTGTTCCTGTATACTCATCTTGGAACCCTCGCCTATGGCAAGCATGGCAATCACCGAAGCAACCCCGATAATGATTCCCAACATCGTAAGAAAAGCCCGCAACTTATTTTGATAAATAGCCCGAAGCGATATTTTTATTGAATTACCTATGTTCATGTTCTTATAAGATTTTCAGATGAACAGACTTTCAGATATTCAGATAGAAGAGTAGATTGTCTGTTCATCTGAAAGTCTGAACATCTGAACATCTGTTTATCTGAATGTCTGAACATCTCTTTTCAATCCTCTTGTTTGGGCAAACTGTCGAGTGTCTCTTTTGCCGATTTTATATTTTTATTTATTTCGTCTTTTATCACTTTACCATCGCGCAATACTATATTCCTGCTGGAATAAGCCGCTAATTCAGGATTGTGAGTGACAAAAATAATATTGCGCCCTTTAGCATGGAGTTGTTGAAACAACACTATAATCTCGAAAGCTGTACGGCTATCCAGATTTCCGGTAGCCTCATCCGCCAATATCATCACAGGGTCGTTTACCAAAGCGCGGGCAATTGCTACGCGTTGTTGCTGTCCTCCGGACATCTGGTTGGACTTATGAAGCATGCGGTTGCCCAACCCGACAGCCTTCAGCGACTCCTCTGCCCTCTCCTTGCGCTCTTTTGAATTAACTTCGGAATTGTACATCAATGGCAATTCAACATTTTCAATTGCCGTTGTTTTTGGAAGCAGATTATACGACTGGAAAATAAAACCGATTTTACGGTTACGTATCACCGCGCGTTCGTCTTTATTCATAGAACTTACGGGTATGCCATCCAGAAAATACTCTCCCGAAGTGGGAGTATCAAGGCATCCCAGCAGATTCAACAACGTGGACTTACCCGAGCCACTTGCTCCCATAATGGTCACAAACTCTCCTTCCGAAATAGAAAAAGAGACGCCTCGCAGTGCATGTACAATTTCGTCCCCGACATGAAAATCGCGTGTTATATTTTCTAACCGGATGATTGATTTATCCATTTTTTTAAATTATTGTACCGTAGAGACGCGGCATGCCACGTCTCTACAAATATTATATTTATTTTCGTCCACCGCCGCGTTGTGGCATGAACGGGCTTTTCTCGGCGCTGTTGCCGTTACCATTCTTTTTGGCCACAGCTACTGCGCCTTCAATGACAGCATCATTTTTATCCAGTCCCGAAACAATCTCCGTATTTATCCCATCGGTTACCCCGATTGTAATGCTTTTAGGCTGAACTGTATTTTCATTCAGAACCCAAACTGTTTTCTGAGTTAAAGAGGAATTGCCGGCAACAGGATTATCTTTTTTGACGGAATACCCCATTTTTTCCAACATTTCAACATCCGGACTGTATGCAAATGTCTTGTTCGGCAAAGAGTTGACCTGTTTTTTTTCCATTGTAAAAATGGTTATGCTTGCCGTCAATCCCGGTTTCAATTTCAAATCCGGATTGGGTGCGTTTACAAGTACTTCATACGTTACAACGTTGGACGTAATGGTAGGCTCCAACCTTACCTGGCTGACAGTCCCCTGAAAAATATCCGAAGGATAAGCATCTACCGTAAAAGTAACACGCTCTCCTACATTCACTTCACCTATGTCTGCTTCATCCACATTGGCAACAACCTGCATTTTGGTCAGGTCGTTTGCAATGGTAAATAAAGTAGGCGTACTAAAACTGGCGGCTACCGTCTGCCCCTGCTCTACCGCCCTCGAAAGCACTACGCCATCGATAGGGGAAGTAATGGTTGCATAATTAAGGTTTGTCCTCACTTTTACCAAATCGGACACCATTTTGTTATAACTCGATTCCGCCTTCTCATACGTATACAAAGCCGTTTCGTAATCAGTCTGGCTCACCAGTTCTTTCTTGTACAGGTCATTTATACGGTTGAAATTCTTCTTCTGGTATTCATACTCCACTTTGGCAGCTTTCAGTTCCATCTCTTTGGATGCCAAATCCGACTGCAAAGTAACTTTGTCCAACTCTGCCAATACCTGCCCTTTCTTCACTTCCGAATTGTAATCGACATATATCTTGGAAATAATCCCCGACACCTGCGTACCGACATCCACCTTTGTAATCGGTTCTATCGTTCCCGTAGCCGTCACCATAATATTTATATCCTTAGGCGAGATAGCGGTCGTTTCCAATTTATAATTATCATTAGACGATTTTCTAAAAATAAAGAATAAGCCGGCAATAACAATTACAGCTATTATACTGATAATAATGATATTTTTCTTCTTCATATTATTTATTGTTCTATTTCTATTGGTAAATCCTGATATAAATTTAAAAGCTGGGCATTCATGATACTCATATATTTTGCCTGCAACTGATTCTGCATAGCCGATAATAAATTATTTTTCTCGGTTAACAAATCCAGCGTATTCTTCATTCCCAGATTAAACTGTTGTTCAAATAAATTATAACTTATTTGCAATGCCTTGACATTTTCGGACGCTGAGATATACTGGCTTTGCGCCGACAAAGCATCCTGATATACGGTCTCTATCTCAGCAAGCAGATTCTTCCCAGCTTCCTGCAAGTCCAGTTCGGCTGTCTTCTGATTCAACCGTGCCCTCTCTACCGCCGACTTATTTTCACGATTCGTAAAAATCGGGATATTAACGGTCATCCCTATTCCATCATTGAAATTATTCCGCAACTGGTCATCAAACGAGAGCGTATTCCCTGAAATATGGCTTGTTCCCGCCGAAGCATTAAGGCTTACTTTTGGAAAATATCCGCCCTTTGCCATTTCCGTCTCAATCCTGGTAATATCCGTATTCAGGCGGGAGCTTTTCATACGGGGCATTACCTCCTGCGAAACACTATATATATTCGCCAAATCAGGCAACGGTTTCAAAATATCCTGTTCATCAATCTCCGGAATAATAATATCTATATCATCTTCCAATTGCAGTTCCAACAATTGTTTTAACTGGAGCTTTGCGAGGCTGAGCGTATTTTCGGCATTTACCAAAAGGTATTTATCGGAACTAAGCTGTGCCTCCAACTGGGCAAGCTCCACTTTAGAGATACTCCCCGCCCTCAAAAGCGACTCTCCCCTGTCCCGTTGATATTGGGAAGTCTGAACGGTCTCTTTATTTACATTTATTGCCTCCGTAGCATAAAGAATCTGCATATATACCTGCAAAATAGCCATCTCAATATTCTTCTCAGCTTCCAATATCGCATAATCGCTCACCTGCTCCTGTAATTTCTGCTGCTTGATATTCTTCAATACTATCCCGCCGTTAAATATGGTCATGGACGAGCTCAAACCATAATTGCCGCTGTAAGTATTTGCTTTCTCGTTGTCGGCTACCAACAGGGGGCGGTTAACAAAATTCTGTCCGATAGAAGCATTCAGGTTGGGATGCAACTGCGCTTTTGCCGATTTAACGTTGATACTGCTTTGTTCAAGGCTGATTTTGCTTTTTTGAATCTGGATATTATTCGCCAAAGCATAATTGATACAAGTGGCCAAATCCCATTTTTGAGTTTTCTCCTGTGCCAAAACCGGAATTGTGATGCCAATAAAAAAATAAATAATAAGTGTTCGTATGTTCATGTTCCTCGTTGAGTAAAAAATTAAAATTAAAACACAAATATCTTGGTAGAATATAAACAAAGCCACTACATACAGAGTTTTCAAACTCTTAAGTGGCTTTTAAATCAAATGCGCTTTAAAAATTTTCTCCGGAGGCAAAAGTAGATTCCAATTAATTAACTGGCAATTATTTTCGATAAATAATTGTTAAAGAGGGAAAAAGGATATTTAGGTGAAAGGTTGTTTAGCTGAAAGGTGAAAAGTGAAAGGTGAAATGATTTTTAATGACTATCCAC
This sequence comes from Paludibacteraceae bacterium, assembly GCA_031553005.1. GTDB lineage: Bacteria > Bacteroidota > Bacteroidia > Bacteroidales > Paludibacteraceae > RGIG9379. The sequence continues at coordinate 8,414 of JAVBMA010000040.1, read as the reverse complement.
AATCATATCTCCAAAGATTCTTTTTTGAGAGATTCCTCTCTTCGGTCGGAATGACAGCGCGACTTGTAACTATACAGAGTGAAGAGAGAGAGGCTTTGCCGCCTCTCTCTCTTCACATCCCTACACACGCAGGAAATAAGTATCCATTAGATTTTTTTTCTATACATTTTCAATACCAATATTGAAAACATTCACCTTTCACCTTTCATCTTTCAACTTTCCACTATCTCCTTAAGTATTCCCTCAAGATCCATTCCAAGCATATGATAAAGCTCTTCGGGAGTACCATGTTCTATAAATTCGTCGGGAATACCAATGCGTTTTACATTGATATTGTTGTAGCCGTTGTCGGCAAAGAATTCGAGGACAGCTGAACCGAAACCGCCTTTGCGTACCCCATCTTCAATGGTTATTACCTTATTAAATGATTTTCCGATGCTATGCAACAGCTCTTCGTCCAACGGACGAAGGAAACGCATATCATAATGAGCAACAGACAATCCTTTCTCTTGAGCCTTGACAATGGCTTTAGCTGCAACATTACCGATAGGGCCCAAGGTGAGGACAGCCATGTCTGTGCCTTCTTTCAGGCACACGCCTTTACCCACAGGTATCTCTTCCATCGGTTTGAGCCAGTCGGCAAGCACGCCTTTTCCCCTCGGATAGCGAATCATAAAAGGTCCTTTGCCCTTCAACTGGGCTGTATACATCATATTTCGCAACTCCACCTCATTGAGCGGAGAGGCTATTGTGAGGTTCGGAACACAACGGAAAGCCGCCAAGTCAAAAGCGCCGTGGTGAGTCGCACCGTCAGCACCGACCAAGCCGGCACGGTCAAGGCACATTACCATATCCAGTTTTTGCAAAGCCACGTCATGTATCACATTATCATAAGCACGTTGCATAAAAGAAGAATAAATGTTGCAAAAAGGCAACATACCCTCTTTCGCCAATCCAGCCGAAAAAGTCACGGCATGCCCCTCCGCAATACCTACGTCAAACGTACGTTCGGGCATTTCACGCATCAAAAACGACATGGAGCATCCGCTCGGCATCGCAGGAGTAACCCCTACAATCTTTTCGTTTTCGCGCGCCAGTTCAACAAGCGTATGCCCGAATACATCCTGAAACAAAGGAGGCGTATCGGTTTTTGTTACCGGCGAAATACGCAATCCCGTCTCCTTATCAAATATGCCCGGAGCATGCCACTCGGTAGCCGAATCTTCGGCAGGTTTGAAACCTTTCCCTTTCTTTGTTTTTATATGAACCACCTTAGGGCCTTGAAAATTCTTGATATCCTGAAATATCTTCACCAACTTCAATACGTCATGCCCATCCACAGGGCCGAAATAACGGATGTTAAGCCCTTCAAAAAGATTATGCTGGCTGGTAAGAACCGCTTTCAATGAATTATTGATACGTATCAGGTTTCCTTTTTGCGATTCCCTCACTATTCCCAGTTTCAACGCCCCCTGATATAGCTTGTTTCTCCAACGGTTATATGTCTGCGAAGTAGTCAGGTTTACCAGATACTCGCTGAATCCGCCAACCACAGGGTCAATCGCCATATGATTGTCGTTCAATACAATAATAAGATTATTCTTGCTGGAAGCCGCATTGTTCAATCCCTCGAAAGCCAAACCGCCTGTCATGGCCCCGTCGCCTATCACAGCAACAGTTTGCCGCTCCTTCTTGCCCTCCATGCGTTGAGCTACGGAAATACCTAAAGCAGCAGAAATAGAGTTGGACGCATGTCCGGCAATGAAAGAGTCATAAACGCTCTCTTTCGGATTAGGAAATCCGCTCAAGCCCTTAAACTTACGGTTTGTATGGAAAAGTTCCCTCCTGCCTGTCAATATCTTATGGCCATAAGCCTGATGCCCGACATCCCAAAGAATGCGGTCGTCAGGAGTATCAAACACATAATGTAAAGCAACCGTCAGCTCAACTACACCCAGACTGGCTCCCAAATGCCCGGGATTGTGAGACAATTCATCAATAATAAACTGTCTTAATTCATCGCAAACCCGAGGCAGCTGCTCCGGTTTCAGCTTCTTCAGGTCAGAAGGATATTTTATATTCAACAATAACCCTTTATTAGCCTTGTCTTCCATCATTTCTATTCTCTCAATAATTCAATTGGCAAAAGTAATCAAATTAATTGAGACTGGGGAAAAAGAAACCGCATGAAAACAGACTACTCTCACTCGTTTAAGTCTTTATTCCACTCCCCATTTGCACTACAAACTCCCATACCGGTTTCAGATGATTAAAAAAACTCAAAAATTCAGGTATGTACATATAATGTTTTAAATTATTTTGCAATTTTCACTTAACATAAAAACGATTTAATAAACTATTGATAAAAATTAAAAAATGGCAATTAACAAATTTGCACTTGCACGTTATGCGTTGATTGATAAACTACTCCGCCGGCACAGATACGTAAAAACCAGTTATATTGTAGAATTTTGTAAGGAAAATTTAAACTGCAACATTACCCAACGAACCATTCAATTAGACATTTTAGCCATGCAAAACGACTCTTTTATAGGATATTATGCTCCGATAGAATATTGTAAAAAACAAAAAGCATATTATTATAAAGACCCGGAGTACCAATTAATCCCTTTCCAGTTCTCACAAGCAGAAATCGAACTCATTCAAAAAATATTATACTTGGTAAAAAACATTATATCGGAAGAAGAATACGGGATATTAATTAATTTTAACGCTAAAATTCAATTTTTGCACAAATAATCCGGCATGGCGAAATAAAATTTCGCCATTATAAAATACGTTTGTCTATTCTTATTTCAAAACGGAATAAACTATGCTATATCATTGTTTGAATACATTGCAAAAAATGCTCTCCGCTCATTTAAAGCTCTCTTTGGGATTGAATGACGAAGTTGCTTTATTAAATCCCCTGAACAATGCTGTAGTTTCTACGCCGCCGAATAAACTGATTATCTCTCTGGTAAACATGGAGCGCGAAACTGCCGCCGGAATGAATTTTAAATCATCCACCGTTTCGGAAGGACAATACAATAAAAACCTTCCTGTCTGGCAATTTAACCTGTACATCCTCTTCTCTGCTGTTTTTTCGGAAAAACAATACGAAGAATCTTTGCAGGTATTTTCCGAAACCTTGTATTTCCTCCAGAAAAATAAAAACTATACCATACAGGAAACAAACAGTCCATTGGCGATTGAACCGGTTAACATCTCCTTTAACGAATTGTCCAACCTGTGGAGCATTTGCGGAGGAAACTATTTTCCCTCCGTACTTTGTAAAATAAGGGTGATTAACATTGACAGTACCGAAATAAGCAGGCTTTCAAAACCTATTATGAGCAAGGAAACCAAACATGAGTAGAATAGAAACATACCACCATTGGCTGCGGCTTGAGATAGCGCACGAATATTACACGCCGGGCACTATTCCCCTGCGCCTGTCTCCTTCCGAAGAAACCAATACATTCTTCGCGAAAAGCGGCATACTGTTTCGTTCCGCCTCTCCTATGCAATGGTACATACTGCTGCCTTCGGGAGAAACTGCGGAAAAGCAACTCGCGCTATGGGCAGATGAAAATCCGGTAATGAAATTCGACCTCATTCCCCTGTCCGGCGAGTTTTTCTATATATCCGGACTTGAAGAAAAAGAAGAAGAAAACTACTCCATCCGGAAAAGCATGCAGCCCGGCGTCTGGCGTCAACTCCAAATACCATTTACACTGCTCAACAATCAGCCGGAGATAAAACTAACTATTCAGTATGTAAAAAAACTTGTCGAATTCATACTAATACCCAAATACAATCATCCGGATATACAACTACAACTTTCCGAAGAAAAAGGCAGGGTACAGTTCAGTGAAATTGAAAAAATAATGCTGTTTGACACAACTCAAGCCTATCGCTTCAGAAGCACCGGAACTGTCGACCTAAGCCAAAATACCTCTTACAAAATAAAACTGTGGGAAGTAAGGAAAACAGGCAACCGGCTGCTGAGCGACGCCGTTCCTCTTCCCCGTTGTAATGAAACATCCGCAATAAATCCGGAAAACACAATAAGTTCTTATTTTTATTATTAAACCCTTATAAAACTAAATTATGGCAGTTATGAAAACACCGGGAGTGTATATCGTTGAAAAAAATGCGTTCCCAAATTCTGTAGTAGAAGTAGCTACAGCCGTCCCCGCCTTCATTGGCTATACCGAAAAAGCAGTAAACGGAAATAAATCCTTGCTGAATAAACCATGGCGCATTACTTCCATGGCGGAGTTCAGGTCATACTTCGGTGGCGCACCCAAACCTCAATTCAAAATAGAAGAAGGCGAAGGAAGTTCAGCTATCCTTTTTGGAGGGAAAAACTATGTAGTAAGCCGCACTGACAGTTATAGCCTCTATTACAACATGTTGCTTTTCTACGCCAATGGCGGAGGCCCTTGCTATATTGTCTCCATCGGCAATTATGCGCCAGAAGGCGAAATAGACAAAACGCTGCTCGAAGCCGGTATAACTCCCCTGATAAAAGAACAGGAACCAACCATGCTCGTTATTCCCGAAGCCGTGTCGATAAAAGACAAAGACAACTGCTACGCCCTGCAACAAGCCATGGTAAAACACTGCGGATACGACATGAGGAGCCGCGTTGCCCTGCTCGATATCTACAACGGATACAAAGACCGTAAAGACCCCAGCGAAGAAGTAGACGTAGTAACCGCTTTCAGGGAAAATATAGGCAGCAGCTTTCTCGACTTTGCCGCCGCCTATTATCCTTGGATTAACTCTTCTATCGTGCAGGAAAACGAGCTCGATTACTCCAACCTGATTCTAACGGAAATTGCTCCTCTCCTGACGGAAGAGATAGAAGCAAACTTCAAACGAATATTGGATAAGGAACTCGCCAAGGCTAAAAACGACGAAGAAAAAGAAGAAATCACGAAAAATGTCGATACAAAAAAAGAAGAAGCGCTGGCTATCATAACAATGATAGAAGCAGACGAAGCCAAGATAGATGAAGAAATAAAAAGCGGCAAAAATGAAAACTACGACCAGGTTCGCAAAAAAAACCACAACCTCCTTCGCGGCCTCAGCTCTTTCTATGGCGACGTGATGAAAGAAGTACGCTCGTCACTCAACCTGCTTCCCGTATCGGCAGCCATGGCAGGAATAATCACGATGGTAGACAATACAAAAGGCGTATGGAAAGCTCCGGCAAACGTTGGATTAGCCACAGCCGTAAGCCCCGCGCAAAATATTTCGCACGATGAGCAGGAAGATTTGAACGTGCCGTTGAGCGGAAAATCAATCAATGCCATCCGCGCATTTGCAGGAGAAGGACTAAAAGTATGGGGTGCCCGCACGTTAGACGGGAACTCATTGGACTGGAGATACATAAACGTGCGCCGCACCATGATTATGCTCGAAGAATCGGTAAAAAATGCCGCCAGAGCCTATGTATTCGACCCCAATGAAGCAAATACATGGGTAAACGTTAAAAGTATGATATCCAACTTCCTCAACGGAATATGGAAACGCGGAGGGTTGGCAGGAAGTTCACCCGACGACGCTTACAGCGTACACGTAGGACTAGGCGAAACCATGACCCCCGAAGACATCCTCGAAGGCATCATGCGGGTTACCGTGCTCGTCGCCATCGTACGCCCCGCGGAATTCATTGAAATTACATTCCAACAACAAATGCAAAAAAGCTGATAAGGGAAAGGTGAAAAGGGAAAGGTGAAAGGTGAAAATTTTCAATACAAATATAGAAAACGTATAGAAAATATTTCAATAAAAATATTTCATCAATTACAGACAAAGAAACTAAACATAAAAAGTTATTCTCTTTTCCCAACCTTTCACTTTTCAACTCTCACCTTTCAACTAAATAAACTTTCAACTAACTAAATTTTCAACTAATAAAATAAAATTATGGCAGGAGAAGCACAAGACAACGTATGGCCGTTACCGAAGTTTTACTTTTCGGTAGAGATAGGGACACTAAACGCGAACTTCCAGGAAGTATCAGGTTTAGACGTAGAAGCACAGATAATCGAGTACCGTCATGGCGATAGCCCCGAATTTTCGACCATCAAAATGCCCGGCATAAAAAAGTATGGCAACATTACCTTGAAAAAAGGGATTTTCAAAAGCGACAACAAGTTCTGGGACTGGTTTAATACAATCAAGTTGAACACCATCAAACGCGAACCGGTAACCATCAAGTTGCTCGACGAAGGCGGTAACCCCACTATGACATGGACACTGACCAACGCATGGCCTACCAAAATCACCGGAACCGACCTGAAATCGGACGGAAATGAAGTAGCCGTAGAAACATTGGAAATTGCCCACGAAAAACTAATAATCGCAAACAGTTAAACAAGTGAAAGGTGAAAGATGAAAAGTGAAAGGTGAAAGATATGGTAAGATAAGGTAAAGTTTGAAAGCAATTTTAAACTTTCACCTTTCAATTTTCAACTCTCACCTAACTAAACTTTCACTTTTCAATTTTCACTTTTCAACTCTCCCTATTTAACCTTTCAATTTTCAACTTTCAACTTTCAACTTTCAACTATATGAACTATGACTTGCCGGTAGCCTTTTATTTTCAAGTAACTATTGATAAGGTTGATACACCATTATTATTTAAAGAAGTAACAGGACTCTCTGCCGAAATGGAATTGGAAAAAGTGCAGGAAGGTGGTTTGAATAACTACGAACATCAACTTCCGAAACAGATAAAGCACAACAATTTAGTCCTGAAAAGAGCCTTAAACTACGTAGAAGACAAAGATGTAATGTGGATAAAACATATTTTACAGGGAGACTTAACTCAAAGTATAATTCCAAGGAATATTCATATCCAATTGTTGAATGCCGAAAGAAATCCCATTTATACTTGGTTATGCGTTAAAGCCTATCCTGTTAAATGGGACGTAGAACCACTCGACGCCGAAAAAAACAGCGTATTGATTGAAAGTATCGAGTTTACATACACCACATTAATGAGATGGCAATTACAATTAAAGAAATCATAGTAAAAACAACTATTAATCAAGCACAACACCAAACTGCGTTATCACCTGAAGCGATTCGCAAATTAAAACAAGAAATCATAAAAGAAGTGATTAAGATTCAGGAGAAAAAAGCAGAATGGGAAAGGGAATGGTAATATGAGCGGCAATCTAGTTAAAATGCAGATTTATGGTTATTCGAATCAGGAAATGACCAGTATGAACTCCGATTATACTTTGCAGGTAAACCCGGCAACAATAAAGTATAACAAGGAGATTCAAATGACCACACAAGGAGCTGTCGGAGGACAATACAGAGCGCCAAAATATGCCAAACACAAGGAAACCTCCCTCAGTTTTGACACCATTTTTGATGCGACAGGCGTTATCTCCGAATTGAAAGGAGGGTTAAGCAAGCAAATCCAAGAATTGGAAGACGTCATTTACAATATCAACGGCAACATACACCGTCCGAATTACCTAAAAATAAGCTGGGGAACCACCATTTTTAAAGGAGTTCTCAATTCCTTGAATTATGATTACACCCTGTTTGCTCCGAACGGCGACCCTTTGCGCGTAAAAATATCTTTTTCCATTACCGGCTTTCTCGACAAAAAGCAATCGGCTAAACTCGAAAACAAGTCTTCGCCCGACCTTTCGCACCTGATTACGTTAAAGGCTGGAGATTCCATCGCCTCTCTCTGCAATCAGATATACGGCGACCCCTCCTATTGTGTTGATGTAGCAGCGTATAACCAATTAACAACTTTCAAAGATATCAAACCGGGGACAAAACTAATGTTCCCTTCGGTAAAGTGAAAGTTGAGAAGTGAAAAGTGAAAGTTTCAATAGTTGAGAATTAAGAATTGAAAGTTGAAAGTTAATTTGCTTTCGGCTATTTATTAAATAAATATTCAAAATGACAATACATAAATGCTATTGACAACGGCGAAGCCGTGCCAAGCCACAAACCAACACTCAAAAAACTTTCAACTTTCAATTCTTAATTCTCAACTATTGAAACTTTCAACTTTCACTTTTCAACTTTCAACTATTTTACCTTTCACCTTTCACCTAAATAAAAATGTCAGATACAATTAGCTCAAAACTGGACGGTATTGCCGGATTTAAGATTTCCAGCGAAGGAACAAGCATTGGGAACAAGTTCGGATTGCTCTCTTTCAAGATTTCAAAGGAAATCAACAAAATAGGAAAGGCATTACTCACTTTTGAAGCGGGAGATATGACTGAAGGGCTTATTTCCGAAAGCGATGACAAAGCTTTTAACGTAGGAAAAAACATAAAGATTGAAGCAGGATACGGCAACGACCTGAAATCTATTTTCGAAGGAATCGTAGTCCAGCACTCGGTTGACATTGCATCAGGAAA